>JBKQOX010000001.1:0-159029 GCA_052145255.1 Occallatibacter sp.
ATGCCTACCTGATGCGTACTCAGGGCGGCGTGGATGTGGTGATCGGCCTGGTTGAGGCCCACGGGCGGAAGGAGACCCAGGATCAGATCCGGGATCTCGAGGTCATCCCGCTAAAGGTGATTCCTTATCGCGGCGTGAACCTGAAAGAGATGGATGTGGACGCGATCATCGCGCGGCATCCGCAGACGGTGGTGGTGGACGAACTGGCGCACACCAACGTTCCAGGGAGCAAGAACCGCAAGCGGTACGAAGATGTGGTGGAACTGCTCGACGCCGGCATCAACGTGATGACGGCGGTAAACATCCAGCACCTGGAGACGCTGAACGACGCCGTCAACCGTTCGGCGAATACGACCATCCGCGAGACCGTCCCGGACAGCTTCGTGAAGCGCGCCGACGAAGTGGTGAACGTCGACCTGACCGTAGAGGAGCTGCGCAACCGTCTGCGTGGCGGAAAGATCTACGCTCCCGAAAAGGTAGAGCAGTCGCTGGCGAACTTCTTCCGCAAGGGCAATTTGAACCTGCTGCGCGAACTGGCGCTGCGCACCACGGCAGAGCAGGTGAGTAGCCGCGCATCGGAATACCGGCGGACGCAAGGGCTGGAGCAGGCGCCGATCCCGGAAAAGGTGATGGTGTGCTTGAGCACGCGGCCGGGAACTGAGAGGCTGCTGCGCATTGGGGCCAGAATCGCCGGACGCCTGGCGACGAATTGGTATGCGGTCTATGTGACTCCGCCAGATGACAAGGGCCACAGCGACCCCGAGGCCTTCCATCGGCTGGAAGAATACATGCGCATGGCTAGAGACCTTGGGGCCAAGGTCGTTCAACTCACCGACCGCAAGGTAGCCGATGCGCTGATCCGGTTTGCGCAACAGGAGAACATCTCGCACGTGGTCTTCGGGCAGTCGGCGCGGTCGCGCTTCGACATTCTGCTGCGCGGCTCGGTGCTGAATCGGTTTCTGTCAGAAGTGCGCGACGTAACGGTGCAAGTCGTGCCGATGCAGAAGCCGCTGCGGCGGGCTTAGAATAGTGGTCGAAAGCGTGGGTGCGTGTGACCCTCGCGGCTAATTTACGTCTAATAACTCGGGAATCCTACCAAGCAAATAGATCCGGGGGGTGCGTTATGACTTCACGGGCCATCAAGGCAAGCGCAGGCGGCTGGGCCGCGGTGCTTCTTGTTGCATGTTTGATCACTGGCAGCCTTGTGGGCTGCGGCGGCACGAGTTCGACTCTCTCCCCTCCAACGAATCCGAGCGCGCCCGCGAACATGACAGGAAACTGGGTGCTGACTGTGAACCCAACTGCAGGCGGGAATGTTCCCATTGCTGTGTATCTCACATCCGATGCGGGCAGTGTTTCGGGCCTGGCGGTGGGTCCCGCGGCAACGGACCTGCTTGTTTACCCCGACGGCTGTGTGGGGAGCCCCATTGGCATGTTCTCGGGCGTGGCGCTCTCCGGTACGGTTGATGCCGAAGGCAATCTGAAATTGGGCACTGCCGCGAACGCGAAACCCTCCGCAACGATGACCGGCACGGTGAGCGGATCGAGCCTTGCGAACGGCAGTTTTGCAATCAGCGGCGATTGCACCACGCAAGGGTCCATGACCGGCACTGAATATCCCCCGGTGAACGGAACCTACTACGGAACGGTCACGTCACAAGTCACCGGCCAAAGCTTCACGGTAGCTGCCATAGTCGATCAGAGCAGCACTCCGAACTCCGCAGGGCTCCTGACGCTGACAGGCACAGCGACAGTGAGCGGCTATTCCTGCGTCCCGCCAGCAGCGACGGCGCTCAGCGTCAGTTTCGTGGGTGGCGATTTCTTCGTCGATCTGAGTAATTCGCCGAGCGGAATCCTCGGCTGGTCCGGCAGCCTCTCACCGGATGGAAAGACGCTGGGGATCAACTACGGCTTCTCTCCGGCGAGCAGCGCCTGCAAGGAAGACTTCGGGACTGGCATGCTAACGCTGCAATAGCGATCATTCCACCGGCATCAAGGCTATACGCGGCGATCTCCGCCGCAGTGCCCTATTCGCAGAAGACGCGGACTTTGGCTTTTTCTTCCTTGGCGTCGACGTCGACGGTGAGGTCTCCGAGGTGGTCGATCAGTTCCTCCAGGTTCTCGGGCTTGATTTGCGATAGCGTCAGCGGAACGCCGTGCTTGCTCAGGGTCTCGTCAAACTGATCGTGGGCCTGCTGAGGAATCAGGCTGGCGAGGCGGACACCGGCGCGAAGAAGCTGCATGGGCACACGGACGTTGACCGTCTTGGGACCATTCTTTTCGGTGGACTCGACAAGGACGCGAAGATACTTTGCGTGGGTCTTGACGGTGGCGCCTTTATCGTTTCCAGCCCAGCCATTTGAGCCGGCAACGTCGCCAGTAAAGTTGGCGGTTGTGGCGGGTTCCGGCTCAAGCGCGGCGATCAGTCGCTCAGCCTCATCCGCAGTGATTTTGCCCGCGGCTAACATTTCCAGGATCTGACGGCGGTTTTCGTTCATGGTTATCCTCCCAAGGAAACTGTGATCGATGTCAATACGTGCCGGAGCGCTGGAAGACTCCCGGCCAGCATGGACCCCAAAAAGTGCGTGAACGGCAAGAGCGAATGCAATTGAGAAGCTGCCGCGACGACAACACAGCCGACAAGCACCCAAGCTGCCTCACGTTCCGCGCTGGCGGCGATGAGCAGGCGTTCTGCCTCAATCGAGTTGATACGGCCGACGGCGAGCAGTTGAAGAATGGAGCGGTGATGAGAAGACATAGTGACCTCTACAGGATTCGGACCAAGACTTTCTTGCCGTTGGCGGTGACGCGCACGTCGGTGCCGCGAAGGCTCGACAGGATGTCCCAAAACACACGGACGACGCGGAAAGGGCCGACGCCGGTCGTGATGCTGATGGCGCAGACGACGATGAGGAGGATTGGCGAAAGCAGGAGCAAGAGCAAGGCCAGCGGAATCCAGAGAAGGATGAGGGGGATCCAGAGCCGCGGCATGTGGAAGTGCGGGTTGTTGATTTCGAGGACGGCGACGTTGGCAATCATTTGAGGGCCTCCAGTGCGCGGATGGCATCGGCGGCCGAAATCTCGCCGGTGTTCAACTGCTCGAGAACTTCAGTGCGCGATGCGGAAGGATTGATTTCGATGAATTCAAGCTGGCTGGCGATGCGATTGAGGCGCGCTTTGATGGTGGGATAGCTGACGCCGAAGGTCTGCTCCATGTCCTTGATGGTGCCGTGGGAGCGAAGGAAGGCGATGACGAAGACCTGATCTTCAAGGGTGAGGCGTGCGAGCTGGGGAAGGTTGAACTGGCCTTCGATGGCGATCTGCTTCTCGGGAATGCGGACGCGCTCGATCACGAGGGGCGAGCCCTGGGCGATGCGGAGCAGGTCTTGCCAGTCGGAAATGGGTTGGGGGGCGGATTTGGGGTCGTTGGGCATGAAATGAAGCGGATTTCTCGCCGCTGGAATGACAATAATCAAGATTTTTAAGTTTGTCAATAGTTTTTATTAAGATAATTTATTGACTATGGATCCAGGAACAAGTTCCTTGCATTCGCTGCGGACTTACTGGTGAGTTAACAGCTTGTTTACCGATGCGTTAACATCTAAGGTCTTGGTTCTATTGAATGAGCCCTCTGGATGGGTCGAAATTGAACCAAGAGTTGGGCAGTTTTGCGAATAAAATCTTCCCCGGAGAAAAAGTGGGGAAGCACACATTCGGTGGGAGAACCAGCTTGACGCGGGTTCCCTGCCCTTGTTTGTGCGCGGATGCTGAGGTGGCACTCATAGAAACATTATGCGCAAGGTTGGGGAATTAATCGGCAAACTTGGGGAAAGATTTTTAGCGAGTGTTTTCAGAGGGTTGGGGCGAGTTGCAATGGTCTCCCCTCTTGACAGTAAGGCCTGTGGCAGCTGGCTCTCACTTTATTGCCTGGTCAAGGGCGGCGTGGGCGACCGAGGACAGACGGCGCTATAGCGGACAGATCCAGGTCGCCACTCGCAGCGACATTGGATGCAAATACGGACTGGGCAACAGCGGCCGCAGGCAAATCGGCGCCAGAGGCCCTTGCTGCATCCATGACCAGATCGAGGTCTTTGCTCGCCAGCCGCAGAGGGAATTTAGGCGAGTAGTCGCTGTCTTTGATCTTGCGGAACTTGCCAACAAACGCGGGAGGCACCACAGCTGTTTTGGAAAGGACATCGAGCAGAGTATTGCGATCGATGTGAAAATGCTCTCCGAGCGAGACTGCCTCTGCGATTGCCTCCATATCGAGGCCCAGAAGAAGGTTGACTACCAGTTTCATTTGAACGCCTGAGGAGCCAGGCCCAATCAAGAACCACTGTTTGGCAATCGACTCGAAAATGGGGACACATCGCTCGAAGGTTTCCTTGTCGCCTCCGGCAAGCAATGTGATGGTTCCGGCATCGACCGCGGGCGTGGACCCAGAGATGGCCACATCGAGCAGGCTCACGCCTCTGGTGCGGGCCGGATCGTGCAACTGACGCGATAGATCCGGCGAGATCGTGCTCATTTCAAGGATCACGGTTCCCTGCGCCGCTGCAGAAAAGACGCCGCCTTTATCCAAGTAGACGGACCGAACGGCTGCATCATTTGCGAGAGAAGAAAGAATCAAGCTCGAATGAGCGACGAGATCCGCAATGGACGGCGCGATGGCAATCCCTTGTTTGCCGATCTCATCTGCAGGCTTTGGGCTACGGTTCCATGCTTGAATACGCCAACCGCTTGCATGCAAGCGCCTTGTTAAGTGGGATCCCATAAGCCCGAGGCCGATGAATCCAACTCGGACGTCGCCTTTATTGAGTTTTGTTGCCGGCGCGCTCATTCTGTTCGCTCCTCATCGTCTGACCTTCGATTGAGCCGGCTGCGATCGACGCGCAGCCATGCGTTGCACTTATTTTGCCATTCCGGGCGTATCCGAATCGATTCGGAGCCAGCGTGGCCACCCGTCCCAGGGGTCCCAGGGGTGTTTGCGAAAAGCAAGCGCAGGTCCATCGACCAACTTTGTGCCCGAACAATCAAGGGCGCGCACGCATTTTTTGTGCGCCGTCCCCATGGGACTCTGAGACATTTTCGATCCTGCATTCCCCACGCTCAACCACCCCAAGAAACAAAATCGTTTCTTGGGGGCCCCAGTGAAGCGCGGGGCTCATGAACGCTGCGCCTCCGGCGCGGGATCTGCAAATTCGCCAAAAGCGCGATGACGATGTGGATCGAAGTGTTGCCAGCTTGTGTCGACCCGCTCGACGAGGCGGGCGCCGCATGAGCGACGACGAATCGCGAGATTTTTACATTGGAAGTTCCACGCTGGTCTTGCAATCTGCGCGAACGGGCCTATAATCGCTGCAAATTTCAGTTCAAAATGGAGATTCCAATGAATACCGCAATCGCCATCGCGCGGGTATTGGGAATCGTTCTTGCGATCATGGGCCTCTCGGCGGCCATCGACCGGAAGAGCGTGTCTGCTGCTCTTGAAAAGGTAACCCAGGACCGCGGATTTGTGTGGTCATGGAGCTTTGTCATCGTCACCCTGGGCGCCGTGATCGTCGTAATGAATAACGTGTGGACAACCGGTTTGCCCTTGCTTGTCACAATCCTTGGATGGCTCACCATCGTGAAGGGGGCCTTCCTGCTTTTCCTGCCCGGCCCCGCTTCGGCGCTCTACCGGAAGTGCAATCAGGATGGCGTTCTCATCTTTGGGGGCATCGTTGCTTGTCTCCTGGGCCTCGGTTTGCTCTACCTGAGCTTTGCATAGAGATCCATCAAGCGAGCGAGAACGGTCCGGCCTTGCCGTTCAACCGCAGGGCACGAAGTTCAAGAAGAATGATTTTGCCTGAAACAAAAGTCGCGTGAGCGAATCGCTGTTCTATACCAATTACGAAAACAAGTCACACGACTTAAGAAGAGTACTACCCGCCACATTTATAGAAACACGTATTTCCGACCAGCATCTGCTGCGCACGAAATGGGCTCGCCTTTAGATCCCTTCCCAAACTCTAAGGATTCGCTGGTCCTTACTTTTCCGGAGAATCTTGGCATGGGCACGCAATATTCTGGCGGCGTTCTCGTGTTCGGGCGGCATCAACTCCGCTTCTCTTTCCAGCTCCTCAGCGACCAACTCAACGATCCGAACAATGCGGATTTTGGGAGTCTTTTCCATGAAGGAGATCGTACACTCGGACACTAAGAGCGGAGCAAATATATTGCGGGACAGTGAAGGGTTGGGGGCCGTCAGCGAGGAAGAGGCTTGTCTCCGGGCGTGAAGGCCCCTGCTCTCTCCATTACAGCGCGGCGGGGTCGCGCTGGCCGGATTTGCGGATCATCAGAATGCCGACGACGATCATCCAGGCGGCCAGGGGGAAGCCGTTGGCGAAGGCCTGGGCGCCCAAGCAAGCTGGATTGTAAAGACCGAACATATCGACGTGGTGCACAAACATGGTGGGTACGAAGGCCAGGCAAGCAAGGGCACACGCGTAGCCGACCCAGGCGGACCATCGCGGGAGAGCGCCACCCGAAAGAGTGACGTAGCTGAGGACGGCCATAAAGAAGGCCATGAGCCAGAGGGCGATGGAGCCGTACAAAAGCAAAGTGCTCTCCATCATGGCGCGGATAATGACGCCGTCGGCGGGAGGATCGAAGGCGTCGATGACGGTGGACGCCTGGAGGGAGTCGGCGACGAATGTAAGAGCGACGTAGACCGGGCCGACACCGAAGAAGAGGCTGGCCAGCCACTCGTGCTGGGGATTGGCCTGGCGGATGAGGTGGCGGACGCCGGCCATGAAGATCATGATGAGGGTGAGGATGATGAGATCGAGGAAGACGCAGCTCATGATGTTGGTGGCGTTGCGGGCGGCGAAATCGGGGAGCTTGCTGGACGCGGCCAGGCCGGGAAAGGGGCTGCGGACGAGGTAAAACGGAAACTCGATGAAAAAGGTGGCGATCGAAGCCAGCGAGCAGATGCCGGCGATGCGGTAAATCTTTTGGTCGTTCATGAGGAGGAGTCCTTTCGGTTGCGCGCGGGCAGGTGCGGCGGGGAGGCAGCTGCTTACGGGACAGTGAAGGGGCGGGGGCCGTCGGCGGGGAAGAGGCCTGTTGGAGCGGCGACGGCGGACGGCTGCTCGCGGAATGTGTAGCGGACAAAAAATCCGACCGATGCGTAGGAGTAGTTGCGCGTGTTGTTGGCGGCGAAGTACGCGCCGGCGAACCAGTGCGTGTGGATTTGATAGGCGACCTGCGAGTGGAAGTCGTAGTTGGGGCTGACGCTGGTGACGTTGGGCAGCATGGGATTGTTCTGGCTGGTTTCAAGAGGCTTGTCGCCGGCGAGAGGCCAGAGCGGTGTGGAGTCCTCCTGAAAGGCCTGCACGCCGAGCGCGCCATTGACGTTATAGTGCCAGCGCGTGCCGTAGTGGCCCTGCCAACCGAGTGGAACGTTGGCGAGGAAGTAAGCTTGCGGACTGAAGTATCCGCCCATTCCATGCGTGAACGCGTTTTGATTGTTGGCGTAATGCATGCCGAAGAAGTTTGCGCCGAGAGTGAGGTTGCCGAACTCGGGCGAGGCCATGACGCGCCAGTATGCGCCGCCGGTTCCGTCGATGCGAGTGTTGGAGCGCGTGTGATAGCCGGTGAGGTATTGGCCTGAGGCGGAGAAGTAGAAGCCGGATTCGGCATCGCCGTGCGCGACCTGGACCGTGCCCTGGTTCGCGACGACTCCGCCCCAGATTTGGCCCTGAGTAGAGAGCGTGTTGCCAGCGGGATCGCGCAGGCCGGCGTAGGAGAGCTGCGAGTCCTTCTCCGAATCGCGCACAAGGCTGATGGTGAAGGGACCGCCGCTGGGGTTCCATTGAAAACGCCCGGTGACAGTGGAGACGAGGAAGTCAAAGGGCGTGGAACCGCCAGCGATCGTGAAGTGCGGGAAGGTGAGTTGCAATTCGCCGCCGAGGCCGAAGGCGTTTTGCTGCGCGGGCGGAACGAGCGCGCTGATGGTGGGCGAGGTGCATGGAGTGAAATTCTGGCCGGCAGTGTAGGTGCCGATTGGCTCGGGAATGGCGATGAGGCAGGTTGCGCCGGATTGGGATTCGAGAACCGACGTGGTGGCGGTGCCGTCGGCCTGGCCGGAGTCGAGAAAGACGGGGCGGGCGATGGCGGTGATGCGCGCGTGAGTGCCGAGCGGGGCCGAGGCCTCAAAGGGCGACTCGATGGCAGCGAGCTGCGAATAGCCCGGCGCGCCGCTGCGATAGTTGAGCAGCGAAGTTCCGCCGAGCCAGCCGCTGTAGCCGCTCTCGATGGCCTGAAGCTGCTGCTCGGCAAGATCGCGCGGACTGGGCGGAGCAGCCTGGCGCTGAATGCGAATCCAAGGGCCGCGGAGCGGCGGGAGATTTTGCTGCTGAAGTTCTTCGTCGGAGACGCCGGAGCCGGTGGTGGATCCGGGTTGCGTTTGTTGCGCGGGCTCCGTTTCGGATTCAACGGGGGCGTTGGGTGCCGGGTTTTGGGGCGTGGCCCCGTTTTCAGGAGTGCCGATGGGAGCGTTGCCGAGAGTTTGCGTGGGCGGCGCGGGTTGGGCAGCGGGTTGAGCAGCGGGTTTGCGTGGACGTTTGTGTTTGGTGGGCGCGATGGTTGGCGTGGGTTTGGCGGGCGGGCAAACGGGAACGGTGGTCTGGCAAGCAGCCGAAGCGGGAGGCGGAGTTGGCTGCGACGTTCGGAGAGCGGGTTGCTGGGCCGGCGGCGAGGGTTGCTGTTGCTGCGGCGCGGAGTAAGCGCCGGAAGCCGCGTCCTGCGCGGAGGGCGTGTTTTGCGCCGTGGTGTAGACGCCGTGGTCGGAGTGGGAAGAAGAGTTTCGCGCGGCAGTGGGCGGAGTAGCGAGCGCTGGCGAACTTGCCTGCACGGGCGTTGTATTGGACGGAGTGGATGCGGCGGTTGGAGCAGCGGGCGGCGTGGCGGACGAGTTGGTCTGCGCCTGCGTCGGGTTGGGCGGAGTGGCGGGCGATACGGCGTTGGGGATGGAGTGAATGAGTGCGGCTGAGCCTTGCGTGAGCTGGCTATCGGTTTGTGCAGCGAAGCGAGCCTGGGCTTGCGCGGCGAGGACGTTCATGGGCTTAGAGCTGATGCGGAGATTGTCGGGTGGTGAAGTAGGTGCAAGCGCCGACGTGTCCATTGTTGGCTGAGACGAGGCGGTGATTCCGGTTTCAACTTCAACATCGGTTCGCCTCATGGAGTTGACGTTTTCTTCAGAGGGCGAGAGATGGACGTTGCCGGTAAGCGGCGGGGGCAACACAGCGGACTGTGAGTTGGGCGTGTTTGTGTTGCGGGCGTCGCGTGGCAAAACGAAAACGGGCGGCGTGGGCGGTGCAGTTCCCTGCTCTGCTGATTCATCGCGTGCTGCGAATGGGAGCGGCAGCGGATTATTGGAGGGCGCCGTGGCGAAGGCGGTTGTGGTGTTGGTCGCAGAGGGCAACGGAGGAAGCGTGGCCTGCGGCGAAGAGAGAGATTTGTAGGACGGAAGCGGTGCGATCTGATCGGGAGAAGGCTCGTTGAGGCTTGGATCGAGACTTGGATTGAGAAGGCGTCGAATGTCGCCGGGGTTGGAGGCAGGACTTGATGGATTCGAGGCGTTGCCGCCGAGATTGTTGATCGACGAACCGGGAGGAGCGGCGGCGATGGCTGCACGCCAGAACTGTGCGGCGCGTTGCTTGTTGCCGCGAGCCTGCTCAAAACGGGCGGCGAGCGAGAGGACGTTGGGGTCCGAGGGAAAACGATCGAGCGCGGCGCGCAGCCAGATTTCGGCCTGGGCCATATCTTTGGCGGAGATCGCGGACCAGATGGCTCCCTGGAAATCGCCCGAGGTTGCTTGATTCATGGGGATGGATTTGTAGAGAGCGAGCGCGTCTTGCGAACGGCCGATGCGAGCGTAGGCGCCAGCGAGTGCAAAGCGAATGTCGAGGCTGGCCGGGTATGTCGCGGCGGCGGCCTCAAGAATCTGCGTGCCGCGAGAGAGCTGGCCCGCGGCGAGATCCTGATTGGCGCGGCGGACGGCCCAGTTGGCCCAGAGGGTTTGAAGCTGTTGACGCTGATCGGCGGTGAGATCGGAGCGCGCGTCGAGTGCGGTGAGAACGGGATAGAGCGTGGCGTCACTATGGAGGTTGTAGAGCAGCCAAACGTGCTGGATTTGAAGCGCGGCAGGGACGGCGGCGCGGTGGAGCAGATAGAAAGTTTCGACGCGATGGACGTAGGCGTTGGCGTGGGGCTCGTCGCCGACGGCAACGTAGAGGCTGGCGATGGCCTGAACCCATTCAACGTCGGCCTCGAGAAGGCGGCGCGGTTCGGCGGGAATTTTGTTGAGCTCGCCAAGAGCCTCGGCGTTGCGGTTAGCGGCCATGAGCGAAAAGACGAGTCCCTTCCACGCGTCGGAGGCGAGCGAGTGCGGTGGATCGAGAGTGAGATCGAGCGGGGCGGGGAGATCGGCGGATTGGACTGCGGTGATGGAAGAAAAATCACTGCGAATCGAAGCGCGCCAGGAATTGATGCGGGGGTGAGTGAGAGTGAGAGCGGCAAGGACGAGATGAGGGACGTGCGACGGAGCGGGCGTGAGAAACGATTGCGGCGTGGGTGGCGGCGGCAGATCGTGCGAGTCAGGCTGAGTGTTGACTTGCGATGGAACTTGAGAGGCCGGATGCGCCTGCGGAAGCATGACGGGCGCGCTGCCTTCATCGGGATCGGGGCCGTAGGCGGGAAGCGGTGGGAGCTTGGCGGTTTTGTCGAAGGGCGTGTCGTCGGGGTCGAGGAGGCGCTGAAGATCGGCAGCGGTGACAGCGCGATGCGGCTGGAGATCTGTATCGGGATAAACGAGCACGTGGGCGAGACGATCGACCGGTGAGACGGCGGGCATGGCGGCGATGGAAGCGCGATAGTAGTCGGCGGCGCGTTCGTTGTCTCCGCGAGCCTGCTCATAACGCGCGGCGAGCGAGAGAATGGCGGGATCGCGCGGGAAACGATCGAGGGCCTGACGCAGCCAGAGCTCGGCCTGATTTTTGTCGTTGGCGGCGAGGGCTGCGCCGACAGCGCCTTCGAAGTCGCCTGCTGAAGCGTCCTGCATGGGGATGGTTCTGTAGATGGCGAGGGCTTCCTTGGCGCGGCCGACGCGCGCGTAACCGCCAGCGACGGCTTTGATGACGGTGAGATTGTTGGGGAAAGCTTGCGAAGCGGCGTCAAGAATGTCGACGGCGCGGCGAGGGTTGCCGTTGTCCATGGCCGCGGCAGCGCGGCGCACGCTCCACTCGGCCCAGATGTTTTGGACGGTTTGGCGCTGAGCGAGAGTGAGGTCAGCGCGGCCACCGATGCGCATGAGCGAGGCGTAGAGAGCGCGGTCGTTGCCAATGTTGTAAAGCAGCCAGGCATTTTGAATGTCGATGGCGGGCGGCGGTTGCTGCTTGAGTTTGGCGTAGTACGCGAGCACGCGGTCCATATAGGCGATGGAGGTGCTGGTGTCGCCGGTGGTCGCGTAGAGGCCGGCTTCGGTCTGGATGAAATCGATGTCGGATTCGAGCTGGGTGCGGACGGGCGCGGGAATCTGCGCGAGCTGCTGAAGTGCCTGCGAGTTGCGATTGGTGGCAGCGAGGGTGGAGATGAGGCCCTTCCATGCGGCGGCGTTGTCAGGATGCGCGGCGAGGACCTGCTGGTAGATCGCGAAGGCCTGATCCGAGTTGTTGCGCTGAAGATCGATGGCGGCAAGCTGCAACTGGAGCGCGATGGAAGGCTGGCGGCCGGAGGCGAGCTCGAGTTTTTCCGCTCGCTCGAGCATTCCCTGAGCCACGTCCAATTGATTGGCCTGCTGGTAGATTGCGCCGAGCTCGGCGAGGAAGCCAGGATCGCCGAGAGCGGTCTCGTAGGTGGCCGCAGGGATCCGCTGCACGTCGTTCATGGCCTGCGAGTCCTGGCCCAGCTCGTGATGCGCGCTGACGAGGCCCATCCAGGCGGAGACGTTGGCGGGGTCGCTCGAGACGACTTGCTCATAGAGCGCGGCGGCCTGCGGAAAATGTTCGGCCTCCATGAGAATGCCGGCGTACTGAAGCTTGGTATCGTCCCTCAGAGAGCTGCCGTTGCCGGGAAATGGAAGCGCGAGGGCAAGATCGAGAGCGCGCTCGGCGTCGGCAGTGCGACCTTGCGCCTGATAAATCGCGGCGAGGGTGCGGAGGTATTCGGGATCCTTGTCGAGGGCGACGCGGACGCCAGGCGGGAATCGCGCGACGACGGAGAGAGCCTGATCGTTTTGATCGGCGCGCGCGTTGGCGAGGAAGAGGCCGCGCCAGCCATCGAAGGAGGTCGGCTGAACTTTAATGAGGAGCTCGTAAACCGAAGCGGCAGTGGTGTACTGCTGCTCCTTGATGTAGAGGCCGGCGAGACCATTGAGGGCGTCGGTGCTGCGTGGATCGATGGCCAGCGCCGCGCGGAATTTTTGGTCGGCGACGTCGAATTGATTCTGGCTGAAGGCCTGAGTGGCTTCGCTCATGATGAGCCAGAAGCGCGAGTTGGCCAGCGCGTCTTCGACGATTTTTGCTCTGTATCCGTTTTGCTCGGCTTGCGTGAAGTAGGTGACGGCAGAGGCGAAGTCCTGCTGGCGCATGCGCAGGAAACCCATTCCAGCGGCGGCGCGGCTGTTGGTTGGGTCTTTTTGCAAGAGCGCAGTAAAGAGTTGGTTGGCCTCATCGAGGCGGTGCGCGTTGAGAGCCGCAAAGGCAGCGCGCTCGGCGGGAGTGCGCGCGATGCCGGAGTTCATCTGCGCGAGCTTTTTCTGGTCTTGGATGAGAGCTGAGGTGAGCTCGCTGTCGCCGGGATGCGATTTGAGATATTCGCGCAGCTCGGCAGCGGAAGCGGGATTCGCGGAGTCCCAGATGAGCGCCTGGCGCAGCGCGGACTGCGCGTCGGGATCGGAGGGATGCGCCTGCAGGATGCGAATGCCTTCGGCGCGAGTTTGCTGATCGTAAGTGAGCATGACGCCAAGCGCGATGGCATAGCGAGGGTCGGAGGAGTTGCGAGCGACGAGAGCGCGCATGCCAGCAATGGCCTGCTGCTTGCCGCTGGCGGTGCCGTAGAGCGTTTGATAGTAGGCGAGTGCGACGTCGCCGTTGGGAGGCTGATCGCCGTAAAGCTGGCGATAGATGCGCATGGCGTCGTCATTGCGGCCCTGGCGCGTGAGATCGCCAGCCTGCCTGAGCTGTTCGGTCTCCTGGCTCGAACTTGACATGGACTGGATGCGGGCGATGTCGGGATCGTTGGGGCTGATGGCGCGCAGACGATCGAGCGTTTGATTGGCGAGCGCGTCGGATCCGATGAGCTTGTAGTCTTTGGCGAGGCCAGCGAGGGCGTCAGTATTTTGAGGGTCGGAGAGAAGAATCTGCTGCCAGAGCTGGATGGCCATGTCGGGCCGTCCGCGAGACTCGAGGGCGCGAGCTTTTTCAGCGATGCTGGCGCGAGCGGTTTGGGCGGAGCCGGCGACGGAAGAGTTTTGAGCGTGGGCTAGTGAGAGCGTCAGCACCAGGCAGGCCGCTACGATCACACCCGCTTTCCAATGTCCCGAGCCCACCGTCATTCGCGCTTCCATTCTACGTTCAATTATCCGCGCGGACCATACCGGAATCGCGTTGAAAGAGAGTCACTTTTGGCTGCGCGCACGTTTTTCCAAGCCCGAAATGAGCAGAGGGGCCAACAAGTGTGGAAAAAGAGGCAGAAACCCCAGGCGAACTCTCGAGCTAGCTCTCCATCATTGTGAGACGCGCCCTGGCTCTCGAGCGCAACCATTGACGTGTCCAGATGGCCAGGAGAAACGCGAGAACGACGACGATGACTGCGATCAGCCATGGATACTCCGCAGCCCAAAGGCGCAACTGCGTGAACCACGGCAACACGCCGACGTAATAAACCTGCGACCCGACGCGGAAGGATTTGAACTCGGTTCCGTGAAGGACGGAGACGGAGCCGGAGACGTCGCTGGACTGCTGGACGTTGAGAAAGGTGTCCATGAACGGTTCGAACGTGGACGCGTCCTTGAAGTGGATGGCGACGATGCTTCGGCTGCCGGCGATGTCGTAAGGAGACTCGATGCCCTCAATGACAGCATCGGGCGTGCCACCGGCAGTGAGCACGCCGGACTCAGTGTGCTGGCCGGAGCGGAGCTTCCACCACGCGTTGTGTAGAAGTGAGCCGAAGAAGCCTTCCGTGTCGTGAACCTGAATCTGGCCGCTGCCGAGCGAGACGGGAAGATGCGTGCTCAGTTTTTCGAAAGCCGGCTGATCGTCGCCAGCGCCGATGATGAGGAAGTCAGTGGCAGCGCCGTTCTGAAGTGCGTCGGGACCGGCGACGGTGATGCGCAGGCCGGGAAAACCGGTTTGGCGGCCGAAATGGCCCATGAGAGTGACGAAGGTCTCGATCTCCTGCTCGGTGGGCGTGGGCGGCAGAACGACCGTGGTGCCGCTCAGATCAGCAAGGCGCGTAAAGGGAAACCCGGCATTCGAGAAGATTTCGAGATTGGGCAGGGGCGTCCAGTGCGGATAGCCGCGCAGGTCGAGATAGGAGTCGCGCAGAATCGAACCTTGAAGGTTGATCGGGGTTGTGTTGTCGCAATTCTGTTTGCGGGCGAGCTGGAAGGTGTAGTCGAACGAAAGCGTGTTCGAGAACGGGCGCAGGTTGACGACAGGAACGGGGACATCTGTCGTTGTGGTGCGCGATGCATCCTGCCCCGGAGTGAGCGGCGTGGAGCCGAGGAACGCGCTGTTGATGCGCACTTGGAGGCTTGAGATTGGCCCGATGGGAATGGAGTTGTAGCGATAAGCAAGATGCAGGCGGGCGTTGTCGTCGCCGGTGTCGTAGTAAAGGTCGGGAGGAATGCGGAAGTAGACATTGAGAGGAGCGGATCCATCGCCCTGAAGCTGACCGGGAGTCGCATGGTCCCATAGAGAAATGATCTGATCGGTGCGCGCCCAGCGCGGCGCAGCGTCGGGAGCCTGTTTGGCAGGCAGGGAGAGATTATTGATGGGGGACTGCGAGCCAGTGAGCATGTCGCTGTGCAGCGCGACGGCCTGAGCGGCAGCGATGACACCGTCGGCATTGGGACCGGTGACGATGAGGATTTTTCCGTAAGGATCGTTGGGGTTGGTACGCATGGCCACGGTGGGCCCGCTGACGGAGGAGAGATTGAGGCCGGCGGGAAGGCTCGCGGCATTTTCAGCGATGATGATGACGTTGCCCTGCGGAATGGCACCGATGCGCACCGGAAAACGCACGGGGCGGTCGGCAGAAACGAGGCCGAAGTAACTGGCGACGATGCCAGCGGCCTGAATGGCCTTGAAGGATGGCGGCGAGGGAAAGACAACTGGAATGCTGACAGGCTGAATTACGGCCGGATCGACGAATGGAATGGGAAGCTGCTTAAGATCGTCGGCGAGCGGCAGCATGTCGCCTTGAGTATCGATGTAGGTTTTGCGATCAACGCGCGCCCAGAGCGCGGTGTTGGCGGGGTCTTCGCAGTTCATGGTGTAGTGGCCGATGAACTCGATGGTGAGCGCGTTGTTATGAACGAGCAGCTCGGGAGGAATGTTGAAGTCGGCCTCCGAGTCACTGCCATCCGAGCCGCCAAATTTTCCCGCAGCAGGTTGGATGGTGGCGAAGAGCGTGCCGTTCAAGATCAGTTTGAGCTGGCTGAGCTGCGGAATGAGCGCGGGAGAAAATGCGTAGTAGACATGAATGGTGGCGGTGCGGACAACATGCGTTTGCGGAAGCGTGAAGTAGATATTGTGCTGGCGATCGATGGAATGCAATTCGATTTGCGGCGAGCCTGCATCGGCGAGAGTGAAGGTGTCGTGATACTGGCCGGGCAAGACGGCGGAGTTAGCGGGGTTCGCGGAGCTAGCAGAGTTAGAGACCAGTTGGGCGAGGGATTTCGGCGAGCCGGCAACAAGAAGCGAGGCGAAGAGCAGGATCAATCCCGACTGAGCGATGGAGAGCGGAGCGGATTTACGGCGGGCAGCGAGGTCATCGCGGCCAACCAAGCTAAGAGCTGTGGCTTTGAGGCCGCGCATGGAGATCGTGAAGATACGGCCGAGGCTGCGCAGGACATTGTCGCTTTCACGGCCCTCGCCCCAGCCGAGCCAGGAATCGGCGCGGGAGTAGAGCTGGACGGTGAGAACTTCCTGTTCGGCGATGGACAGATCGTCAAAACAAACGCGCAAGACCGATTCTCCCTCGAAGGAAACCACTTTCGCATGGAGAGGAACGGACCCTGGGGGCTGCGCAAATAACAGGTTGACCTCGGAATCGGGTGCGAGATCGAGCGGCTCGGTGAGACGAATGCCGGCGCCGCCGTTGGACATATCGACGGTCTCGGCGGGGATCAATCTTCCGCTGGGCAGCTTGAGGACAAGGGGCGCGACGATGTTGAGGCGCACGGTGGTGCGGCGCTGCATCAGTTCGCGCGCGACGGCGGTGCAGACGCCGAGAATGATCACGTTGAAGCAACACCACATGACATTCATCAGAACCGTGCCGCGGCGCGTTGTATCCCAAATGAAGAAGCGCGGGATGGCGACCAGAAGGCCGGCGATGTTGAAGATGAGCATCACGAGGAAAGGCTGGGCGATGCGCGAATCAAAGAACGTGCGCCGGACGACGCCGCCTTTGGCGGTGACGTTGAACCTGCCCAATTTGGGGCTGATGAGCGCCATCATGGTGGGCAGCAGGATGTAGGGCGAGAGGACTGTTTCATAAATCTCATTCCAGAAGGAATGACGATGATCGCCCTGAATGCGCGAGTTGGTGACATTGGAAAGCGTGAGATGAGGCAGCGCGTAGGCCAGAATGGCGGCCCAGTAGCCGGGAATGTTGGTGTGGTTCAAAAGCAGATAGATGAGTGGCGCCGTGAGGAAGATGAGGCGCGGCACAGCATAGAGAAAATGGCCGACGGCGTTGAAGTAGCAAAGCCGCTGAGGAAACTTAAGGCCACGAGCGAAGAGCGGATTGTCGATGCGGAGAACCTGGATCATGCCACGCGCCCAGCGGATGCGCTGGCCGACGTGAGCAGACAGGCGCTCGGTGGCGAGGCCCGCAGCCTGAGGAATGTTGATGTAGGCGGTATTCCAACCGGCCATCTGCATTCGCAGAGATGTGTGCGCGTCCTCGGTGACGGTCTCTTTGGCGATGCCACCGATCTCGTCGAGCGCAGCGCGGCGCAGGACCGCGCAGGAGCCGCAGAAGAAGGCGGAATTCCAGAAGTCGTTGCCGTCCTGGACCACGCCGTAGAAAAGTTCACCTTCGTTGGGAATGACGTGGAACTGGCGGAGATTACGCTCGAAAGGATCGGGCGAATAGAAGTGATGCGGTGTTTGCATCACGGCCAGCTTGGGATCGCGCATGAACCAGCCGACGGTCATCTGGAGAAAGCTGCGCGTGGGAACGTGGTCGCTGTCGAACACGGCCACGAGCGGCGAGGACATGGTTTCGAGCGCGGTGTTGATGTTGCCGGCCTTGGCAAATTTGTTGTCGGGCCGGGTTCGATAGCCGATACCGGCCTCGAAAGCGAACTCCTCAAATTCCTTGCGGTGGCCGTCGTCGAGGATGTAGACGTGGAGCTTGTCGGCCGGCCAATCCATATTGAGCGCGCCGAGCGCGGTGAAGCGGACGACGTCAAGCGGCTCATTGAAGGTGGGAATCAGCACATCGACGTCGGGCCAGTCATCGGGATTCTCAGGCAGCGATACAGGAGCGCGGCGCAAAGGCCAGATGGTCTGAAAGTATCCGAGAAAGAGGATGACGAAGGCGTATGCCTCGGCCAGAAGCAGGCAGAGGATGAAGAAAGCGTCCAGCGCGCCCCAGTGATTGGCGGGATCGCGAAAGAAGCGAACGACCTGCTCGATGCGCCAATATCCGTAGCGAAAGGTACAGAACATGGACAGCATCATGAGAGTGAGCGTGACGAGATAAGAATCGGAGCCGCGAGCCAGGGCCAGAGCCATGAGAAGGCTGAGCAGACCGAGAACCGCCTGCTGCGGCCAGGTGAGCGGGACGATCGCAAGGAAGCAGAAAATGATTGCTGCGAGGATAAGAAAAAGGAGGCGAAGGACTTTGGTAAAAACATTCTCGCCGGCACCAATATCCTGCCAGATTGTGGTCGCTGTCATCTTTCGCTCCAGCGAACCCCTCGGAAGGTTGTGGTGGCGGCTGCGGAAAGGCTCTTGACCCAGCTGGCCAGGCTGGCGAAGTCCTCGGCAACTCCCGAGTTGGGCGCGTAGTCAATGATGGTCATGCCCTCGGCCAGCGCCTCACTGACAGCGGGAGCGCGCCGGATCACAAAAGGGAGCAAGCGATCGCCCAGTTGTTCGCGGAGGACTTCGCGCACGTCGAGATGCAGCGGGAGCGAGGAATCGAACTGGTTGAGGACATAGTTGGGCAGCGAGGAGATGGTGGATGCGCCGCCGTTGTGATCGAAGAAGGCGTCAATGGAGCTGACGCTGACCACAGAATTCATATCAGGCATCAGCGGAACAAGAATCTGTGGCACGAGGCGCATGATGCGGCGCGTGGTTGAGCCGGAAGCAGTGGCGAGATCGATGATGACGCGACCCACTCCGCGCGCGTGCTTGGAGATTTCGGCGCTGAGCGCCTCCTGCGGCGCGATTTCAGAGCCGAAGTTCTCGGGATCGAGAGTGATCATTTGAATGGGCGCGTCGCCGCTCGAAACCGGAGGACTGAAGGTGCGCAACATTCCGGGACGCTGATCGCCAGCGCCGAAGAAGAATGGAAGCAAGCCGTAGGCTGCCGTATCGACGAGCAAGACGCGTTCGCCGCGCGCAGAGAGCGCGCGACCGAGAGTCGCAACGAGGCTGGTTTTTCCCACACCACCGGCAAGCGAAAAGATCGCCAAAACCGGAGCGCGCGCGGCCACTGGAGCCGGAGCTACCTGCGTTGGCGGCGCACTGCCTTCGACGACTCCACGCAAAGCAAACCAGCGCGTGGCAAGGCGTTCGCGAGAACCCTGCAACGTGTCTTCGGGCGCGGGCGGCAGGCTGGATGGGCTTGAGACTTCAGTCCGATCCGGCATGAGCCAAGCGGGGCGGCCCGCGTCTTCTGCTGCGTCGGATGACCACGGTTTGCGCGGCGGCAGATAGCTTTCTTCGCGCATGGGAGCGTGCGGCGAATGGCCGGGCTGGCGGTACGACGGTGGCACGGCTAAACCGCGAAGTGCTGAGGCAAGATCTTCGCGAATGGGATGCTCGGACTGCGAGCGGTCGATGTTCGGACGGTCGGGCGGCGGCGGCTGAGCGGTTCGCGGCGGATACGAGGGGGGCTGCTGCGCTGCTGATTGCGGCGGCGATTCCTCTTGCCGCGTGTCGCCGTTGCCGCGCCTTGGCTCCAGGGGCTGCTGCGTGCGCAGATGTTCCTGCTCCATCGCCTGTTCAACACGCTGGCGAGCCTTTTCGCGGGTCTGCGCACGGGAGGCAGAAAAATCGCGGTATTTTGCGCCGTGCAGGTTCGCCCAGGAGTAGAGCGAAGCTACGTCTTCTGGGGGCTCGTTTGGATCGGACTGCCCTTTATGCTCCGTCATAATCTATACCAAGGTCTAGAAGTGCAACTCCGCCACGCACGTTTTCGAAAAATGTTACAGAGCCCAAGATGCCGGCTGTTGCGATACGGAACACCGGGAACTCTATCCCGGATGGCGGATGAATCCTTAGTGGTAATCGTAGTGTCCGCGGAGGGTCGAGAACAATAACACTTGCACAGCCACGACGCTAACACTTTCAAGCCATCGAAAACGGCAGAACTGCCTCATTTTCTGAGCGATGCGGGCATTTATCCCCCGTTTGTAATCGCTTTCTTCGCATCCTATGGGTACCATCGTACACGCGGTTTTGGTTACCGTGTCCTGAAATGTTTTTGCGCAGTGTCGTGAGCGTCGGAGTGTTGCAATTCGCGGCAGGGTGCGAAGCGGAAATGAACGCGCGCGAGAGGCGTGAGTTCCCTGCCCCGAGAGCCGAAGGTGGATGACTGACCCTGTGTTAGTTTGAAGATAGCGACCTTCAGCGAGCCCGTAGCTCAGTTGGTAGAGCAACGCCCTTTTAAGGCGTGGGTCGTGCGTTCGATCCGCACCGGGCTCACCACTCTCTGGCCGCAAACCCCGTTCATTTTTCGTCGTTCTGCAACTGCTCAGGGTTCGAGGTCGAACGCTGGCCGCAGCCTGGCATCCATATAAAACGGCACCGACGTATGCTCGTGGACGATGCGCCATGCGCCGCGTACACGCTCGAAGCAAAGGGTCTCGCGCATCCAGAAACTGACGGGGTGTTCGATTCCCTTTTTCTGTCCGCTCAGGCGCAGATAGCCGTGCCCGTACGCGTGATCGCCGTCGATCGTGAGTTTAAAATTGCGCGGCTCCAGACCGATGGACGAATCCCAGGTAGCGAGCCAATTGCGCTTGCGCTCTAGCGAGATCCCATCGTGCACGAGTGGCGGTTCGAGGTCGTAGATGACGGCGTGTGGCGCGTAAGGCGCGGAGATGCCTTCGGCGCTTTTATCGTGATGGGCCTGGTGGAGCGAGCTGATCAGGGACAGGATTGCGGCTTCGTCGGTCGAGGCTGGAGCGTGAAGCGTAGTGGCAGACATGATGAAACCTCCGTGGTTTTCCTTAGCGTCGGGAACTCGGGGAGTTATCGCTAGCGACGGCGGAGTCAATCTCTTTGATGAAATGGCCGAATTTTTTCAATTTGGAAGCGCGCGTCTCAGTGCTGATGCCCGGCTGGAGTTCCGTCGGACCAGTGGTCGACAGGCACCATAAAAATGGTTTCGGGCTCAGGCCCCAGGTCATGATGATCCGTATCGAACACCACCGGTGAGCCGTCCACGTTCGCTCCCCAACTCGCAGCACCCATCCCGCGCGGGAGATGAAACATCAGGTGCGAGTGCCAGTGCCCGGGGCCGTCACCGAGATATTGATCTTTCGACATCATGTAGGACATGGCTCCCGCCTCAGGCAGGGGCAACAGGCCGTTCGCAAGCTGGGATCGAATGTTGTCGACCATCTGCTCTTTGGTCAGGCCGCTCAGAATCAGCTTGGTTCTCAGACTGGTGTAAGGAAGGATGGAGCGCACAGCGGGCGGGTTGTAGCAGATGGGACCGCGCAATTTTGGGTTCCAGAAATCCGTACTGTCCAAGGGAGATATCCATCCTCGCTCGACGATACATGTGAAGCCGTTTTTGCCCTCGATTGCGGTGTGGTAGCCATCCTTTTCGAGGACCATGACGCTGGCGTCGCTCGAAAGCGCGGAAGGAGCGGCGCTTTTTGCGAGCGCGATTTCCTGGTCGCGATCGGCGATGAGATATTGGTCAAGAGGCGCCATGGCGGGATAGGGCGACTTGTTCTCCTGTGCTTGCACGGGCCTTGTGGAAACGGGCGCGGCCAAGAGGGTGAGGGTGGCAACAACGATGGTTTTGAAGATCTTTACAATCATGTTTCGCTCCAGAGATCGAGTTTGTCTTGCTGGACGTGTGGTGAAAAAAGGCGTTGGCCTCATTCAAGAAATCCGATTTTGCGGATGGAGTCGGGAGAAGAGCAGTTCGAGATAGCGGCGAAGGTGATCGATGCACTGGGCGGCGACATCGCGGCTTAGCTTGGCTTTAGCAAGGATGAACGCGCCCTGGATTGTCGCCTGGATGTAGAGGGCGAGGCTCTCGGCAGTCCAATCGCCGGAGATGCCGCGCTGGCGGATGGCTGATTCAATGTCGGGAACGAGCGTGGCGGCGTGGCCACTGATGCTGGTTTCACAGGCCTGACGGATGGCCGGATGAGTGTTGTAAGTCTCCTGGACCATAGTGCCCACCAGGCAGGTGTAGTCGGGCAGATCACCCATGAGCAGGGACTTGCGAAAGTCGACGTAGGCCAGCAGGCGGTCAAGCGGGTCGGCCGGCGCGTGATAGGGCGCGGAGGCAAACAGAGCGGTTGTGCCTTCGATCCAGTAGTCAGCGGCAGCAACGGCGAGATGTTCCTTGCTCTTGAAGTGATGAAAGAAACTTCCCTTGCTGAGGCCAGCGGCAGCGCAGATGTCGTCGACCGTGGTGGCTTCGTAGCCCTTGGCCCGGATGACGTGGAGCGACGCGTCGAGGAGTTTTTTTCTGGAGAGGGCGAGTTTTTCGTGCCGGACAGTCAATGTCTACTCCCCAAACACTTACTCTTCAATTGTCATATACATACCAACTGGTTGGTATGTTGTCAATGAGAAAGTTTTGCACGATTTAACCTATTTATTTTCTTTTAGATACTATTTGCAGCAATTTGTCGCTGGAAACTGGAAAGGCTCCAGTCAGCGAAACAATACCGCTTTAGGCGGGTGCTTGGAGGGAGGCACACAGTGTCGGCACAGGGGAGACTCCTTAAGCCGAGACGCGATAGATTTCGGTGGCCGAAATACGGCGGTCTCAAACTAGCTGATGTCAGGTTTGGTTCGTTTGGAAAAAGCGACAGCAGGCGAGTTCGTAGCGGAGTTGGGAGAGCACCTCCCTTTTAAGGCGTGGGTCCTGGGTTCGATTCCCAACGAGCTGACCGCGCTTGGCCACACCTCTTCCCCATTGATGTCTCCTTGAAGTCGACTCGCCCGGTACAAGCGGTCATACCCATTCGCTGCGCTTTTGTGCGCGAATCATTCCATTCGTCGACCGCTCTCCTGCGGTTTTTGCATTTCATCGATCAGGGATTGGCCGCAATTGGTGGGGAGTTTTCGGCGAGGCTGGTGGCCAGAAAGTTGAGCACTTTGGGAGTTGCGTCGAGAGAAGATTCGGCGTTGCCCTCGGGGGATCCGCCAAACTCCGTGGATCTGCCCGAAATCCGTTGCGTGACGCCATTGGTCCAGGTGGGCTCGATTTCCGGAAGCCCGGCGCGGTGGCCGGCGTGGGGATAAATGAGCGTCACGACCTGAGGGGAGAAGTGATTGGAGCGCAGGCGCTGAGCAGCGGCGCGCACCATTTCAGCGGAGGGCCAGATCCCGTCGTCCTCAGCGCCAATCATCAAGATGGGACCGTTGGTGGCTTCGACGGCGATCTGCGCGCGGAAGGAATCTGCGGAATTCGGACTTGGATTCATGGCCTCGGCCAATGAGATATAAGTGAGCGGCGCGCCGTGCCAGGTCCAGGACGGCTGAGACGCGCCCTCGCAGCAGGAGGGATGACGCACGTTCGCGGGGACATAGGCGACGACAGCCTTGATGGGCGAGTACATGGAGCCAAGCTGGAGCGCCAATTCCCCGCCCCGCGACGTTCCCATGACGGCGAGGCGGGTGGGATCGATTTCAGGACGCTTCATCATCCAGGCCAGTGCCTGGCCGAAGTATTCGAGAGGAATCCGCTCCAGATTGTCTGGAGTGCCCGAGCAATGGAAGTAACAAAGCGCGAAGGCTACGTATCCGTGCGAGGCGAGCCACGCGGCCTTGCGGCCGGAGTATCCGCCTTCAGAGCCGCCTACTACGAGGATTCCAGGGTGCCTGGCGGAGTCCCCGGGCAAGAACAAAATGCCGTGGATGACGCCGTCGACCTTGATCTGTTGGACATCGGGGCGAATGGCCAACTGCGTGAACTGCGCGGAAGAAACTTCCTGACCATTAACAAGCAAATGAAATTGAATGGGCTGGGGCTGAAAATTGTGAGGAGGTTCGTAAAGATGAACGTTGAAATCCTTAGACCGCATGGACCAGACCAGGCCCAGGGCGGAGACGGTGCGGTAAGAGCCATTGAGCGGAGCCAGCTTTGAGGTGTCCACGGAGCCGGTGGAGTCGGCAGCGAAATCGGCCTGAGCAGCCCATGTGTGAGCATCGCCGTCAGTCAATTCGGCGCGAATGGTGACATTGGAACCTGGGGTAACGCCGGTGACGATGATGGATGCGGGCTGGTCGGACATGGTCTGAGCCGGCGCAACTTGGATTTTTTGCGCCTGCAGCGTGCAGGCCGTACCAACCAGCGAAGCTAAGAGCACGAAGCGGCGAGTCTTCATGGGGACCTCCGATGGGGACGGGGAGCCGAACTTTCATGGGAGCGGGGCGGACAAGTTCGATCCGATTTTACCGCAGGGTGCGCGACGAGAGAGGCTTGGTGCGGCGGAGAGCGAGGTTTTAGGATGGAGCCTGCGGATGCAAGCGGGTTCAACCAAATAGAACGACGCAAGAGGACGGGTAAGGATGGTTTCGGCGACGGAGATTGTTCGGCTGCAGGATCGGCTGACGCGGGAGTGGCACGATAAGCCGGACGCACCGGTGGGCGGATCATCTTCCGTCCCGGACGGCGAATGGCTGGGGCTCGTGGCGCGGCAGCATCGGGCGAACTTCGACCTTTGGCACATTGAGGACAAAGCACGAACTCCCGGCGCGAGCGATCGAGAGATTGCTCTGGTGAAGCAGGGCGTGGACGTAACCAACCAACTGCGCAACGATCTGATCGAAGAGTTGGACCAGAAGATGCTGGGCTGGATGGAAGCGCGAGGATTGCCTAACCCTGCTGCGCCGCTCAGTTCCGAGCCACCGGGAATGATCATCGACAGGCTGTCGATTCTGGCGCTAAAGATCTACCACACGAAAGAAGAGGCGGAACGAAGGGACGCGCCGCCGGGGCACGCGGAGCGGAACAAGGAGCGGCTGGCGATTCTGAAAGAGCAGCGCGACGACCTGGCAGGATGCCTCGATACGCTTTGGCGGGAGACAGTCGGAGGCTCGCGGCGCTTCAAACTCTACCGGCAATTGAAGATGTACAACGATCCGACGCTGAACCCGGCGATCTACGGCAAATCCGCCGGTTCCGGGGGAGGATAAATGTATGTCAGCAAACACCCATTGACGGAAGGCGGGGTTCTGCGTATAAACATGGCCTAAGTAGCGTTGTTCCTCGAAGATTGTTTCCCACCGGGCGATAAGCATGCCCCAGGGGCAAAGGAATGCGCGGTTCGGGAAAACTCATGACGCAAGAGGCACGATCCGCGGCGCCCAGCCGCAAGAAGACAACCCCAGCGGCCGGCAAGACTGACGGTCGCGGCCGGACCAACAACGATGCTGCCGTTCAGCACTACCAGGCTGCGGTGCAGCTGCTGCAGCAGGGCAAGTATGAAAAGGCGTTGGGACTGTTGGAGAAGCTGCTTCCCGAAGCGCCGGCCGAAATTCAGGACCGCTGCCGGATCTACATCGTCACCTGCCGACGGCAAATGTTGAAGAGCAGCCTTTCGTTCCCCACGCCCGAGGAGCACTACGACTATGCCATTTCGCAGCTGAATACCGGTTACTATGAGGAAGCGCGCGAACAGTTCAACAGCATTCTGACCGGGCATCCCAATGCCGACTACGCGTTTTACGGACTGGCGGTGCTGGAAGCCATTACAGGGCGCGTGCAGGATTGCCTGAACAATCTGGCACGGGCGATTGAACTGAATCCGAAGAACCGGCTGCAGGCGCGCGTCGATAACGACTTCCAGAACATGGTGGACGACCCACGCTTCACCGAGTTGCTCTATCCTGAAGTTCCGTAGGATTTGCTTTGAACTCTCCCAAAATAAAAGGTGAGCGAGCGCAGGCGCAGAAGCTCGAGCGTGGCGCCTTGTCTCCGGTTCAGGGATTGCGCGTGGTCGCCATGGGCGGCGGAACGGGCCTGTCGACGCTGTTGCGCGGGCTGCGCCGGCATGTGTCTGCACCGGGACAAAGCCCGGACGCAACGGACGCGATCGCGGATCTGGCCGCAGTGGTTACGGTGACCGACGACGGGGGGTCGTCTGGGCGGCTGCGCCAGGACTTCAACATGCTGCCGCCGGGCGACCTGCGCAACTGCATGGTGGCGCTGAGCGAAGAAGAGGATTTGCTGTCGCGGCTGTTCACGCATCGCTTCCGCGGCGGAAACGGTCTGAAGGGCCACAACTTCGGCAACCTGTTTGTGGCGGCGCTGACGGAGATTACGGGCGATTTTGCGCAGGCGGTGCAACTGGCTTCAAAAATTCTGGCCACGCGGGGACGCATCTACCCGGCGACCACGGCGAACGCCACGCTGGTCGCAAGCATGGACGATGGGACCGTCGTGCGCGGAGAGACGAACATCACGGCGAGCAAACGCCGCATCGTGGAGCTGACGCTCGATCCACCGCATCCCGCCCCGCTGCCGGAGACCCTGGAGGCGATCGAGCGCGCCGATTTGATCACGGTGGGCCCGGGGTCGCTCTACACCTCTCTCATCACCAATTTGTTAGTGGACGGAATCCCGTCGGCGCTGGGTTCGGCGAAGGGAGTGCGCGTTTTCGTTTGCAACCTGATGACACAGGCCAACGAGAGCCTGAACCTGACCGCATCGGAGCACATCAAGCGCATCTACGAGCACACGCGAACGCAAATCTTCGATTACGCCATCGTGAACACGGGGCAGTTTTCAGCCGAGACACTGGCCCGCTACGCGGCGGAGGGCGCGGCGCCGATCCTGCCCGATGTTAAAAGCATCGAGGCATTGGGCGTGCGCTGCATTATGGGCGATTTTGCCAGCGAGGAAAATGTCGTTCGACACGCTCCTGGCCGCGTGACCGACGCCTTGATGAAACTTGCCGCCGATTGCGCGTCTAAGAAGAAGACGTCTAAGAAGAATTGACGGGGCACGCGTTTGGCCGAGCCCGCGGGGGCATCGTACGATTGAGCGTGCGGGCCCTGAGATTGCGCCACAACCCCAATGGAGAACCCTTTTGAATATCAAGCGATTTTTGCCCTTGTTGTGCCTGACGATAGCCATAGTGCCCTGCTACGCGCAGGGGACCTCTTCCACAACTGAGAACGTCACCCGCGCCACACTCTCCAATGGGATGCGCGTGGTGATTATTCCCAACAAGCTGGCGCCGGTGGCAACCGTGGAAGCTAACTTTATTGTCGGCGGCAATGAGACGCCCGATGGATTTCCCGGCATGGCGCATGCGCAGGAACACATGGCCTTCCGCGGTTGCTCGGGCATGACGGCCGATCAGACCGCAGCCATCTATGCCCTGCTGGGCGGCGAAGATAATGCGGACACGCAACAGGACATCACACAGTTCTTCACCACCGTGCCATCGGCTGACGTTGATGTGGCGCTGCGCGCGCAGGCCGCGTGCGTGAACGGAATTGACGATGCGCAGACCGAGTGGGACGAGGAACGCGGAGCCATCGAGCAGGAAGTGCAGCGCGACTTGTCCAATCCGACCTACAAATTTATCGATCGCCTCAACGGCGCGATGTTTGCCGGGACGCCCTACGCGCACGATCCGCTGGGCACGAAGGCCTCGTTCGACGCGACTACCGGACCCATGTTGAAGGATTTTTACGAGAAGTGGTACTCGCCGTCGAACATGATTCTCGTGATTGTGGGCGATGTAGACGCGGCAAAGACCCTCGCGGAAATCAAACAACTCTATTCAGCCACTCCAAAACATGCGGTGCCGGCGCGACCGGCCATTGATCTTCAGCCGTTCAAGACGGACAGCTTCACCATCGACAGCAACCTGCCTTATGTTCTGGGTTTTATCGCGTACCGGATGCCGGGCACCGACTCGCCGGATTACGCGGCTGCGCAGATTCTTGGAGACGTATTGGCGAGTGAGCGCGCGGATTTGTACGGAATGGTTCCCGCGGGTAAGGCGCTGGCTGCCGAATTCGGAATTGCCGAGGCGTATCGAAAGGCTAGCGTCGGCTACGGGGTGGTTGCGTTGCCGGCCGATGCCGACGCCGCGGGCGCGATGACGGAGATGCGGCAGATCATCGACGGCTACGCGACCAACGGGGTGCCTGCGGATCTTGTGGATGCGGCCAAGCGCAGCGAAATTGCGCAAGCCGAGTTCGAACGCAACTCGATTCCCGGGTTGGCCGACGTGTGGTCAGCGGCACTGGCGGGGGAGGGCCGCAATTCGCCTGAAGAGGATGTCGATGCCATCCGCAAGGTGACGCTGGCCGATGTGAACCGGGTGGCCAAACAATACTTGTTGAACACGAGCACCATCTCAGCCATTTTGAAGCCGGCACCTAACGGCGAGGCTGTTTCAGCCAAGGGGTTCGGCGGAGCGGAACAGGCGACTTCCGCGCCCACCAAGCCCGTGGTGCTGCCAGCCTGGGCGGCCGGTCCGCTGAATGCGATCCAGGTGCCGACGGAATCCCTTGCGGTAACGGATATGAAGCTGCCGAACGGAATCCGGCTGATTGTGCGCACCGATCGGACGAGCCCCACAGTGACGCTGACGGGAACCATCAAGCACAACGCCAACCTGCAAACGCCTCCGGGCGAAGACGGGCTGGGCAGCGTGCTGGGCGAACTCTACTCCTACGGAACCCAGACCATGGACCGGCTCACGTTCGCGAAAGCGCTGGACGACATTGCAGCGAATGAAAGCGCCGGGTACGGGTTTTCGTTGACCGTCCTGAAAGAATACTTCGCGAAAGGCGTTCAACTGCTGGCCGATAACGAGCTGCATCCCGCACTTCCCGAGCAGGCCTTCGAGATCACGCGCGGCCAGACGGCGCAGTTTGTGGCGGGCAATCTCCAGAGCCCCGGCTATCGCACTTCGCGCGCACTCAATCTGGCGCTGGTTCCAGCCGGCGACCCGATCCTGCGCGAGACCACGCCGGATACTGTCACGAAGCTGACCCTCGATGAGGTGAAGCAATTCCATGATGAAACTGTGCGGCCCGATCTGACCACCATTGTGGTGATCGGCGACATCACGCCCGACGAAGCTCGCGCGGCGATCGAAAAGTCGTTCGGAGATTGGAAGGCTACAGGCCCGACGCCAAACACAACGCTGGCGGCGATTCCAGTTAACAAGGCATCGGCGGCGAATGTGCCCGACAACCAGGCAGTGCAGGATACGGTGACGCTGGCCGAGCAGCTCAACCTCAACCGCTTCGACCCCGCGTATTACCCCATTGAGCTTGGCAACCACGTGCTGGGCGGCGGCTTCTATGCCACGCGCCTCTATCACGATCTGCGCCAGGTGAATGGGCTGGTCTACACGGTTGACGTGAGCCTGAATGCATCGAAAACGAGGGCGAGCTATTCGGTGCAGTACGGGTGCGATCCGCAAAATGTGTCGAAGGCCAGGGACCTTATCGTCAGGGACCTGGAACAAATGCGGACTCAGGCGGTGTCAGACGCTGAACTGCTCCAGGCCAAGGCGCTGATGCTCAGGCAAGTTCCGCTCAGCACCTCGAGCGAGGATGCGGTTGCGGGAGAACTGCTTGGGTACGCCGAGATTGGCTTGCCCCTCGACGAGCCGGTGATTGCAGCAAAGAAGTACATGGCTCTTACTGCCGACGATGTGAAGAACGCGTTTGCCAAGGAGCTCGATACTAGCAACTTGGTACAGGTGGTTCGCGGCCCGGCGCCGCAGTAGACGGCGAGTCGACACGCGGAGAGGTTTGAGGGCTGGCGGATAGGGCGATGGGTGTTTTCAGGGCCGCCGCGGGACCCTCGGAAGGCGCCGAGAATCCACAACGGATGAGGAAAATAAGTCTGTTCTCAGAGCGATGGTTTGAGCTAGATTCGTAACACGCGCTCCAGAGTAAATCCGCGCGACCAGGAGGAAGTATGAGCAAGACACGGATTTGGATGGTGGTGAGCTGTTGTTTGATAGCGATGGCGGTGAGCGCGCAGGGACAACGGAAGGCCGGTCTCTGGGAAGTGACCAGCCAGATGAGCATGAGCGGAATGCCCAACATGCCAGCGATGGGGTCGCACACGCAGCAGGTTTGCGTGACCCAAGCAATGATCGATAAATACGGCGGCCCGTATAGCAATCCGCAGAATGCGCAGTGCCAGGTGACGAACGTGTCGCTCTCGCCGACCGGCATGAGTGCGGACTTGAGCTGCACGGGGCGCATGAGTATGACAGGAACTGTGAAGACCACTTTCGTGGACGCGAACACGACGAACACCACGATGCTGATGAATATGACGATGGGAAATGGTCAGCAAATGACCATGACCATGAATGCAACATCGACTTATAAAGGGGCCGACTGCGGAAGCGTGCAGCCGCTGGCCATGCCGCCGAGCCAGTGAGCGGGCCGGCGAACGCGGCTCCGGTATACCGCAAGAAGAAAACGAAATCTGGCTGAAGGGGCCTATGGCACCGTGACGTTGACGGTCGTGGTCACGGACGCGTTGGTGTTCATGTCCTTTGCCATAATCGTGTAGACATAGGTCCCCGGGGTCACGACGCTTTTGTTGCCGCCGCAGGCGTTGATTCCAACCAGACCGGCGAGTGAACCAACGGCAAAAAGAGCGAGCACAAGCCAGCGGACTGCCCTGCGCCTGAAACCAAAACCCACCAGCAGCGCACCTGCCAAGGCCAGGCTCTGCGGTAGCCCATGGTGGCTGCGACGAGGCAGGCTGACTGGACAAACGCCGTTGGTGCAAGGTGGATTAGAGTTCTGGAAGAGAATGTTATCCGTCACAACCTGATTCGCCGCCAGCGTATAGCTGGCAGGAAATGCAGGCCCGCCGAAGTCGCAAATGGGCGTATTGACGCCGCCGGGAAGATTCAAGTTAGCGCAGTTGACGCCTACGGTGCCGGCGTAACCGTTTACCGAAGTTAGTGTAAAGGACGCGGAACCGGATCCAGTGGCGAAGGTAGAAGACATGGTGACGTTGGTGGCTGTGATGGTGAAGGAGGGTGACGGTGCGGCGGCGAACGCATTCGGAATCGAGAGCACCACAAGAAATGCGACTAACGCCGGATTGAAAAGAGACGTTCTGAAATCTTTCATGGCAGAGTCCTTTCAGCGATCGCTTTTGTTGCTCCCATGCGATTAGACGGGAGTGAAATCCTGGGGTCGGCAGAGTTTTGAGGAAATTATACTCCTGATTTTGCGGCTGCGCCGTTGAAGCGATGCGGCTCACGCTTCGATGGTGCGCTTGAGCTGGCCGCAGGCGGCGAAGATGTCGCGGCCGCGCGGCTGGCGAACGTAGGCGGGAATTCCCTCACCCGCAAGTAATCGGCGAAAGGCTTCGACTGACTCAGGCGCGGGCGTGCTGTACGCGATTCCCGGACCGGAGTTCCACGCAATCAGATTCACTTTGACTGGCAAACCCGCGCGGCGCACGAGACGCGCGAGCTCGCGGGCATGCTCGGGGCGGTCCGTGACGCCGCCGAGCAGAACATACTCGAAGGTGATGCGCTCATGCGCGCGCAGGCGAATGGGCCGCACGGCTTCAATCACCTTTTCAATTGGCCATTTCCGGTCGATGGGCATAATCTCGGCGCGGATTTGATCATTCGGCGCGTTGAGGCTGATGGCGAGCTTGGGCCGGAGGTCGGGCGGCTCCTGGGCGAACCGCTCGATGCCGGGAACGATGCCGGAGGTTGAAACCGTCATGCGCTGCGGGCTCAGGCCGACTTCGCGAACGAGCAGGCGCACGGCGGCCATGAAGTTGTCATAGTTGAGAAACGGCTCGCCCATACCCATGAAGACAAGGTTCACGCGGTCGCGGCCCACACGGACACTGTGGCGATCGAGAACGGCGACGACCTGCCCGGCAATCTCGCCGGCGGTGAGGTTGCGCTGAAGACCGAGTTTGGCGGTGAGGCAGAACTGGCAGTTGACTGCGCATCCGACTTGCGAGGAAACGCAGATGGTGGCACGGCGCCAGGATTTCGGATCGGACGATTCTTCGTCCGATGTGTCACCAGCCTCGCCGTCGTCGCCTTCAGGCATCCAGACCGTCTCCACGGTTTCGGGCTTCGGGCCAGGGCAATGGAGCAGATAGCGCTCGGTTCCGTCGGCGGACTGGAAGGCTTTGGCGATTTCGGGACGGCCGATTTGCCAGCCTTGGGAGACGAGTTTCCGGCGTAAATTCAAAGACAATGTAGTAATAGAAGAAACGCCTGTAATATACTGACGATACATCGCTTCCGCGATTTGATCGGCGCGCCAGGACGGCTCCCCTGCCTGCGCTAGAACCTCCGAAAGGGCTGGCGCATCCAATCCAAATAGAGGATAAGATAGCGGGTCAAGGCCCCTTGGGGCGGGCGCGGAAGCATCGATCGGTACGAGTTGATCTGGTTTGTCAGGCAAGATATTTCCTGGGCACAGCTTTGAGCATGATAGCCGGTGTTGCTGCGAGCAGATCAAGGCCCGCCGGACTTGCCGAAGAACCATTCATTAACCGGGAATGGCGACCTCGATACGATAAACGGGTCGCCGGAGCCCGGCTGGCCTAAAATCGAGTCTCCACAGGATGCACATGAACACTGAGCGAAACCTTCGCCGCACTGAGTTGCCGAACGGCCTGATTGTACTAACCGAGCGGATGGAGCACGTGCATTCAGTGGCCATGGGCGTGTGGATCAAGTCGGGATCGCGGTGTGAAAGCGCGGACGTGAACGGCATTTCGCATTTTGTAGAGCACATGCTCTTCAAAGGCACTCGCTCACGCTCGGCGCAGCGCATTGCACGGGAGATGGATTCGATTGGCGGCAACCTGGACGCCTTCACCAGCAAGGAAACCATCTGTTTCAACGTGAAATCGCTTTCGGACCATGTGCCCATCGCGCTGGACGTGCTGACGGATATGGTTCTGAATCCCACGTTTGCCGTGCCCGACATCGAGCGGGAGCGTGGCGTGATTCTGGAAGAGATCAAGATCGACGAGGACAATCCGGACGTACTGGTGCACGAGCTGTTCACGCAGAGCTTCTGGAAGGGACATCCGCTGGGCAGCCCGATCCTGGGAACAACGGAGACGGTGAGGCGGCTGGGCCAGCAACAGCTGTTTGGCTACCATGGCGACCGGTTCCACGGCGGAAACATGGTGTTTTCCGCGGCAGGAAACCTGGACCACGACCAGTTTGTGGAGGCTGTGGCGGCAAAGTTCTCCACACTGCCGAGCGGCCAGTCGCTTGGAGAATTGTCGGCGCCTGAGCCCAGCGCAAGGATTATTCTGCGCAACAAGAAAGCGCTGGAGCAGGTACAGATCTGCCTGGGGGTTCCAGCGCCGCCGGTGGCGGATGACAGCCGCTATGCGACCTCGATCCTGAACACGGTGCTGGGTGGCGGCATGAGCTCGAGGCTCTTTCAAAACATCCGCGAGGAGCGGGGATTGGCCTATTCGGTTTACTCCGACATGAGCCCTTATCGGGATACGGGAAACTTCTGCGTTTATGCGGGCACATCGGCGGGCAAGGCGCTGGAGGTGGTGGACCTGATTCTGGCGGAATTTCGCAACCTGAAGGAGAACCCGATCGGCGACGAGGAGTTGACCCGCGCCAAGGATCAACTGAGGGGCAATATTCTACTAAGCCTGGAGAGCTCGAACGCGCGTATGGCCAACCTGGCACGACAGGAGATGTACTTCCACCAGTTCTTCTCGGCCGACGAGATCATCGCGCGCATCAACGAGGTGACGGCGGCAGAGGTGCAGACGATGGCGCAGCGGCTCTTTGAGCCGGAGCGGATCGCGGTGACCCTGCTGGGCCGGCTGGACGGTGTGAAGCTCGGCCGCGGCCGGCTGATGTGCTGAGCGGTCTATTTCCCAATCGCGTCTATACGTTGTAGCATCTTGACAGAAGGCCGGTGAAAGCCGGCCTGTTTCACGAGGCTGTGGGAGTTCCATGAACAGCAAGTCTGGCCGCAATCGTTCGCACCGTGTTTTTTCGCCCAATGGCTTTACGTTGATGGAACTGCTGATCGTGATGGCCATCATCGCGATCCTTTCTCTTTTGGCCATCGCCAGTATCAGCGTGTATACGAAGAGAGCGAATGCCTTGTCCGCCGTCAATTCGCTGCAGAAGATTGTGCAGGCGCAGATGATGTACGCGGAATCGTACCCCGCGAACGGGTATGCGTGCAGTCTTGAAGCGCTTGGTGGAGATCCGCACTCCGGACCGCCAACTCCGACAAGCGCGCAACTGCTACCGTCAGATCTGGCGTCAGGTTTCAAGCAGGGATACGAATTCACGATCACATGCGGCGACAAGGTGACAGCCAACAATGTCGATCGCTTCAATAGCTTCACAGCGATCGCGAAGCCTCAGAGTGTGGGAAAGACGGGCGATCGTGGCTATTGCGACGACGAGACCGATCAGATCAAATTTGACCCCACGGGCGGCGTGAACTGCACGCAGATTCTTGGCCAATGACGGGTCAGAGATTCAGAATGAACGGCGGCGCCTTGATCGCCGCCGTTTTGTTTTTGGCCGCAAGCCTTGCCGCACAGCAGAATCTGCCATCGGTACATGGATTGGCGCAGCGCATCGACCGCCATTATGACCAGTTGCAATCACTGAAGGCCGGTTTCAGCGAAGGATATTCGGGACTGGGAATGACGAAAACCGAGAGCGGCACGCTTTTCCTGCGCAAGCCCGGGCGCATGATGTGGAAGTACAGCTCACCACAGGGAAAGATTTTTCTACTCGACGGCAAATACGCGTGGTTCTACATGCAGGGAGACGCGCAGGTGCAGCGTATACCGGCGAGTGAGCTGGACGATCTGCGCTCACCGCTGCGCTTTCTGCTCGGCCACACGCAGGTTGAAAAGGAGCTGACCGGCCTGACCCTGGCTGCCGCGCCCAACGGCTGTTTTGCGCTGACCGGCCAGCCGAAGGGCCAGGAAAAGCGTGTGACGCGGGTTGCGCTGACGGTAACGCGCGACGGCACGATCAACGAGATCGAAGTGGACGAAGCCGACGGCGCAATCACCCAATTCACGTTCACGGGCGAGCAACCGGACACAGAGATTCCGGCCGATACATTTCGCTTCACTCCGCCGGCTGGCGTACCAGTCGTGGATGCGATGCCGCCGGTGTGAAAGAACAGGGACCAGGGACTAGGGACTTGGAACTTACGACTTCGGGACTCAGGGGATAGAAAAGCCGCTCCCGATTCCGAGACTCGATTCTTCCCTGCTCATTCGCCGCAAAAACCCTCACAACTCATCACGCACACAGGTGATTTGCGGCACTGACTGCGCCGCGCAGAAGACTATCATCCGCTTGATTCAGCCCGGGTCCCCGATTCAATTCCTCACCCCCCGAGGAATTCCATCGGTCGAGGAGACTTGCCATGAAAAGATCGATCTGCGTTGTCGCTGACACTCGCCGCGGCAAAAGTGCTTTCCGCATTCCTGCAGCCTTCCTGCTGGCCTGCTGCGCGCTGCTGCTTTTCTGTTGTTCTTTTGTCGCGGTTGCGCAGGATCAGAAACAAGCTCCGCCAGCCGCCCCGGATCAGCAGCCAACCACTTCGCCTGCCCCGGCCGCTTCGCCCGCCAAAGAGATGCCGCCCATGCCGGCAGCACCTTCCGAGGGCAAGGCGATCATCTGCCTTTACCGGCCAGGGAACGCCGTCGGCTCCGCCTCTCATGACCATCTTTATGTGAATGGCGTCTATCTGGCTACGTTGCTTAACGGCGAATATGCCTGGACTGAGGTTGATCCGGGCACGGTCGTGGTCAAAGGGATGGCAAAAATGTATTACGGACCCAGCATCATCATGTCCAGCGCCGCGGCAGTGAACCAGACGAGGGGTCAAGCCGAGAGAATTCGAGTCCAGGCCATAGAGGGGAAAATCTATTACATGAAATGGAGCTCTGGAGTGTTCGGTTCGGGCATCAAGGTGATACTGGTGGATCCAGAGACCGGCGCCAAGGAGATGCACAAGCTGCATCCGTCAAAGCCCGCGAATACGGGCGAAGACAAAGGCGATACGTCTGCCGCGCCAGCGCCAACCGCAACTCCCGCGCAGCCCTCGGCAACTCCTGCGCAGCCCTAATGGCGCGCGCCGTGAATCGGAAATGAAGAACAAGCGCAGACTCGTCATCCATCTTGTGGCTGGCGTGTGCCTGCTGGCGGTAGCCGGAGCACAAGCTCCAAGCCTGAAGGATTCCATTGCGCAGTACGAACAGGAAGCCGCGAAGGCAAGGTCCGGTCACAAAACGCGTGAGTTGCTCCTCTATCTCAATCTTCTCGCCTCGGTCTATCGTGAATCCGGCCAGTTGCAAAAGGCGCTCGACTGCCTGAATGAAGCGCTTCCCATCGAGCAGACATCGAACGGTGTCATGGGCCAGGCCATGACCTTCAACACCATGGGGCAGGTCTACACCGATCTGGGGCAGGAAGACAAAGCGCTATCGTATCTGAACCAGGCTCTGCCATTGTGGCAAACAGCCGGCCAGCGCACCGGCGAAGCGAACGCGCTCACCTTTATCGGCCGGGTCTACGAGAGTCTTGGCCAGCATGAAGAAGCGCTCAAGAATCTGAACGATGCCATGGAGATCTGGCACGACATCGACAACCCTGACACCTCCATCGCCTCCGAATCGGCTCCGAGCGAGCCTTCGGGCCGGTTCACACGAAGAATGGAAGCCGCGAGAGAGAAATTTACTGCGGCGGCCAACATCAACATCGTCAACGCCAGTGCCATTGGCGAGGCGGGAACGCTCGACGGCCTGGGTAGAACATACGCCGATGAAGGCCAGGGCCGTGAAGCGCTCAAGTGTTTCGAGAAGGCGCTTCCAGTCTTCCATCAGAGTGGCGAGCGCGCGGGTGAAGCTCTGGTTCTGAACGATATGGGTCCGGCCTACGCCGAGATCGGCCAAAAGCAGAAGGCACTCGAATCACTGAACCAGGCTCTTGCCATCTGGCGCGAGATCGGAAGCCGGGAGGGCGAAGCGCTTACGCTCAACGACATCGGCCGTCTCTATCGCGATCTCGGCCAACAGCAGAGCGCAATGGATTACTACAACCAGGCGCTGCCCATCTGGCGCGAAGTGGGAAACCGCAATGGGGAAGGGCTCGCGCTGAGCGATATCGGCCGGGCCTACGCCGACCTGGGCCAGCCGGGCAAGGCGGTCGACTACGCCAATCAGGCGTTGCCCATCTTTCGCGAAACCGGTAGCCGCCGCGGCGAAGCCATGACTCTCAACAACATGGGCCGCAACCAAACCGATTTGGGAGAACCGGCCGAGGCCTTGAAGCTTGAGTTGCAGGCGCTGGCCATCTGGCGCGAGGTGAAAGACCAGCGCAACGAAGCGCAGGACCTGATGACCATCGCATGGTCGTACTCGGCGCTCCAGCAGCCCGACAACTCCCTGGCCAGCGCTCTCGCCGCCTTAGGCCTGGCAAAAGCTGTTGACGATCCGGAGGTCGAGGGAGCCATCGAGACCTCTTTGATGATGGGATTCCGCAAAGAGCATCACCTTGAAGAGGCCATCTTCTTCGGCTTTGAAGCGGTCAACTCCTATCAATCGATTCGGAAAAACATCACCGGATTGGACAAGAGTCTTCAGGCCGGCTTTGCACAATCGAAATCGGGCGCCTATCGCACGCTGGCTGAACTGCTGATTGAAGCCGGACGCCTGGGCGACGCGGAGCAGATTCTCGATCTTCTCAAGGAGCAAGAGCTCAATGACCTCGTCCCCGGCTCGGTCCCGGGCGCCGGCGCCATGGAAACGCCCAAGCTCTCGCCCGTCCAACGGGAGATCGAATCGTTGCTGCCCGATCTGGAGAAAAAGGCCCGCGATATCGAGGAATGGAATCTCGAAGCGGCTCAGTTAGAGGGCAATCCTGCTCGCACTGCCGCCGACGAAGCGCGGCTGAAAACGCTGACCGCAAACCTGGAGCAGGCGAAGTCGGCAATCCAGGATCGCTTCGACCACACGATCGCTCCGGAACTCGACAAGCAGTCCGCCGCTGGCCAGCCCAATGCCGGCTCAGCGCAAAGTTATCTGCAAAACTCGCTCGCGAAACTCGGGCCAAACGTGATCGGCATCCGCATACTGCTCGGCGAAGATCACGCCTACGCGATCGTGGTTACAGCGAACTCGCGCCAGAAGTTTGAACTTCCCGCGTCCCCGGCCGATCTTCGCAGCAAAGCTTTCGCGGCGCTTAAAGCCATCGGCTCGCCTTCCACCGATCCGCGGCCGCAACTGAACCAGCTCTACACCATGATCGTGGCGCCGCTTGAAGACGAGTTGAAGACCATCGAAGCGGCAGGTGGAGCACAAGATAACGTCCCTACGTTGTTATGGTCGCTCGACGACGCATTGCGCTACGTGCCTATGGGCGCGCTTTACGACGGCAACCATTACCTGGTCGAGCGCTTTCACAACGTACTCTTCACTCCCGAAAGCTACGGCCACATCGCAGACGCGCTTATCCAAGGGAGCCATCCGCCCAAGGCGCTGGCCATGGGACTGTCGAAGAGCTACAACGGGATGCCCGCACTGCCGGGCGTGATTCCCGAGCTCGACTCGGTCGCCCACGACCCTTCCAACCCTGACTCGCACGGCCCCATCGAGGGCACGATCCTGCCCGACGAAAAGTTCACACTGGCTGCACTAAAGACCGAACTCGGCACCGGCAGCGGATTCCCCGTGGTTCACATCGCCAGCCACTTCGTCCTGGTTGCCGGCACGGGCGATGAACCCTACCTGCTGATGGGTGGCAACAATGCGGGCGACGCGAAGGGTTTCGAGTGGAACCTCTCCGACATGGAAAACTCGCCCGTCACCTTCCACGGAACGCGGCTGCTGACCCTCTCGGCTTGTAGCACGGCAAAGGATTACAAATCCCGGAACGGCTTCGAGATGGACAGCCTGGGCATGGTCGCGCAGCAAAAGGGCGCTGAAGCCGTTCTGGCCACCCTGTGGGACGTGAACGACCTCAGCACCAGCCACATCATGAGCGACTTCTATGATCGCTGGGCCAAGAATCCCGCCAAGGGCAAGGCTGAGGCGCTGCGCCAGGCCCAGCTTGCCTTCCTGCATGGCGCCGCGGATGCAGCCGGAGTGAGTACGGGTCGCGGCTTCGAACCTGTCGGCCCGTCCTCGACGCAAACTTCAAGCCTGGGCTACGCCCATCCATACTTCTGGGCGCCTTTTGTCCTCATCGGCAACTACCAGTAGCGCGCTCGGCCCATGAAAGGAACTCAGTGACGATCTCATCGCTCCGCCTGCTTCCGCTTGCCGCATCGCTGCTCGCGACGGTTCTATTTGCCCCATGCGCTCTCGCGCAGGAGGAAATCGCTCCTCCGCAAGGCAAGGGGCACGTTGTTGTCTTCGTCTCCGGAATCATGGGCCCCAAGCACGACAAAGCCCTTTCCGAGGCAATCGCCGCGCTCGGTTACGATGTGTACGTTTGCGATGGCAGGCAAATCGCAAGGAATCCGGGCGGCAATCTTCGAGCCGCCATTCAAGCCGCTCAACAATCGCCGCATGGCTTGCCTGGGAAAGTTGCGCTGGTTGGTATCTCTCTCGGAGGCGGGTTCGCACTGGGCCTGGGCTCAGAATGGACCGACGTTGTCGTGGTGGACATCGTTTGGTACCCCGCAACCGGTTTTGCCACCAGGCTTCCCGGTTTTGCCAGGCGCATGACTGTCCCGGTGCTGATGTTTGCCGGAGAGGCCGACCATTTTGAGAATTGCTGCCTAATCGAGACAGCGCGTGCCATTGAAAGCAGCGCTAAGGCCAACAACGCGCCCTTCGAACTCATTACCTATCCCGGAGCCGACCACGATTTCATCAAGGGAGGCCACAACTACAACCCCGCGGATTACGAGGATGCACTCAATCGCACCGCGGTCAGATTGAAATCTGCGTTCGCCAGCCAAGACAACGCGCCAAGCGGAGCCGGACAGGGTTCTGGCAAATAAGCTGTTTTTTGGATGACGCAAGGACGCCTGTTAGGCGGTGAACCGCGCGGGAAGCAGATGGATTCCCTGCCCGCGCGAGCGCGCTGCCCCGGCTTACTTGCCGGGCTTGGCGGGGGCGCTGACCGGGGCGGAACCACCCTCCAGCACCGAGTGCGAGCCTGACGAGCGTACAAAGAGAACCACAAGGCAGATGGATGTGCACATGAAGATGATCGCCGACCAGGTGGTGAGGCGGGTGAGCACATTGGCCGCGGCCCGGGGACCGAAAGCGGTTTGCGAACCCTGACCGCCGAATGCGCCGGCGAGATCGGCCGAGCGGCCCTGCTGGAGCAGGACGACGCCGATCAGGAAGAAACATACGATCACGTGCAGGACGACAACGAAGTAGAAGAGAATCTGCATTTCTTAAGCTGCTTTCCATGCGCGCCAAGAGGCCTGAGTAAAGGCGAGGGGCCCTGACGCAAAGATCTTTGGTGCGGAAGAGGGGACTTGAACCCCTATGCCTTTTGGGCGCCACCCCCTCAAGATGGTGTGTCTGCCAATTTCACCACTTCCGCACGGCGGTGAACCCTATAAGTATAGCAAAGACAATGCTGAGCGTGTGCCGGGCGGGAAAGGACGGATTGGCCCTGAAAACGGGCCTGCTGGTTACTTTTCGGGTGCGGCCAAGCGCTCCATCCATCGGGCGAGGGCTTGCTGATCCGGCGAACCGGCGGCGTGAGCGGCCTGCACATTGCGGCGCTCCTCGGGCTTGCGATTCTGGCTCAATTTGAATTTGCCTTCAATGCGCGCGATGGGAATCCGAAAGCCGACGATGCTGGCGAGCATGGTGCGGCGAAAACCGTCAGGCATTGCGCGCCAGTGTTCGAGGAAAGCGGGCTCATTCGCGGCGATGAGATCGGCAAGGAGGGCCTCTTTGCCGGGATCGTCTTCGACCAGCGAGAGCGTTCCGTAGGCATGGACGGCAATGTAATTCCACGTGGGGACGGAAAGCTCCTCAGTATAGAGGGTTGGAGAAACGTAGCTGTGCGGTCCCTGGAAGACGACGAGAGTTTCGCGGCCGGCAAGCGCGCGCCAATGAGGATTGGCTTTGGCGAAGTGACCTTCGATGACGCCGTGTTCTCCTTCGTCTTTGATGACCAGCGGGAGGTGCGTTGCCGCCGCACTTTCCTGAGCCGGCGCGCCCGCGAGCGGGCCGAAGAGAGTGGCAAAGGAGTGCTCGCGCATGGCTTCGAGGAGGATGGCGCGATCGTGAACGAGATTGAATTTGGGCGAATACATGGCTGGTTCATCCGCTGATGCGGCGAATTGACTTCGATGTCAGGATATCAATCCATCATACCGGGAGTTGAAGTTCGCGTGATGAACGTGCGGGCGTCTGCTTGGTATAGACTCATCGCAAGCCTATGCGAACAGTTTTGTTGTGCGCACTGCTCTTCGCGGCGATTCCGGCTCTCGTTTGGGGCCAGAACTCAGCTGTTCCACCCTCCACTATGACCAAAACCAAAGCGCTCACGCCTGAAGCGGTTCATCGCTCCGCCATCGTCATCGACACGCACGCCGACACACCGCAGCGCTTTCTTGACGAGCATTTCGATCTCGGCGATCCGCTGAATGGCGGTGACTGGAACCTGGAGACCGCGCGCAAGGGAAACCTGGGCGCGGAGTTCTTTTCGATCTGGGTCGATCCCTCTCGATTCAAGGGCCAGTACGGTCATCGCACGCTGGAATTGATCGATGCCGTGAAACAGCAGGTGGTGAAGCACTCCGATCAGATGGAGCTGGTGACCTCGCCCGAGGGAATCGAGAAGGCTCATCGCGATCACAAGATTGCGGCGCTGATGGGGATCGAGGGCGGCCACTCGATCGAGGATTCACTTGGGCTGCTGCGCCAATACTATGCGCTGGGAGTGCGCTACATGACGCTGACGTGGGCGAACTCGAACGGATGGGCCGACAGCTCCGGCGACATTGACGACGCGACGGTGCCGCACACCAAGGACGGCTTGAGCGAGTTTGGCAAGGATGTGGTTTACGAGATGAACCGGCTGGGGATGATGGTGGATGTGTCCCACGTCTCGGACAAGACGTTCTTTCGCACGCTGATCATCTCGCGGGCGCCGGTGATTGCGTCCCACTCGTCGTCGCGGGCGCTATGCGACGCGCCGCGCAACATGACGGACGATATGCTGCGCGCGATTGCGAACTCCGGCGGGCCGGATTCCAAGGGCGGCGTGGTGCAGGTGAATTTCTACTCCGCATTTTTGTCGCAGGACTACCGGAATGCGCTGAAGGCGATTGAGCCGGAGGTGCAGAAAGAGATTGATGCGCTGAAGGCGAAGAACAAAGCCGAGGGGAAAGAGACGACCCAGGCGGAGATTGACAAGTTGCAGCGCGCGGCAGCGGATCGCATTCCGCGGCCCCCGTTCTCGGCACTCATCGATCATATTGACCACATTGCCAAGGTGGCAGGAGTGGATCATGTCGGCCTGGGATCGGACTTTGACGGAATCAACGGGCAATTACCGCAAGGGATCGACTCGCCAGCCGATTTACCCAAAATCACCGCCGCGCTGATGGCGCGAGGCTACTCGGCGGAAGATTGCCGGAAGATTCTGGGCGGAAATCTGCTGCGCGTGTTTCGCGAAGTGGAGGCGGTCTCAAAGACGCTGCAAGCGGGAGACAGGCCGAGGATCGTGGAGAAGCAGGGACCAGGGACTTAGGGACGTAGGGACTAGAAAGAGCGCCTGCTTCCCTGCCCTGCCCGGCGTACTATACTGTTCCCCTGCTTGGACCGCTCGTCCCGGAGGTACCCCGATGAAATACTTAGCTCCCATTTTGGTCGCCGTTCTTGCTATGCCAGTGGTTACTTTGGCACCGTCTCTTCGCGCACAGGACGAAAAGCCCGCCGCGAATTCCGACAGCACCGCGGTGAAAAGCACGAAAGCTTCAGAGCCGGCGCCGCCGCCGGACTCGACTACGCAGGGCGCGATCGATGCGGGCGGGCAACATATCGCGTACACCGCGATTGCGGGCACCATCACGGTGGGCGCGACTGACACCGACGATGCGCAGCTCGGGCCGGATGGAAAGCCGCTGCCCGGCTCGCAGTTGGCGCTTGCGGCGCCAAAGGAGCCGGCCGATGCGCCACCAGTGGCGCACATGTTCTACGTTGCGTATTTCAAGACGGGCGCGAACGCCGAGGATCGGCCAATCACGTTTTTCTACAACGGAGGGCCGGGCAGCTCGACGATGTGGCTGCACATGGGATCGCTGGGGCCGAAGTATGTGGAGACCGCGGGCGACACGCATCTGCCAGGCGCTCCCTACAAGCTGATCGATAACACGGACAGTTTGCTGGACGTGAGCGACGAAGTCTTTATCGACATGCCGGGAACGGGCTTTGGGCGACTGGCCGGCAAGGATGCGAACAAGGCGTTCTGGGGAGTCGACCAGGATGCGGAGGCGTTCGCGCGATTCATCGCACGCTTCCTGGTGAAGTATGGCCGGTGGAATTCGCCGAAGTTTCTGTTTGGCGAGAGTTATGGGACCACGCGATCCGCGGTTCTGGCTGACGTTCTGGAAAACGAAAAGAACGTCGACCTGAATGGAGTGATGCTGCTCGGGCAGATCTTCGACTTTTCCATCGCCACGGGACCGCCGCGACCCGGCGTGGATTTGCCTTACGAGCTGGCGCTGCCGACTTACGCGGCGACGGCGTGGTACCACAAGAAACTTTCGCCTCAGCCTGTCGCGCTCGATCCGTTCCTGAAAGAGGTGGAGGATTTCGCGACGGGCGAGTATATGCATGCGCTGGCACAAGGTAACGCGCTGAGCGATGCAGAAAAGCAGCAGGTTGCCGCGAAGCTGCACGAATACACCGGGCTCTCCGTTGACTACATCCTCAAAGCCGATCTGCGTGTGACCGCCGGCGAGTTTGAGAAGACGTTCGACGACCCGGAGGGGATGACCACAGGACGATACGACACGCGCTTTCTGGGCCCGACGCTCGATCCGCTGAGCGAGGCCTCGGAATACGATCCGCAGAGTGCCGCCATTTCGTCAGCGTATTTTTCCCTGGTGAATCTGTATCTGCGGCAGAACCTGAAGTACGGCGCGGGGGAAACGTATCTGCCCAGCGCGCTGTTTGACGGCTTCCGTTGGAACATGACCCGGACCGGTGGCAATGGGTTCGGCAATGCCCGCGGATTGAATGTGGGCGCGGATCTAGCCGAAGCGATCAAGACGAATCCGCGCTTGAAGGTGATGGTGAACGACGGCTACTACGATTTGGCCACGCCGTTTTTTGCAGCGGAGTACGAAGAAGAGCACCTGCCGATTCCAGCTTCACTGACCAAGAATATCGAATACGACTGGTACGAAGCGGGGCACATGGCGTATATACGCGACGAATGCCGCAAGCTGCTCCACGACCGGGTGGCGGCGTTCATCAAGAGCGCAGATGGCACGAAGTAAATTGTGATCAGTAGTCGTTGGTCAGTGATCAGAGGTTGCGGAGGCTTGCGGGGCGCTTCTTTCGGCCACTCGAAGAAGGCAGAATTCCAGAAACCCGGCCTAGCTCTGCGTTTTATACTAACCATTCGCTCGTTATCCAACCCGGAGAAAAGAAAAATGAAATCATTGAGCCGGCGGTTGGCCGCCCTGACAGGCGCGGCGTTCTTGATTCTTTGTGTTTCAGTTCGCGCACAGGACGATAAGTCCGCGGCCAAACCTGCGACGCCCGCAACGCCGGACAAAAGCGCCGAAGCCGCTCCGCCTGCCGATTCGACAACGCAGGGTTCAATCACAGTGGGTGGCCAGCAGATTGCCTACACCGCGATCGCGGGGACCATTACGGTGGGCTCAACCGATGACCAGGATGCGCAGCTTGGAGCAGACGGAAAGCCGCAGCCGGGAAGCCAGCTTGCGCTCAATGCGCCCGCAAGTGCGAAGGATGCAACCCCCGTGGCGCGAATATTCTACGTGGCGTACTTCAAGAAGGACGCGAAGGCTGAGGATCGCCCGATTACGTTCTTTTACAACGGCGGCCCTGGAAGCTCAACGGTGTGGCTGCATATGGGATCGCTGGGCCCGAAGCATGTGATGACGGCGGGCGACACGCACTTGCCCGCCGCTCCCTACACGATGGTCGACAATCCGAATTCCCTGCTCGATGTGAGCGACCTGGTCTTTGTGGATGCGCCGGGCACTGGCTTTGGACAGCTCCTCGGAAAAGATCCTCAGAAGGCTTTCTGGGGCGTGGATGGCGATGCGAACGCGTATGCGCGGTTTATTCAGCGCTTCATTTCAAAGTATGGACGATGGAACTCGTCGAAGTTCATCTTTGGTGAGAGCTACGGGACGACGCGGTCGGCTGTGCTGGCCAATCTGCTGGAAAACAAACTGAACATCGACATCAATGGAGTGATTCTGCTGTCGCAGATCTTCAACTTCACAACCGATATCGATCAGCCAAGCGCTAATCCGGGCGTGGATTTGCCGTACGAGCTGGCGTTGCCGACGTTCGCCGCGACTGCGTGGTACCACAAGAAGTTGCCGAATCAGCCGGCGGCCCTGGAGCCGCTTTTGAAGGACGTGGAAGAATTCGCGATGGGACCGTACGCGCACGCACTGGCGCTGGGAACCGATGTGAGCGCCGACGAAAAGCAGCAGGTTGCGGAAAAGCTGCACGAGTATACCGGATTGCCGGTGGATTACATTCTGAAGGCCAACCTGCGGGTGAGCGGCCCGGAGTTTGAAAAGACGCTGCAGGATGCGGACGATTTGACGACAGGACGGCTGGATACACGGTTCTCCGGGCCGAACCTCGATCCGCTCAGCGAGGGCGCCGAGTACGACCCGCAGGACGTCGCGATTGCTTCAGCCTACGTGGCGCTCTTCAATCAATACGTGCGTCGTGATTTGAAATACGGTGACGGTCAAACCTATCAACCGGAGCTCTTCACAGCCGAGCCGCAATGGGATTGGAAGCACAACGGAAACACCATCAGCGTCAATGTGAGCGCGGACCTGGCCCAGGCGATGAAGACCAATCCCCGGTTGAAGGTTCTGGTGAATGGCGGCTACTACGATCTGGCTACGCCATTCTTTGCCGCGCAGTATGAAGAAAAGCATTTGCCCATTCCGCAATCGCTTGCGAAGAACATCAGCTACGCGTGGTACGAGTCAGGGCACATGGTCTACGTGCGCGATGAGTGCGTGAAGCAGCTTCACGACAATGTGGCGGCGTTTATCAAGAACGCGGACGCGAAGTGACTCCAGGGGCATAGGGACCAGGGTCGTAGGGACTACGGAGACTATAGGGCCGCGGGAATGCGGGGCGCCGGGACTACGAGACCGGGCCCACTGGCAATCCCTCAACGCCGGAGAGCGATTTGGCGTAGACAAACGCGGGACGATGGCGCGCGTAGAAGTGCTCTTCCCTGCGCTTGCGCACGTAGCCGCGGGTCTCGTAAAGGCGGATCGCGGCGGAGTTCTCGACGTCCACATGCAGCCAGATTGCGGCTGCGCCTGCCGCGCGGGCAGAGTCCTCCGTGTGGTTGAGTAGTTCGGCGGCTATGCCGCGGCGGCGCGATCCTGGGTGCACCTCGATGGTCTGGATATAGGCGACGGTGCCTTTTGGCACAGTGGCCCAATCCACGATGGCGAAGCCGGCTAATTCAGAATTCTCTTCGGCGATCCAGGTTGCGGAGTTGAGGTTCGCGATCAACTTGCGCATCAAAGCGCGGCTAAAGCGAAAGGGCAGATCGAAGCAGAGTTCCTCGACGGCGTAGAGTTGGGCGAAGTCGCCGGGTTGATAAGGGCGATAAAGCAAGATCTGCCTGCCTTCTATTTCTCTATCGAACGCGTTGCCAGGAAACGTCGATGACACTGGCCTTGCCTTGCTGATCGACCAGGTCGGCGTGCGATCGCATCGCATCATTGCCCAACCGCGTAACGATGGCATCTTTTGGCTGCAAGCCATTCGGATTATCAAAGACCCACTCATTGGCTGTCGCGCTCTTGAGGACAAGCTCATTCGAAATCGGATCGGCAGGTTGGAGGTCAGGCGTAAAAAAGCGGGTATCGAGCACAATGCCGTTGGCCGTTTCGCGAAGCGCCGAGAACTCAAGCCACACCACTTTGCCGGCCGCGATGACTCGCAACGCGCAGGTCATCGAACCACCTGTCAGTTTGGAGCAGCTTCTTTCCGCGGTGTTTCCACCCAATGAAGCACTCCAATCGCCTGCCATCCAGGCAAAATCGTTGATACTGGCTTTGGTCTGAGCGGTCGCAGGATAAGTGATGGACGCGATCAGGCCCATGACAATCAGAATTCGTTTCACACTACCCTCCCCTGTTCGATTCGACCCGGAATTCGCCTGGAGAAACATGAAGGGCTGCCCGTCGAGCAGCCCATGCATGAGTATCACAAAGAAACAAACAGGCGCAGCATTTTTTCCACGAACGGCGTTCGTGCAGGGTTTGTTTACACCTTGGCTTCGAGGTCCGCAATCACATCGAAGAAACGCTGATCGAGGCGGCGATTGGTGGCGATGGCATCCTTGATGGGGATGTCGGTGATGTCGAGGCCGTGAACGACGGCGATGCGGCCCCACTTTTGCTGGTGCACCATGTCGATGGCGTGGAGGCCATAGCGCTGGCCGAGAACCCGGTCGTAGGCCGTGGGAACGCCGCCGCGCTGGGTGTGACCCAGATTCACGGAGCGGGTTTCATAGCCCGTTTTCTTTTCGATGAGATCGGCGAGCGCTTCGCCAATGCCAGAGAGGCGCACATGGCCGAAAGAATCGACTTGCTGCGAGCCGATGACCTGGCCGACTTCCGGCAGATGACAGCCTTCGGCAACCACGACGACGCCGTAGTGCTTGCCGTGATCGTAGTTATATTTGAGCAGCGCGCAGACGTGATCGATGTCAATTTCTTTTTCGGGAACGAGGATGACGTGTGCGCCGCCGGCAACACCCGAGGCGTATGCGATCCAGCCCGCATCACGGCCCATCACTTCGATCACGACCACGCGATTGTGGGAGTCGGCCGTTGTGTGAATGCGATCGACGGCCTCGGTGGCGATCATCACCGCCGTGTCGAACCCAAAGGTCTGGTCGGTGCCGCTGATGTCGTTGTCGATGGTCTTAGGCACGCCGACGGCTTTGACGCCGTGCTCGCTCAGGAAGAGGGTGACCGATTGCGTGTCGTCGCCTCCGAGCGCGATGAGCGCATCGATTTTATTGGCCTTGAGAACTTCCTGCACTTTGTCGATGCCGCCGGGAATCTTCTTCACGTTGGTACGCGAGGAGTGCAAGATGGTGCCGCCCCTGAGCTGAATGCCGTCGACCGCTTCGAGTGTAAGTGGAATAAAATTGTTATCGAGCACGCCGCGCCAGCCGTTCAGGAATCCAATGAATTCGTCTCCATAGTGATTAATTCCCTTCCTCACGGCCGCATAGATGACCGCATTCAATCCGGGGCAATCGCCGCCGCCGGTCAACAAAGCAATTCGCATCGTGGAATCTCCTGAGAACAGTTCGCAGTTCGTCGTTCGCAGTTCCTCGTTCACAGTTCGTAGCTCACGGTTCTGAGTATCGGCTGCCGCGCCAGAAGTTTGAAACGCAGTGCCCAGTTTTTACCGGAGGCGGGGAGGATCGCCGGCGTTAAAGCCTTAAACAGTGTATCGCGGCGCTGTCAATGGGAATCGTGATGCGCCTCACGGCGCCAGTGGGCAGTGGTCAGTGGTCGAGAGGCCGGCGCTACCATGAGGTATGCCGGAGAGTGGAGCTGGATTCCTGCTCGCATTTGTCGGCCTGGTCGTCGTCGTGCTGCTGGTGCTGCTGCAGTTGACGCGACTGGGCTACCTGATCCGCGCCACGATTCCCGACCGGCCGAGACAGCGCATGTTCATTGCGTCGGTTGCGTTTCTGATTACATTTGCCGGCGTGCGGCTCCTGGTTCACCGAATTGCAAATCACGAGGGGCATTTGCAGTGGGTAGTGGTGCGCGGAATGCACATTCACCACCTGGTGTGGGGCATCTTGATTCTGCTTTTTGTCGGTTACGGCTGGCTGCTCGACCTGGGATGGACGCACTCGCCGACGTCAATTTTTCTGGGGCGGCTGATGGCTGTGAGTTACGGCGTGGGCGCAGCGCTCACGCTGGACGAGTTTGCCTTGTGGCTAAGTTTGTCACCCGACGTCTACTGGACACGCGAAGGCCGTCTGAGCATTGACGCTGTGATTATCTTCGGAGCTGTGCTGGGTGTGGGAGCGTGGGGCGCGCCGTTTTTTGGGGCCCTGCAACGAATGTGGCACAGGCGGAAGGTCGTGCCCGAAGGGATCGGCAGGATCAGCCAGCCGATTCGCCGCGGGCGGTTGCTTCGTCGGCGTATAGTTCGTCGATTGCCGCCGCGTACTGGGCTGTGAGGACGCGGCGCTTGATCTTCATGGATGGGGTGAGCTCGCCGGATTCCTGCGACCACTCGTCGGCGACGATGCGAAAGCGCTTGAGCGACTCAAAGTTGGCCAGAGAGCCATTGACCTCGCGCACAATTTCGGCGTAAAGCGCCATGACACGAGAGTCAGCTACCAGTCCGGCGCGCGAAGAGGCTTCAATTGAATGATGGCGGGCCCATTCTTCGAGGGCCGCGAAGTTGGGCGAAATGAGCGCGCAGATGAATTTGTGGCGATCGCCGACGAGCGCGGCCTGGGCCACGAAGACACTATTCTTCAGCTTGTTTTCAATCGGCTGCGGCGCGACCAGCTTTCCTCCCGAGGTTTTCAGCAGTTCCTTCTTGCGATCGGTGATGGAAAGAAAACCGCCGGCATCGAGGTGGGCAATATCGCCGGTACGAAACCATCCCTCGGCATCAAGACATTCAGCGGTGGCGTCGGGCTTGTGCCAATACCCGGAGAAGACAGAGGGGCCGCGGACGAGCAACTCGCCATCCTCGACGAGCTTGAGCTCGATGTTCGGCAGGGGCATGCCGACCGTGCCCATGCGATGGTGGATGGGCGTATTGAGAGCGATGACGGGCGAGGTTTCAGTAAGGCCGTAACCTTCCCAGAGAGCAATTCCCGCTGAAGCAAACCAGCGCGCAGTGTCAATGCCGAGAGGCGCACCCCCGGAGACGAAGACTCTTACGCGGCCTCCGAAGGCTTCGCTAACTTTGGAATAGACGAGCTTGTTGGCCAGCTTCCACAGAATCGAGTCGGGCTGACGGCCGTCGTACACGGTGCCGGCGAAGCGCGAGCCGAGATAAATAGCGCCTGCAAGCAACCGTTTCTTCACCGGCGATTGCGAGGCCTTTTGCTCGACGGCCTGATGGATCTTCTCAAAAACGCGTGGCACGCCGACGATGACTGTGGGGCGCACTTCTTTCATGGCCTGCGGAAGCTTGTCGAATTGCGAACAGTAAGCGACCTGCGCGCCGTGGTTGTACATCACGTAATCGAGGGCGCGCGCGGTGACGTGAGAAAGAGGCAAAAAGGAGATGCAGGCGTCACTGGAATTGAAGCCGAAATCAACGGCGGCGACGTTCTGGTTGGCAGCGAAGTTGCCGTGAGTGAGAGCAACCCCTTTTGGTTCGCCTGTGGTTCCCGAGGTGTAGATGAGCGTGGCCAGATCGCCGGGCTCAACAGAGCTAACGAGGGCGTCGAAGACCGGGTCGCGCTCCGCGCCGCGGGCGTCGGCGTCGGCCAGCAGCTCACTCATGGCAATGGCGCCTTCGGGAGCCTGCGAATCCATCATGACGACGTGCTCTAACTGGGTTTGCGCGCGGACGGATTGCAGCTTGTCGAATTGCTGGCGCGTGGAGACGACGGCGATGCGGCAGCCTGCGTCGCGCGCCTGCTCAGCGATTTGCTCGCCGGTGAGCGTGGGATAGAGGGGAACATCGGCGGCGCCAACGGCCAGCGCGGCGAAATCGGTGACGGCCCACTCCCAGCGGTTCTCGCTGACGAGGACAATGCGGTCACCCTTCTGAACGCCAAAGCGGAGAAAGGCTGTGGCCAGCGCACGGACGCGCTGATACATCTGGTCAGAGGAGATGGGGTGCCAGTGGCCGAATTCGTCCTGCCAGAGGACTGCGCGCGGATTGGCAGCCGCCGCGATACGAACGAAGAGGTCGTTGATCGTGGAGATCGAAGATGGGTTCATTGAATCGTTTATGGAATCGGGCAATCGTAACACCTGGGCCTTGGAGAGTGTACCAAAACGCGCAAGCTGCCAGCTTTCAGCCTTCAGCTTCTGGTCCATCGATTCAACTTCGGGCGCGCGCTATTGTGGGAGTTTTGAAGGCTGATTTCGTTTCCAGCTTAATGCTTTTCAAATTCGATCGTGCAGGGGCGGCCCTCAATGCGAGTGCCCTCTCCGTGCCTTTTATCGAAGTGGGATCTTATGTGATAACCGAATTCCGTGCCTCTCGGCGTGTCCGTCCCAGGCACAAATTCCTTCGAGCCGGTCATGCCGTTGGCGTAGAGCTTGCCAGTGCCGTCATCAAAGATTGTTCCTTTGATATGGAGGAAACCTGGTTGGCCATCGGTGCCGTGCAGGCCGTCAAAGTCGCCGTTCTTAACGACGCTGACGAACTGGTACGAGAAGCCCAAGGCGCCGCGCGAGGGGTCGCAGGATACGGTGGTCAGCCATTGGCCGTCGAAACGGCGCGTGGGAGGGGGACCGCCGTCGTCCTGGTGGTCGGGTTGATCCTGTGGAATGGATGAAGCCGGCAAAAGCAGCAGGATGATCGCAGCGAGGAGCCGGCCTGAGTTTCCCATGGAGAATATCCGCATGGAGTTCCCTCGTGGAGCCATAGTAGGGAAACTCTGCTCGAGTTGCCAAGCGTAAATATGCTGGCAACGAAACCGCCCCCAATGCAAAGAGGAAATGAAATTGGAGCCATTGCGGAGGGATGAGGAGTCCGGCGAGCGCCGGACCCCTCGCAGTGCGTTACGGCAGGGCGTAGACGGTTTGGAGGACCTTCTGCTTGAGGCTGTCAGGGAGTGGCGCATAGGAGAGAGTCGAAACCTCGCCTTCTCCCGAGTTGATGCACCAGCTAAACAGATCTTTCATGATCTTCTCATTCGCCGCATTCTTGGGCTGCGTGGGAATAAGCAGATAAGTGAAGCTGGAGACGGGATAGACGTTGGGTCCCGGAGCGTTGGTGATGGATACACGATAATCGGCTGGTATTTTGGCGGTTGCGGCAGCGGCCGTCACACCGTCAATCGAGGCCTTGATGAATTTTCCGTCCGCGTTCTGGACCGAGCCGAAGTTGATGTGGTTTTGCAAAGCATAAATAAGCTCGACGTAACCGATGGAGCCGGGCAATTGGCGAATGTAGCCGGAAACGCCCTCGTTGCCCTTGCCTCCCACGCCTGTCGGCCAATTGATCGCGGTGCCTTTGCCGGGACCGCCAGCCCATTCTTTGCTGACCTTGCTCAGAAAATCAGTCCAAATGAAGGTTGTGCCGCTGCCGTCGGAACGATGAACGACGATGATCTTTTGGTCAGGGAGATGGACGCCGGGATTGTCCTTGGCGATGCGCGGATCGTTCCAGTTCGTGAGGTTCCCCAAGAAGATATCCGCGAGTACAGATTGGCTAAATTTAAGATCAGTGCTGACACCCGGCACGTTGTAGGCGGGTACATCTGCGCCGAGCACGGTGGGAATGTGAATGAGCTTGACGCCGCAAGACTTGAGCAGGTCGTCGGTCATGGGCATATCAGAAGCGCCGAAGTCGACGGTCCCCGAGCATACCTGCTTGATGCCGCCGCCGGAACCGATTGATTGATAGTTGATTTGAACGCCGGGATGCGCGGCACTGTACTCAGAGAACCACTTGGAATAGATGGGGTATGGGAACGTGGCGCCGGCGGCTGTAATTGTTTGAGCCTGAGCCGCGCTCAGCGCGCACACGAACAACGCAATGAAAAGCAACGATTTTTTCACGATTTGCTCCCTTTCAGATTTCCTGCCGAGGTCTATTGTCAACGGCCAATGTTACGGGCAGTTGAAAATGCGGGGAAAAGGGGGTCGCGGTTCCGGCAGAGCCTCGTGTTAAAAACAGCGAATCGCTGAAATCTTGAGGCTAAGAGGGCGCACCGACTTGAGTCGGTTGTGCGGGCGCGGGTTGCGGGGCGGAGTGCGGCGCGGGGGCGAGGGGCAGCGTGAAGTGGAACGATGCGCCCTTGCCGAGCTCGCTTTCAGCCCAGATGCGGCCGCCATGGGCCTGCACAATGTGCTTGACGATGGCGAGACCAAGGCCGGTGCCGCCGGCCTCTCTTGAGCGGGCTTTGTCGACGCGATAGAAACGCTCGAAGATCCGTTCCAAATGCTCCGATGAGATGCCGGGACCGAAATCCTGAATGGTGAATTGCACCTCGGAGGCGAGAAGGCGCGCGCCGGCGCGAATGCGCTTGCCAGTTTGAGCGTACTTGAGGGCGTTCTCCATGAGGTTGCCGAAGACCTGGTGCATGGCATCGGGGTCGGCCATGACGAGAGCGTCGGGCGCACCGGCGGACTGGAGTTGAACGCCTGAATCGACGACGATGCCGCCGATGGAGTCGATCGCGTCCTGGAGGAGCACATTGGCGCGTACCGGCTGCAGGCTGAGCTTGTAGTCGGGGCTCTCGACACTGGCGAGGGCGAGCAAATCCTCGGTAAGGCGGCTCATGCGGCTGGTGTTTTTGAGAATGACGCCGAGGAATTCGAGCGTGGTTTCGGGGCTGGGATGAGGATCCTCAATAAGCGTCTCGACGTAGCCCTGAATGGAAGTGAGCGGAGTGCGCAGCTCGTGGCTGACGTTGGCGACGAACTCGCGGCGGGATTTTTGCGCGGCTTCAATACTGGTGACGTCGTGGAGCACGACGAGCGCGCCGCCCGCGGGCAAAGGAGCGGCGTTAACCTCAAAGACGCGGCCGGGAGCAAGCAGGCTGGCGCGGCCCACGCAGAGCTCACGGCGCTCGAGCGCGCCACGCACGCAGGCCAGCAGCTCAGGGTCGCGCACAAAGTGGACAAGCGGCCGACCGGGAGCAATTTGCGATCCAAGAATGCCCTGCATGACGGAATTGGACCAGCGTACGAAGCCGGAAGAAGTGATGGCGACGACCGCTTCCTGCATGGAGTCGAGCATGACGGCCAGCTCATCGCGCCCGCTTTGAAGCTCGGAGAAGTCCCTGCCGAGCCTGACCGCGGTTTCATTAAGCGCAGCTTCCATCGAGGAGAGCTCGGCAATTCCGCTGAAGGGACCGGTGGTGGTGTCGAGAGCGTTGATGCGGGCCGTGAGGTCGCCATCGGCGATGCGGCGAGCGAAGGTGACGACGCGGCGCAGGCGGCCGGAGAAGCGACGAGAAACGAATGCGGCCATGGGGATTGCAACGGCAAGCGCGATAAGGCCTAACAAGAGCGTGTCGCGCCCAAACGCGCTCAATGTGGTCTGGCCCGAGCCATCACCGAACACGATGAAGACAAACGCGCTCGCCACCGTGTAGAGCACGAGAAGGACGATGAAGAGACCGAGCAGTCTGGCAAAGACTTTGGAGGTCATGGGAAAACAGCTTTCAGCGATCAGCTTTCAGTCGTCAGCTCGTTCGAGGGGCGCGGAGCAATATTGGCTCCCAGAAAGAAGGAGCGGAAAGCTGAGGGCAGAAAGCTAATGGCTCGTTCTTACTCGCCCTTGGGCAATTCAAAGCGATAGCCGGCGCCGCGCACGGTCTTGAGGTAGCGCGGATTCTCCGGGTCGATCTCGATTTTCTCACGGATTCGGCGCACGTATACATCGACAGAGCGGGGCGTGACAAAGCGTGCGTCACCCCAGACAGCGTCGAGGAGGTGATCGCGGCTGAAGACGCGTCCAGGATGGCGGGCCAAATAGTCGAGCAGGCGGAACTCGGTGGCGGTGGTGGTTGTGAGCTCGCCTCGAACCTTGAGCTGCATGGCCCCGGCGTCAATGATGATCTCTTCAAAGCTGATGATGGATGGCGACGTGGGCCTTTCGAACCGGCGCAGCACGGCTTTAACGCGCGCCACCAGCTCGCGCGTGGAAAACGGCTTGGTAATATAATCGTCCGCTCCAAGGTCGAGGCCGAGGACGCGATCGTTTTCTCCGGCACGGGCGGTGAGAAAGATGATGGGAATCGTAGAAAGGCCTGCATGATTGCGCAGACGCCGGCAAACATCGAGTCCGTCGCCACCGGGAACCATGATGTCGAGCAGAAACAAGGCGGGCGGCCTGCGCTCCGCGTCGGGGATGAGATTGGTGGGGGTGTGAAACAAACGAGCTTCAAAGCCCGCCGCCTCGAGATGATGTTGCACCAGCCTTGCTATATCGGCGTCGTCTTCCAGAACAAACACGGATTGGCTCAAAACCGTCAGTCCTCGTCCCGCGGCCGTTTGAGATGCTCGGGATCATTTGACCGCTGGGAACCAAGAACAGAGTAAAACAATCAGGCAAAGAGAATGCAAACGTTTGATGAATTTGGGCCTGAGCCGAAATCGGGATCCGACCTGTCAATCTCGTGAATGCCACGTTTGCGAAGCGGACGCCTGCCGACCAATTACCGCTTCTTGCCTTTTTTCGGAGCGGTCTTCTTTGCGGCCGGTTTTGCAGGCTTCTTATGCGCCTTTTTGACAGGCTTGGGAGCCGGCTTTGCCTTGGGCTTTGGCCGAGCGGCCTTGGCCGGGGCGTGTTTTTTCGCAGGCGCCTTGGCTGCAGCTTTTGCCGGTTTGGCAACAGCCTTTGCCGCCGGCTTGGCGATGGGCTTTGCCGGTGCAGCCGCTGGTGCGGGTTTCTTCGATGAAGGAGCAGCCGCAGACTTGGCTGGAGCAGGTTTCGCAGAAGCGGCTGCAGTAGCTGGCTTGACCACAGGCGGCTTGAGGCCGTGGACTCGCTTGCCAATGGCCGCCGGCTTTTGGCCTTTCTTGCCTTTGAGTTTCTTGCTCGGAACCGAATCGGTTTCGTCCCCGTCCAGCTCTTCTTCTTCCTCGCCCTCAGAATCGTCTTCAATCCCATCGGCCAGCGCGCCCTTGGGCAGAATAGAGAGATCGAGCTCTTCGTCGTCCCCGCCGATCTCCAGATCCTCTTCCGGCAAGGCGTCTTCGGACTCCTCTTCTTCGATTGCCTGCTCCTTGATTCTGGCTCCTGCGCGTTTCGCGCGCGAGCGCTTGATGGTGACTTGCGGAGGAGGCGCAGGCGGCGAGAACGGTTCAAGGAATGCGCGCATCTCTTCCGGAGTGGTCAACTTGCCATCAATCAGCTCGAGGAAGATCTTCTGCTTAAGCTCGGCATAGATGGGCAGCTCGGGGGTAATGCGCATCTCTTGCATGAGCACATAGGGGATGCGCTGATGAGCCTCCGGCCAAACTTTGAGGAAGTTATTGAAGCGCTCCTGGACAGATTTGTCTTTGCTTGTAAATCCAAGCCAAAGAATCGCTTCAGGGTCATAGCTCATGAACAACTTGAAACATGCAGAAGGCTTGGCGTTCTGCTTAGACAGGAGCGTCTTGGCGAAGCCAGAAGCCAGCGAGTCCAGCTTGTTCCATTCGTCGACGAAGCCGGGACGCAGGATTGATTTCTTGAGCGCCGACAGATCGCGCGACGGCAGCTTGGCTGTGAGAAGTTGCATCTGCGCAGCGGACATGTCGGGATGAACACCCTGCAAGAGGAGTTGCACCGCAAGATCATGAAGGGTATTCAGCTTGGCCTCATCGGCCTTGGCGGAGGTCCACGCCGGAAACAGAATCTTCATCCATCCTTCGGCTTCGAGAGCACGCAGAACCTTGAGGCCGTCTTCTTCGTGGCCAATCTGCTCCAGTTCTTCTTTGCGAGAGTGTGCGGAAAGGAACTCGATGACGCCTTCGCTCTTGGCATTGTCGTAGCGGGATTGGGTTCTGGGGTCCATCTCCCAACCCAGGCGCGCACGGAAGCGCATGACGCGGATGAGGAGCGAAGGATCTTCAATGAAGCCATAGTTGGAGACGAGACGCAAGGCGCGCAACTCAATGTCGGCAGCGCCGTTCAGTGGGTCCATCAGAAGGCCGTACGAGCCCTCATTGAGAGAAATGGCCATGGAATTGACGGTGAAGTCGCGCCTGCGAAGGTCCTCATGAATTGAGGCGGGATAAAAGACTGGCTTGCCGGGCTTTGGATACTCGATGCGGTGCGTGCTGACCACATTGACCCGGACGGTGCCCGGAAAGCAGAGGTAAAGACTACGGGAAGCCTCGTCTTCTCCCCAGATCTTTCCGCCGAGTTTCTCCAATGGTTTCTTGAGCTTAAGGGCGTTGCCATGGACGGCGACCTCAAGCTCGCGAACGGCATGGCCGCTGGTCAGGTCTCGGACGGCGTCCCCGGTGAGAAAGAGGATGGTACCCGCGTCGCGCGCCGCGGTTCGCAATTGCGCGAGGGCATTGCGCTGGTCAGCCGAGAGCCGGTTCTCCAGGAGGTAGATATAGTCGGGCATGTTCTAACCTGATTCCGCCGTCTGGACCGCAGCCCAAGTGACTGATGATGCTGCCGTTATGGTGAGACACACAACAACTTGCAAACAAAGACATTAACACAAGTCGCGGTGGAAGGCTAGCCAACTTGCACCAGTGTCGCAACTTTTCAGGTGTGGCGGGGCGCGTCGAGGGGTAGCCAGATCGTGCAATAGCCGCCGGCACACCTCTACGGTTGCTCGTGCGACAATCCAGAGCGATGGCCTCGGCACGCAAACCTGTCATTGTGCGCAAGTTCTCCCGAGATTGGTTCGCCGGTTACGTGACGGGCGAGTTTGGGCAGGGCAAGCCGGAGCTGGAGTTTCTCGACTTGGCCGGCAGAGTCGTACGCATGGGCTGGGAACAGGTGAAATGGATGTGCTATGTGCGCGCCTTGCCCGCAGGTCCGGCGGATCAGGCTGATCCTGAGCGGATGGTGCGCAAGCGATTTTCGCTGCGGCCACGCACGGCGGGGCTGTGGATGCGGCTCACATTTCAGGATGGCGATGAGTTAGAAGGCCTGGCGGCCAATGATCGGAGCCTGGTTGACGGCGCCGGATTGCTTCTGACTCCTCCCGACACGCGTTCGAACACGCAGCGGGTTTATGTACCGCGGCAGGCGGTTCAGGCGCTCGAAGTGTTGAGCCTGATCGGGGCTGCCGGACGTAAGCGTGCCGAAGCGCCGAAGCCGAGCGGCGAGCAGCGCGATTTGTTTGGCAGCGACGGCGAGACGGGGTGAAGGAACGCATACGATGCGGGCGCTACTGCTTGAGAAATATAACGAATTGAAGCTAGAGGATGTCCCCATCCCCGAGTTTGGGCATGAGGATATGTTGATCCGGGTCAAGGCGTGCGGCATTTGTGGCAGCGATGTGCACGGCTACGACGGCAGCACTGGACGCCGGATTCCGCCCTTGATCATGGGCCACGAAGCCGCCGGCATCGTTCATAGCGCAGGACGCAACGTGCAAAGTTTCAAGCCAGGCGACCGCGTGACCTTCGATTCGACGATCTCTTGCGGTGCGTGCCGGTTTTGCGCGGCCGGCGCGGTGAATCTTTGCGAGAAGCGGCAGGTGCTGGGAGTTTCGTGCGGCGAGTATCGGCGTAACGGTGCGTTCGCCGAATATGTGTCGGTGCCGGCACGGATCGTTTACGCCCTGCCGGACGAGTTCTCGTTTGCCCATGCGGCTCTGATCGAAGCCGTTTCGGTCGCGGTTCATGCGGCGAAGATTACCGCGATCCGGCCGGGCTCGACGGCGGTAGTGATTGGAGCCGGCATGATCGGCCTTTTGAGTGTCCAGACATTTCGCCACTATGGATGCGATCGCGTGTTCGCAGTCGATGTGGATGAGACCCGGTTGAAGATGGCGCGGGATCTCGGGGCGACGGATACATTCCTTGGCTCGGGGTCCGAAATCGTTTCGCGGGTCCTTGGCGTTACGGATGGCCGCGGGGCAGAGATCGCGGTTGAGGCGGTTGGCGCGCAGGAGCCGATCACGACAGCGATCGAATGTGTATGCTCGGGAGGAACCGTGACGTTGATCGGCAACGTCTCGCCCAGGGTGGAGATTCCGCTGCAGAGGGTCGTCAGCCGTCAGCTCCGTCTGCTGGGGTCGTGTGCTTCAGCAGGAGAATATCCGGAGTGTATTTCTCTGATGCAGAAAGGAGCTATCCGCGTTGAGCCGTTGATCTCCGCAGTGGCCCCTTTGAGCGATGCGGCCGGATGGTTCGAACGGCTGCATGCGCATGAGCCGGGGCTGATGAAGGTGGTTCTTGAGCCGTGAGGGGAAGTTGATGAGCGCGACTTTATTCGATTTGACTGGCAAGACTGCGGTCGTGACGGGCGCCAGCCGGGGACTCGGCCAATACCTGGGCCGAGCGCTCGCGCGAGCCGGCGCCGATCTGGTGATCACCAGCCGGCACCTGCCCGACCTGAAACCATTTCAGGACGAGATCGAGGGGATGGGGCGAAAAGTGTTGCCGCTCAAATTGGATGTGCGAGATGTTGACGGGATCGGACGGGCGGCCGAAAGCGCCTGGAGCCACTTTGGCAAGATCGACATTCTGGTGAACAACGCCGGCTGCAACGTGAGGAAACCCGCGTTGGAGATTACGCCTGACGATTGGGATCTGGTGCTTGAAACCAATCTGCGGGGAGCATTTTTTGTCGCACAGGCGTTTGCGCGGCATATGGTGAAGCGAGGCTACGGTCGCATCATCAATATCGGTTCGGTCACGAGTGTGTTTGGATACGCGGAAATCGCCCCGTATTGCGCCAGCCGCGGAGGAATCAAACAACTGACCATGAGCCTGGCAGATGAGTGGGGACCGTCGGGAATCACAGTGAACTGCCTGGCGCCGGGTTGGTTCCGGACAAAACAGAACGCGGTCCTCTATGAGAATGAAAACTGGGTCGAGTACATCACCGACCGCATTCCGCTGAAACGTCCAGGGCAGCCCAACGACCTGGATGGCGCGGTGGTCTTCCTGGCGTCGGACGCAAGCGCCTATATTACGGGCCAGATTCTCCTGGTGGACGGCGGTATATCGACGGGCGCGACCCGAGCGACGGTATAAGAGGTCGTCTTGGCCGGAGAACCAAAACAGGTGATGCAACGGATTCCCATGCACCGCTGGCGCATCGCCTGGCTCCTCGGCATTGGCGTGCTTGTCAACTACTTCGATCGAGTAAACCTCTCTGTCGCTCACGGCGCGCTCATTGCCTCGTTTGGCATCTCCGACATCGCCTTTGGGTATCTTTCCGGCGCTTACAACATCACGTACGCCGCACTCCAGTTGCCAATCGGCGTGATCCTCGACAAATTCGGGGTGAAACGCATCGGCCGAATTGGCACGTTGCTCTGGAGCGTGGCGACCTTCGGCGCAGCCGCCACACCTTCGATTGGCGGCCTGTTTGCTGCCCGCTTCTTACTCGGTGTTGGTGAAGCTCCCACTTTCCCAGCGAATGCCAAGGCCATCGGCGCCTGGTTCCCCCAGAATGAGCGCAGCTTTGCGACCTCGCTATTCGATGCGGCCGCCAAATTTGCATCGGTAGCCGGCATTCCCCTCATGGGCTTCGTGCTGATTGAGGCCGGCTGGCGCTGGAGCTTCGCCCTCACCGGCTTTTTGAGTGCGCTCTATTTCCTCTGTTTCAGGCGGATGTACCGCGACCCCGACGATGAGCCTCGCCTCAGCGAAATAGAACGCCGCCATATCCAGGGCGCGAATCAGGAATCCACGAATGACAAAGCTGCCAATGAACCCGCTTCATCGCTGTTTCATCTCCTGGCCGACCGCAAGGTGCTTGGGCTCGCGATCGGTTTTGGCTCCTACAATTACGTCTTCTATCTCCTTCTTACCTGGCTGCCCAGCTACCTTTTGTTTGGTCTTCACCTTGACCAAATGCATTCGTTTATCTACACGAGTGTGCCCTGGCTCTTCGCGACGTTCACCGATCTGGCCCTCGGGGGCTGGCTCGTGGACCTGCTGATCAAGCGCGCATGGAGCGGAAGTGCGGTGCGTCGAACGGTTCTCATCGGTGGAACCGCGTTCGGCCTCGGCATCTTTGGAGCCGGGCACACACACAGCACAACTCTGGCTCTCATTTGGATCAGCATCTCGATCGGCGGCCTGTCCGCTGCGTCTCCTGTGGGATGGTCATTGCCCTCTCTCATTGCCGCCCGCAACGACGTTGGCAAAGTGGGAGGGATCATCAACTTCTCCAACCAAATCTCGGGAATCGCCGCGCCCATCGTTACCGGGTATCTGGTTTCGGTTACACATTCTTACGTATGGGTCTTTCGCGTCGCAGCAATTTACCTGGTCATCGGGATCGCGGCATACATCTTCCTGCTGGGGAAGATCGAAAGACCTGGGCTCCGCTCATCGTAGAGCGCTTTCCTTTAATTTTGCCAAAACCGGTTTGGATGAGAGCCCAGAACTAAGCGTTCTGAAGCTGCGTGACCGGCCCTGCATCAAGCAGGCTTCGGTAGTACTCCGCGGTCAGGCCAAGGACCCGCTCCTCGGAGTAATGTTCAGTCACCCAGGCACGGGCCGCGCGGCCCATATAGAAGCGTCGATCCGGATCGCGGAGGAGTTTGACGACCGCTTCGACGATCGCCTCGGGATAGCCGGGCGGAATGAGGAGACTGGTCACTTCTGCAACAACCGCATCGCGGGCGCCAGTGGATTCTGTGGTTACAACCGGAATGCCGGTTGCCGCGGACTCCAGAACCGCATTGGGAAATCCCTCGCGCCAAGTGGGAAGAACCATCACCTCCATGCCGCGGTAGAAGGGCGCGGTGTCGCTCACGAATCCCGAACAATGAATGCGCGGATGATTGAGGATGCGGTGGCGCAACCCGGCATCGAGAGCGTCCTCGGCGCGGTCGAACCAGCCCACGAGCAGCAGATGTGCTGAGGGCTCGGCGAGCAGAATTCGATCGAATGCCTCGATGAGTTCGGGCAGGCCTTTGTCGCGCGTCAGGCGGCCGACGAAGCCCACGACGGGTGCTTCGCGAGGAATCGCGAAGTGGTCGCGCACCGCGCTGGGCCCGGGCGAGAAGCGCTCCACATCGACGCCGTTGCTGCTTCCCTCACCCAGCACCACCAACTTGGCTGCGGGAGCAAGGCCGAGCGCCAGTGCCTCAGCGCGGAGACTTTTGCTGTTGCAGAGTACGATATGCGCGCAGGAGCAAGCCACATGCTCGGCGGTGAGCAGAATCCAGCGTTTGAAGCCGCGCGACCTTTCGAGCTTGAGCCCGCGCAGCATGTAGACACGCCTGGGCACACCACGCACACGGGCCGCGAGCATGCCCAGCAAACCGGCCTTCGGTGTGCTGAACTCGACGAGATCAGGCTTGCAGTTGCCAAGGATCCACCAGAGGCGAACCAGCGCAACGAGATCGGCAAGAGGAGCGATGCAGCGGTGCATAGGAAGAGCGATCGATTCCACTCCGGTGCGAGAGGCTGTGCGCTCAAGCAGTTCGCCGGGGCCTGAGACGAGGATGACACGAAATCCAGAGCGGCGCAGTACGCGCAAGCGCGCTCCGAGAATCAGGCATAGCTCCTGCGTCGTCACGCCGAGGAGGATGGTGGACTGTTCGTTGAATGCTGAAGATAGATGGAAGGAAAGAGTCCCTGAATCTGCCATTGATTTCCTGCGCCACGTGAAGATCCCCAAATGTGAGGGGTGGTCTGCAGATTCTGGTGGGATTCGAGGGCCAGTGTATCAATTTGAAACACCAAGATTAGAGCAATCCAATGCACAGTCAGTGACTGTGAACACACTTCAAGACTCAGCTTTAGGCGAGAATGGTTTCCCTCTCGGAAAAGTCTGGCGAAGGGAAGCGATGGCGCGACGAACAAAAATCCTCCTGCTTCTTTCGCATTTGGGCGGCGGCGGAGCCGAACACGTTATCGCTCTGCTGGCGCGCGGATTGTCGCAGGAGAAGTACGAGGTGCATTTGGGCCTTGTGAGGCAAAGGGATCGAAGCGGAGAATCTTTGCCCGCATGGGTGAGCGTGTATCCGCTGGGAGCGCGGCGAGCGCGCGCAGGAGCATGGCCACTGCTGCGCCTGATATGTCGGCTTCGGCCGCAGGTTGTGCTTACGGGGGCAGCAGAGGTCAGCTTCCTGGTCTTGATGCTGCGGCCGCTGTTTCCAGCCAACACGTCGGTCCTGGTGCGCCAGAATGCCACGGCAACGTCTGTTATGGCATTCGGGCGTCTGCCGCGGTTCACGCGCCTGCTCTATCGGCTGCTCTATCGAAACTCCGACCATGTGATCTGCCAGTCGCGAGACATGGCGAGAGATCTAGCGCAGGCTGCGGGAATCGGCGAGGAACAAATTGCTGTCCTGCCGAATCCCGTCGATCTGGCGGGAATTCGAGCAGCCCTGTGCGCGCCAGCGGCAGAGGGCGGCGCGGGTCCGCAGTTGTTGGCTGTGGGAAGGCTGTCGCATGAGAAGGGCTTCGATCTGCTGCTGAAAGCGCTCGCCGTGGTACGGCAGCGGTTTCCCGATGTCAAGCTGAACCTGGTTGGCGCGGGCCGGGAAGAGCAGGCTCTCAAGACGCTCTGCCGCGAGTTGGGATTGGAAGATGCAGTCTGCTTCACGGGCCACGTCGATCCGCCCTACGCATTCTTCTCCTGCGCGACGCTCATTGTGCTGCCATCGCGCCATGAAGGCATGCCGAACGCTCTGCTGGAAGCCGCGGCAGCTGGATTGCCTATTGTGGCCACTCCGGCATCAGGCGGAGTTGTGGATCTGTTGCGCGGCCGCCTTGGCGCGTGGCTTGCACCGGAAATCTCCGTTGAGGCACTCGCCACGACGATCGTGGCGGCGCTCGAAGCAGTGAGACCGGGTGAGCGGTTTCCCCAGAGTTTCTTCGCGTCGTCCGCCGGAACGACGGAGAGGGTGGCAGTGGAAAAAGCGCATGAGATCAGCTCGCATTGGGTTTCGAGTTCTGCACAAAAGTAATCAACAGGCCGATTTTTCCTGTGGAAATTTATTCCTTGACATTTTTTCTGATTGGATGTTTCCTTTGGGTACAGTTTCAGTACAGTTTTTCCACACCCCGCTTTGGGAAGTGTTACCAGGGTCACTCTCGCGTTGTCGAGGGAGCCTTGCTCAGACGAAGAAGGATCGGGCGTGCCGGGCCGTCGTAACTTAGGGCTTTAACTACTTAGAGCACCGCCGGAATTCGTCGAGGAAGAATCCCGCCAAAGCAATTCAAAAGCTATCGTCTCGTATTCCTGCGCACGATGAGGCCGCATCAACCGCGGCAGAGCCCGCTCCAGTTGCGCCGGTCCGAGGCAGATCCATCACGAAGCGTCTTTGAATGTCTCCGGCGCCGGATGCGGCCCGGGACGTCGCAGTTGTGTCGCTGGAGAAATGCAGTGTTCCGTCCTTGGTTTGGTTTTGCTCTCACAGGGATTTTGTGCGCCCTGTCGTTACCATTGATTGCCGTCTCCCTGTTGATCGCCGCCGTCTGCACAGCGACGGTCGCGCTTGGTTCTCCCCTTCGCGAGCGGCAACGGACGCGCAAATCCGAGATCGAGAAAAAGTGGCAGTCGAATGAGTTTGCTTTCGAGCGGGCTATCGAGTCGTATGAGGAGTTGATCGATGCGCATGCGTGGAGGCAAACATGAGCCACGCAGCGATCGCGATCCCTGGCCTGAACCGCATTGGCGGGGCGGAACGGCAAGCCATGCTGCTGGCCAAAGGGCTGCGCCGGCGTGGCTGGCGCGTGAGCGTGGTTGCACTTTCCGGCGACGGTGGCGCGGCGGCGTCTGAGCTGCGCGCATGCGGCGTGGCGTTCACGAGCCTTGAGATGCGCAAGGGACTCGCGGATCCTCTCGGGTGGATTCGCTTTCATCGCTGGCTCAGGCGCGAGCAGCCGGACGTTCTGCACGCGCACCTGCCGCATGCTGCCTGGCTTTGCCGCTGGTCGCGTTTGGCTGCGGCCGTCCCGGTTGTGATCGACACGTTGCACAGTTCCAGCACGGGCAAGAGAGGCCGCCGCTTCGGCTATGCATTCAGTCGCTGGCTGCCCGATCATGTAACCGCCGTCAGCCACGCAACGGCGGTGTCGCATCTGGCCGCAGGTATGGTGCGCGAAGAGCGCTTATCTATTCTCGGTAACGGAATTGAAGTGGATGCATGGGCGCCGAAAACTCAGGCTCGGATCGCGGCCCGGCGGCAGCTTGAATTGACAGACGAGTTTCTTTGGGTGGCCGTGGGCAGGCTGGAGGCCGTGAAAGACTATCCGACTCTGCTGCGGGCAATGGCCAGGGCGCCGGAGAATGCACGTCTTTTAATTCTGGGGACTGGCCCGCTGGAGACGGAGCTGATGAGGCAGGCGGCTCAACTTGGCCTGACGCGGCGGGTCCGGTTTCTCGGCTTCGAGCCGAATGTCGAACATTGGATGCAGGCCGCGGATGGGTTCGTTTTGTCATCCCGCTACGAGGGGCTACCGATGGTTTTGCTGGAGGCTGGCGCATGCGGAGTGCCGGCAGTGGCTACCGATGTGCAGGGAACCCGGGAAGTGGTGGTCGACGGCGTGAACGGCTGGCTCGCAAATGCGGCGGATCCAATCAGCCTGGGCGAATCGATGACAAAACTGATGCAGATGCCGCCGGAGGAACGCTATGCGATGGGCGAGTGCGCACAACGACGGGTCATCAATGAGTTCAGCATGGACCGCGTGCTCAATCAGTGGGAACTGCTTTACAAGGCGCTGCTCGATTAGAAGAGCGTCAAATGGCGGACAAGCCTGACGGCACGAGAAGCTCTGAGCCGCCACAGCGCGGCTTCGGCGTAGAGATTTTCAGCCAGGGTCAAGGTGGTGGGCTGAATGCGAAAGAGGACACGATCGACGGAGGTGAACTGATCGGCATGGGCGGATAGAAATGCGTGCAGGGCGGAAATGTCTGCATCCGAGGCGGTGTTGGCATGCACGCAGATTGTCCAGAGGCCCTTCGGTTTGTCGACGGGGCCCCAAAGCTGCTGTGGAATCCAGGTCGCGCCGCCACGCCGGAAGGGAATGCGCGCGAAGCCGTCGGAGAGCAGCGCGATTCCTTCGGCGCCAAGCGCGTCAAGGGTGTTGCGATCGAAGCCATGCCGCGGCGCGACCCAGATTCTTGGGTTAAGCCCGTGTGCGCGCAAAATGCGCAGACCCTCGATGATCCACGCACGCTGGGTTTGGGTGGGCACACCGGCAAACTCCGAATTGCGGGCGAGCGGCAGGAGACTGCGGCCATGGCTCGCGCAAACATGGCGAAAGCCGTGCAGGCCAACAACTGCCCCAGAGACTTCCAATGTGTGTATGCGCCGCCAAAAGGCAGGATCCGGAGTTGCCACATCGAGTGCTGGATCGCGGTTGTCGGGAACGACGGCGAGGATCGGTTGAAGACTGAATTCCCTAATCAGCGATTCGACGCGCTGCCAGCGTTCGACCGGGGTGGCCGGACAAAGGTCATCGCAGCGGAGAAGATACTCGGCCGGCGCAGGAATCATGCGGCAGCCTCCGCGGCAAAAGCTTGCGCTAGCAATTTCCTGCTCCAGTACCAGAGATAGAAAAATGTGCTGACGGTCCAGAGCGACGTCGCAAGTGCGATTCCTGCTACGCCAAACCAGCGCATGAGAACGAGATTGAGCACGACGTCGAGCCCGAGGTTGAGAATGCCGCAGTAAAGAATCAGGTCGGTACGGCGCATGGCGACTACAAAGCGGTAATAAACGCGACTGACGACGAAGAATGGGATTTGAACGGCGTACATGGCGAGAACGGAGGCAACGACGGCGGTGTCGCGCGGACCGAACTGGCCGTGCTGAAGGGCGATGCGAACCAGAGGACGCGCACCGGCGATCAGCAAGACGGCGATGGGCACGGAAACAAGGGCCGTGAGCCGCACCCAGGTGCGAAGAGTGTGGCGGCAGCCGTTCCAGTCGTGGAAGGCGATCATGCGCGAAAGATACGGCACGATGGCGGTGGAGATGGCGCCGGCCAACAGAGTGAGCACCACGCTGACAAAGCGATTGGCGTACACCAGGGCAGAGACGCTGCCGGCAATCAGCATCGCTGCCATCGCCTGATCGACGAGCAGGCCGCCCGAGGACACCACGCTCGAGAGCAGCACTGGGCCGTATTGGCCGGCGACCTCGCGGGTTGGCTCGTCCATTCCGTGCCAGCGCAAGCGAAAGCAATAGCCGCGCCTGTGCATCATCCAGGCGACAAGACCGGCATGGAGGAGCGAACCGATCAGCGTGGACCAAACCATCGCCCAGATGCCAAAGCGGCCGCAAAAGGAGAGCGCCCCAAAGATGATCGCGATCGAAATCACAATAGGTGCGAGAGCCGGAACGGCAAATCGATCAACCGTGCTGAGGACCGCGGTGCAGTTGGTGGCGATTCCCGTGATGAGAACAATTGGTAGAAGGCCGTAGAACAAGTGCACGGCAAGGGTGAGCTTGGCGGGAGCAAAGTGCGAGGCGATGAGCGGGAAGAAACCGCGGGCGGCAAGAGCCATGAGGGCGCTGGCGGCGGCGAGGAACAGGCACATCCAGAGCATGGAGTTCGACAGAAGCTGCTGGGCGCGTTCGCGGCCCTCCTGTTCCCTCACCCGGACGAGCGTGGGCACAAGCGCCTGATTCATCGATTCCGAGATGAGGTTGACGAGCAGACCGGGGATGAGCGCTGCGGCCAGAAATGCGTCCATGGCGTCGGAGCGGCCATAAACCGAGGCCACCGCGACTTCCTTGAACGTGGCGAGGATTTTAACAAGGATTCCCGCAGCGCCGACCGAAACAGCGGCGCGGAAGATGGCGCGATTGATGCTGAGGGTCCGAGAAGGCACGGCAATGGGCGGGGCGACTGACATGGTTGCGGAGGCGTCCTCTAGGATTCCGGTTGTGGAGTGAGCTGCGGTTCTGATGAGGGCGCAGGAAGCAGCGGATGCGCAGAGAAACACACGGCGAGCCCAGCGGGATTGTCCAACGCGAGACGGCCGGCAACAGCAACAACGGCCATCAGCAACCATGTGGTTCGGTTCTCTTCAACAGTGGCGACGAGCGAGGTGAGAATCCAGACCAGCAGTGAAGCGATGAGCGCGAGACGCAGAGGGCCACTCGTCCGAAGCGCGTAGCGAACTGCGAGCAAGACGAGGGCCGAAGCCAGGAACAACGCGCACAGGCCTCCGCTCACAGCGATGGAAAGCGCGGTGTTATGCGCCGTGTCAATGGGCGAAAGATGTGCGGCGGCGACGAATGAGCCTGCTCCCGTACCAAGGCTTGGCGCGTGCGCGAACGCGCGCCATCCGGCGGACCAGATGTTGAAGCGTTGATTCAGATCGCCGGTTCGGAGTTGTTCGGGGATGGTGGCGAGCCGCGCCAGCGTACCACCAGGAACAATGAACCAGAGTGCCGCCAGAAAAAGCGGCAGCGCGAAGACAGCGGCAACGACGCGGCGGGCGTGGCCACGCGTGAGAAGAATCAGGGAGCCGACGAGTCCAATGACGGCGGCCAGGAAACCTTCCCGCGAAGCCGTCAATAGGACAGCAAGAATCCCCAGCGGGAAAAAGCCAAGTGCCAACAGGCGCGGAGGCCAGCGGCGCTCGCAGTTGACGAGAAGCGCTGCCAAAGGAAAGCCAAGATCAAGGAATCGCGCGACTTCGTTGGGATCCTGTGCATACGCGGCGAAACGGACCTGGCCGGCGATGGCCTCAGGCGAGCTGAAAGCAGCCAGCGTGAGAAGGGCAAGCACCCAACTGCCGGCCACGGTCGCGCGCAGCAGAGAGCGCAGATCGGCGGGTGTATCGGCAAGCTCCCACATCAGCCAGACAATCATCATCTCCTGGAAATAGCCGCGAATCTTCTCCAAGGTCGCGACCGGATCGATGGTCCAGAAATACGAACTGCAAAACCAGAGAAAGAGCGCGAGTGTGAGACCCCAAAACGCGCCAGGAGTGCGCATGCGGCCCGCTTGCAGAATCGCCGGAATCGCGGCGAGCAGCACCAGCAAACCCGCGATGCGGGCCGCGTTCCCGAGTAGTTCGCCGAGATCGAGGGAGTACTCCCAAGGAATCGTAAATGCGAAGAGGAGGAGCCATATCCACGCGATCCTTCTCATCGTCGCCTCATAGGGTCTGTTAACACTGCTGGGGTGGATGGCGTTGTCGCGCAAATTAAGGCAGACGAGGCCGCGCCCGAAGACTGTGGTGGCCCCACTGGCGAGGGCAAGAACGAAGTGTTCCTTAATTTGCGCCACAACCCGGAGGGACGGGGCCGGTTTTCCCCATTTCGTCGTTGCTCGTCGCTCCAGTAGCTCACTACAGTTCGCTCCTCGCGCCTAGAACTAAGAAATACCGGCTCCCGTCGCCGCCACCTCAGCAGTGTTAGCAGACCCTAATACCGCTGCGAGTAGACCAATGCTGAGTAAATGGTGACGCCAATCGTAGACTGGATTGCGGACTCCAGTGTGCGATTGATGAGATTCCTGGCGATGGAGTCGGGAACATAGAGAATGTCACGATCCTGCACCGGCTGATCCGGGTCCTGGCCGCGCATCATGCGGCGGATGTTGAGCGCAATCATGGCGCGACCGCCCTTTTGTTCTCGAATCAGAAGCACCTTGCCGACGGCAGCATTCTGCGACGGCCCCCAGGCGAGCGAGAGCGCCTGCACCACGGTGAGCCCCTGGACGGGATCGACCGGGAATCCGCCGGGGCGGATCACGTCGCCCACGACGTAGACGAGTCCGGCGCGGCTCACCTGGACCGTGTCGCCGGGACTCAGCTCGGGATTGTGGTCGGAAGATGTGTCAGTACCGCTGGGATCGAGCACAACAGCGTGCGAAGTCTTCGGATCGCTCTGATGAAACACATTCACGAGCCGCCCAGCGTTGGGCGAAAGACCAGACGCGGCGGAGAGCAGATCGAGCAGGCGATGGTGGACGGTGAAGGGATAAACGCCGGGGCGCGTGACTTCGCCGAGGACGCTCACATCCTGGCCGACGTAGGAAGTGACCAGGACGGAAACAAGCGGATGCAAGAGCATGCCCTTGGCTAGCAGAGCCTCTTCGATCGTGCGCGCGGCCGCTTGCTCGTCCATGCCTGCGAGCTTCACTTCGCCAATCAAAGGAAGCGTGACCGTACCCGCAGTCGACACACGGACTGTGGAATGAAATTCCGGCGTGTGGTACTCGGCGATGTCGAGAAAGTCTCCCGGACCGATGGGCGCAGGCATGGGAGCGGCTGGCTGCGCGTTCGCAGAGGTTGGAGCGCCAGGTGCGTGTAGGGCGCCGCCGGCATCGTTCCAGATGGCGGGCGCGTCCTTGGGATTGGGCACGCTCCTGGTCTCCTGCGTTTGCGGAAAGCTGGCGACGCCCGCAGGCAAACCCGATGTATTCGGAGTGGGCGCTTGTGCACAAGTTGAGGCACCGGCGCCGAGCAGGACAACCAGGGCGAGCAGCGCCGGGCCAATTGGCGACCCGAGCGACTCGCGCAACAGCGTGGCGCCTAGAGCGACCCAAAGCCCGACGAAAAACGTGATCGCGAGATAGAGCGAGATCGGGAGCAACCGGTTTCACCGGCTGGCGCGCGCAATCAACCACAGAAATATTGGACGCACGTACACCGGCAGCAAGGCCTGCCTCCTCGGCTTTGCCCTCGACTCGCAGGTACAAATCGTGGCTTGCATTGACTTCCTGACGCATCACGGCGTATTCAGTTGCAGCCTGGTTCAGCTTCATGCCCTGGTTGGTAGCCTGCTCGAGGCTGTTGCGCACCGACTGCTCGCGATCGAGGGCCGTTTGCCAGTTGGAATGGAAGCGTTCGACAAGTTTCGCGTCCTCGGCCTGTTTTTGCCGGTCGAGATCCTGCAATTGGCGGCCAATTTCGACGACGCGGGGAAAGCCCGGACCGTGCTCGGTGCTGAGCTGAGCCTGTTCCTGCTCAAGATCGCTACGCCTGGCGTGAATCTGCTCGAGAAGGGCGGTTGCGAAGCTCGCGTTGTCAGCTTGCAGGTGTGGATCGGATGCAATGACTGTCTCCGGATCACCTTGAGAAGCGGCGCGATACTCCGCTTCGGCGAGAATTCGATCCGTTGTCGCGGCAACGAGCTGGCGGCTGAGCAGGTCGATCTCAAGCAGCGCCGAACTGTGCTCGGTTTCTCCGGTCTCGCCGTTCGGCATAATCCCCGGTGTGCTCACGATGCCGTGCTGATCTTCAAACTGCGCCAAGCGCTGCTCGTCCCGGTCAACGTGTGTCTTCAGATCTGCGAGCTGCGTACTGAGCCATCCTGCGGCCTGGGCAGTGGCCTGAATCTGGGATTCGGTTTCCTGCTCGTTGTAGGCGGCGATGAGCGTGTTGACGATGGCGGCCGAAAGCGCGGCGTCGTGCGAGCGGAAGCGGAGTTCGACCAGCATGGTGCGCGGAACCGATTCCACGTGAAGGCGGCGCGAGAAACGATCCAGAAGCCAGGCCTGGGCATCGGGCGCGGGCTTTTCGGGATCAAAGCCCGGAAAGCGGCTGGCAAAGTTGCCGCAGAAGGCAGGAGCGGTCGAAAGCTTGAGCGCGACAATCACGCGCCAGGCGAGCCGGTCGCTGCGAAAAACACTGGCCAGCGTTTCCAATGCGATGGGCGCGGAAAGAATCGAGGTGGGAACCTGCACCTCAGCGCCATCAAGGTTGAGCGATGAGATTGGCGCGGCGCGGAGCTCGACGCGGGCGGCCGCTTCATACTGATTGGGCGCGATGAGGCAGTAGAGAAAACACGCCGCGAGCAGCGCCCCTTCGATGACGATGACGAAGCGGCGCCGGCGCCAAACGACACGCCAAAGGTCCCGCAGCGAGGTGGACGAGGAGCGGATCGTGCTCACGGGAGCAGGAGTCGCAGAGTTGCTGACAAGGACTTCGTGGATGGACAGAGCGTTCGGCAACGGAAGGAGACCTCAATCAGAGCAGGCCGCGCGCGAGGTTGCTGCCATCTGCAATTCCATCCGGATTTCCCGCAAGGAACACGAGGGCCTGCCGCCGCGCAACGCAGCGAAAACTCGTCATGAGCCTCGTCCTCGCCCCACGCCATGGGGGCAAAAAGCGATGGCCCTGGCGTTCAGAACGAACAGCTATGCTGGGGAAAATCCCAGACAGTTTCGTCCATCGAGCACCATTCGTCAATGGTCTGCATCACAAGCGTGATTGCGGTCACAGTGGAGTGTGCGCTCGCAGCGCGGTGGACGCGGTATTCGGAAACAGGAAGTGCGTTTGCTTGAGCGAATGGCCAGAAACGCGGGCGGCGGCGAACTGAGCTTAGTTCTGAGTGGTCCGGTACCAGTTGACGGTGCGACGGAGTCCCTCGCGGAAATCGACGAGCGGGACATAGCCCAGCAATTCCCTCGCCCCGCTGATGTCGGCAAGAGAGTGCTTGATATCGCCGGAGCGCGACTCGGCGTAGGCCGGCTGGCCGCGGTAGCCGGTGAGTTCACTGAGAATCTCAACGACCTGATTCAGCGTGATGGCCGAGCCGGTAGCCACGTTCATCATTTTCCCGGAGACCTTCTCGGCGGGTGCGGATGCGGCCAGGAGGTTGGCGGCAACGACATTCTCAATAAATGTGAAGTCGCGGCTCTGCTCGCCATCGCCGTAGATCGTCGGCTGCTCGCCAGCGAGCAGTTTGCGGCAAAAGATGGCCAGCACGCCGGAATAATGCGAAGTGGGGTCCTGAAAAGGGCCGAAGACGTTGAAGTAGCGCAGGGTGACGGTTTCCAGCCCGTAAACGCGCGTAAAGGCGCTCAAATAGTGCTCGCCTGCCAATTTGGCCACCGCATAAGGACTGATGGGGTTGGGCAGCATGTCTTCCCGCTTGGGGAGAGTGGGCGTATCGCCGTAGACCGAAGAAGAGCCGGCGTAGACAACGCGGCGCACACCGGCAGCGCGGGCGGCCACAAGCACATTAAGGGTGGCGTCGACGCAGTTGCGGTTGGTGGCGACGGGATCGGCGACGGAACGCGGAACGCTGGCCAGCGCAGCCTCGTGAAAAACAAATTCCATGCCTACGCAGGCTTTCGCGCAAACCACCGGATCGGCCAAGTCGCCTTCAATGAATTCCATGGCTTCAAGGCCGGCGAGGTTGGCGCGCTTGCCGGTGATAAAGCTATCGATGCCGCGAACGGATTCGCCATGTTCGAGTAAAGCGGCGGCAATCGAACGCCCGATGAACCCTGCGGCTCCGGTGACGAGATACTTGGCCAAGCGTATACCCCAAAATGAAAGAATGCTGCGCAGCGCGATCGGGAGCGCCAGCACCGGCTAGGATACTATTCGAAGCCGGCAATTCGCTGAACCGGGCGGCAAAATCGGCAACGCGAATCGATTGTCTTCGATTTCCAGTTTGATCATGACAGCTTTTCTCCCAACTTTGGCTGAACCCCAGCACTTTTTCGCATGGGAGCGAGCTCTGTTTGCGGTCCTCGCAGTTTTGTCGCTTCTCGGTTTCTGGTGGCGGTTCGGGCCTATCTTCGGCAAAATTCTCCAATCCAAGAAGGATCCGGGCTTTCATTTGTTCCCCATCGGCAGGCGCGTGCGCGATTTTGTCTGGGAAGTGCTGCTCCAGGGTAAGGTCATCCGCGAACGGCCGCTGGCCGGCATGGCGCACGCGATGGTCTTCTGGGCGTTCTGCGCCTTCGCGCTGGTCACGCTGAACCACTGCGCAGCGATTTTCGGGCTTGGGTTTCTCGATCCGGCAGGACGCGTGGGGCAGTTCTATTTCGACGTTGCGGCACTATTCGCGGCGGCCTGCGCCGTGGGCATCTTCGGACTATTTGTGCGGCGGTTTGTCGTCCGGCCCAAGTGGCTGGGCGAAGTTTCCTGGGGATCGGGACTGGTTGCGCTGCTGATCTTCGTACTGATGACCACTTATCTGGCGGCGTTCTTCGTGCCGGGAACGGGAGATGCCGCACGTGTGCTGTGGTGGACTCATACGATCACGTTGCTCGCGTTTTTGCCGGTAATTCCTCACACCAAGCACCTGCATCTGGTGCTGAGCCCTTTTACGATTTTCCTTTCGCGGGGCGGATTTGCTGAGATTCCCCCGCTTGCCGATGACGAGGACTTTGGGCTGGTGGCGGGAAAGGATCTGACCCAACTGGTCAGCTTGCAGGCTTACTCCTGCGTGGAATGCGGGCGCTGCATGGAGCATTGCCCGGCCAACAATACGGGCAAGCTGCTCAACCCGAAAGAAATCGTCCTCGGGCTGCGCGGCTACCTCAACGAATTCGGGCCGCATTCCGAGGAGCCGCTGCTGGGCAAGTACAACGCGCAGGAGGCCGTGTTTGAGTGCACCACATGCGGGGCGTGCGAGTTCCAGTGCCCTGTGGGGATCGAGCACGTGCCGATCATTGTCGGCCTGCGGCGCGGGGCGGTGAATACGGGCGCGTGGGAAGACGATCACGGGGCGAAGCTTTTTCTGGTTTTGGAGCGAGGCAGCAATGCATTGGGCATCAGCCCGACGGAGCGCGACAAATTTGTCGAGAAGAATTCCCTGCCTATTTTTGACGGGACGCAGGAGTACTGCTTGTGGCTCGGATGCATGGGCGCATTTGACCCTCGTGGGCGCGAGATTGTTTTGGCTTTGGTTAAGATCTTCGCTTACCTCAAAGCTAGCTTCGGCGTGCTGCGCAAGGAGCGCTGCACGGGGGACCCGGTGCGGCGGCTAGGCAACGATCTCCTTTTCCAACAATTGGCAGAGGCAAACCTTGAAGCACTCAAGCAGAATCGCGTAAAGAAGATCGTGTCGATTTGCCCGCATTGCGTACGGACCATTCAGGAGGACTGGAAAGCGTACGGAACGCCGCCCGAGGTCGAGCATCACAGCGAGTTCTTGGCTCGCTTCGCTCGCCAACTTCCGCCCATCCGAAGCCAGGAAAAGATTGTGTTCCACGATCCGTGCTATCTCGGGCGGTATCGCGGCGTTTATGACGAACCCCGAAAGGTGGCTGCGCTGGCAGGAGAATTGGTGGAAGCGCCGCGCTCGCACGAACGGAGTTTTTGTTGCGGCGCCGGCGGGGGGCTGGTGTTTCTCGGCGAAGAGAAGGGCGAGCGCGTGAGCCATGTGCGTGCAGCCGAGTTGGCCGCAACAGGCGCGAGCGTTGTCGGCACGGCATGCCCCTTCTGCAATACGATGTTCCGGGATGCGTTTGCGGAAAAAGGCGAGAGCGCGCCGGAGCTGATGGACATTGCGCAGTTGGCGGCGCGCGGATTGCCGGAGTGATTGCAGAGAAGCGCGGGAGAGCCGAAAGATGAAGATCGTTGTAGCCATCAAGCAGGTTCCGGACCGCGACGCGCAGGTGCGCATCGCTGCGAACGGGAAGTGGATTGTCGAGGCCGATTTGCAATGGGCGATGAATGAGCCTGACGCCTATGCACTGGAAGAGGCGCTGCAGCTCAAGGAGAAGAACGGTGGCGAAGTGATTGTAGTTAGCGCCGGGCCGGAGCGCGCTGGTTCAACGATTCGCGAAGCGCTCGCGAAAGGCGCGGATCGCGCGATAGCCATCGTCTGCGACGACCTGAATGGGCGCGATGCCTTAGGCGTGGCGCGTTTGCTGGCTGCGGCCATCAAGCCGGAAAATCCCGATCTTGTGCTCACAGGATTGCAATCGGAAGACGTGGGGCTGGGACAGACTGGTGTAATCGTCGCGGAACTGCTTGGGCTGCCGCACGCCACAATGATCCTTCACGTGGAGAAGACCGATACTGGCCTCAAAGTGAAGCGCGAACTCGAAGAGGGATGGTTCCAGTCCATCGAGCTGCCAACGCCCGCGGTGCTGACGGTCCAGTCGGGCGGGAACAAGCTGCGCTATGCCACGCTGATGGGCATCAAGAAGGCTAAGACAAAAGAACTGCGCACGGTGAGCGCTGCGGAGCTCGGCGCGGATGGTGCGCCGAGCGTCGTTCTCGAACAAATCTCTGCTCCGAAGAAGCAAAAGTCCACGCAGATTTTGCCGGGTACGGCCAAAGAAGCAGCGGCGGCCTTGGTGGAGAAGTTGAAGACGGAGGCGCGCGTCCTATGAGTGTTCTTCTGGTTTTGGAGGAGAGCGGCGGGAAGATCAAGCGGACCAGTTGGGAAGCGCTAGCCGCTGCGCAACAGCTCGGCCCCGCAGAGAGCATCACCGCTGTTGTGATCGGGGCGGAAACCGCTTCGCTGGCTTCAGAGGCTGCGGCCAGGCCCGTCGCTAAGGTAATTCGCGTGGAGCATCCGCTGCTCGCGCAGTTCACGGCGGATGGTTTTTCTTTGGCTTTGGCGCAACTCTTCGAAACGGAAAAGCCGGCGTACATTGCTTTCCCGCATACGTACCAGGTGCGGGATTACGTGCCAGCTCTGGCTTGCCGCATGGGCCAAGTGCTGATCGGCGACGTTGTGGCGATCGAAGAGGGGCCGAGGTTTGTGAGGCAACTCATGCAGGGGCGGCTAACCGGCAGCTACCGGCCTTCCGGCGATGGACCATACTTCGTTTCAATGCAGGCTGGAGTGTTTCGCGCCGATGGACTTGTGGCGCCGCCGACCCCGGCACCGATCACCACATTCACCCCAACGATTGACACAACGCAGATTCGCACACGGCCCGGCGAGCCGTTCCGCGCGTCGGAGCAGACGGTCGATCTAGGCTCAGCGCAGCGGATCGTGAGCGTGGGACGCGGCATCAAGGAGGCGCAGAATCTTTCACTGGTACAGGAACTGGCCGCAGCTTTGGGCGCGGAGCTGGCTGCATCGCGGCCCATCTGCGACAACGGGTGGCTACCGATGGAACGTCAGGTGGGCAGTTCGGGCCAGACGGTTGCGCCAAAGCTCTATCTCGCAGTCGGAATCTCCGGGGCGATTCAGCACCTGGTCGGCATGAAAGGCTCGCAGTGCATCGTCGCCATCAACAAGGATCCTGACGCGCCCATCTTCGAAGTGGCTGACTACGGAATTGTCGGCGATTTGTTTGAAGTGGTCCCAGCGCTGACGGAGGCGTTGAAGGCGGCAAAGCAGTAGGCAGTCAGAATCAACCGCGAACATGGGCCGCCGAACGGAATAAACCACCGAGGAATTACACCCATTTTGTGCTCTAAACAATAGCGGCGCCGATGTGTTATGGTTCCATTCTTGTCGCGCGTTCACATGCGTACGGAGTGAATTTCAATGCTTTTTCCAGAGACGTATCCGGCTGCGCTGTGTCTCACGATCCTGACCATGATCTGCTGGGGATCGTGGGCTAACACGCTCAAACTCTGCCCCGGCTACCGCTTCCAGCTTTTCTATTGGGACTACGTCCTAGGAATGGCAGCAGGCGCCATCTTCTGGGGCCTCACCGCGGGCAGCATCGGAAGCGTCGGAACGCCGTTTCTCGCCGACCTGAGGCAGACTGCCGTTGGACCAATGCTATACGCGATTGCGGGCGGCGCAATCTTCAACGTGGCGAATCTGCTGCTGGTGGCGGCAATCGACGTGGCTGGTTTGGCGGTTGCTTTCCCTGTCGGAATCGGGCTCGCACTGGTGATTGGCGCGATCTCGAATTACGTTCTCAAGCCAGTGGGCAATCCGCTGCTGCTGTTCGGCGGCGTTGCGCTGGTGGTGGTGGCCATCGTTCTGGACGCGGCAGCGTACCGCAAGCGCGAAGCCACCGCCAAAGCGACGACGGCGCGCGGCATTTTTATCAGCCTGGCTTGCGGCGTGCTGATGGGTTGCTTTTATCCGTTTGTGGCGCATGCATTAAACGGTGAACCGGGCAAGGCTGCTCCCGGGCCCTATGCTGTGACGATGTTTTTTATGATCGGCGTACTGGTTTCCGCAGTGCCTGCAAACTGGCTCCTGATGAAGAAACCGCTGGACGGGAAAGAGCCGGTGGATGGCGCTGGTTACTGGCATGCGCCGCTCGGCTGGCATATGGCCGGAGCACTGGGCGGAGCCATCTGGTGCACGGGCGGCGTGGCGAATTTCCTCGCGTCGGGAGCGCATCTAGTTGGGCCTGCGGTTTCTTATAGCATTGGCCAGGGCGCAACCATGGTCTCCGCGTGCTGGGGTGTGTTTGTGTGGCGTGAGTTTGCCGGCGCCCCGCGACAGGCCAAGACATTTCTGGTTCTGATGTTCATCTTCTTTTTGGCCGGGCTGGGCGCGGTTGCGCTGGCTCCGTTGTATTGAAATTTCTTCATGAGCGACTCGCGCAAACCAATCGTGATCGTCGGCAGCATCACCATGGATCTGGTTACGCGCACGCCGCGCATTCCAGCGATCGGGCAGACACTGATCGGGACAGGTTTTGAGACGACGCCGGGAGGCAAGGGCGCCAATCAAGCGGTCGCGGCGGCGCGGCTTGGCTATCCAGTCGCAATGGTCGCCAAGGTGGGCGACGACGCTTACGGCCCGGCGCTGATTGAGAACCTGAAGCGCGCAGGCGTGGCGACGGCTGGAATGTCGCAGGTCGCCGGCTCATCGGGCCTGGCGCCAATGTTTGTCGCCGATGATGGCCTGAACGCGATCGTGGTGGTTCCGGGCGCAAATGGAAAAATGGATCGCGCCGTCGTGGATCAACATGCGGAGCTGATTCGCTCCGCAGGGATGGTCTTGTGCCAGCTCGAGATTCCGATGGACACGCTGAGCTACACGCTCGACTTCTGTGCGCGGGCAGGCGTGCCGGTCATGCTCGACCCTGCGCCAGCGGCCGATCTGCCGTCGGCGGTGTGGCAACAGGTGGCATGGTTCACGCCCAATGAAACCGAGGCCGCACATTACGTCGGCGACAGTGCGGATGCCGAGTCAAGTGCGAAGAGGCTGCTTGAGAAACGTCTGCGCGGGGTGGTGCTCAAGCGCGGCGGTGAAGGCTGTTATGTCGCCGTTGCCGGCGGCAAATCGGAATGGGTGAAGCCGTTCAAAGTGGACGCGATCGATACCGTTGCAGCCGGCGATTGCTTCAATGGCGCGTTCGCTGTGTCGCTGCTCGAGGGCAACGATCCCTGGGCCGCAGCGCGATTCGCCAATGCGGCTGCTGCAATTTGCGTTACGCGCAAAGGCGCGGCCGCTTCGATGCCTATGCGCGCCGAGGTGGACGAATTTCTTCGAAAGAACACGTGAGCCGAATCAGCAGCAAGGGCAGATCGCGGTCGTCCCGCTGACCTGCCCCAGGGCTGCATTTTAGAGCGCCGTTCTCACCAGACGTGGCACGCGTTCACGGGCATCATCGGCTGGCCCGCCATGCAGCCAAATGCCTTTCCGAATTCAGGCATATTCTGAATCACTCCGTTGGCCCGAAATTGGCGCGGCGAGTGCGGATCGGTTTGCACCTGCAGCCGGAGTTGCTCGGGACGGGTGCTGCCGCACCAATCCTGCGCGAACGCAAGGAAGAAGTGCTGCATAGGCGTGTACTCATCCTGCTTTGCCTCGACGTCAATGTTTTTGCGTTTCGCGTCTTCCATGAAAGCAACGTAGGCCAGGCGCAGGCCTCCATTGTCGGCCGTATTTTCTCCCAGGGTGAGCTTGCCGTTTATTTTCACATCGTCCACTACGGTGAAGTTTCCGTATTCGGTCACTTCGCAATCGGTCATGGTGTCGAAGTTCTTCCTGTCATCCGGCGTCCACCAATCGGACAGGTTCCCATTGCCGTCGAACTGGCTTCCCTGGTCATCGAACCCGTGGGTTAGTTCGTGGCCAACGATAGCGCCAATGTGGCCGTAGTTCACGGCGTCGGTCGCTTGCGGATCGTAAAGGGGCGATTGCAGAATCCCCGCGGGGAAATTGATGTCGTTCATCAGCGGGCTGTAGTACGCGTCCACAGTTGCCGGGCTCATACCCCACTCGCCACGGTCAACCGGCTTGCCGATCTTTGCTAATTCGCGCTTATTCTCAAAATCCGCCGCGCGCCATGCGTTTCCGATGGCATCTCCCCGGACCACCTTCAATGTTGAGTAGTCGCGCCAATGATCGGGGTAGCCAATTTTGTCGGCCACCAGGTGCAGCTTGGCCTTTGCCTTTTCCTGGGTCGCAGCGCTCATCCACGTTTGCGCTTCAATCTCCTTGTCCATCGCGCCTTCAATGTCGCGGACCATTTGCAGCGTAAACGCCTTGTTCTCCGCGGTAAACTGCGAGGCCACATAGACCTGGCCGAGCGCCTCGCCGAGCGCGCCGTCGGTGGCCTGAACGCACCGCTTCCAGCGCACAGCCTGCACAGGCTGCCCAGCCAATTTGTGCCGGTAGAAATCAAAATCCTCCTCGTCCAGCGCCTTCGGGAGAGCATAGCTCGGGGTTGAATTGATCAATTGCCAGCGCAGATAGGTCTTGATGGTATCGAGGTCCGTGGATTCAAGAACGGGCTGCAACCCTTTGAAGAAATCCGGATTGGCCACATTCAAATCGGCGATGCCCGGCTCCCCGGTGTCGGCGAACAGCTGCGGCCAGTCGATTTCCGGAGTCAGTTCGGCGAGTTTTGCCACCGGCATGGGGTGATAGACATTGTTCGGGTTGCGCGCGGAAGTGATGTCGAGCGACACCTTGGCCAACGCCGTCTCCAGAGTCATAATCTTCTGCGCGTCGGCGGATGCTTTGTCTGCCGGTTCGCCGATAAGCCCGAGCATATTCGCAACGTGAGCGACATAGTCCTTGCGAGTCTTTTCCGCGGCATCGCCGGTGCGGAAGTAATAATCGCGCTCGGGCAGACCGAGCCCTCCCTGAGCTACTACGGCGATCTGCTTTCGCGCATCTTTGAAATCCTGCTCTTCTCCGTATCCGAAAAACGCGTTCACGTTGATCATCTGGTAGTGCGCCAGCAGAGCGGTGAGCTGCTTCTTGTCGGTCAGCGCCGAAATGCGGTCGAGTTCAGGTTGTAAGGGCTTCAGGCCCTGGGCATGAATCGCATCATCATCCATGCAGCTCGCGTAGTAGTCACCGATCTTCTGCTCATTTGCCGTGTGCTGGGCGCTGGGGGAAGCGACACGGTCCAGCATCTGATGCAAGACGTCCTGCGTGTAGTCATAGACGATGGCCCCCGACCCATAGCCGCTCTTGTCGGGAGGAATGGGATAGAGCTTGTTGAAATTTCCACATGCGTATTGCCAGAAATTCACACAAGGATCGGCGGAGGAATCGATGAGATCCTTGTCGAATCCGGGGATTAGCTTGACGTGTTGATCCGCAGTGCCCGAAGTTGCACCTGCACCTTGAGCATGCGCGGCGGGAACCTGCGCGGCAAGCGCGATGGCGCCGATCATCAAAAGTCCTACCACTCGAAAAGGTCGATTCATTTTGTTTGCCTCCGGGCAAAATTGTGGGACCGTTCTTGTTATCTGTAACCAACATAAAACCCAACATCAGACATTGTAGGGCTCAGGTGCGCCTGATTCAGCAGGCGGCGCGCGTCTTCGTCACGCAGATGGGCATTTTATCTCGGCGATCCTGGGTCCCGGTCACGCCGATTGGCTTTTCATCCCAAAGCCAAAGCCGAGTTTTCGAATTTTAGACATTTCTCCGCCTGCGAAGTCGGATCGCCAAATAGAAATACGCGAACGAAGCGGACGGAGTTTCGGGCAGGAAACGACTTCGAAGAGCGACAAATCGGTTCTAGCAGGAAGGCGCGGCACGACCGGTCAAGCGGCCGTGCCCCTACAGATGAAAGCAGAACCCGTGGTCTAGGCCACGAGCGCCATTTCGCGGATGGTTTCCTTGCGCGCGGTGAGGCGATCGATCAGGTCCGTACGCACCTCGTGGCCCCGACCAGGTGTGTCGGGGATCGCAATCTCGCCCTGATCGGAGACTGTGACTACGGGCTCAATGATGTCGTCGGCAAAGTAGCGCTCCGAGGCGGAGACATCGCCGGGCAGCGTGAAGCCTTCGAGGGTTGAAAGCGCGATGTTGTGTGAGCGCCCTATGCCGGACTCGAGCATGCCGCCGCACCAGAGCGGAATTCCACGCTCCATCGCCGCGTTGTGCACGGCAATGGCCTCGGAGAAGCCTCCCACGCGCCCCAGCTTGACGTTGATGATCTTGCAGGACTCCATCTCAATGGCCGCCAAAGCATCGCGGCGGTTGCGAATGGATTCGTCGAGGCAGATAGGCGTGTTGAGACGCCTTTGCAGCATAGAATGGAAATAAAAGTCATCGTGCCAGAGCGGCTGCTCGATCATCAGCAGGTCATAGGCGTCGAACGAAACCAGGTGATCTTCGTCGTGCAGGCGGTAGGCTGAGTTGGCGTCGCAACTGAGCAAAATGCCTGGCCAGCGGCTGCGTACCCTTTCAAAAACCTCAACATCCCAACCCGGTTTGCACTTGAGCTTGATGCGTTGATAACCGGCGGCCAATTCGTGCTCAATGATGGCGAGCAGTTCTTCAATGGTGGGTTGAATTCCAATGGAGACGCCGCAGACGATGCTGTCGCGCACGCCGCCCAAGAGGCGGGAGAGCGAAACGCCCTCGCGCTGCGCTTCGAGGTCCCAGATCGCATTCTCGAGAGCGGCCTTGGCCATGGGATTGCCGCGCACCGCGCGAAAGATGCCGGGGCAATCGCCACCATGTTCGGGAGACTCGGCGGCCATCATGGGTGCAAGTTCCTGAACCAGAACCTGCCATGCCGAGTCGGTCGATTCGCCGGAAAAGAACGGACGCTCGCCGGCCGTGCACTCACCCCAGCCGGAAAGCCCCTCGGATTGAACTTCGGCGAGCACGATTCGCCGGTTGCGGGTGACACCAAAGCTGGTCTCAAACGGGCGCACCAGCGGCATATGCAGTTCACGCAGAATGATCGCATCAATTCTCATAAAGTTTTACATTCCTTAGAAAAGCCAGAATCATGATTCGATTGCAACTGGGTTAGGGAGCCCAGTTCGAAGATTCCGTTTCCTTCCGCATCGCGAGAGAAGCCAAGTACGACCAGTCCCCGCGAGAAAGCATCCTGAAACTTCCGCCGATTCTCTAGTTGAACATCGAGGGCCCTTTCACGGCTTGCTTCGTTCGTCTTCCAACGGTCAATGGGGGCTGGGACCAAAATGCGTTCTTCAATGCATTGCGCGGCCGCCAGGTGCTGAGCAAAAGTTGCTTCCACTCGTGGGGAGTCCAGCTCCCATTCCGCCAAAAGCCGGTCGGTGGGGAGCCCACCCTGCAGTCGAGAAGAGGATACACCATAGAAATCCACAAGATAGGCGCTGGAGATCGCGCCCAGCCTGTGGATATTGAGGAAAGCGTTGGGAATGACGAGCGGATCGAAGGTCCACTCCATGTGCTTGATACCGCGAGAAAGCGCCTCACGCCGTTGTTCCCATTTGAGTTGTGCGCCGAGGCCTCGATTGCGGTGCGATACCCGAACCGATAGCATGTGCGAATGGAGATAGGGCTGCGGACGGCTTTCGGTCTGCTTGATTCCCGGCAAAGACATGGCGAAACCCACCAGCGCTTTGGCCTGCTCGCCTGGTTGGCCCGCCGCGAGCTCACTGTCAAAAGCGCCGAGCACCTGTCCACCGATTTTTTGAGCAAGCATGAAGGTCTTGCGCGGAGTGACATCGCTTTCGTCGTAGCCCCAGGTCTCGATCTGGAGCTGAACGCAGGCCTCCATTTCGTCGAAACCCTTGCAACTGCGGATGTCGATCATTTTCTCGCCTTGGGCCGCGCTTGCGAGCCGGTCTGCGCTGGATGATCGAGGCCGCGCCTCTCGACGTCCGCGAGTTCTTTCTTCGCCTGCTCCCAAAGAGCTTCCAACTCGGGCGGGGACAATTCTTCAAGAGGGCGGGCAGATATTTGCTCCATCTCGCTGAAGCGCTGGCGGAAGCGCAGATTGCAGTTGCGCAGCGCCATCTCTGCGTCTACTCCCAGGTGGCGCCCGAGATTCACGACGGTGAAGAGCAAGTCGCCCAGTTCAGCCTCGACACGCGGGTCGCCGGCTTCGGCTTCTGCTGCTAACTCCGCTGTCTCTTCGGCGACTTTAGGGAACAGCTCGCGCCAGCTCGGCCAATCGAAGCCGGATTTTTGGGCCTTGGCGCCGAGCTTGGAAGCTTCAGCCAGCGCGGGCATCGAGCGAAGAACACCGTCGAGCCGCGACACCGGTTGTTCTTGCGCCGATTGCGCGTCTGCTCCGTGCAATGCTTTCTCCGCAGCCTTGATCTCTTCCCAGTTGCGCAAAACGCCTGCTGCGGAGCCCGCCGCATCAATGTCCACGTCGGCCTTGTTCCCAGCGGCCCGCGACGCTTCGTCGCCGAAGACGTGAGGATGGCGGCGAATCAGCTTTCGATTCAGGTGGTCGAGAACGTCCGCGATGGTGAACCGGCCCTCGTTTGCCGCCATCTCGGCATAAAAGAGCACCTGTAAAAGCAGATCGCCAAGCTCTTCCGCCAGATGGTCGAAGTCGCGGCGCTCGATGGCGTCGAGGACCTCGTAGACCTCTTCCAATGTGTATTTGCGAATGGAATCAAAGGATTGTTCGCGATCCCACGGACAGCCGCCGGGAGCGCGCAAGCGAGCCATGATGGCTGCGGACTGCTCAAACAAAGCCGCCGCCCGCGCCGGATCGGTGGTGGTTTGCGGCGTGGGATCTTTCGCGCTGGTGCTCTCTGGCGGCAGATCCATCCATCTCCATTTTACCTTTTGGGGAGCGGCGGCGATGATCAGCGCGTCTTACGAACAGAACATCAGAGCCGTATACTCAATCTCTTCAATGATCCGCGTCCTCGGAACCCTCTTCGCCGGACTTTTCGGGCTGGCCTTCGGCAGCTTCCTGAACGTGTGCCTGAGCCGCTGGCCCGAGGACGAGAGCATTGTCCATCCGCGCTCGCACTGCCGAAGCTGCGGACGAGCGCTGGCGTGGTGGGAAAATGTTCCGCTGGTGAGTTGGCTCGCGCTGCGGGGCCGCTGCCGCACGTGCGGGGCGTCCATAAGCTGGCGGTATCCGCTCGTGGAGCTGGCGGTGGGGGTGCTGTGGGCATATTCATTCTCGCGCGCCGCACATCTTTTTGCGCCTTCCGGATTCGACTTGGGCTCGCAAGGCGCCATTCTTCTCCATGTCGAGCTGGAATTTGCCATCGGAATAATGGCCCTTTGCTGGCTGTTGGTTGGCTTGGCAGTTCTCGATGCTGAACACCTCTGGTTGCCTGACTGGATCACTCTGCCCGGGATTGCCGTGGGAATCATTTTCTATGGCGCGATGATTGGGCAATCGCAACGGATTTTCTTGGTGAATCCTGGGACATCAATACTGAATGCGCTTGGACGTAGGCTTCTTTCTGCCGTCGCCGCCGCCGCCCTCATCCTGCTCATCCGCTGGATCTACTGGCTCGTCCGCCGGCGCGAGGGCGTCGGCCTAGGCGACGCAAAGTTGATGGCGATGCTGGCCGCGTGGCTCGGCCTGCGAGGCGCGCTACTCTCCTTCTGCCTAGCGGTCGTGCTGGGCGCGATCACTGCGCTCGTTCTGCTTGTTCCACCCTCTACTCGCAAGAAGAATGAAGGCTGGGCACAGATCAAGCTGCCGCTGGGCACATTTCTTTGTGTTGGCGGAATCGTCAGCAGCTTGTGGGGGGAGCAAATCATCCACGCGTATTTGCGCTGGGCAGGCTTTTAGCGATCGTGTCCTCAGCGGCCCTCACTGTTGCGGCTTCGCCGCCGGCTGCGCCGTCGCGTCCGGTTTTGCCGCGTCCGCCTTTGCGTTCGCAATCTCCGGATTCTCCAGGGCCTTGGCGGCGTCTTTAGCATGACGGCTGCCGGGATCGTATTCCCTCACCTTCAGGTAGTTGGCACGAGCGTCGGCAAAGTCGCCCAGATGACGCTCGGCTTCGGCCAGGCCCCAATACACATCCGGATTGTCGGGATCGAGAACCAGTGCGGATTGAAAGCGAGACAGCGCCCCTTTCCAATCCTTGTTCGAGAGATAGTAGCTGCCCACGTCTTCGTCTTCGGCCGCGGTTTCATGGTGCTCGGGCACAACTTCCTCACCCTTCTTCTTGTGTTTTCCCGGTTGCGTAGTGTCATCGTCCGGCGGATTCAGGTCGCCCATCCCGGCGAGGCTGGAACTCGAACTACTACTGCTCGAATCGGCGGCATTCGCAGCATCTTCCGGGCTGCGCACAGGATCGCCGTCTTCGGCGGGCATGGGAGCGTGTGCGCTCGGCTCTTCGTCGCCCGGAGCCACGTCCGGCGAGACCCTGGTTGGAATGACCGGGACCGAACTTGTGTCCTCCGGGAACGGATTGGCGTTGGTCTGTGGTTTTGCTTGGGCAGGCTGCTGCGCTGGAGAGGGGTTTTGCGCGCCTGCCCCGGGTTGGCTTTGACCGGAGCCGGACTGGCTTTGCGCCTGGGCGCAGAGGCCGGGCGCAGCCGCCAGACTGCCCAGGACCAACGCGATTGTGAAGACCAGCCTCATGAACCTGCTTTCGGCGCACGGGCACTTGAAGTACGTATCGGGTTGCTTCACGAGACTGCAATGCTCACACAGAAAGAATCGCACATTTGCACGATGAATTCATCCGACCGAACACGCGGCTGCTCCGTGAACGACACCTGTCTCTTTTGACTCGGCAAGTTAGAGGTGGTCACAGGCTGTAACCAATCGGGCGATGCGCGAAAAGCTGCTCTCAGGGGGGAATTTCCACCCCGCGGCGTTCCACCCTGAACCGATACAATCACCACTGGGCCTCTCCTGTATTTGAGGCACAAACTTAGGAGCGCGAGTTCGCATGGGCTACCAGGTTCTGGCCAGAAAATACCGCCCGCAACGCTTTGCCGACGTGGCCGGCCAGGACCATGTGACGCGCACGCTGCTCAATGCCCTCCAGCAGAACCGCATCGCGCACGGGTACATCTTCTCCGGGCATCGCGGCATTGGCAAAACCACCATCGCGCGCATTCTGGCCATGGCGCTGAACTGCCGGACGGAAGTGGGTACTGCGCAAAGGCCGACACCGGAGCCGTGCGGCACATGCGACGCCTGCACGGAGATTCGCCAGGGCAACGCCGTGGACGTGATCGAAATCGACGCGGCGACGAACCGCGGCATTGACGAGATTCGCGAGTTGCGCGATGCGGCGCGCTACGCTCCGTCACGAGACCGCTACAAAGTCTACATCCTCGACGAGGCGCACCAGATCACCGAGGCCGCATTCAACGCGCTGCTTAAGACGCTGGAGGAACCACCGGCACACGTCATCTTCATGATGGCGACCACCGAGCCCGAGAACATTCCCCAAACCATTCGTTCGCGCTGCCAGCACTTCAGCTTTCATGCGGTCAAGTTTGACGACATTCTGGCGCAGTTGAAGATGATTGCAGGTGAGGAAAAAGTCGCCGCCGAAGACGATGCGCTGGCGTTGCTGGCCGAAGCCGGCGACGGATCGATGCGCGACGCGCTATCCATCATGGACCAGGCGATCGCGTCCGCTCCTCTCAAAGACGGTCGTCCCGCGCTCTCCGCGGAACAGATTCGCGAGCTGATGGGTGCGGTACCAAACGCAGTCTTCGAGCGGCTGATGGAGGCCGTTGCCCAGGGCCAGAGCGCCGAGCTGATGGAAGAGATCAACACGCTTGTAAATGCCGGGCACAGCCCGCTCTCGCTGGCACGGCAGATGGTCCGTTACCTGCGCAATGCGTTGATGGCGAGACTCGGCGGCGAACAGACCGAGCTGCTGCAAATCTCCGCGGACGAGCGAGCGCGCGCCGCGCGCACCGCCCTGTTGTTTACCGAGGAAGAATTAACGCGCAATCTGCAAATCGTGTTGCGTACCTTCGACGACCTGAACTATCGCCAGGAGCAGCGCCTCCATTTGGAACTCGGAGTACTGAAGCTGATTCACGCGCAGCGGCTGCTGCCCATCGAAGAACTGCTGAGCGGCGTCGCAGGTGGAACGGGATCGCGAACGAATCCAGCGCCCGGCGCACAACGCGCGGGCGGGAGCATTGCAAGACCCGCAGCCGTTACGGTGCCGTCAGCCAGCCCCACAACGCACGAGAGCAGCTGGAACAGAGGATCCGGAGCCGCGCGAATTGACTCAACAAAACAACAGGTGATGCTTGAAGATTCGCACGCAAGCCAAACAGTAGCAAGGACTACTGAATCCATGTACCGCGCTTCTCCCTTCCCGGTTGCGGCCAGTCAAGAAGCGGGATACGGAGCGGCCGTCACTCTGACCGAGGGCGCGCTGGCCAAGATGCCCGAGGCAGCAACTGACGAATCCAATGGTCTCGGCATCGAGCAGGTGCGCGAAGCCGTCGTGGCCGCGCTGGCCAAATCCGGACATAGCTCCGCCGCGCAACTGCTCGGAGCCGGCACCTGGACACTGGATGGCGCCGCAGTGCGCGTTGACGTGCCGGGAATGGGCAAGAAGATGCTGACCTTGACGGTGAACGCCGCCGCGGAAAAAATCATCCGGACGGAGTTGCTCAGGCTAGGCGCGCCGGGACGATTTTTTGTCTCAGGAGAGGCGGGAACGGCTCCGGCCACCGTTTTGCCGCCGGTTGTGGTTTCCGGCAGCGTGCAGGAGGCGGCGCTCGCGCATCCATTAGTGAAGCGGGCACAGGAACTCTTCAACGCCGAGGTCCGCAGCGTTGTCGATTTGCGCCAGAAGTGAGAAGAAACTGACAGGGGTATGCCGAATGATCAACCCGCTCAAAATCTCGGAGATGCTTTCGCAGGCCAACCAGATGCACGACGATGTTCAGCGCAAGCTCGGCGAGACCGTGGTGGAAGCTTCAAGCGGCGGCGGCGCCGTGACTGCAACGATGAACGGTAAGAAGGAATTGCTGAAGATTCGTATCGACCCCTCGGCGGTAACGAGCTTGAGCGGCGCGCATGCCGACGTGGAGATGCTCGAGGATCTGATCGTCGCGGCCGTGAACGAAGCCGGACGCAAGGCCGATGAGGCGATCAAATCGAGTGTGCAGGGAATGCTAGGCGGTCTGAAAATTCCGGGGCTCGGATCGTAATGACACGGCGCGAAACCCTGTGAAGAAGCGCTGGGCGCAACAGATGTTCAGGGAGGCCTGAATTGTCACGCTATGCCGAGCCGATGGCGCGGCTCATTGAAGAACTGAAGAAACTGCCCGGCGTGGGCACCAAGAGCGCACAGCGCTACGCTTTCCACATACTGCGCTCGAGCGACGAAGACGCCAGCGCTTTGGCCGAAGCTGTGCAGGGCCTGAAAGCGAGCCTGCGCCTCTGCTCCATCTGCAACAACGTGACGGATGTCGATCCGTGCGCCTACTGCACGAGCCCGACGCGAAACCAGCGCCTGGTCTGTGTGGTCGAAGAACCGACCAGCATTGCCTCGGTCGAGCGGACGCAAAGCTACCAGGGTGTCTATCACGTGCTGCACGGAACGCTCTCGCCGCTGCACGGAGTGGGGCCGGACCAGTTGCGCGCGGAAACTCTGGTGCGCCGGGCGGAACGCGGCGAAGTGGACGAAGTAATTCTGGCGACGAGCCCAACGCTGGAGGGTGAGGCGACGGCCGACTGGCTGGCAACTACATTGCGCGGATTTTCGGTCAAGATTACGCGCATCGCAACCGGCGTACCGGCCGGCAGCGACATTGAATATGCCGATGAGGTAACGATGGCGCGTGCGCTCGAGGGCCGAAGGACAATGTAAGCACGGCTTGCCCATCGCGGCAATTTGGCGCCGCCAGCAAACTCACTGCGGTGTTACGCGAATGCAAAAGAAAAGCGGGAGGGCTGGTTAGCCATCCCGCTCAAGTTGGGGAGCCGCTGCGTGCAAACTTAATGCGCCAGATTGTCCAGCGCAAGATTCAGGTCCAGCACATTCACGCGCGGCTCGCCTAGGAGACCGAGCGTGCGGCCCTGAATGTGATCTGCAATTAAATTGCGAACAGCATCTTCAGTCAATCCGCGCGCCTTGGCGATGCGCGGCGCCTGGAAATATGCGTTGTCCGGCGTAATGTCGGGATCGAGACCGGAGGCGGAATACGTCACCATATCAATGGGAACCGGCTTGCCGGGGTTCTCTGCGGACAGCTTGTCGATGTCAGCCTGCATGCGCTGCGGAAGCTTGGCGTTGGATTGCGCAAGGTTCGTGCCGCCGGAGGATGTGGCGTCGTAGCCGTTGCCCGCCGCCGATGGGCGGGGATGGAAGTATTTGTCGGAGGCGAAGCTCTGCGCGATCAGCTCGGAGCCGATCACTGTGCCGTCCTTGCTCGTGATGAGGCTTCCGGCCGCCTGGCGCGGAAAAAGAATGTGGGCCAGCCCGGTCATCAGCAATGGGTATCCCAATCCAAAGATCACCGCGGTCACCAGAGTGAAGAGAATCGAAGTTCTCCAAATTGAATGTTTGACCATCGATTCCTGCACGTGCGAGACGTGATGCCCTTCGCGAGTTCCAAGTTCTTCGTCGATCGTTGAATCCGAATGCACGTTGATTCTCCTTCGCGCAGCGCGCGTTCTCACGCGAGGTGCAGCGCCACCAGGCACAGATCGATAGCCTTGATGCCGATGAACGGGATGATGATGCCGCCGACGCCATAGATGAGCAGGTTGTTGCGAAGCAGCACGTCAGCCGCCTTGGGTTCGTATTTCACGCCCTTCAACGCCAGCGGGATCAACGCCACAATAATGACCGCGTTAAAGATCACCGCGGAGAGAATAGCCGACTGCGGCGAATGCAGATACATGATGTTGAGCGCGCCGAGCACTGGAAAAACTCCGGCGAACATGGCCGGAATGATGGCGAAGTACTTGGCCACGTCGTTGGCAATCGAGAAGGTGGTCAACGCACCGCGCGTCATCAGCAATTGCTTGCCGATCTCCACAATCTCAATCAGCTTGGTGGGATTGGAGTCGAGATCGACCATGTTACCGGCTTCCTTGGCGGCCTGCGTGCCGGAGTTCATGGCCACGCCCACGTCGGCCTGCGCCAGAGCAGGAGCGTCGTTGGTGCCGTCGCCGGTCATTGCGACGAGCTTTCCCTTCCCCTGCTCGCGCTTGATCAGATCCATCTTGTCTTTCGGCTTGGCCTCGGCTAGAAAGTCGTCCACGCCGGCCTCGCGCGCAATCACTGCGGCGGTCAGCGGGTTGTCGCCGGTAATCATGATGGTGCGAATGCCCATGGCGCGCAGCCGTGCAAGCCGGTCCTTCAAGCCGCCCTTCACCACGTCCTTGAGATAAATCACGCCCAGGGCCGAAGAGTTTTCCGCTACTACCAACGGTGTACCACCTGCCCGCGCAATCTCCTCAACGTGGTCGCGAACCTTCTGCGGCAACGACGAGCCCTGCTCTTCAAGGAAGCGCGCAATTGCATCCACCGATCCTTTGCGGATGCGCGTGCCGGGCAGATTCACGCCGCTCATGCGGGTCTGCGCCGTGAAGGGGACAAACTCGGCATGGATGCCGGCCAGGTCCCGCCCACGCAGGTTGTACTTCTCCTTGGCCAACACGACAATGGAGCGGCCCTCTGGCGTTTCATCGGAGAGCGACGCGAGCTGCGCGGCGTTCGCGAGGCGCTCCTGGCTTACATCCGGCGCGGTCAGGAACTCCGTCGCCTGGCGGTTGCCCAGGGTGATGGTACCGGTTTTGTCGAGCAGCAGCGTGTTCACATCGCCCGCGGCTTCTACGGCGCGTCCGCTCATGGCCAGCACGTTGTACTGCACCAGCCGGTCCATGCCTGCAATGCCGATGGCCGAGAGCAGCCCACCGATTGTTGTGGGAATGAGGCAGACCAGCAGCGAGACGAGAACGAAAACGGTTTGCGGCGCGGTCGAGTAAATCGCGAAGGGCTGCAGCGTAACCACGGCGAGTAAAAAGATGATCGTAAGACCGGAAAGCAGAATGCTGAGAGCGATCTCGTTCGGCGTCTTCTGGCGCGTGGCGCCTTCGACCAGCGCGATCATGCGATCGAGAAAGGTCTCGCCCGGATTGGAGGTGATTTTGACCTTGATCCAGTCTGAAAGAACCTTGGTGCCGCCGGTTACTGCCGAACGATCGCCGCCCGCCTCGCGAATCACCGGAGCTGATTCGCCTGTGATGGCCGACTCATCGACCGACGCCACGCCCTCGATCACTTCGCCATCGCCCGCTATGTACTTCCCGGCTTCTACGTAGATGACGTCTCCAGCACGCAGGGCTCCGCTGACAACCTCTTCAAAACTCCCATCCTCTTTGAAGCGCTTGGCGATGGTCTCGCCCTTGGCCTTGCGCAGCGTGTCGGCCTGGGCCTTGCCGCGTCCTTCCGCCATGGCTTCAGCAAAATTTGCGAACAACACTGTGAACCAGAGCCACAGCGTGATCTGCAGGTTGAAGAAAAACGACCCTGGGTGATGGCGGAAATTCTCAACGAGAAGGAGCGTAGTCAGAACGCTACCCACTTCCACCACGAACATCACCGGGTTCTTGACCATCCAGCGCGGATCGAGCTTGCGAAAGCTGTCCAGCGTTGCCTGGGCCATAATCTGCGTGTTCCAGAGACTCGTTTTTTCAGCCATGACCGTCCGTTTTGCCTCGTCCTGATGCGGTATGAATTCGGTTAAAAGACCTTCCCTGTCTGCAACAGCAGGTGTTCCAGAATCGGTCCCAGGCTCAGTGCCGGGAAGAATGTGAGGGCGCCGATAATTAAGACCGTGCCAACGAGTAACACTGCAAACAAAGTGGTATTCACTGGGAAGGTGCCCGGTGACGGCGGAACGCTCTTTTTCTGGGCGAGATTGCCGGCCAGGGCCAGAGCCGGAATCATCATCAGGAATCGCCCGATCAGCATGTCGAAGCCCATCGCGATGTTGTACCACCAGTTGGTTCCCAAGCCAGCGAATGCCGAGCCGTTATTGCCGGCGCCGGAAACAAATGAGTACAGAACCTCGCTGAAGCCGTGCGGGCCGGGGTTCGCCATCGAAGACTGTCCCGCCGGAATCAGGACGAAGATTGCCGCGAAGGTGAGAATGATGAGCGGAAAGATGAGCGCGTACAACATGGCCATCTTCACGTCGAAGGATTCGATCTTCTTGCCGAGATATTCGGGCGTGCGGCCGACCATGAGGCCGGCGATAAAGACGGCCAGCACGACGTAAATCAACATCCCGTACATTCCCGCGCCGACACCGCCGAAGACCACCTCGCCGAGCATGATGTTGGCGAGCGGAATCATGCCCCCGAGCGGCGTATAGCTGTCGTGCATGCTATTCACCGCGCCGCAACTAGCATCAGTGGTGATGGTGGCAAAGAGCGTGCTTTCGGCGATGCCGTTGCGAACCTCTTTGCCTTCCATGTTGCCGCCTGGCGCGGTTGCAGTACGCGTTTGCTGCGCCCCGTGAATCAGGTTGTAGGGATGCGCCTCAGCCCAGTAGCACACGAAGAAGCCGGCCGCGAATAGAAAATACATCGCTCCGAAGACCGCCCATCCGTGGCCGCGCGAACCGGTCATGCGGCCCAAGGTGTACGTGAGACCGGCACCAATGACGAAGATTGAAAAAATCTCAAGGTAATTCGAAAACGGCGTCGGGTTTTCATAAGGGTGGGAACTGTTGGCGTTGAAGAAACCGCCGCCGTTGGTGCCCAGCATCTTGATGGCTTCCTGCGAGGCTACCGGCCCCTGCCCGATGGTCTGCGTTTGGGAGGGCTGCTCGAGCGGGTGCGCGACGGTATAGGAGTTGAGATTCTGTGGTACGCCCTGCCACACCAGGAGAAGCGCGTAGAGGATGCACGCCGGCCCCAGAATATAGAGCAGCGTCCGCGTCATGTCGACCCAGAAGTTGCCGATCGTTCCCGAGCTGGTTCGCTTGATGCCACGAATCAACGCCACGGCCACCACGATGCCCGCCGCGGCGGACCAGAAGTTGTGCGTTGCCAGGCCAGCCATCTCGGTGAGATAGCTCATGGTCGATTCGGGCGTGTAAAACTGCCAGTTTGTATTCGTTGTGAAGCTGGCAGCGGTATTGAATGCCAGATCACTACCCACTCCGGTGAGATGCTGCGGATTCCATGGCAGATAGTACTGCAAACGCTCGACGGCGTACGTCAGCAGCATGGTCGCGGCCGAGAAGCCGAGAAGCGCAAACGTGTACTCGCGCCAGTTCATCTCTTTATCGGCCTTTACCGCGCAGACCCTGTAGATGAGCTTCTCAAACGGGCGAAAGACCGGGTCGAGCCAGGTCCGCTCGCCTTCCAGCACGCGCGTCACGTAGATGCCGACTGGACGCACCGTTAGCAGCAGAATGACGGAGTAGATGGCGAATTGCAGCCAGCCATTTGCGGACATATCAGAACTTCTCCGGGAACAGCAGTGCGACGGTGAGATAGACCATCAGGAGAACTGAGAGGATGAGTCCTGTTGCTGAAATCCAATCCATTGACATGGGCTACCTCAACTTTTGGCAGGCCTTGACGTAGAGAAACGCCACGGCGAAGAAAATGACGGTGTACAGCAACATCAATACGTCCTGCATGCGGGATCGCCCCTTTTCCATTCGGACCAACGCCGGAACGGTTCAACGAACCTGTTCCGCGCCCCTGTGCCCCGAACTCGATTACGCGTCAGGAGCGCATGGGAGCCATTAACCGGCATAGCCGGTCTTGCTCCATTCCGATTCTGGCCTTCGTCAGGTTTCAGAATCGAAAAGAAAACCTAAAGATTTCGTAAGGATCGATTGTTAACGGTGGGAAGTTGTTGAAAATCTGACGTCAGCGGCGGCGCGGGCCGCAATGCGAACCAACTTGCGAGACGGAGAGCGCTACTCAATCTTCGTTGCCAGTCAGTCTTCGTTCCCCGTCCAGCCCTCGGGCACGAAGCGATAGCCAACCCATGGTTCGGTCTGGATGTACTGGCGGCCGGTCTCGCCCTCGAGCTTCTTGCGCAGTTGCCCCACGAATACGCGCAGATACTCGGGCTGGTGCGCAGATTGCGCCCCCCAGACCGCCGTCAGCAACGCCCGATGCGTCATGACCTTGCCGGCGTTGCGAGCCAGATGCAACAGAAGATCGAACTCTTTGGGCGTCAGGTGAACGGGTTTGCCCTGGACCAGAATGCTGTGCGCCCGCACATCGATCACAAAGTCGCCGGCTTCAAGTGGTGCAGTAGTGCGCTCCGGAGCGCGGCGCAAGTGCGCTCTTACACGAGCCAGGAGTTCCTGAATGCTGAAGGGCTTGGTGACGTAGTCGTCGGCGCCGGCGTCAAGCGCTTCCACCTTCGACCGTTCGTGCTCTCGAACCGATAAGACCAGCACGGGCGTTGTGCTGAGCGACCGAATGGCCCGGCAGACCTCAACGCCACTCATGACCGGCATCATGAGGTCGGTGACGACGAGGTCCGGCGCCCAATCGCGAAAGAGCCGCAATCCCTCTTCGGGGTCGTTGGCCGTGCGAACATCGTATCCCTGCGCTGATAGGGCGGCTCGCAGCACCCGTGTAATCTGCGACTCGTCGTCAATAACCAGAATTCTTCCCGGCATGGCGTGCTTCTTTCATCCATCGGAAGCTTACACCATTGCGAGCGGCATTTTCGGTGAAGCGCCGCTTACAGGTATGATTCCCGTGGAGATGACCATGGGCGTACCCGCCTATGCAAGGCAGGCTCTTCGCTGGCTCGCGGCCACGGCCACGGCCGTGCTCACCACGTTCCTGCTTGTCTGGCTCCGCGCAAACTCAACAACCGCGGGGATGGTGTTTCTGGTGCTGGTGGTGTGGTGGGCCACGCAGTCTGGAATTGTTCTCTCTATCTACACAGCTGTTCTTTGCGCCGTCTGCTTCGATTATTTCTTTCTTCCCCCCGTGCACACGCTGTGGCTTCAGGGCGCGCAGGCGTGGGTGGCGATGGTCTCATTCGCGCTAAGTTGCGTTGTGGTCAGCCGGCTTGCGGAACGTGCGCGAAAACAGACAGTTCGCGCGCAGCAGCGCGAAGAAGACGTGGGAAAGTTGTACGCGCTGAGCCAGGAGATGATGCTCTTTGAAGACGCGGATCGCCTTCTCCACGATCTGCCTGGCGCCATCGGCCGCATCTTCATTCTCGATGGCGTGGTTCTTTATGTCGGCGAGTACGATCGGTTTTACTCTTCGATTGGCGAGGTTTCGCCCAGCCTGCGGGCACACATGCAAGCTTTTGCGCAGGGGCTGAATCCCACCATAGCGCCGTTTGCCGGCTACCAGACCAACGCTCTCGCACTGGGATTGAAGCCCGTAGGCGCTTTAGCGTGGCGGCCCGATTCGCTTTCGCTCGAGGTCGCAACAGCGGTGTCCGCTCAGGTATCCATCGCAGTGGCGCGCTCCATCGCCATTGCCGCCTCCACACGCATCGAAGCGGCGCGCGAGGCCGACCGCCTGCGCACTGCGCTGATCGATTCATTGACTCACGAGTTACGCACTCCGCTCACGTCTATTCGAGCAGCGGCTACCACGCTGCTTGAAGGCGAAGGGCTCGACGAAGCAGGGCGCATCGAAATGGTGCGCGTGATCGACGAGGAGGCGGCACGGCTGGATCTATTAATCGGCGAGGCCGTGGAGATGGCGGAGATCGACGCCAACGTCGTTCAGGTCAAGATGGCGTCCGTGCATCCGCGCGCGCTGCTCGATCAGGCCGTTGAGGAGTCGCGCAAGCTTCTCGCGGGCCATAAAGTCACGATCCTGTTCGATTCTGCAGAGGGGCAGGGCGATGGCGACGAGCCGGCATGGTTCGATCCGCATCTGTTGGGCCGGGTTCTCCGGCATCTGCTCGAGAACGTGGCCAGCCACACCCCTCCCGGCTCACGCGTCACGCTCAGCAGCAAGCGCTGCGAGGATCGCGTGGAGTTTTATGTCGAAGATGATGGTCCCGGAATCGATGCGCACGATCTGCCGCTCGTCTTTGAAAAGTTCTACCGCGGCAAGCGCGGAATGAGCCGGCGAAAAGGATCGGGAATGGGGCTGGCCATCACGCACGCCATCCTTGTCGCGCATGGTGGAGGAATCGAAGCCACAAACGTCCCCGGCAGCGGAGCGCGATTCCATTTTTGGGTGCCGCTGATCGAAAAGGAGCCCAGCCGTCAGTAAGCGGCTGCCGTCGCAGACCACGATTCTCTAATCGGGCTCGTCGCTCCACTCACAAGTGATTTCGTATCGCTTTTCCGCGCTCTCCGCGGCCCATTCAAGCAGCCGCGCTACACGCCAGCCATCGACGGCGGTGACCGGAGCCGGCCCCAGACCCTCGAGCGCGTCCCTAACGCCCGCATAGAACAGTCGATAGTCACCGGGCACCGCCGGGACGGGCCGGCTCACTGAGCCGCCATCGATGCCCACATGCAACACGCCCCAATGGGCTGCAAGTTCCTGGCCCCAATTACGGTCGTCAATGCGCGCGATTTTGCCGAGTGCGGCTTCCTGCGGCTCAACACCCTTCTTAACATAGCCGCCCCCGGTGCCGCGAAGATGGAAGCGCGGTGCTGCGGGCAGAGACAGGCCGTTGGCTCCGAGAGTGACGCTGAGGCCGGGATAGCGCAGACGAACGGTAAAGGAATCGTTAGCACCGGGACCATCCTTCTCGCGCACGACGTCGGCGCTGACCGCCTCGGATTTGCCGAAGAGCACAAGCGCCTGATCGGCGAGATGCGGCCCAAGATCGAGGAGGGTTCCGCCGCCGGCCTCGGCATCTTCCTTCCATAGGCGCTCCGTCAGCCGAGCCGGACGCCATCGGTCGAGACGGGATTCGAAAGCGACGAGCCGGCCGAGCAAGCCTTCATCCAGCAGTTTCCGAACCGTCAGGAAATCGCTGTCCCATCGGCGGTTATGAAAGGGGACGAGCAGGGCTTTGTGCTTCCAGGAGAGAGCAATCAATTCCGCCGCTTCGGCTGACGTGAGCGTCATCGGCTTGTCGACGACCACATTCTTCCCTACCTTGAGGATTTCTTTGGCAAGAGGAAAGTGGGTTCCATTTGGTGTGGCGACGACGAGCAAGCGGAGCGACTTGTCGGCGAGCATGGTCTCGACGGAGCGATGAGTGGTGATGCCCGGGTAACGCTCCGCCGCCTTGTTCGACGAGCGCTCCATGACCGCGGCGAGTTCCAGGCCTTCCACGGAGGAGATGAGCGGCGCGTGGAAGACACGCCCGGCCATTCCAAATCCAATCAGACCGACGCGAATCATGGAAATCTCCCCTTTGAAGTGATCCCTCTCAGCCTTCGAGTTTAAATCGTGTCTCAGCGAGGCGGTACAGACGCCGCCATACCAGCCGATTCATGGTTACGACCATCAGCGAGATCATGATCGTAGCCAGCAAGAGGATGGCAAAGCGCCCGCTGTCGGTGGCAGCGTCAATCTGCGCGCCCAGGCCGATGGTTTGAAGTGTGCGGCCCTGGACATGCGAATATTCGGCCATCACCGAAGCGTTCCACGCGCCGCCTGAGGCCGTGACCATCCCTGTAATGAGGTAAGGAAAGATGCCGGGAAGAATAAGCCGAGTCCACCGCTGCCAGCGCGTGAAGCGGTAGAGCGAAGAGACTTCGCGCAGGTCCGAAGGAATGGCCATGGCCCCCGCAATCACGTTGAAAAGGATGTACCACTGCGTTCCCAGCAGCATTAGGGCGACGGACCCGATGCCCAAGCCGCCGCCAATTCTCACCAGCCCCATGAGCAGAATGGGAAAGAAGGCCGTCGCGGGCACCGAAGCCAGAATCTGCGCCAGCGGCTGCACCACGCGCGCGAGCCGCGGGTTAAAGCCGATAGCCACGCCGACCGGAATCGTCCACGCGGCGGAGATGAGCAACGATGCGTTGACGCGCAGAAACGTCGCCGCGGCGCCCTCGAGCAAGAGCCGCAGGTCCGGCCAGGTAACGGTGCTGAGCATGAACAAGGCTTGTACCGCCGCCCAGCAAACAGCTACGGCTCCCGCAGCGGCCAGCGCCCAAAGAACAGGCGGAGCTTTGCCCGATTTCGACTCGTCGAGCGCCCTCACCACACGGCATTCCTTGCTCCGCGCCAGGTGCTGGTAAACCGGTTCCTCAAGACGATTCCAAATGCGTCCTGGCAGGGTCTCTAGAATCCGCGATCGGCGAAGGACTTCGAGGATCGGTGAGGTTACCTGCTCGGCCGACTCCACTTGTTCGAATTTGAATTTATCGCTCCAGGCAATCAACGGCCGCCATATCAATTGATCGGTGGCGACGACGATGAGAATCACCGTGGCGATGCCTGCCAGCAGGGCGCGCGTATCGCCATTGTTGGTTGCGGCTTGGATGTAGCTTCCCAGGCCGGGCAACTGAAAGTTACGCGTGCCCATGGTGAACGTCTCACAGAAAATCAACGCGAACCAGCCTCCGGCCACGGAGACGATCGAGTTCCACACCAGGCCAATAGCCGAGAATGGCATCTCCAGTTGCCAAAAGCGCTGCCATCCGGAGTAACGGAAGATGCGCGACGCCTCCAGCATCTCGCGGGGAATGGTTTTGAGCGAGGAGTAGAAGCTGAACGCGAGATTCCACACCTGGCCGGTGAAGATCAGCAGGATCACGGCCATCTCAATGCCCAGCTGATGGCCTGGAATGAAGGAAACCATTGCCAGCACAACGGGAGGCAGAAAGCTGAGCACAGGAATCGATTGCAGAATGTCGAGGACCGCAACCATCCAAGGCTCGATGCGCGGATTGTAGGCAGCAATATAGCCGTAGGAAATGGCAAAGGCCAGGCTGAGAAAGTATGCGATCGCCATGCGCACGATCGAGTAAAACGCGTACACGGGCAAGGCCCCAATGGAATTCGAAATCGGCACGATGGGGATCGGTTTTTGGAACCAGTAGACGCCGGTGCTGACGATGGCAAAGAACAGCGCGAGCGCGCAGGCTGCGATGCCGAGATCGACGAAAAACGGCGTCTTGCGAACGGTGACGAGGGACCGAGCGAGAGGATGCTGGAGGTTCACTTCGCGTCTCCGCTCGCGGCAATTTCTTCTTCGAGGGCATCGGGCATCACAAAGCGGCGCCGACCGGAGTCGAAGTCGAACAGTTCAGCGTAGCGGCCCCAGGTAACCGCGGTCTGTATCTGAAGTTGCGATTCCTCCTCGCTAAACTGTTCTGCAAGCATATCGAGAAAGAAGTCCTCGGGGACCGTATGATCGCTCTTGGCATCGATTGCGCGGCGAATCTGGCGCAGTAGAAGCACATTCTCGATCGCGGCGTTGCGGAACAGCTCCTTCTGGCGAAGGATTTCGGAGTTGGCAAACTCCTCGCCACTGGGAGTGATGACTGCGTCGCCCTCTTCGATTTTGAGGAAACCGAGCAACTGCGCGGCATCGACAATGGGCAGTAGATCGTCGATTTCAAAGGCCAGGTCGTCGGCGAGGCGATACATGTCGTCGCGTCCGCCGCGATCGAGCAACAGCTCGAGCAAGCCGGCAATTCCTCCTGGCCTCGCGTGCGGCAACATCTGGTAGCGCATCTGCCGCTGGTCGCGCGTAGGCGGCTCGGCATGGTCCGGCGCACCGGCCGGCGCCACATCAGGCTGCGTGAGCACCTTGTAGATGTAGTCCACCAGTTGTGTGAAGGCCTCGGACTTGCGGTCGCGCGGCTGCGGCAGTTTCACCGGAAAGTCCGTGCGCACGTGGCCCGGATTGCGCCCCAGCACCACGATGCGATCGGCCAGCAATACGGCTTCCTCGATATTGTGCGTCACCAGAAAGACCGCCTTGGTCGGCATGGTCTTCTTCGCCCAAAGCTCCAGTAGTTCGCTGCGCAGGTTCTCCGCCGTCAGCACATCGAGCGCTGAAAACGGTTCATCCATGAAAAGAACTTCGGGCTCGACCACGAGGGCGCGCGCGAAGCCGACGCGCTGCCGCATGCCGCCCGAAAGCTCCTTGGGATAGGCGGCCTCGAATCCGTCGAGGCCCACGACGTCGAGCATCTTCATGCTGCGCTCACGCCGCTCAGCCGGCGCCACGCCCCGAGCCTGCAGCGGAGCTTCAACATTTTCGAGAACTGTGAGCCATGGAAAAAGGGCGAAACTCTGAAAGACGATCGAAACATTGATCTCAGCCTGCGAAATCGGCGTGCCATGCCAGTAGACCTGGCCGGCCGTCGGCGTGGAGAGCCCGGTCAACATCCGCAGCATGGTTGATTTGCCCGATCCAGAAGGTCCCAGCAAGGCAAGAATCTCTCCCGGGACGATGCTTAAATCAGTCGCTGAGATCACCTGAATGCGATTCTGGCTCGGCTGCGCGTAGTATTTCTCAACTTTTTCTGCGCGGATGATCGCATCCGTGGCCGGCGGCGCTTCGAGAGTCGCGTTGGGGAAAGTCGTTTCCTGCATTTCGGATGCTCCGATAGGGGATGGTCAGGCGAAACAGTAGTTTGTTTGCGCCAGTATAGAAGTCAACATTTGAAGACAGATCAATTCCCAGCCCACCGAATAAACCAGGCCATACCGCTCGCTGACGCAGACCTCCGGCACAAGAAGCCGGTCATACCAGAAAAGGCGCGTCGTGCTTTACACTGGTAAAGCGTACCATTCCCGACGGAATGAAAGCGTACTTGCAAAGCCGCGCGTATGAGCTCGCTATTCCGAAGCCAACTGGGCGTCGTGCGATGAATGCCCTTCCCTGCCCCCTCAGGAGAATATGTCCAACACGATCAAGCCAAGAGTACTGGTAGCCGACGACGAGCGAGTGATTGCCGACACGCTTGCGATCATTCTGAACCAGAGTGGTTTTGACGCTCGCGCTATCTATTCGGGCGAGAAAGCCCTCGAGCTTGCTGAAACTTTTCAACCGGACATGCTCATCTCCGATGTGATCATGGCCGATCTGAATGGGATCGACGCCGCCATCCGAATCCGCGCCCTGCTGCCCAAGATCAAGATTCTGCTCTTTTCGGGCCAAGCCGCAACTGCCGATTTGCTGGAAAAAGCGCGCGCCGAGGGTTACGAATTCGACATACTCGCCAAGCCCGTTCACCCGCAGGACCTGCTGGCGAAACTGCGCGCATAACACCGCCCCAGCGATGCACTTCGGATTTCGAGCCCGCCTGACCTCAGTCCATAACAGAATGAATCAAGCCGTTCACTGAAATCGAGTGCACGCCCCTTGCCCTCGGCCTCCCGATTCAGCGAAAGTACAGACAAGATGACAAAGGCACTTCGTTCTACACGCGTTTTAACAACCGTGGGTCTTGCGCCTGCGGCCGTGCTTGTGGACGGAGAGCGCATTTCAGCGGTTTGTGGATGGGATGAAGCTCCGCGTGAGGTCGAGCGCATCGATTTTGGCGATGCGATGCTGCTGCCCGGCTTGGTCGACACGCATGTTCATATCAACGACCCAGGCCGCACGGAATGGGAAGGCTTTCAGACGGCAACGCAAGCCGCGGCCGCGGGGGGCGTCACGACGCTCGTTGACATGCCGCTGAATTGCGTGCCCGAGACGATCGACGTATCGGCGCTCGAAACCAAGCGGAGCGCGGCGAAGGGAAAAGCATGGGTCGACTGGGCTGCGTGGGGTGGCGTGGTGCGTGGGAACCCCCATTCGATCGAGCCCCTGGCGCGCGCGGGCGTGCCCGGCTTTAAATGCTTTCTGATTCACTCGGGCATCGATGGCTTTGCTTGGGTGGATGAGGCAGATTTGCACTTAGCATTGGCAAAGCTGAGCGGCACAGGCCTTCCGCTGCTGGCCCACGCCGAGATTGCCGGTCCTGTCGGTGCCGCAACCGAGAAGCTGAACGAAGCGGGCGCGGATTGGCGAAAGTATTCGACCTATCTGGCGTCGCGCCCGGATGCGGCCGAAGTTGAAGCCATCGCTTTGCTGATCCGGCTTGCCGAGGAGTTCAGGACTCCGGTCCACATCGTTCATTTGTCCACCGCGAGAGCCCTGCCATTGCTCGCTGAGGCGCGTGATCGCGGTGTGCCGGTGACCGTCGAGACTTGCGCTCATTACCTGTGGTTTGCCAGCGAAGACATTCCTGACGGCGCAACGGAATTCAAGTGTGCGCCGCCGATTCGCGGCGCGGAGAATCGCGAGAGACTTTGGAAGGCGCTCGAAGAAGGCCATATCGACATGGTGGCCACGGATCATTCTCCTTGCCCGCCCGAAATGAAGTGTCGCGAAACGGGCCGCTGGGACCAGGCGTGGGGTGGAATCTCAAGCCTTGGCCTGGCTTTGCCCGTGATGTGGACAGCCATGCAACAGCGCGGCATCAAGCTGGACCGGATCGGCGAGTGGATGGGAGCCGCGCCCGCGCGGCTCGCGGGATCGGCGAGCCGAAAAGGCATAGTCGCTTCCGGTGCCGACGCAGACTTTGTTGTCTTCGATCCTGAAACCGAGTGGACTGTTTCCGCCGCCGACCTTCACTTCCGTCACAAGCTCTCCCCATATCTCGGCGCAAAGCTCCGCGGGCGCGTCGGCGAGACCTGGCTGCGCGGTGAGCCGGTTTTTCGCGCTGGCAAGTTTGCGGAGACTGCACGCGGCAGAGAGCTGGTGCGTTCATGAGAGACAGAGCGCTGCGGGCAATTTCGGAATGTAAGCGCATCGCTCAAATGAGCGAGGAGCCGGATCGGATCACGCGCCGTTTCCTGACCTCGCCGGTGCATGATGTTCACTCGCTTTTGCGCGGCCGCATGGAGTCGCTTGGAATGGCCGTGCACCTTGATGCGGCGGGGAATTTGCGCGGGCTTTGGAAGCCGCCGAGCGCGCCGGCCGAGCGGCTGATTCTCGGCTCGCACATTGACACGGTGCCCAACGCAGGCGCTTATGACGGCGTGCTCGGCATCGTCCTGGCTCTGGAGTGGACCGAACTTGCGCAGGAGCTCAATCTTCCGCTGGCCATCGAGGTCATCGCATTCTCTGAAGAAGAAGGAGTGCGATTCGGAGTACCTTTTGTCGGTAGCCGGGCCGTCGCTGGACGTTTCGACCATGCGCTGCTGGCTCTCAAAGATGCGGACGGAGTCACGCTGGCCGACGCGATTCGCGAATTCGGACTTGACCCGAGCCAAATCGGCGCCGCGGAGCTCAATGCCGACGTGCTCGGCTTCGTCGAAATGCACATCGAGCAAGGCCCGGTTCTCGAATCGGAGGGCCTTTCCGTCGCGGCGGTCACGGCTATCGTCGGCCAGACGCGTCTCACGCTCGAGTTCCGCGGCCAAGCCAATCATGCCGGCACCACTCCAATGAATCTGCGCCACGATGCGCTCGCACGCGCAGCGGAATGGATCGCCGCGGTAGAGTCGGCGGCGCAAAAAACTGACGGCCTGATCGCCACCGTAGGCAAGATCGACGCCGAACCAAATGCGGCCAATGTCATTGCGGGCATCGCGCGTGTGAGTCTTGACGTGCGCCACGCTGATGACCGCACGCGCAAGGCCGCTGCCGAATCTCTCCTTGCACATGCGCAGGCTATCGCCGAAAAACGCGGCCTCACTTTTCAGTGGACACAGCAAATGGACCAGCCAGCCGTGCCGATGGATGAGCGGCTCACGGCCTATCTGGCTGACGCGATCGCGGCGGCTGGCCTGCCGGAAAAGCGCATGGCCAGCGGCGCGGGCCACGATGCGATGGTAATGGCCTCCCGCGTGCCCGCCGCCATGCTTTTTCTACGCAGCCCTGGCGGCATCAGCCATCATCCCGGGGAATCCGTTCGAGAAGAAGACGTTGAAGCCACGCTCAAAATCGGCCGCAAATTTCTGGAAATCCTTGTCACGGCGGTCGGATAGAATCGAGCATCGGAATTTTCCCGGACCCTGTTCTCATTCCCCAGATTGAGGTCGGACGTGCACCATCTTGGATCAACGCGCAGCAGCCGCAAGCCGGATCATCTGCTGCAAACCCCAGACGCTTTTATTCGCTCGCCGCTGCCCGGCGCCGACGGAGTGGAGTTCATTATTCACGCCGCGCCGCAATTGGGCGCGCGTTTCACGCAGATGACCGCCGAATTCGTTGCCGGCAGCTCGCTCGGCCCCGCACCGGCACAGCGATTTCTTTATGTCCTCGACGGTAAGGTCGAAGTAAAGGCGGACGGAAAGAGGCACATCCTCAAGCCCGGAGGGTTCGCTTATCTCCCGCAAGGAACGCCGCACACGGTACGCGCGTCGGGAATCGCCCGCGCGGCGGTGATCGAGAAACCTTACGAGCAGCAGGCCGGCGCAGCCGCTCCGAAAATCGTGGTCGGCGAAGAAGCCGCTGTGAAATCTACGACGATCCTGGACGACGACGCGCTGCGCGTGCGCGCGCTCATGCCCGATGGCCCGCCCTACGATTTTGCTGTCAACACCCTGACCTACGATCCCGGCGCGTCGCTCCCGCTGGTAGAGGTTCATTTGATGGAGCACGGCCTGCTGATGCTCGAAGGCGGCGGCATCTATCGGCTCGGCGATTCATGGTATCCCGTGTATGCAGGCGATTTCATCTGGATGCGCGCTTACTGTCCGCAGTGGTTTGGAGCGCTCGGCAAACGACCTGCAAAATACCTCCTCTACAAGAACTGGCGCCGCCATCCGCTGGGAGAAGGCGAATGACAACGGCGCGCCCACAACTCACGATCGATAGCCTGATCGCTGAGCTGAAAGCTCTGGGGCATATCTCCGAAGCTGATCCACCCGTGGTGACACGCGTCGTCTTTGGCGAGGCAGACCTTCGCGCACGGGCTTACGTGAAGGGTCTTTGCGAAGCAGCCGGATTGAAAGTGCGGCACGATGCCGTCGGCAATGCTTTCGCGCGATGGGAAGGGATCGATTCCGCGCTCGCGCCCATCGGCACCGGCTCGCACATTGACGCCATTCCTAACGCTGGCCTCTACGACGGCTGCGTCGGCGTGCTCGGTGGTCTCGAAGCGATTCGCGTTTTGCAAAAGCTCGGGTTCAAGCCGCGGCGCTCCATTGAACTCGTCATCTTCACTGCGGAAGAACCGACCCGCTTTGGCATCGGCTGCCTGGGTAGCCGCATGATGGCAGGCGTGCTCACTCCGCAGCAGGCACTCGCGCTTCGAGACAAGGAAGGCAGTGGGCTGGAAGAGTGGCGCGCGCAAGCCGGCTTCACTGGGCCGCTTGATTCCGTCGCCATGCCCCGCGGCCGGTTTCATCAATTTGTTGAGCTGCACATTGAGCAAGGGCCGTTTCTTGAGCAGGAAGGAATCGACGTTGGCCTTGTGACGCACATCGCCGCACCCGCCAGCCAGCGCATCATCATCGAAGGCGAAGGCGGGCACGCCGGCGGAAAACTGATGCCGGGCCGCAAGGATGCTTTGGCAGCCGCCGCAGAATTGATCCTCGCGCTTGAATCGGCGGCCAAATCAACCGGCGCGATTGACACAGTTGGCACGGTGGGCATCTGCGAAGTGTTTCCCGGCGCGGTGAACAGCGTCCCTTCGCGCGTGCTCATCACGACGGACGTGCGCGACATCGATCGCGTCCGCCGCGACGGCGTTCTGGCTTCGCTTGCGTCCTCTGTAGAGGAAGTGAGTGCCCGCCGCGAGGTCAAGATCACAACGGAACTAATCAACGCCGACCCGCCCACGACTTGCGACCCTGCAATTCTCGCCGCGCTTGAAGCCTCGGCGGTTGCGGCCGGCAAAACCTATAAGAAGATGGTCGCGCGCGCCTATCACGACTCATCGTTTGTCTCGTGCATTGCGCCCGTGGCGATGCTGTTTATTCCGTGCCGCGGCGGTGTCAGCCATCGGCCTGACGAATATGCTTCGCCCGAGTGGATCGGCAGCGGCGTCCACGTGCTGGCGCGGACGCTTGCAGAGCTCGCTTCATAAGCTCGAGTAATTTCAAAAAACCCATCGCGCCGTTGTATGCTATCCCTCAACCTGTTCGGCAACAGCGGTTTCGCCACCGTGAGCACGCCCGCGACAACCCGCATCGTTGGCGCCCCCGTTCCCCGCAAGGAAGGCGTGGACAAGTTGCTGGGCCGCGCGCGCTACGTCGACGATATCGAGCGCGAGGGAATGTGGCACGGCGCCACGGTGCGAAGCTCCATCCCACGAGGGCTCATCCGTTCCATCACTTTTGATCGCCGCATTGACTGGACCGAGTTTGCGGTCGTTACAGCCGCTGATATTCCCGGCGAGAATTGCATCCAGCTCATCGTCGCCGATCAGCCATGCCTGGCCCACGGCAAAGTGAATCATTGCGAGGAGCCGATCCTGCTCCTCGCTCATCCTGACAAACACAAACTGCGCGAGGCCGTCGGCGCGGTGCGAATCGAATATGAACCGCTGCCGCCCATCTTCACCATCGAAGAGAGCGAGCGGCAGGATGTCGTCATTTGGGGCGCGGACAACTTGCTGAAAAGCCTTCTGCTCGAAAAAGGCAACGTGGACTCCGCGTGGGCCAGGGCGGCACACATTGTCGAAGGCGAGTACCGCACCGGCGCACAGGAGCACCTTTATATCGAGAACCAGGGCATGATCGCGGAATACAGCGCGAAGGTTGGCGTCACGGTGTGGGGATCGCTGCAGTGCCCCTATTACGTCTTCAAGGCTCTGCGCGCGGTTTTCGAATTGCCCGACGATAAAGTTCGCGTCATCCAAACCGAGACGGGCGGCGCATTTGGTGGTAAGGAGGACTATCCGTCCACGCTCGCGTGCCACGCTGCCCTGCTCGCCATGAAGAGCGGCCATCCTGTGAAGATGGTCTACGACCGCATCGAAGATCTGGCCGCTACTACCAAGCGTCATCCGTCGCGTGTTCGCCACCGCGCCGCACTTGACCGCGAAGGCAAGCTGCTGGCAATCGAGATTGATCTCGCAACAGACGGCGGCGCTTACGCGACCCTCTCATCGACCGTGCTGTCGCGCGCTGTGCTTCACTCCACCGGTCCTTACTTGTGTCCTAACGTGCGGGTACGCGCAACGTCCTGGGCAACCAACTTGGTCCCATACGGCGCGTTTCGGGGATTCGGCGCCCCGCAAGCCATCTTCGCCATGGAGCGCCACATGGATGAAATTGCCGCCGTCCTCGGCATCGATCCCGTAGAACTTCGACGCAGGAATTTTCTCCATGTGGGCGACACCAATGCAACCGAACAGGAGATGCGCGAGCCGGTGATTCTCGATCAATTGCTCGATCGCGCGCTCAAGGAAAGCGACTACCACGCCAAGCGCGCGCAGTTTGTCCGCGAGAATGCGACAAGTTCCATCAAACGCGGCATGGGACTGGCCGCCTTTTATCACGGCTCGGGTTTTACCGGTTCGGGAGAGGTTTATCTCAATTCGCTCGCGGGCATCGACGTCACGGTTGAAGGAAAAGTTCGCGTCCTCGTTTCGAACACCGAGTTCGGCCAAGGCACAAACACAATCCTGACACAGGTTGCCGCGGAAGCGCTCGGAATCGACTACGCCGACGTGACGATGGCCGCGCCCGACACCGGCGTGGTTCCCAACAGCGGACCCACAGTTGCTTCACGCACATCGATGGTCGTCGGCCGCATCATTGAGCGCGCCTGCGCGCAGTTGCTCGCGCTTCTCCGCGAACACGCCGGCCTTGGCGCGAGCTACACGCACGAAGAGTTCCTCGCTGCCTGTGAACGCTATCGCGCAATGCACGGCGAAGTCGTGTCGTTATGCCGCTACGAAGCGCCGCCCGGAATCGTCTGGAACGATCAGAATTACCACGGAGAAGCCTACGGCGCATATGCGTGGGCGATCTACGTGGCGCAGGTCGCAGTTGACACGGTCACTTACTCTGCTGAAGTTGAAAATTTCTGGGCAGTGCAAGAGGTAGGCCGGGTGATTCACCCGGTGATGGCCATTGGCCAGGTCGAGGGCGGAATCGCGCAGGGTATTGGCTTTGCTCTCTACGAAAAAGTTGTCTGGCAGGACGGCCGCATGGCCAATAATCAGATGACCAACTACATTATGCCCACCGCGGAGGATGTCCCGCCTATCCACGTTTACTTCGAGCAGATTCCCTTCCGATACGGGGGATTCGGCGCCAAAGGAATTGGCGAGCTGCCACATGACGGGCCCGCGCCCGCGATTCTGAATGCAATTCGCGACGCGACAGGAGTTGCATTCAACGCAATTCCGCTCCTCCCCGAAGATCTTTTCGTGGGTCTCGTCGCGGCTCAGCCGGCGGAAGAGATGGCGGCGCGATGAGCAAGAGCGAACACGCGATTTCGAGTGAACGGTGGCCGGCGATTCGATTCAGCGTGAATGGCAAAGCAAGAACTGTGAAAGTTCCGCCGATAAAGCGCCTTCTCGACGTACTGCGCGAGGATCTGCAGTTGACCGGGACCAAGGAGGGATGCGGCGAAGGCGAGTGCGGCTCCTGTTCCGTGCGCATGAACGGCGAACTTGTGAATAGCTGCCTGGTTCCGGCTTTGCAGGCCGAAGGCGCGGAAATCCAGACGGTCGAAGGCCTGGCGCTCAACGGCAAGCTGCACCCATTGCAGAAAGCGTTTCTCGAGCACGGCGGCTCGCAGTGTGGCATCTGCACGCCCGGCATGCTGATGGCATCTGCGCAACTTCTCGAACTGAACCCTCATCCCGGCATGCCTCAGATTCGCGAGGCGCTCGCCGGCAATCTTTGCCGCTGCACAGGATTCATGCGGATCTTTGAATCGGTCGCCGCGACTGCTGCTGCTGCAAATCAAGGGGCCGCGACCGAATCAATCCTGGAGGAAACACGCCGTGCGCGGTAATGCTGCGATGCACGATCTCGTCGCGCCAGGCGATCTCGGCGCGGTGCTCCAGTTGCTTGCCGCCGAGCCCGGAGCGTGGACGCCCATTGCGGGCGGCACGGAATTGATGGTCGCGTTTTCCGCAGGCCATTTGGCCTCTCCCAGACTCGTCAGCCTGTGGGGCATTCCCGATCTGTGCACAATTGAGGTCACGCCGGAGAGTGTTGCCATCGGCGCCGCTGCTACGTTTCTCGACCTGCGCAGGAACGCTGTCATTTCCGCCGAACTGCCGTTACTCGCCAAGGCTGCAAGCTGGATCGGCTCCGTCGCCAACCAGGGCCGCGCGACGCTCGGCGGCAATCTCGTCAACGGCTCGCCGGCCGCGGACTCTTCACCTGCGTTGCTTGCCTACGACGCCGAAATCGAGATCATCTCCGTGCGTGGCCGCCGCCGAATTCCTTACTCTGCTTTTCACACTGGCTACAAGCGCAATGTTCTCTTGCCCGATGAACTTCTCTTCGCCATTCATGTGCCGCGCCGTTTTGCTCGCCACGCTGGCTACCTGCGGAAGGTTGGAACACGCCGCGCAATGGCGATCGCGAAAGTCGCGCTCGGAGCGACCGCTATGCTTGAGAACGGTGCGATCCGAGAGATACGTCTCGGAGCAGCGAGTCTGGCGCCCTTCCCTACGCGCCTTTGGCAAACTGAAGCCGCGCTTCTCGGCCAATCCGGCGAGCGCGAGACGATACAGTCCGCACACCGCGCGCTGCTCAGCGAAATCACGCCGATCAACGACATTCGTTCCACGGCTGAATACCGGCGCCGGGTGGCCGTGAATCTCCTCGACGAATTCCTGCTCTTGCTTCGCCGGGAAGGATTGCAATCGTGAATATCACTCTTGCAGCATGGAATGCAGCCGACGAATCCGCTGCCATGGAAGCGATGCTTGCCTGCTGCGGATCAAAACGATGGGCTCAGGCTATGGCGGCACAGCGTCCCATCGCGAGCGTGTGGGCGCTCAGCCAAGCCGCCGACCGCGTGTGGAGCACGATGCGGGAGCCGGATTGGCTGGAGGCGTTTGCGTGTCATCCGCGCATCGGCGAGCGCCGGCCCGTCCTCGTTACGACGCGCCCGTCATACCGGGGCGCGGCGCGATCATCTGAGTGGTCGCAGCGGGAACAGTCGTCAGCCAAAGCGGCAAGTGAACTGGTGCTGGCCGAGCTCGCGGCAGACAATGAATTCTATGCGCAGCGATTCGGCTTCACATACATCGTCTGCGCGACCGGCAAAAGCGCTACCGAGATGCTTACTATTCTCAAGCAACGCTTGGCGAACGATCGAGAGTCAGAGTTGCGCGAGGCGGCTGAACAGCAACGCCAGATCATGCAAATCCGTTTAGGAAAGTGGTTAGTCGAATGAGCAACATTTCAACTCACGTTTTGGATTCCGCGCTTGGCAAGCCCGCCGCGGGAATTTCGGTGCGCCTCGAAAAGTTTGCCGGCGGTGGGTGGATTGAGATCTCAACAAACGGCGACGCCGAACGCGCGCATGACGCGCCCGGCGATTGGATTGAAGCCGCTTCCGGCGTTACCGATGCTGACGGCCGTTGCCGCGACTTGGCGCGCGACGCTGCCTCCGGCCCGTATCGCATCGTTTTCGACACCGGCCCATACTTCGCGCGGATGGGGCGAGCCAGTATCTACCCGGAGATTACGATTACATTCACCTGCGACGGCAGTGCACATTACCATTTGCCGTTGCTGTTGAGCGACAACAGCTACACAACATATAGAGGAAGCTGACGAATGGCGAGACTGGGTGACAATCGCTACGGAAAATCTCGCGTGCGCCTCTCACGGATCACGCGCCTTAAGGACTGGCACCTCTTCGACGAGTGGACAGTCCAGGTGATGCTCGAGGGTGACTTTGAGGCCAGCTTTACCGAAGCCGACAACAGCAAATTGCTGCCCACCGACACGATGAAGAACACCGTCTACTCAGTGGCTCGAAGGTCGAAAGCAGCGACTATCGAGGCTTTTTCCATGGAACTCGGTGATTATTTTCTCACCAACAATGCGCAAGTCTCCGGCGTTCTGGTCGAAGTCAAATCGCGCGCATGGGAGCGATTGACAATTGGCGGCGCGCCCGAAGCCACTACATTCAAGCTCGGCGGGCCGGAGCTTCAGACCGTGCGTGCTGTGCGGGGCCAGAGACGGGGGTGGTCCATCAGGTCCGGCGTGGATGGGTTGACGATTCTCAAAACCACGAAATCGGCATTCACCGGGTACGTTGTCGACAAGCTGACCACGCTCAAACCGGCCACCGATCGCATTCTCGGTACGCGCGCCACCGTGACGTGGGATTATTCGGCTGCGGCGCCGGATTACGCGCAGGCTCGCGAACGCATCGTCGCCGCGCTGCTCACAACATTTGCCGCTCACAACAGCAGGAGCGTTCAGCACTCGCTCTTCGATATGGGCAAAGCCGCGCTCGAGGCCGCGCCGGAGATCGCGCGCATCCATCTTTCCATGCCCAACCTACATCACTTGCTCGCCGATCTGAGCCCCTTTGGCCAGGACAATCCCAACCACATCTTCGTACCCATCGATGAACCGCATGGTACGATCGAGGCCACCGTCGAGCGTTAGCTTTAGAAGCGAGAGGCGTAGCCGTGACCGGGACCACGACGACTGAGCGAAACGTGTATGCGGAGGACAACGCCGCGGGAAGCTACGGCCTGCGCAAGGGCGTCCTCGGCCCCATCGAGACTCTGGCTCAGTCCGTCTCCGCGATGGCGCCCAGCACGTCCGCGTGTCTCACCATTCCGCTGGTCTTCGCGCGTGCCGGCAACGCCACTTGGTTCGTCTATCTTCTGGCCACAATTTCGATGCTGCTGGTCGGATTCTGCGTCAGCCGGTTCGCGCGATTGAGCGCTTCGCCGGGTTCGCTCTATACCTATACCGCGAATACGCTACCGCCGGTATTCGGCGTAGCCGCCGCATGGGGATTGCTGCTTGCTTACGTCGCCACCGGCGCTTCGGTAGCCGGCGGAGCGCTGTACTACGCAACCGTTCTCTCAGAGCAGTTCTTCCACTGGGCGCCGCCCGCCATTCCCACGCTGGCGCTGGTTTGCGCCGTGGCCGGATTCATCGCCTACCGCGACGTCAAGCTTTCCGCCGAGGTCATGCTTTGGATTGAAGCTATCTCCCTCGGCATGATCGCTATCGTGCTCGTCCTGTTGCCGGTACACATCGGGTTTCAACTCGATACAAGTCAATTCCGGCTCAGGGGCGTTTCATTCAGCGGCCTCGGGCCCGCATTGGTGCTTTCCATCTTCAGCTTTGTCGGCTTTGAAGGTGCAACCACGCTGGGCGGCGAGGTGCGCGATCCATTGCGGACCATTCCGCGCGCGGTGATGCAGTGCGCGCTCCTGGCCGGCGGATTCTTCATGCTCTGCGCATACTCCGAGGTGCTCGGATTCCGAGGCCAAGCCGCGGCGCTCTCGAGTTCCACGAGCCCCCTGCACATGCTCGCAGCAAAGGCTCACGTTTCGCCGTTGGGCATCGCTATCGACTGCGGCGCGTTCGTCAGCATGTTCGCCTGCGTGCTGGCCTGTGCCACGGCTGCCGCGCGCGTTTTGCTTCGCATGGCGCACGACAAGCTGCTGCCCGCTGCGTTGCAACGCACCAGTCCGCGCCACGGAACGCCGGGAGCAGCTGTGGCTCTGTCCATCGCGCTCATGTTCGCCGCCACCACGGCCATGGCGCTTCTTGGCGATTCCGGATCGACGATGTATGACCTGCTGGGATCGCTTTCCGTCTTTGGCTTCCTCACCGCGTATGCACTGGTTGCTCTGGCGCTTCCCTTCGCGCGACGCGCAGTGGGGCAACATTCGCAGCTCCTCGCGGCCGTCAGCGCCCTCACGGTTGCCGTCATCTTGATGATCGCGGTCTTCGACCTCAACTCCGCCGAGGACCTTGTTCACGCGCGGATTCCGTACCTTTATCTCGCGTACATTACTGCCGGCCTCGCTTGGTATGTTGTGCGGCGAAGAAAAGCCCAAACCGTGTGATGTGTTGTGGAAAAGCCCTCCCTTATCCAAGCTTTCACGCCAAAATTCCTCACGTGAACTTTATGCCACAGCAATTAATATTGCCGTAACCTGCAGCGCGAGCAGGAACAGCCATTCAACCACCGCGGGGCGCGTTGGCCAGCACTCTACCGCGTAACAGTGCAACGCTCAAGAAACTCGAGATTTCAAAACTACTTCTGCAGTCGTTGAATCCCCCAGGTTTCAGGGGAAATTTCTATTTCGAGGTCAGTCCTTTGAAGCGTTTCATGCGTTCGTCCTCCTTCTCGTTTGCCGGGCTGCTTGTGATCGCAGCAGCCGCAGTGCTCTGTACCGGTTTACTTCGCGCTCAGCAAACGCTGGGCGGAATCACTGGAGAAGTCACTGACGCCTCTGGCGGCGTGATTCCGAACGTCACGATCTCTCTTACGCACGAACAGACTTCAGTGACTCGCACCACCAAGACCAACGACCAGGGCGAATATACGTTTGTAAATTTGCCCATCGGAACTTATACGCTCACTTACACGGCGGACGGATACCAGGCGCAGAAGACACCACACATCACAGTGGAGGCCGACCGCACGGCTACCTTAAATGCTTCGCTGAAGGTTGGCCAGACGAGCACCACAGTGGAGGTGGAAGCTGCGCCACTGATGAACGCCGTCGACACCACCAACGGCTACGTGATGGAGCAGCAGCAGATCGACAACGTGCCCCTTCCCACCGGCAGCTTTACCGGATTGGCGATCCTATCGCCTGGTGTCGACGCCGAGTTACCCGGAGGCACCGGAGCAAATTCCGGTCTGGGCAATGCCCCCATCTGGGCCAATGGTCAGCGCGATACTTCAAACGCATTTCTTCTGAATGGCGTCGACGCCAGCAATCTCTTCAACGGTAAGAGCACAAGCCAGGTGGACTCATTCCGGATCGTGAACAACACCGGCCAGGCCAACAACGCCGCCGGAGGCGTGATTCCAAGCGCCTCGTCTGTTTATTTGGCCATCGGCAACGCCATTCCGACACCCGCTCCCGAAACGATTGCGGAAGTACGCGTGAACGCTTCGATGTACGATGCGCAGCAAGGTTCCGACAGCGGCGCGCACATCGACATGAGCACCAAGTCCGGAACCAATCAGATCCACGGCTCGGTCTATGGCCACCGCGGCACCAACTTTCTCAACGCCGCGCCCTTCTTCTTCAAGAAGGACGATAATATTCCCTCCGCATACAAGAATCCTCAGTTGCACCGCTACACAGCCGGGGGCACTTTAGGCGGGCCACTCATCAAGGACAAACTTTTCGGGTTCGTCAGCTACCAGCACCTGCATATTTCAGACCAGGAAACCGGCGATGAGTTGCTCGTCGTGCCGCCGGGATTGAGCGATACAAATCGTACCGCCGACGGTCTGACGGACATTGCGAATAACAACTGGACCACGAACGAAGGAACGAGCGGCGTTACAGTCAATTCCGGCAACTGGAGCTCAAATCCGATCGGCCTTGCGCTTTTCAATTTACCGTCGGTGCCCGGCGAGCCGGGGAAATGGTTGGTCCCGAACCAGAATGCGCCCGGAACTCCCAACGTCTTTTCGCCGTACAACGCATTTCTGCCCGGCACGGCGCGCTTCACCTCCGATCAGGCGATTGCCGACCTCGACTGGAACATCGGCGCCAAAGACGTGTTCGCCGCCAAGTACTACTATCAGCACGATCCCAACTCGTCTCCCTACGCCTATTCCAACGTTCCAGGATTTACCGCGCATATGGACACGGGGTCCCAGGTTGGCTCTATCAACAATGTGCAGACGATCGGAAACAGTCTCAGTATTTCTGAGACCGTCGGCATTCTTCGCGAGAAGGCTTATGCCACAAACGATCAGCTTTTCTCCCCTACGCAAATCGGGATGAGCTCGGCGTTCGGCAACTATTTTCCCGGCATCACCATCAACGATGCCATCGGCGACCAATTCGATGCGCCCGGCGGCCCGCTCTACGGCTTGGTGTTTCCCTCGCTGGCCATTGGTCCTGATTCCGAGTATCAGGGAGCAAACACCGGCATGTTCCAGAACCGGATCATGCCCTCGGGGACTGCCATTTGGGCGAAAGGACGCCACTCGGTTAGCTTCGGCGCCAGCTACACTTACACCCAGTTGAACACTCGCGATCATCGCACTGGCACGGGAAATCTGGATACGCCAGACTTTGTGACCTACGCAAATAACTGGGTGACTCCTTATACGACACAACTATTTACGGCAACAAGCTTTCTGCAGGGCAATGCCGATCGGTACTATCGCTCAAACGAAACCGGGCTCTTTGTGCAGGACAAGTTCCAGGCGACGCCCACACTCAGCATCACCCTCGGCGTTCGTTACGACTGGGATGGCGGGTTGACGGAGAAATATGGCAACATCTTCAACTTCGATCCCAAGCAATACAGTTACAACGCTGCATCCGACACCATCAACAGCTCCGGATTCCTTATCGCAGGCAACAACAAGAACGGAACCCAGGGCGTAAGCAAGACCACGCTGACCGGCCGCCAGTGGGGCATTGCACCACGGCTCGGTCTCGCTTGGCAGCCTTCCATGTTCCACTCCAAACTCGTCGTCCGTGGAGGCGGGGGCTTCTATTACGATCGCGGCGAGTTGTTCACATATCTCTCGCCCGGCTACGCCGCCGGCGAAATCGATGGCGGTCCCTTCGGTTCCTCGCAAACAGAACCATTTGTTTCGCAGCAGCATTGTCCCTATAGCTCGTCATACAACGCCGCCAATCCGACCTATTTGTACCTGTTTTACGTCCCAATTTGCGGCGGGAACGGAATCACTGGCGTTGTCGACAACTCGCAGTACAACCTGGCCACGCCCTGGGGTCCGACTCGATCGGCGCCGCCGTCGAATCCGAAAGCCTCTGACATTGCAAATTATCTTCCCAATGCCGCGGCCATCATCGACGGTACGGTCGGCGCAAATAACAGCGGCCAGCCGTACACGCTGGGTGTTTACGACCGCGCCAACAAGCTGCCTTATAGCATGAACTTCACGCTCAACCTTCAGTACCAGCCGCGCAACGACCTGATGATCGAAATCGGTTACGTGGGCAATCTCGGCCGTCATCAGGTGATTCCGATTCCCTTTAATCAGGCCCAAATCGCCACGACGGGCAATCCCACACATCCCGGTGGCATTGCCACACAGTCTTTCAGCTACGGTTATACCGTGCTCGATCCGAACACGTTCTTCCCCGAGTGCGTCAACGATCCGACGGAAACCAATTGCAGCTACGGCACCATGTTGAACAACTACGAGGGTGGCAACGTGGATCTTCGTGTGCCCTATATCGGTTACTCGTCGGAGTCTGAGGCGTACACCGCGGCCGGCATCGCGATGTATAACGCGTTGGAGTCGCATCTTGAAAAACGGTTGAGTCACGGCGTTACGGCGGGAGTTTCCTACACTTACTCGCACGCGACCGACGAGCAGAGCGGCATGGGATTGTTCTACAACGGCAACAATCCCGACAATCTGCGCAGCGGATATGGCTCATCGGATTTCGACCGGACTCATGTTCTCAACTTCACCTACGGCTATACATTCCCAAAACTCGCCAGCGAGGATACGCTCGGGGGCAGAGTGGTGGACGGCTGGGCGATTCATGGCGTCGCCATCATCCAGAGTGGCCAGCCGTATAGCATGATCGATTACTCCGGAGCTGTGGGCAGCATCTACTACAGCACCTTCAATGGCATTACCAACCCCATCGTTCCTCTGGCTCCCGGATGCACGAGAAAGAACGCGCTTACAGGCCAGAATGGCGCGTTCTACAACATCAACACCGGTCAGGGCGCAGCGCTCAAAGCCAGTTGCTTCACGCTTCCGCTGATCGCGCAAGGCACCATGGGCGTTCCCAATGGCGACACCTACGAGACCAACTTCATTTCCGGCGAACGAAACATCTTCCGCCAGTCATGGCAGCGGCGAGCCGACGCCTCTCTGGTGAAGGATTTGATGATTCACGAACCATACAGCCTGCACTACACGTTCGACGTGTACAACCTGACCAACACATCGAGCTTCGACGTTCCCCAGAACAATGTGAACCAGAACGCTGGATTCAACAACGTACCCGTGGGAGGAGATACGCTCTACAATCCCCCATCCGGCCTAGGCATCACCAAGCACACCATTGGCAGCGCGCGCCAGATTCAGATGTCGTTGCATCTGGACTTCTGATCGATGCATTGCTTCGACTCGCGGGGCGGTTCGCCCGAAGTCGCCCTTGGCTTTTTGGGGCCGGAGGCGCTGGCGCCGGCGCATCGCCCCTTTCGCGTTGGCTTCTAGAATGAAACTATGACCGCTACCTCGTGGACTGTCCGCGATCTCCGCGCCGCGCTTGCCGCAGGATCATTAAGTCCAACTCAACTCGCTGAATCCGCGCTCGCCAATAGCAATGGGAACGCGGGCCGCAATACTTATATCTGGCAGGATCCAGAGTGGACGCGCGCTGAAGCATCCCGCGCCGAATCCATGCCCCCTTCAAGCGGTGGCCCCTTCGGTGACGGCCGACCAGCACTTTGGGGTCTGCCGGTTTCGATAAAAGACTGTTTTGACCTCGCGGGTTCGCCCACGACTTGTGGAGTCCATTTCTACCGCGATCGCGACGGCGTTGCCGCGCACGACTCATGGCTCGTGGAACAACTGCGCGCCGCCGGAGCAGTGATCATCGGCAAGACTCATCTCCACCCACTGGCCTACGGAATAACTGGCGAGAATCCCGAATATGGCGACTGCGCTCAGCCTCGCGACCCCGGCGCGCTCACCGGTGGTTCTTCAAGCGGCGCCGCTGCCAGCGTGCAGGAGAACTCGGCGGTGGCCGCCATCGGCACGGACACTGGAGGCTCAGTGCGCGCGCCCGCCGCGCTCTGCGGCCTCGCCGGATATCGTGCCACGCTCGGTCGCGGCGATTGGCGCGGCGGCGCTCATCTCGCGGAATCGTTCGACACTTTCGGCTGGCTCTTCCGCGATCTTCAGGACGCGCCGTTTCTTGCCGCACCCTTCGCACCAACACAAACCGCTCTGACTCGCCGCTTGACCAGCTTCGCTTATGTCGACGACCGCTTTCTTCATGATTGTGAACCGGACGTGGTCGCGGGCTTTCGCGCCGTCATTCGAACTCTTCAGGCTCTCGGACTGGAGGGTCGAGTGATCGACACGGAATGGTGGTCGGAAGCCGTTGAAATCTTCGCGCCCCTCCAGGCCTCTGAGGCTGCGCACCTTCACGACGGCAACTTCGATCACTTTGAGGCGGCCGTTCGTGACCGTCTCAAGTGGGGCGCCAGCCTTGCTCCCAGCCAAGTATCAGCCTTGCTTCAGCGTCATGCAGCTTTTCGCGCGCGCATGGATGAACTCTTTGGCGTACATCAGCTCATTCTGCTCCCGTCGATTCCCGTGGCACGCCTTGCTGTCGGCGCAGACCAAAGCCAGACCCGCGCGCGCCTGTTGCGCTACACCGCGCCCTTCAGCCTGGCTGGCGTTCCGACCATTGCCATTCCTTGCCCGCACGGCGGCATGCAACTGGCTGCAGCTCGCGGCAACGACGAGTCGCTGCTTGCGCTCGCCGCAGAGATCGGCGCGCACAAAAAGGCTGCTTTATCCGATTGACATTGACTGCGATTGAAAAACTGGCCTAAAGGGATTTGTCTGTCAAGAACGGCTCCGGCTTCACCGATCCGTCGCGCTGCTTCACCAGCATCTGTACTTTACCCTCGGCGGAATCCAGCTCCTGCTTGCAAGCTGTCGACAATCCCACGCCCTCTTCAAAGAGCTTCAACGAGTCTTCAAGCGCCAGGTCGCCTTTCTCCAGTTGCTCGACGATTGTTTCCAGCTTTTTGAGCGATTCTTCAAACGATGGCATGGCGCTCACCTCTTCCCGTTTGTTCCCGCCGGCAGCGCGCTGGCGATCACTTCGGCCGCCGTTTCATAGTTTCCAAACGGCGCGCTCACCTGCACGCCCTGCACCAATGGCCGCACCGCGGCCATCATCTCCTGCGCGATCTTGATTCCCTCCACGCGCACCGCTTCCGGCGTGTTCGCTTGCGCCATGCGCAGCATGATCTCCTCGGGCATCGCGACCCGCAGATCGTTCTTCATATACTCTGCGTTGCGCAGGCTGGTCAGGGGCCAGATGCCCGCGATCACCGGAATGCGGTGGCCCCCCAAGAGGTTCTTGATTCGTTCCAGGAACTCCTCCAGCAGGCGCAGGTCGAAGACCGCCTGCGTGATGAAATATTCCGCGCCAGCTTCAACCTTGTAGGCCAACCGCTTCAGTTCATTTTCCAGGTCCGGCACGCCGGGGTTGGCCGCCACGCCGATGGTGAAGTTCGTGCTCGCCCCAATCGAATTCGATCCGATATCGAGGCCGTGATTCAGCCGCCGCGCGATGTTTACCAATCCGATGGAGTCCACGTCAAAGACAGCAGACGCGTCAGGATAGTTTCCCTGCTTAGGCGGATCGCCAGTCACGCACAGGATGTTGCGCAGCCCGATTGACGAGGCGCCCAGAAGATCCGACTGGATTGAAAGCAGGTTGCGATCGCGGCAGGTGTAATGCAGAATCGTCTCAATCCCCGTGTGCTGCTGAATCTGGATGCAGAGACTCTCTCCGCTCATCCGTGCCGATGCCTGCGCTGCATCGTAGACATCGATGGCGTCTACGCCCAGCCGCGCCATCAATGCGGCGCCCTCGATCTCCTTCGCACAATCGATGCCCCGCGGCGGCACGAACTCCACCATCGTGATGAACTTGCCTTCCGCGATCAGCGAACCCAGGCGCGAGCGTTGCGCCAGCGGAGCCGGCGGCGTCTCCTTGCTCACTGCCGGCGCTGCGTCTTTTCCCACGACGTGCGCCTGCTCGTCGATTGCCCGAACGGCCTGCCGCATCGCCCGGATGTGATTCGGCGTCGTACCGCAACAGCCGCCCACCATCTGCGCTCCGGCAGCGATGGCCTTGCGCGCAAAACTGGCCATGTACTCGGGAGAACACAAATAAATGTTCCGCCCCTCGACCGCTCGCGGCATGCCGGCGTTGGGCATAGCGCACAACGGCAAATTCGTCGCCGCGCGCATCTCCTCAATTGCCGTCAGCACCGTTGCCGGGCCCGTCGAGCAATTCACTCCCACGGCGTCGGCTCCCCACTCGGTCAGCCATGCCGCCGCCTGCGCTGCCGACGAACCGTCCAGGCACTCGCCCTCATCGTCCACCGTCACCATCACCAGCACGGGAATTTCCGGGGCCACTGCCTTTGCCGCTTCCAGTGCCTCTCGCGCCTCATTCAGGGCGGGCATCGTCTCCACAATCAGCAGGTCGACGCCACTGTTCTTGAGCGCGCCAATCTGCTCGGCAAAGGCCGCGCGCGCTTCATCCAGGCCCGTCTTGCCCAGCGGCTCCAGCCGCACACCCAGTGGTCCCACCGCGCCGGCCACCCATGCCTCACCGGCTTGCTTCTCTTTCAGGCGCTCCACTGCCGTGCGCGCCAGGCGCACGCCCGCCGCATTGATTTCCTCTACCTTTGCGCCCAACCCATGCCGGGACAATCGAAAGCGGTTAGCGCCGAATGTGTTGGTTTCGAGAATCTCCGCACCAGCAAGCAAGTATTCTTCGTGGACGGCAACGATCAAACCGGGGTCCGACAGGTTCAGTTCGTCGTAGCTGCGATTTGTGAACACACCGCGAGCTTCGAGTACCGTGCCCATTGCACCGTCGGCAAGCACGGCGCGGTCGGAAAAGATTTCGGCGAACCGGCTCATTCTCTTGTCATGCTAACGCATCGCCAGCAGGGATGTATCCACTGTTCGCACCGTCCGTCTGACGTTTGCCCGTCCTGCCCCACCCGGGCACAGACGTTTCTTGGATCCGCGCTTTTGCCGTCGCCCGCTGCGCGCCGAGGGGCCGGGCCGCTTTGTTATACTTCGGAAGTTATCGCCTGCATGGGAATCGGTACGGGCTTGCGCATCCCAACGCCCCTCCGTGTGTCAATAACGCCATTTATTTGTCGACGTTGCGGGTTTTGCCGCGCGATCAACCGAGGGTTTGGAATTTGAAGAACAGAAGTCTTCTCGTGAGCGTCGGCGTTGCTTTGGCGGTAGCCGCCACGCTGGCCGGTTGTGGCAAGACCTATTACTTTGCGGGCCGCGTGTTGCCCCCCAGTGGGCTGCAAAATCGCGTCATGATCGCCATCCAGAATCCCGCCACCCTGAGCAAGGGGCAACTCGAAATCGTCGACGCCTTTTACGACACCCGCAGCGGCTATAACGGCAAGCCCGGCTTTTTTTCCATTACCGGCTACGGCGGCGCGTTGCCCAGTTCCATTCAGAACATGCCGGAACAACAACTCGGAGCCGTTTACGGGTCTGGCGATGGCACCCTCGCCTTGATCGACTACCAAGGCGAAAAGACCGCTACCGCTTCAATCGGCGGACTGAATGGCATGTCGTCCAGCGTCTTCATCACCCGCAACGAAGCCTACGTCTTCGCAGCCAGCCAGGCCTCTACTGTTTTCACTGTGGTGAATCAGAATGCCGGTTCATCCACAGCTCTCAGCCTTCCCGGCGTATACCGCGTCAGCGTGAACCCGGGTGGCTCTGTCGCGCTGGCATTCGTCCAGAACTCGAATTACGCCTATTACCCCCGCCAGCTCTCGACCGCGCAATCGATCGCGTTCTCCGGAGGGCCGCCCACCTGGCCCAAAGCCGCCGCTGACTGCGAGCCGCAAAATGCGCCTTCGTGGTGCCTTTTCCAAATGGAAAGTCCCGACCACATCGACGCAACCGGCAACTACTACGGCGCTCCTCTGACCTTCGACCGCCCCATCAAAGCGGTTTTCTCGGCGGATGGAAGCACCGCCTACATCCTGAGCTGCGGCCCGGAGTGCGGTGGGTCCAAGGCGTCTATCTCCCTTGTGCCGATTGCGCCGCTCATCTTTCTTCAGGGACAGCAGTCCGGCTTGCTGCCCTGTAATCTTCCTTCCGTGTCTTCCTGTCCGGACACCAACGATGCACCGATGGTGAATATCCCCGTGCCAGGCGGAGCCAGCAATGCTTTGGTCGATTCCACCACGATGTATGTGGTGGGCCAGCAGCCGCAGTTGATCCAGGGACAAACTCTCTTCGCCGGCAATCTAACTGTGGTGAACCTGGCCAACAACACCGCCGGCAGCCCCATCGCCATCAGCGATGGCCAACCTGGCGCGATCAGCCGCATGATCGAGGCCGATGACAACACGCTCTGGATCGGAATGAACGGCTGTACCGTCGGGGTTCGCTACGCCACCAACCCCGTGGATGGCTACGGCTGCCTGACCATGTTCAACACCTCCAAGAAAACCGTCGAGTTGCTCGAGCCCTACCTCGGTGACGCCACCGGCATTGCAGCCGTCACGGGGTTGCACAAGATCTACACGGCTGAAGGCGGGCAGGTCTACATCTACTCCACCACTGACGGTTCATCGATCGACAACCAGTATGTGACGGTTACAGGCACGGCGTACGACGTTGCCTACATGGACGCAGTCACCGACGCCAACAACACCGTCTATTGATTCCGATGCCTGCAGAGGCAATCGAATTCCGAGCCGACATTCTCGCCATCGCTGCCCATCGCGACGACGTGGAACAGACCTGCGGAGGAACCCTTCTGCGCATGGCTGCGCGCGGCCTGCGCACGGCGATTCTCGATTTGACTCGGGGCGAAGCCGGAACGCGCGGCACTGCGGATGAGCGTGCCCGCGAAGCTGAAGAAGCCGCCGGCATCCTGGGCGTCGGCTGGCGTCATGCGCTCGATTTGCCCGACGGCTCCATCGCTAACCATCTCGAGAATCGCATCGCCATCGTGCGTATTCTGCGTCAGCTTCGCCCCCGCGTCGTCATCCTGCCTTACTGGCAAGCGCGCCATCCCGATCACGCCATCACTGCCACGCTCGGCACCGAAGCCTGCTTCCTTTCCGGTCTGAAGAAAATCAACACCGGCGCGGAACCGCATCGTCCATTCAAGATCGTCTACGCCAGCCTCTACGCCGATGTGCGCCCCAGCTTCATCGTCGACATTACGCCGTTCATCGAGCAGCGCCATACGTCCCTCATGGCTTATCGCTCGCAGTACGCGAACCAACCCGCGTGCACAGGCCTTTTCGTTCCCGAAGAGGAGATTCGCGAACGCACATTTGCCGAGGCGCGTCATTACGGCCTTCTCGCCGGCGTTCGCTTCGGTGAGCCCTTCGTGCAGAAAGAAGTCGGCCTAATCGACGATCTCACCCTCTTGCCCGTGCAATCGATCTAAAATGGATGGCGTCATTGTCCCAGAAGGGTTGTCTTCATGAATCCGATCAGCCGCCGCAAGTTTCTGGCCACTTCCGCTTTGACCTTCGCCGCCACGCGACTTCGCGCACAGAATCAAACGCAGATTAAGGCCAATCTCATCATTCCTCCCGAGGCAAAAGGACCGCACATCCCCGCCGACTTCGTGGGGCTTTCTTATGAGGTTCAGGAACTCACCAATCCCGCATTCTTTTCGGCGAAGAACACGAGCCTGATTCGCGCGTTTAGGCAAATTTCCTCGCATGGCGTACTTCGCCTTGGCGGCAACACCAGCGAATTCGGCTGGTGGAGAGCCACTCCCGACTCTCCCGAGCCCAAGCATCCGCGAACTCGCGAGGTCGTGGGAGAGCCCAAGGCCAGCTACTACGCCGTAACTCCTGACGCGATTCGTAACCTGGCCGCTTTCCTCGAAGCAACCGGCTGGACCTGTCTCTACGGCATCAATATGGGGACGAACACCCCCGCCCGCGCCGCCGACGAAGCTCAATTTGTCTCCAAAACCCTCGGCGCGCGATTGCAATACTTCCAGATCGGCAATGAAGTGAATTTGTTTGGCCGCCACCTGCGCGATCCGCAAACCTGGTCCGCGCAGACCTACCTCGCCGAGTGGCTCACTCTCGCTCGCGCCATCGCCGTCCGCGTTCCCGGAGCCCGGTTGGGTATGCCGGATGTCACTGACGACATTTCCTGGCTGCCGCAGATCGCTAACGCGTGGAGTTCAGTCGAGAACCCTCCGCATGTCACCCGGCTTACGCATCATTATTACTTTGGTGGACCGCCATCGAACCCCGACGTCAACATCCCTAATCTGCTCAAACCCGCGACGATGGCGAAAGTTCAAGGCATGGCCGATACAGCCGCTGCGGCTGCGGCCAAAATGGGCACCCGTGTTCGCATGACTGAAGGCAACACCTGCTATCGCGGCGGTAAGCCGGGAGTCTCCGATGTCTTTGCTGCAGCTCTCTGGTCAGCCGATTACTCGCTCCTCCTCGCCGCCAACAGCTATTCCGGCATCAACTTGCATGGCGGTACAGGCTCCATCATCGCCAGCGGGCTTGGCGGAGTGATGTTTGGCGACGCGGTTCTCAAAGCGCAAGGCGCAACACCGGAGCAGATCGCCTCGCACCCCCACGCGTACTACTCGCCGATTGCGGAGTTTGGCTCGGCGTACGTTTTGGAGCCAGTTGCTTATGGGCTCATTTTCGCGGGCCTAATGGCTGGGGGCACTCTGATCCATGCCGATCTCACCGCGAAGCTTCAGGCTGCGGGCGTCAACGCGACCGCTTACGCCGCCAAGCTCTCGGGCGGGCAAACTTCCGTCGTCGTTTTGAACAAGGACATGGAAAACGATCTTGCCCTGCACCTGGATTTCGGCGCCGTCCGAACCGGTGCGGTGGAGATCGATACCTTGCATGCGCCATCGCTCGAGAGCCGCGAAGCTCACATCGCGCGAGCGGCAAAGTCCGGCCGTATTAAAGATGGAATATTCGCCGCGCTCGTTCCCCGCGCCACTGGCGTTCGTATCACTGTCGTTTGAAGCCGAAACCGGCTGCCATGAGAGAATTGAACTGATTTCGGACCGTGCCGCCGGTTCCGTTGCCGTCTTCCACTGCAAACTTCAACGCCCAAAACATGACCTGCGAATTTTTCTGAACATCTGGAGTCGGCCCATGCCGCAGACCTGGAATCCTGAGACCTACGGCCGCGATGGGGCATTTGTTCACGAACTGGCCGGGGGCGTGCTCGAGTGGCTCGCAGCTCAGCCCGGCGAGCGCATTCTCGATCTCGGCTGTGGTGACGGCCAACTGACGCAGCGCATTGCCGCTTCCGGCGCCAGCGTCGTCGGCATAGACTCTTCCCCGGCCATGGTGACGGCAGCACGCACTCGTGGGATAAAGGCCGACTTGGGTCCCGCCGAAAAGCTGCCCTATCCAGATCAAATCTTCGAAGCCGTCTTCTCCAACGCGGCGCTGCATTGGGTCCGCGGCCAGGATGAGATGCTTTCGCAGGTCCGACGCGTGCTCCGCCCCGGCGGGCGCTTCGTTGCGGAGATGGGCGGCCACGGCAACATCGCCGCCATTCGTGTCGCTTTCGCCGCCGTCCTCTCTCGCCATGGATTTGCAAGCCTTGGCGAGCGTGGCAATTACTATCCCACTTCAGATTCCTATAACAGCCGCCTTGAGCGTCACGGATTCGCAGTCGAAAAGATCGTCCTCTTCCCTCGCCCCACTCCGCTGAACCACAGTGGCATGGCAGGCTGGCTGAACACTTTCTACCGCGGCGCGATCGATGCTCTGCCGGAAGGTCTGCGAAACACTGCGGTCGAAGAAACCGTCGCCCTGCTCGCCCCGGTTCTTCGCGGCCACGATGGCCACTGGACTGCGGACTATGTCCGCCTGCGGTTCATCGCAAGAGCCTGAGGGACTCGATGAACCAGAGGTATGTCCTCGACCTCGCCGCCCCTCAACGCTCTAACTCTGTTGTTCAGTCCGCAGCAAGTAGCTTCGTCCGGAAGAACAAGCCCGCCACAATCCCGCCAAGGCTGGGAAAGACAAGGAACAGCCACAATTGTTTCATCGCCTGGCCGCCCACAAAAATTGCCGGCCCGAGGCTCCGTGCCGGATTCACGCTGACGCCCGTAATGTGAATGCCGAAAATGTGAATTGCCACCAGCGTAATGCCAATCGCCAGTCCGGCAAATCCCGCCGGCGCGCTCTTCTGCGTCGACCCCAGAATCACGATCACGAAGATCATGGTTGCGAAGAATTCAAACAGAATTGCCGAAGGCTCGTTGTATCCGCCCTGGTAGCCCGGCCCCCAGCCATCCTGGCCGAGTCCGTTCACCGCGAGACTGTAGCCCGTTGTGCCGACCGCAATCATCAGCACCAGCCAAGCCGCGAGAATAGCGCCCACAAACTGCCCTATCCAGTAACCGATCATCTCGACAAACTTCATCCTGCCGGCAACCCAGACTCCCAGGCTGACCGCGGGGTTGATGTGGCAACCCGAGATCGGGCCAATTCCATATGCCGCTGCGATCAGACCCAGTCCGAATGCGAGGGCGATTCCAACAATGCCGACCTTGTCGCCGGCAATCACCGCCGTTCCAACGCCAAACAACACAAGAATGAACGTGCCTATCAGTTCCGCAAAGTATTTCTTCATGCTTCCTCCTTGATCGTGTCGGGAGAGTTTCTCGTGGACGCCGCTGTGTTCGGCAACCCACGCCAGCTGCTGGCTAGGGCCCAGTGGAATCGAAGACGCGCCCCAATCCATCGCGACATTCCATGATGCCGGCAGAACGCGCCCACGCAGTTTTGCAGACGCACTCAGCCGGAGTCAAGAAGAAATCTGGCCGCGAATGAAGACGCCCACCCCCGAACCGCTGCGTCTTGTCCAGACGAAAACCCGGAAGATTCTGCCATTCGGTTCCCGGCAATTCGTCGTGCCTCGCCGCGCAGGCTGTGCTAACGTTCAAGCGTGAGCGTTGGCGCGTCAGGCAAAGGGGAAAGGAAGAAAATCGATTCGGCCAGGCGCCGCTTGCCCGGCTTGGCTGAAAAAGACGGCCTGATCCGCCATCCATTCGACCTCGAATTTGGGGTGCGCACAAGCGGCCTTGTCGCAGGACGTCATCTCGGTTCCGGGCACCGTAACGATCGCCACGTAACGGCCTATTACGCCGTTGCTCCTTCGGTTTTTCAAGGCCTCATCGTGCGCTGGCGCCGCTGCCGCCCACTTGCGCCCATCGATGAATACACCTTCATTGATCTCGGCGCTGGCATGGGCCGCGCCATGCTGCTCGCCGCCGATTATCCCTTTCGCGCCGTAGTCGGTGTAGAAATGCATCCCACGCTGACGCGCATCGCGCGCAGAAATCTTGCTTTTTGGCGTTCCGGCGGGCGCACCCGCGTACCCATGCGCATGTTTTGCCGCGATGCCTCGGCATTTCCGCTTCCTGCTGGACCTTGCGTCGTTTTTCTTTTCAATCCGTTCGGAGCACCGGTGTTGCGCCGCCTGTTGCGCGCCTGGAAACAGACCCTCACTGAACGCCCGGCTCAACTGGATATTTTGTATGTCAACAATGAACAGGAGAGCGTGCTCAGACGCGAGCCCGAATTCGAGCGGCTGTTTCACGGACCGATTAGGCGCTCGCATGCGGATGCCGTCGCCGATCGCACCATTCTCAAGCGCCAACCGGGCGCTGAATACGCTGCGCCAGGCTGGGAGGACTGCTCCATTTACCGCTGCTTGGGACCCGATTCAGCCAATAAACGTCCATGACTCCAGTCCGCCGAGTAAGCGTTTTCCAGATTGTCAAACCGCAGTCGTAGCAGTAGGATTGCGAGGTCATGAACAACCGCATCCTTGTCGCCGCATTTCTTGGAATCGCTCTTATGCCTATCGGCGTGGTCGCCCAGTCGCCGTCGCTCACCATTCAGGTGGACCACCCCACCGCAACGGTCAGCCCTACGTTCTATGGCCTCATGACCGAGGAGATCAACTACTCTTACGACGGCGGCCTCTACCCCGAGCTGGTACGCGACCGCGTGCTCGGCCGCGAATGGGACGCGCTCAGACTCTGGCCCATGGTGGCGCGCGGTGACTCCATCGTCAATGTCTCCGCCGACGAAAGCACCGGACCGAGCGCGGCCATTTCGCGCAGTCTCAGGGTTACTGTAGCCAAAGCCAGCGCAGAATCGCCTGCCGGAGTCGAGAACGGCGGCTATTGGGGCATCCCGGTGCGACCGCATACCACATACGCCGGCTCTTTCTACGCGAAGACCGATAGCCCAGGAATTCCAATCACCATTACTCTCCAGAACGATCAAACAGGAGCGATTGCAGCATCGACCACAGTCAATGGCGTCACGGGCGAATGGAAGAATTTCGCATACACACTCCACACTGGCGATGTGCCAGCCTCGTCGAACAATCACCTGATCCTGACCATCGCTCAGCCCGCGACTGTATGGCTCAATCTGGTGTCACTCTTTCCGCCCACGTATCACAATCGACCCGGCGGAGATCGCGTGGACATCATGAACCTCCTCGCCGCCATGCAGCCAAAATTCTTGCGCTTTCCCGGCGGTAATTATCTTGAGGGTGATCACATCGCCGAGCGTTTCGACTGGAAGAAGACCATTGGCCCCTGGGTCGACCGTCCCACGCACATGAGCCCGTGGCACTATCGTTCGTCTGACGGCATGGGCCTGCTCGAGTTCCTCGAGTGGTGCGAGGATCTCAAGATGCAGCCTGTGCTCGCAGTCTATGCCGGCTACTCTTTGTCCGGTGAGCACGTCGATCCTGGCCCCGCGCTCGAGCCCTACGTGCAGGACGCGCTCGACGAGATTGAGTACGTCGCAGGCGACGCCGATACGAGATGGGGCGCCGAGCGCGCCAAAGACGGCCACCCTTCCCCATTCCCGCTCCACTATATTGAAGTCGGCAACGAAGACGGCTTCGACAAATCCGGCTCCTACGCCGGCCGCTACGCGCAGTTCTATCGCGCCATCAAGCAACACTACCCCGATCTTCAGATCATCGCCACGACGCCGGTCAAAGGAATCACCCCAGACGTGCTCGACGAGCACTTTTACATGTCCGCCGCGGAATCTTTTTCGCAGGCGCATCATTACGACGCTGCAGACCGCGAAGGGCCAAAGATCTTTGTCGGCGAATGGGCCACGCGCGAGGGCGACCCCACTCCGGACCTCGAAGCTGCTCTTGGCGATGCTGCCTGGCTTACGGGTCTCGAGCGTAACAGCGATCTGATCGTAATGACGAGCTATGCGCCGCTCTTCGTCAACGTGAATCCAGGCGCTATGCAGTGGGCGCCCGATCTTATCGGCTATAACGCACTCTCGAGTTATGGCTCGCCCAGCTACTGGACGCAGGTCATGTTCTCCTCGCATCTCGGAACCGAAGTTATACCCGCTGCGCTCACCAACGCACCCCCGCGCGTCTTTGCCTCCGCCACGCGCAATGACGCAACGCACAAGCTCTTCGTCAAGGTCGTCAACGCGACCTCGACGGTGCAGCCCATCGCCATCGACCTCGCCGGCGCTGGCAGATTGGGGCGCAGTGCCACGTTGACGACCATGAGCGGCGAAACGCCCAATGCGACCAACACAATCGCTGCCCCAAACGCTGTGGTGCCGGTCTCAGAAACCGTGTCCGTCGCGGGCCCAAAGTTTACACACACTTTTGTGCCCTACTCAGTCAATGTGCTGGAGCTGAGCTATTGATTCCGAGTGTCGAGCGAGATCGCATGGCTTGAGGTTCCTTTTGGACTCCGCGGCAACTCGGTTAAAGTAAAGTCACGGTGATTATCGACTTCGCCAGGCGCGCGCATGACCATAACTGGGAGATGGATCCCATCACGCGCTCCTTGCTCGACACCGATTTCTATAAGCTCCTCATGCTCCAGTTCATCTGGAAGAATTTCCCGCGCACTCGTGCCACCTTCACGCTGATCAATCGCACCACCTCCGTGCGTCTCGGCGACATAGTCGGCCTCTCTCAACTACGGGAGCAGCTCGAAGCCACGCGCCAGCTGCGATTCCGCAAATCCGAGTTGGTCTGGCTTGCCGGCAACTCGTTTTTTGGGCGCCGCGGTATTTTCGAGCCGGCTTTTCTTGATTGGCTCGAGCACGAATTCCAGCTTTCCGAATACGAGCTTTCCGTCCACGACGGCCAGCTTCAGCTTCGCTTTGAGGGGCTGTGGTCCGGAACTTCGATGTGGGAGATTTACGCTCTTTCGGAGATCGGCGAGATGAAGACGCGCGCCGCGCTCAAGCCCTTGAGCGAACTTGAGCTCGACATTCTTTACGCGCGCGCCAAATCCCGGCTCTGGGAAAAAATGGAACGCCTGCGCGGCGTTCCCGATCTCAGGATCAGCGACTTCGGCACCCGCCGCAGGCACAGCTTTCTCTGGCATGAGTACGTCGTCAACTCCATGCGCGACACCATCGGCGAGGGCTTTTCCGGAACTTCCAATGCGTACCTCGCCTACAAGCACGACCTTGAAGCCATCGGCACCAACGGCCACGAGTTGCCCATGGCCATGGCCGCCCTCGCGCGCAACGACGACGAGTTGCGCAACTCACAGTACGCGCTCCTCGAACTCTGGCAGCAAAGCTATCAGGGCGAATTGCTCATCTTGCTCCCTGACACATTCGGCACAACGCAATTTCTACGCGGCGCTCCCGATTGGGTGGCCAACTGGACCGGTCAGCGCATCGACAGCAAAGATGCCTATGTCGCCGGAGACGAGTACATCGCCTGGCTTGAGCGCCACGGCCGCGACCCGCGCCAGAAGCGCCTCATCGCCAGTGACGCCCTCGATGTGGAGCAGATTCTCAGCCTTCACGCATACTTCGCCGGTAAGTTGCTCAACGGCGCCTCGCCCGACGACTTTCGATCTGCTGCCGATTTTCACGATTCGGACCGCTGGATTCCCGGTCGCCGCATCCGCTTCAGCGCAGGCTGGGGCACACTGCTCACCAATGATTTTCGCGGTTGCAACCCACAGGACAACGACGGTTTCAATCCCATTGGCCTCGTTTGCAAGCTCAGCGAGGTTGACGGCAGGCCCGCTATCAAGCTCTCCGACAATTTCTCAAAGGCCCTCGGCGATCCCGCTGAAGCCGAGCGCTATCGCCGCGTGTTTGGCGTTGCCGGCGTTGCCGACATTCCCGTGCTGACGTGATCTCTCCAGGCTCATATGCAGCACAACTTCGACAGGAGCTGACCCCGCGCAATCGCATCTATGCGCGCGGCCGGGCGCATGTTGAAAGCTACGGTGACGCGCCGGTGATCGTGTACGAGCCGGAAGATGGCCGCCACGGAAACTTCTTTGACGCCGCGTACAACGCTATCGCTTCAAATCCCGATTGGATGCGCCGCTTTGACAAGGTTCACGCCCAGGCTGCGCGTTCCCTGTCCAAACCACAACTCGACCCCGCACGCCGCTGGCGCGAGCTCGACTCATCCATGAGCTCTGACGCCCTGCTGATGAATGTCTTCTGCACGCCGGGTGTCGCCGATTCCGGAGCGCTGCGAAACGCGCTCGGCGTCGACGTTGAGGCCGCCCCCATCTTCGGGTGGAAAGCTCGCGTTCCGCTCACCAACGGCCGCTTCGACCGCACCGAGGTCGACATGCGCTTCGGTTCCCTGCTGGTCGAAGCAAAACTCACCGAAGTCGGCTTCCAAACGCGCACCGCAGCCATCGTTGAGGCCTATCGCGACTTCGAAACTGTCTTCGATCGCGATCGACTCCCGCGCATTGAGATCCCCACCTCGCGCTGGATGCGGGCCAGCGAATTCCCTGAGAATGCTTCGCAGGAATTTGAGAGCGTCGTTGTCGACACGGCACTTATTTCCAACATCGACACAATCTTTCGCCCGCCCGGAGAGCCGGGCTACGCCGCCTATCAGCTCATCCGCAGTGTGCTTGCCGCCTATGCTGCCGAGTGCAGCTTCTGCGTCATCCATGACGAGCGGCGTCCAGATCTACGCGAGGAGTGGTTTGAAATCATGGCCGCGGTGAAAAGCGCCGACTTGCGTATGCGTCTGAAAGTTCTCACCTGGCAGGAGCTGGCGCCGCTTCTACCTCAAGCGCTGCAGGAATTCCTCGATGTGAAATACGGGATTGTCGCCCCAGGAAAAACGCCCTCGCTGATTGCCGACTCAGCGGAACTTGCGGATTGATTCCTTTGGCCGCTTTACAATCCCAGAATCTTCCGATTGCTTTCCAAGTCCGCGTCGCCGCCCGCAAAGTCGTCGAACGCCCGATCGGTCACGCGAATGATCTGGTCGCGCACAAACGTCGCACCCTCCGCCGCGCCCTGCTCGGGATGCTTGATGCAGCACTCCCACTCGACTACGGCCCATCCGGAGTAGTCGTACTGCGCCATCTTGCTGAAGACCTGACGGAAATCAACCTGCCCATCTCCCAATGAGCGAAACCGCCCCGGCCTGTCAATCCACTCTTGATATCCGCCGTAAACACCCGACCGTCCGCTCGGCCGGAACTCCGCGTCCTTCACGTGAAACGCCCGCACACGATCGTGATAAAGATCGAGGAAAGCGAGATAATCCATCTGTTGGAGCACCATGTGGCTCGGATCGTACAAAATGTTCGCGCGCGGATGATCGCCGACCGCTCCGAGAAAACGCTCGAAGGTCGCGCCGTCGTGCAAATCCTCCGCAGGATGCAGCTCAAAGCACACATCCACTCCCGCATCGTCGAATGCGTTAAGAATCGGCATCCAGCGCCGCCCCAACTCCTTGAATGCCTCGCCGATCAGCCCAGCAGGCCTCTGCGGCCACGGATAGAAAAACGGCCACGCCAGCGAGCCTGAAAATGTTGCGTGAGCATCCAATCCCAGATTGCGGCTTGCCTTCGCCGCCCACCACAGCTGCTCCACGGCCCATGCGGTCCGCGCCTTCACGTTACCCTTTAACTCTAGCGGCCCAAATCCTTCAAGCAAAACGTCAAACGCCGGATGGGCGGCAACGAGCTGTCCTTGTAGATGCGTTGAAAGTTCCGTGATCGCAAGCCCAGCCTGGGCGGCGATGCCCTTCACCTCGTCGCAGTACGTCTGGCTCTCGGCCGCGCGCTCCAGATCGAAGAGCCTCCGATCCCAACTCGGAATCTGGATGCCTACATAGCCGTGACCCGCCGCCCACTTCGCCATGCCCTCGAGCGTGTTGTAGGGCGCCTCATCGCCGGCAAACTGCGCCAGAAAAATCCCCGGTCCCTTGATGGTTTTCATCGTTCCTCCTCACGGCATTGCGCAAGGCCCTAGAAATCAACCCAACCTTCTTTGCGATTGCTCTCAATCACGCGCTCCACGAAACGCATTCCTCTCACACCCGCTCGAATGCCCGGCAGCGTGGCCGGCAACATAGCAGACTTCCCCTGCTTCCGTGCGATGAGCACATCGGCAAACTCTCGATAGAGAACGGCAAAGGCTTCAAGATACCCTTCAGGATGACCCGCCGGCGTGCGCGCCACGGCCTTCGCATCGTTGTCCAGGTAACTCGTTGCTGCGTGGTAAATCTCCTCCGGCTTGTCGAGACCCTTCACAATCAGCCGGTTCGGATCCTGTTGCCGCCACTCAAGCGATCCATCCTCGCCGTAAATCCGCAGCAGCAATTCGTTCATCTCGCCGGCTGCCACCTGCGAACAAGCGAGTGTCCCTGTTGCGCCGGTGTTCAACCTCACAAATGCGTTGCAGTCGTCGTCCAGCTTGCGTCCCGGCACCACCGAGCGCAGCGTCGCGTTGATCTCCGTTACTTCCAGGCCGCTCACGTATTCGAGCAGATGAAACGCATGCGTCCCGATGTCGCCAATCGCGCCTCCCGGGCCGTTGCGCGCCGGATCGCTCCGCCATTCCGCCTGTTTGTGGCCGCTCGTCTCAATCGGCCGGCTCAGCCATCCCTGAAAATACTCGACGGCCACCTTGCGAATCATCCCAAGCTTGCCCGCCGCACACATCGCACGCGCTTCGCGCACCATCTGGTACCCCGCATAGGTGTGCGTCAGCCCGTAGGGCAGGTCCGCCTTATTCACAGCGGCCTCTAGCTTTAGTACCTCGTCATATGTAGCCGTCGCCGGCTTGTCGCTCATCACCGGAATCCCCGCATCGAGAGCCGCTAAAGCGATGGGCAAGTGCAAATGATTCGGCGTCACGATGGCCACAAAGTCGATCCCGTCCGGCCGCTTGCGCTCCGCTTCGATCATCTGCGCGTAGTCCGCATACGCGCGCGCCGGATCGACGTGGAATTTCACGCATGCTTCGCGCGAGCGCTCCGCCGCCTGCGAGAAGGCTCCCGCAACCAGCTCAATTTTCCCATCCATCTCAGCCGCGACGCGGTGCACGGGGCCAATGAACGCGCCCGGTCCGCCGCCCACCATCCCCATACGCAGCTTGCGTTCTTCCGCCATCACTTCCCTTTCCCGCTGTACTCCCCGTTCCATTGCGCCCTTGCTCGCTTGCACCGTGCCCGTCAAACGTTCACTCCGCTGGCAAGATAGCCGCCATCTACAGCAAGCACCTCGCCGGTCACGAATCCCGCTGCCTCCGACGCCAAAAAAATCGCCGGCCCCACCACTTCTCGCGGCTTCCCAAAGCGATGCATCGGCGTGCGCGTCAGCAACTCCTCGCCGCGCAGCGTATCCTTCACCATTGGCGCGCTCATGTCAGTGGAAAACACGCCTGGCGCAATCGCGTTCACATTCACGCCTGACTCCGCCAATTCAATCGCCAGCGTCTTGGTCAGCGAGGCCACTGCGCTCTTGCTGGCGCCATACGCCGCGAGCTGGTACGACCCGCGAAATGCCGTCGACGACGCAACGTTAATGATGCGTCCGTAGCGAGCATTCACCATGGTCCGCCCAAAAATCTGGCATGCGCGCATGGTTCCCGTCAGGTTGGTATCGATAATCTTCAACCATTCGCCTTCGTCCTCGTCGAGCGTTGGCACTTTCTTCGCCATCCCGGCGGCATTCACCAAAATGTCCACTTTGCCGAACGCCGCAATCACGGCATCGTGCAACCTCTGGATCGATGCCCGATCCAGAACATCGCACACCACCCGAAGCGTGCGCCGGCCCAGCGCCTCGATCTCTCGAGCCACCGCATCCACATGTTCCTTTCCTCGCGAACTCGCCACTACGTCCGCGCCGGCCGCGGCAAAACCTAGCGCAATCTCGCGCCCCAGGCCCGTCGTCCCGCCGGTGATCACCGCAACACGGCCGTCCAGCTCAAAAAGCTCTTGCCCTTTCAATCGTTCCTCCCACCGCCCGCGCCGTCATCCAGCTCTTGCCGTTCAAGCCCCGGCGTCCAATCCAATCCTCAAACACCCCTAGCCTAAATGATCTCCCTTCCGCGAATTCCGCGCCTCGGTTCACTGACCGGCGGCACTAGGGTGAGCTAAAGTATTCATTGACCATGAACCCGCTCTCAATTCCCGATTCCGACCGCCGGTGGGATTGCCTCAGCCTCGGCGAAGTCATGCTTCGTCTCGATCCCGGCGAAGGCCGCATCCACACCGCGCGTCAATTTCAACTGTGGGAGGGCGGCGGCGAATACAACGTCGCCCGTGGCCTGCGCCGCTGCTTCGGCATGCGCGCCGCCATCGCCACCGCGCTCGCCGAAAATCCCGTCGGCCGCCTCGTTGAAGATTTCATCCTCCAAGGCGGCGTCGATCCTTCGCTCATTCGCTGGGTTCCTTATGACGGCGTCGGCCGCACCGTCCGCAACGGCCTCAACTTTACTGAGCGCGGCTTTGGCGTGCGCGCCGCTGCCGGCTGCTCAGACCGCGGCCATACGGCCATAAGCCAGGCTAAGCCCGGCGATTTCAATTGGAACACGATTTTCGGCAGCGAGAATGGCTCGCGCTGGCTCCATACCGGCGGCATCTTCGCCGCGCTTTCCGCTTCTACCGCCGACGTGGCCGTCGAAGCCATGGACGCCGCTCGCAAATACGCCACGCCCATCTCCTACGATCTCAACTTCCGCGACTCGCTTTGGAAATCGATCGGCGGCAAAGCCAAGGCTCAGGAGGTCAATCGCGACATCGTACGTAAGGTCGACGTCCTGCTCGGCAATGAAGAAGATTTCTCAGCCATGCTCGGCATCGCCATCAAGGGTGTCAGCGACGACTTCGCCGAGCTGCCCATCGCCGGCTACGAGGAGATGCTCCGCGAAGTGGTCACCAATTATCCGAATCTAAAGCTGATCGCGAGCACGCTGCGCACCGTGCATTCCGCCAGCCGCAACGCATGGGGCGCCATCGCTCTCTACGAGGACAAGATCGTCCACGTTCCGCAGCGCGACATCGATATCCTCGACCGCGTGGGCGGCGGCGACAGTTTCGCCTCCGGCCTCATCTACGGTTTGCTTGCAGGCAAAGGCATCGATTGGGCCGTCCGGTGCGGAGTCGCACACGGCGCACTTGCCATGACCACACCTGGCGACACCAGCATGGCCACACTTGCCGAAGTCGAACGCATCATCAAAGGAGGATCGGCGAGGATTGCACGGTGAGCGCGCCTCATAGGATGTGCGAATTTTATTGAATTGCTCACTCCTTGAGTTGCCTTTTGTTAACTCCGCTAGCTCCACTAACCCCGCTTTCTTTAAGGTTTTTTCATGTCCGAAACCACACTGCAAATCATCGAGCGAGTCGGCTTTATTCCCGTTCTCCGCGCCAAAAACGCCGCTCAAGGCCGCGCCGTCGTTGATGCCATGATCGCCGGCGGCGTCACCGTCGTTGAAGTTACCATGACCGTCCCTGGCGCCATCGACCTCCTCAAGGAACTGAAGAAGGCCTACCCGACGGACCTCCTCCTCGGATCCGGCACGGTGACCACTGCCGATCAGGCGCAGGCCACCATCGACGCAGGCGCGGAGTTCGTCGTCAGCCCGAGTTTGCATCCTGAGGTAATATCCCGGACCAAGACCAATAAGAAAATCTCATGCCCCGGGGCGCTCACGCCGACCGAGGCCGTTACTGCCTGGAACGCCGGCGCTGACTATGTAAAAATCTTCCCCTGCTCCGCCGTCGGCGGCGCCAGCTATCTAAAGTCTCTCCTCGCGCCTTTTCCGCATCTCAAGCTCATACCCACGGGCGGAGTAACTCTCCAAACTGCGGCGAGCTTCATTCAGGCTGGCGCGCGCGCCCTGGGCGTCGGCAGCGATCTCGTCAATCTCGCAGCCATCGATTCAGGTCATCCTGAAATCATCACCGAAACTGCCCGCGCCTATCTGAAAGTGATCGCCGACGCGCGAAAAACTTAGACAGCTTCCGCGGACAACTCATCTGCCTCTGACTTCGACAGAAACTACACATCGATCGCGAAAGGTACCCGCAACCCTCCGATCGCACCGCAGTGCGCCTATAATGCGTGCGTAAGGCGGCCGCTTCCTGCGAATCCTCGCAGGGTTCAGTGCCGGTCGACTCCATGCAGTCCTTCGAAACCGATTCGATCGAATCCGCGCGGCGCTCTTTCGCCCAGGAACTGTGCAGGACCAATCGCATCTCCTCGCCCGCCATTCTTGCCGCATTCTCCTCCGTTCCCCGCGAACGCTTCGTCGGGCCCGGTCCATGGATGATCCAGGTCAGCGGCGCACAGTTCTTCACTGAAAGCGCTGATCCTCGGAACGTATATAAGGACGCGCTCATCGTTCTCGACGCGGCCAAGCACCTCAACAACGGCCAGCCCAGCCTTTGGGCTTTTCATCTTAGCCTGCTCGACGTTCGTCCCGGCGACTACGTCCTTCATCTTGGTTGTGGCGCAGGTTATTATTCAGCCATCCTCGCCGAGCTTGTCGGCACGAGTGGCCGCGTCGTCGCCGTCGAAATCGACCAATCGCTCGCGGATCGTGCTCACTTCGCACTCGAGCCGTGGCCCCGGGTCACCGTCGTTCACGCCGACGGAGCGTGGGGCCCATTCGATCCAGCCGACGCAATCGTCGTGAGCGCAGGCGCCACGCATCCCCTCCCCGCATGGCTCGCCGCTCTCAAGCCTGAAGGCAAGCTTCTCTTCCCGCTCACTCCCACCCGCGGGGCCGGTGCCATGGCATACGTCGTGCGCAAGAGCGCACTTCTCTTTGCGGCTACACTTTGCGGTTCCGTCTTTTTTGTCGATTTTGAGGGAGCGCGCGACTCCGCAATGAGCACTGAGCTGATCCGGGCGCTCAAGCACGACCACGGATTCAGCGTGCGCTCTCTGCGTTGCGACGTCCACGAGAAAGACGACTCCTGCTGGCTTCACGGCAGTGGCTGGTGTTTTTCGCGCCGCCCGCCCATCCTCGCGGCGTCTGAATAATCTTCACACTCGCTCAGCACCCATCAACTTCACAGCACCCGCGCCAGCCACTTTCCCGTGTGCGAGTGCAGGTTCGCCGCAATCTTCTCCGGCGTACCTTCTGCAACAATCCGCCCGCCGCCCTCTCCGCCTTCCGGCCCCAGATCGATTACCCAATCCGCGCTTTTGATCACGTCCAGGTTGTGCTCGATCACGATCAGCGACCCGCCGCCATCGATCAGCTTGCGAAACGCGGTCAGCAGCTTTGAAACATCGTCGAAATGCAGTCCCGTCGTCGGCTCGTCCAGAATGTACAGAACGCGGCTGGCCTGCGAGGGCTTAGCCGTCGCATTCACCGCGCGCACTGCGGACAAGTGCGCGGCCAGCTTCACGCGTTGCGCTTCGCCGCCTGAAAGTGTCGTAGCCGATTGCCCCAGCCGCAAATAGCCCAGCCCGATCTCATCGAGCACCGCCAGCTTCTCCACCAGCCTGGTCTGTCCGGCAAAGAATCGCAGCGCTTCTTTCACCGTCATCTGCAGCACTTCGTGGATATTCTTCCCTTTGTATTGAACACCGAGAATCTTCGCCTGGTAGCGCGTGCCATTGCAGTCCTCGCAAGGCAACTCCACATCGGCCAGGAATTGCATCTCCACCGTCACCGTTCCGTCGCCTTCGCACGTGTTGCACCGCCCGCCCGGCACGTTAAACGAAAAGTGTCCCGGCGTGAGCGAAAGCCTTTTGGCTTCAGGCTGCGCCGCAAACAGTTCGCGCACCAGATCGAAGCCCTTGATATACGTAATGGGATTCGAGCGCGGCGTGCGACCGATCGGCGTTTGGTCAACCAGTACTACATCGTTCAGCCGCTCCACGCCGTTCAACGAACTGAACACGCCTGAAGGATCGCTGCCATCGCTCTGCCCCAGCGCCCGCGCCACCGCGCGATAAAGCACCTGATGCACCAGCGTCGACTTTCCCGATCCTGACACTCCCGTCACCGCCACCAGCATTCCCAACGGGATCTCTACATCCAGCCCATGCAGATTGTTCGCCCGTGCCCCACGCAACACCAGCTTCTCGCGTCCCGGCGCGCGACGCCGCGTGGGCACCGGAATCGCGATCTTCCCGCTCAAATAGCGCCCGGTCAGCGACGCCGGATTGGCTTCTATCTCCGCCAGCACGCCTTCCGCCAGCAGTTTTCCGCCGAACTCACCCGCTCCCGGTCCCAGATCGAGCAGATGATCCGCCGCGCGCAGAATGTCGGCATCGTGCTCCACGACCAGGATCGTATTGCCCAGATCGCGCAGCTCCTCGAGAATATGAATCAGCCGAGCTGTATCGCGCGTATGCAATCCGATCGACGGCTCATCCAGCACATACAGCGCGCCCACCAGCCGCGATCCCAGCGAAGTCGCCAGTTGGATCCTTTGCGCCTCGCCGCCGGACAACGTCGACGCCAGCCGGTCCAGCGTCAGATACTCAAGCCCCACCGCGACCAGAAAGTTCAGCCGCTGCCGCACCTCAAGAAGAATAGGCCCCGCAATTTCCTCCTGCATCGGCGAAAGCTTCAACCCGTCGAAGAACTCCTTCGCATGCGCAATCGTCAGTGCCGTTGCCTGGCAAATGTTTTTCCCCGCAATGCGCACCGCTCGCGCTTCCGCCCGCAACCGTTGTCCGCGGCAATCCGGGCATTCCGCGTAACCGCGATACTTGCTCAGCATCACGCGCACGTGCAGCTTGTACTTCTTGCGCTCCAGTTGCGCAAAAAAGCCGTACACGCCGCCGAAGCCGTCATTTCCCGCCGCGCCAGGACGGCCGCGCAGCACGGTCTCACGCGCTGCTTCGGTCATCTCGCGCCACGGAACATCCAGGGGCACGCCCAGCTCTGCCGCACGCTTGCGCAGCTCGCCAAACCACGGCCTGTACTTTGGCCGGTTCCAAGGATCGATCGCGCCTCCGGCCAAACTCAAACTCTGGTCGGGAATCACCAAGCCCAGATCGTAATCCACCGTGTTGCCGAATCCCTGGCAGCGCGGGCAAGCCCCAAAAGGATTGTTGAAACTGAACAGTCGAGGCTCCGGCTCGCGTCCCGGCCGGTGGCAATTCGTGCACTCATAAGCCCCGGAAAATCGCAGCCGCCGACCACCCGACTCTCCTTCACGTAGAGCCTCTTCGAAGATCACTTCGCCCGCCTCGCGATACCCCGTCTCCACGGCGTCCACAATTCGCGCGCGGTTCTCGGTGCTCACAACAATTCGATCCAGCAGCACAAACACCGGAGCTGTGAGGTCTAGATCAATCAGTGATTCCGGCGTCGAAAACTCGAACAGTCGTCCCTCCTGCCACAGCCGGTTGAATCCGCTTGCCCGCAACTCCGCCAGGCGCGCTTTCACTGTCTCAGCGTGCAATCCCTCGCTCGTCTTCCCCGTACCCTTCGGCTTCGACACGGTCTTTGCCACGCGTCCAACTGCCCTGCCTGCCTTGGCTTCGATCTCCGCTGCAGGTGCGGCCGCACTCATTGTCGGGAACAAGACATTCAACCGCGTTCCCTCGCCCAGCGCGAGAATCTTCTCAACAGCCTCATCCACCGAATCGCGTTTCACCAGGCCGTCGCAATAAATGCAATGCACCTCTCCGCAGCGCGCGTACAGCAGCCGCAGGTAGTCGTAGATCTCCGTCGCCGTCGCCACAGTCGATCGCGGATTCCGTGTGGTGTTCTTCTGCTTGATGGCGATGGCCGGCGCCATTCCGTCGATCTCGTCTGCATCGGGCTTCTCAATGCGCTCCAGAAACTGCCGCGCGTACGCCGACAGGGACTCCACATACCTCCGCTGTCCCTCGGCATAGATCGTGTCAAAGGCCAGCGAGCTCTTGCCCGAGCCCGACACGCCGCTGATCACCGTCAGCTTGCCGTGGGGTATCTCGCACGAGAGATTTTTCAGGTTGTGCGTCCGCGCATTGCGGATGATGATGGCATCGTTCAAAGGGAAGGCACCGAACAGAACTTTCGGTCGCGCCACAGTGCTCTCTGCGAGCCCCGGGACGTAACCATCCATCCTTGATTATAAATTGTGCTGCAACCCCTGTTTTTGAACTAGGCAAGCGAGGGCCGGGAATCATCCCCCTGAAAGGCTCTCTCCCCGAGCTGATTCACGATCGTCTCTTGGACGCTGAATTTTGGGCGGGCTGCTACTGAATGGGGTCGAGTTCGAAATGAATATTGGTTTTGGGGGATCTGCCAGAAGATCAAATTTGCTTAACCTGCGGCGCCTTCGCCTATTCCGATAATCCCTTCGTCCACATCGCGTTGTGCCGGCCGCCACGGCGCATGAATACGAGTGCCGGCCTTCATTGTGATTGGTGTAGGCGCCGAAGTGTGCGAACGGACTGCCCTGAGCTTTCCGGCTACAAGAAATGCCCTCCGGCCAGAGGGTCGATAATTATAGGTATATGGAAGAACTGAATCCCTCTCTGGCTTGCGATCGAGAACATTGGCCAGTGCCAGCAGAACGGGCGACGCGCATGCCGGACATTGGCTCGCGCAGTTGCCGATGCAGTTGCAGTCCGGGCACAGGTAAGCAGACGCAAGGGGGATGTGCTGCATATGAGTCAACTTCATTAGGGCACCTGAATATGAATAATCTTATTGCTGATCATGGGCGTAGGAGGACGTGACCCCGAGGCGCCCCTGCTGTCTAAATGGATGCCGCTTTCCGGTACTCAGTTGTTTCTCGTTCGGCTCGCGCCAGCGGCATAGATCGGCGTCCTTGCTGGCTCCCTGGCTTCAGACAGCCTTTAAACTACTTATGCGAGGCAATTTGTGGTTCGATTCGCTCTTTTCGTTTTGTTTTCAGCCCTGATTTCCGGCTCGACCACAGCTTTTGCCCAGGGTTCCTCATCCTCAGTGCCGCCAGCAAACAGCGCTGCCTCCACACCCGCTTCTCCGCCCCTTTCTGCCGACGTCGCTGCTGCCGAATCGGCTATTGCCGCATCCGACTGGAAGACCGCCGAGGCCAAACTCGATGTTTACCTCGCCGCCCATCCCACCGACGCGCGCGCCCTCTTCGACGCCGGCTATGCCGCCGACGCCCAAAACCGCCTCGACGACGCTATCGTTCTCTACCGCCGCGCCGTCGCCGCCGAACCCAATTCGTTTGAGGCTCACATCTCCCTCGGACTGCTCCTCGCGCGCCGAGACAAGCTCGCCGAAGCCCGTCCCGAGCTACTCGCTGCCACCACTCTCGATCCCGGCGTAGCCGATCCCTCTCTCAAGGCGCGCGCATGGCGCGCACTCGCCCGCATCGATCGCGACTCCGATCCCTCTGCCGCATCCGACGACCTGCTTCAAGCGCTCAAGCTCACGCCGGAGACTCCCTCCGACACGCTCCTCGCCGCCGAGCTCGCCGAAAAAACCGGCCAGCTCGAAGCCGCTGCGGCCGCTTATCGCCGTGTCCTCGATAAAGACCCCGCCTCCGCGCCCGCCTCCGCTGGCCTGGCTCATCTGCTTATCGCCGGCAAGCGGTATCCCGAGGCCGAGACCCTCCTGCGCGCAGCGCTCGTCAAGAACCCAGACGACCCCACGCTCACCGCTCAGCTCGCCACCGTGCTCGCCGATCAGGACAAAGCTGAGGCGCTTCCGCTCCTCCAAAAACTTCACGCCGCCCATCCCACCGACCCTGCCGTCACCCGCATGTTAGCCGCGGTCCTCGCGGACGCGGGAGACTTTGCCGGTTCTGACCAGCTCTTACTCCATCTCCTTACCACATCGCCTGAAGATCCCGAACTGCTCGTCTCCCATGCTCAGAACTTCGTCCACGAGGGCGAGCTTGACCAAGCCTACGCAGTCTTCGGCAAGGTCACGCAAATCGATCCGGCCAATGTCGATGGTTGGAGCGGCCTGGCCTTCACCGCGTCGCGTCTCGGCCATCCGGACGTTACCGTGCACGCGCTCGCCATGCGCTCCCGCTATCTCCCGGAGAACGCATCGACCCTCTTCCTTTGGGCGACTGCCTATGACTCTCTGCACCAGAAAACCCAGGCCGCCGCATACTATCACCGCTTCATCGACGCTTCCGGTGGCAGGCTTCCCAATCAGGAATGGCAGGCTCGCCAGCGCCTCCAGGTCCTCGAAAAATAAAGCCGAACGCTCTCCCGGCCGTCCCTCGGCGTCCTTCCATTCCAGGAATTTGAGGTCTTTTTGGTACCCGCGTTATTCGCCGGATCAAAATCCTGCATCATAGTGCTTGCGGTTCGTTGCGCATTGTGCGTACTATAGGGTCAATTTGGGGGCAGAACCGCGTTACAGGAGTTCCCCTATGCGGACTGTGTTTCCCATCGCCGCGCTCCTCGTGCTCAGCCTGAACATCGGCCCCGTGCGCGCCGCCTCCTCCAACACTTCCCTACCCGATCAGCAGTCCATTGACGCGCTGGAGGCCCGCGCCGATCTGGCGCAGCCGCGCGAGCAGTGCTTCCTCTATTCGCAGGTGGTTCAGCAGATGACGGAGCTGAGCATTCGCCAGTACAAAGCAGGCGAGGTGGCTAAGGCGACCGGCCTGCTCCAGCAAATCCAGCGCATCGCAAAAAAAATTCACCTCTCTGTCAACGATGACGACAAGCGCCTAAAGAACGCCGAGCTCATGTTGAGCCACACGGCGTTCCGGCTCAGCGAAATGCTTCAGGCAAGCAGCGTTGAGGACCGTCCGCTCGTCGAGCAAACCCTGGCCCAGGTCACCGACGCCAAGAATGCAGCATTGATGCAGGTCTTTCGCAAGTAACTCGCCGACCCCTGACCATCAGCCAATCCCTCTATCACCGCCGGTCTTTATGCGTCCTAACTTTGCCCGCCTTCGTCCGTCTTACCCGGACAGGCCAACTCTCGCGTTCAGCACCCCGATGCATTGAGCCTCGATCCGCTGTTCACGGTCCACTGGCCGTTGTCTGCAATTCACATTTCGCAACTCTCGTCTTGTGTTTGAATAAACTCGTCGGAGTCCCTTTGCCATGCGCGCTCTCGCTGCAATTCTCGTCTCACTTCTGATCTCCGCGCCGCTCACTGCGCAGAAAGATAAACCCGAGCCACTGACCGAGACTCAGCAGGACCAGATCGCCGAGGCCGGTATCATTCCCGTCGTCCGCGTCGGGCTTTACGTCAAATTCATTGACGATCGTTCCGACACGATCAAGGGGCTCACAACTCGCGCGCATACAGAAGCGCGGGGCCGGCGTCTGAATGGTGAGCTCCAGAACTTCTCCGCCCTCATGGACGAGCTCGGCGATAATCTCGACGTCTATTCCGAGCGCAAGGCCGACATCCGGAAAGCGCTCAAGCCTCTCACAGAGGGCGTCGCGCGCTGGCAACAGACTCTGCACGGCCTGCCGAGCGAGCCAGGCTTCGAACTCTCGCTCAAAGACGCTCTCGACAGCGTTAGCGATCTCTCCGATCAGGTCCGGCAAATCACAGCCGACCAGGAAGCCTATTTCAAAGCCCACCCCGACGAAAAGGGACAGGACCGCTACGAGCCGAAGTGAAACCGGCGATCGCCGAGCACTGTTATTCTGCTTTTCGTGGCCCCCGACGTCGCCCCCATCTTTCAGTACGAGTACCGCGCCCTCCGCCCGCGCGCGCCCATGCCGCCTTTTCACGTTCGCTTCCGTCGCTTCACCTCGCTCAACACCACCATCCGCCTTCGCGACGGCGAAATCTATGCCAGCCTCTCTGACCTGCTTGAAGGCGCGCCCGAGTCTGTCCTGCACGCCATCGCTCACATTCTCATAGCCAAGCTCTATCGCAAGTCCATCGACGCCGGCCACAACCTGCGCTACAAGCGCTTCGCCTCTTCGGCCGCAGTCACGCGCCAAACAGAGCTCATCCGCCACGCGCGCGGCACTAAGCGCTACTTCGGCCCCGAAGGCCGGTTCTTTAATCTCGAAGAGGTTTTCGACTCGCTTAACACGCGCTTCTTCGGCGGGCTACTTGGCCGCCCCGACCTCACTTGGAGCGAGCATCACGCCAAGCGCTCGCTCGGCCATTACGACGCCGCCCACAATACCATCGTCGTCAGCCGCGTCTTCGACCGGCCCTCCAGCCCTCGTTACGCCATCGAGTATCTTCTCTACCACGAGATGCTCCACCTCAAGCACCCCATCAAGGCGCGCGGCCTGCGCCGCTGCATCCACTCTCCCGAATTCAAGGCCGACGAATCTCGCTTCCCTCAGCTCTCTGAAGCCCTTGCCTTCATCAAACGCCTCTAGCACAGGCTCTTTCCGCATCCTGCATTCCAAACCGCGCAGCGACACAGAACAACATTTGAGAGCCTTTGCGCCTCGATTCATCACATTCGGGAACACTCCGGCAATTTGCGGTGTCTAACTCTTCAAGAGAGCCGTGCGTACCATTTGCAAATCGTCTTGCGTAATTTCCGACGAGCGCAGGGGGCCGGCTTCCCGTCTTCGTTACAGAACCATTTCAATGCTTCCCGGGAAGAACCATTGGGGGTCTAACCAACAGTGAATCCAGACCATCGCACAACCTTCCCCCAAAAAGGCCGTTGACTTCTCTGAATTGTACTGTTACCATGTGTAACATTACCCTGTGTAGCGCACGACACGATCGTCATCTTGTCCGTTTACTTCCCAAGGGTGGACATGAATTCCTTTTCGCGCTTTGCCATACTTTGTCTGGTTGCTCCTTCCCTGCTTCTGCCCGTTGCCTCCTTCGCGCAAACCGCAACGCTCCACGGCCAGGTCACCGATCCCAGCGGCGCGGTGATCCCCGGCGCTGCCATTTCTCTCGCCGGCGTCGTCGCGCCCATGCAGACTCAATCCGGCGCCGACGGCGAGTACTCGATCCGCAGCGTCGCGCCCGGCTCCTACACAGTCTCCGTCACCTCCCCGGGCTTCGCTCCACTCACCATTCCGGAGGTCGCTCTCGCCGCGGGCCAATCAAAGTCGCTCAATCTGCAGCTCACCATCGCGGTTCAAAACCAGCAAGTCGAGGTCCAAAGCGATACGCAGTCCGTCAGCCTCGCGCCAGATCAAAACGCCGGCGCCACTGTAATCAAGGGCAGCGATTTGGACGCGCTCTCCGACGATCCGACCGAACTGCAAAACGAATTACAGGCACTCGCCTGCCCGGCTGCCGGCCCCAATGGCGGCCAAATCTATATCGACGGCTTCGAAGGTGGCCAGATCCCGCCCAAATCCGACATCCTCCAAATCCGCGTCAATCAAAATCCCTTCTCCGCCGAATACGATCGCATGGGCTATGGACGCATCGAGATCGTCACCAAGCCCGGCACGCAAAAGTTTCAGGGCAGCGTCGGAGGTTTCGGTACAGACTCCGCGTTCAGCACGGCCAATCCCTTCCTCCCCGGAAAGCCCGGCTACTATCAGTACTCGTTTTCCGGCAACATCGGCGGCCCAATCTCCAAAACCGCTTCGTACTTCTTCAGCGCCCAGGACTTTGAGCGCCAGAACCAGAGCATCGTCAACTCCCTCAATCCGTCCACCCTCGATTCCAACATCATCGAAGCCGAACCCAACCCGGTGAACTACCTGAACTTCACGCCCCGCGTCGATTTTCAAATCTCCAAATCCAACTTCATCAGCATCCGCGATCAATACACCCGCTACACGGAGCAGGGCCAGAGGGTGGGCGCGCTCGTTCTTCCCGAGCAGGCTTTCAGCGTCCTGAATTGGAGCAACGAAGTCCAGATAAACGACACGTGGGTCATCAACACTCATCTCCTCATGGAGCCGCGCTTCCTGTGGCGTCGGATAGGCAACAATGGCACTTCTGCTTCCCCCACGCCCGCCGTTACCTTGCAGGGCGCATTCACTACCGGCGGTAACGGCTCCGGCACGCTCCACGAACACGAAGACGTCTTCATGCTTCAGGACTATGGGACTGCGACTGTCGGCGTGCATACCCTGCGCTTCGGTGCCCGCGCCCGCGGCTGGCGTGATGCCAACTACACAACTGCGGGCCAGAACGGCAGCTACTACTTCTCCAACGCGCCATCCTACTCCGGTTGCGAAGCCGATCAATACGTTTCCACCACCTGCGCCCCGTCGCTTTATTCGGCCACTGTCATTGAGAATCCGGTCGCGCGCGCGTTGCTTTTCGACGGTTCGCTCTTCCTGCAAGACGACTGGCGCGTCAACCGCAGCTTCCTTCTCGGCATGGGGGCCCGTTATGAAGGGCAAAACTACATTCACGACCACGCCGACTTCGCGCCGCGCATCGCTTTCGCCTGGACGCCGGGCCATCCAGGCAAGACTCCGCCAAAGACCGTCATTCGCGGCGGTTACGGCTGGTTCTTCAACCGCTTTATCATGAGCACTGCCTACACTTCTGGCACCACGCCCTACGTCATTGAGGCTATTCACGACAATCGCATCAATCAGCAGTCTTATGCCGTCGCCAATCCCACGTTCTACAATCCCAACTCGCCCGAACCGGTCTCGGTCCTCAATGCCTCAACCACATCCATCCCCACGTACCATTCCGTCGATGCACACTTTCATGCCGCGCTCGACATGCAGGGTGGCATCGGCGTCGACCGCCAGATATCGAAACACATCACCGGCAACGTCACCTATCTCTACAGCCAGGGCGTGCATCAATACATGTCGAACAATGTCACCGCGCCTGACTTCGACCTCTCCGACTACACGATCACGGGGCCCACTCCTTCGGTCTACAACTATCAGTTCCAGTCGGAAGGCTTTTACCGGCAAAACCAGCTCATCGTTTCTTCGGCGTTGCAGCTCAAAAAGTTCACCGTCAGCAGCAATTACGTGCTGAACGAGGCCAAAAGCGATACCCAGGGCATCAACTCATTCCCCTCGGTCGCCGAGGATCCCGGCTTCGATTACGGTCGCGCCAGCTTCGGCATCCGTCATAAGTTTCTTGCGGTGGGAAGCTACATCGCGCCGCACGGCTTCGTCCTCGGGGCATACATTGCCGCGCAGTCCGGTACTCCTTATAACCTCACCATCGGCGAGGACCTCACAGGCAACAACCAATTCAACGCGCGCCCGGCTTACGGCACCTGCGGCGATCCTGGCGTTGTCACCACACAGTACGGCTGCCTCGATACTGATCCTGTGGGCAAAGATGAGCCGATCGTTCCCTACGGCGTTGGATTGGGGCCCGCCAATGCGGTTGTTCATATACGCATCAGCAAGGTCTTTGGTATCGGGCCAAAAATTAAAACTGCGGGCGAAGGCCAAACCTTCACACCTGGTGGCGGCGGCAACGTCAGCAATCGCGGCATCGGCGGAGGCGGTCCGGCCATCAAACTCGACGCCACCGTCCCGCGCCGCTACAACCTTACTTTCGTCGTCGGCGCCAACGATGCCTTCAACATGGTGAATTTGGGCACGCCCAACGGCGTTCTGCTCTCGCCGCTCTTTAACAAAACGCAAACCCTCGCCGGCGGCCAGTTCGGCAACCCAACTCCCGGAACCCGCAGCATCGGGTTCCAAACAAACTTATCGTTCTGAACTGAAACCGGCACGGTGAGCCCGAATCCAATGTCAATCGGCTATCGGCGAGCATCTGTCTTCAATCCCCCGGTCAAACTCGCCACTTTCGCCACATCGTGGCTCTTGCACCACGATTCCATTCCCTTCGCCAGCCGCTCCGTCGCGCGCGGATCGGCGTAACTTGCCGTGCCGACCTGCACTGCCGTCGCACCGGCAAGCATGAACTCGACTGCGTCCTCGGGTGTCACAATGCCGCCCATCCCCAGAATCGGAATCTCCACCGACCGCGCCACCTCGTACACCATGCGCAGCGCGATCGGCTTGATCGCCGGTCCTGACAGCCCTCCCGTCGAATTGCTCAGCCGTGGCCGCCGCTCTTCCGCATCGATCGACATGGCCAGAAACGTATTCACCAGGCTCAACGCATCCGCGCCCGCTTCCGCGCACACGCGCGCCATTTGCCCGATCGAAGTCACATTCGGCGAGAGCTTCACGATCAGCGGTTGTATTGCGACTTTCTTCGTCCGCTCCACCAGCTCTTCCAGAGCGTACGGATCGGCGCCGAAGGTCATTCCGCCCTCGTGCACATTTGGGCACGACGCGTTCAACTCGTACGCCGAAATTCCCTCCGCATCGTTGAGCCGGTCGATCACGCCGATGTACTCGTTTACCGTGTGCCCGAACACATTCACAATCACTTTGCAGCTTGGGTGCCGGCTCATCGGCGGCAGCTTACGCTCGATAAAATCTTTCACGCCCACATTCTGCAGCCCGATCGCGTTGAGCATGCCAGCAGCCGTTTGCACGATTCGGGGCGGCGCATGCCCTGCCATCGGCTCGAGCGAGATCCCTTTGGTCACGATCGCGCCCAGCCGGTCCAAGGAGACAATCTCTTCAAACTCGATGCCGTATCCAAAAGTGCCGCTGGCAGCGATCACCGGATTCACCAGCTCCAGTCCAGCGAACGAGACTCTCATGTCCGGTTTCACGGCTCGGCAACCTTCCTTTCAAGCGTGTCGAGGGCTTCGCGTCTGGCGCGTCGCCGACGCAGCTCTCCGATTCATCATACTTGGAGCACACGCCAAGTCGCCGCACGCAGGTTGCCACCTGCGCAAACAAAAAGCCCTTCGGCGCATGCCGACGGGCTTTTCGTCTTTGCCCTTAGCTAAAAGCTACTGGCTACTTGCGGTTTCCTACGCAGTGACCGTCTCACTCGCGTCCACTTTCACCGGCGTCAGCCAGCCAAACCGGTCCGGCTTCAGTCCGTTGGCGATACCGAAGAACTCGTCCGCAATCTTCTTCGTAATCTCGCCTGGTTTGCCCTCGCCAATTACGATGCGGTCGATCGACCGGATCGGCTGCACCTCCGCGGCCGTTCCCGTGAAGAACACTTCGTCCGAAATGTACAGAAGCTCCCGCGGAATCGCCTGCTCAGTCACCGTGAATCCCAGGTGCCGCGCAATCGTCAGCACGCTGTCGCGCGTGATCCCCGACAGCGCCGAACTCCCCAGCGGCGGCGTAAACAGGACGCCGTTGCGCACGATGAAGATATTCTCGCCCGATCCCTCGCTCACCAACCCATTCACGTCCAGCGCAATGCCTTCCTGGTAGCCGTTGGCCTCGGCTTCCATTTTGATGAGCTGTGAGTTCATGTAATTCGCGCCGGCCTTGGCCAGTGCCGGCATCGTGTTCGGCGCAAGCCGGTTCCAGCTCGAGATGCACACGTCGGCGCCACCGTGCCCGGCAAGATATTTGCCCCACGGAAAATTCGCGATGTACACATCCACTGGCGACCCCTTCGGGTTCACGCCAATCTCACCATATCCGCGCAGCACGATCGGCCGGATATAGCACGGTGCGACGCCGTTGGCCTCAATCGTCTCCACCACACCGGCGCAAAGCTCCTCCAGTGTGAATGGAACCTCCATGCGGTAGATCTTGGCCGAGTCCAGCAGCCTCTGCATGTGCTCCGGCAGCCTGAAAACCGCCGACCCCTGCGGCTGTCCGTAGCAGCGCACTCCTTCGAACACGCTCGACCCGTAATGAATCACGTGGCTCATCACGTGAATCTTGGCTTGCTCCCAGGCAATCAGGTTCCCGTTGTGCCAAATCTTTTCTGTCGTTTGAATAGGCATGGGGATTTAGGAACTCCTTCTTCTCGAAAACTTGCGCACTTCTTCCAAGGTTGTCATGATTTGCCCTTTGAAAGCAAGCGCCCACTAGATTATTCCTAACCACCCCAACTCTGTTCCCTGGAGCGGTTCCCATTGGACGGACCTTGCCCGCAAATGTCGCTTTCCTGTGTCGCAGCCCATCGTATGCACGATACAATCCAGTGGCTTGTCCAAAAAGGAGCTTTCCCCCAATGATGAAGAATTTTCGCCGCGAAGCTGTTGTGTTGTGCGTCATCACGGTTTTGCTGGCGGGCTGCAAGTCCTCCCAGAGTGCGACGTCCCCTGCTCCCTCCGGAAGTGGCAGCCCAGGCCCACAATCCAGCGGCAAGCCCGGCGCTGCAACGTACGTCTCCGCCTCGCCGCTGCCCAATCAACTTACAACGGCAAAAATCACCGATCCATCCTTGAACGGCATCGTGTCCGCCACGCTTACGATTCCCGCCGGTTGGAAGCTGCAAGGTATCACCATGGTCAGTCCATGCACGTTTTCGCCGTGGCCCGTCTTCCGCGCCTATTCGCCCGATGGATTAATGCAGATGCGCATCGAGCCGGTATTCGGATGGCAGTGGCACCCCAACTCGAAAGGCACGTTTAACAGCGGGTGCGCGAATATCTCTGGTCAGGTTTCGGCCGCCGCATTCCTGCAGTACTACCTCGGAACAATGCAGGGCGGCGTGCACGTGGTGGGGCCGATGCCCGTGCCCGCGGCGTATTCCGAATGGGCTCAGGGACTGGCCGCGCAAAAGAATCAGGGGAACAGCCGTGTGGCGCCGGCGATGCAGACGCAGAACACAGCGGACACGGCTGCAATCCGCATTCAGCAGATAAACGGCTCGTTCGTGGTCGAGGAGCGGCTGCGGACGGTGGTGGAGTGCACAATGAACAATGATCGCAGCACAGCCATGAGCAACGCCCTTTATGGCGGCACATGCTGGGCCAGAGTCGACGTCCTCTCAGCGCCCGTAGGCCGGCTTGACGCGCTGGTTCAATTGGTCGATAACAACAATCTCCCGCACGGTGTGAACTCCCCGCAGTGGACGCAGGCCGCACTGCTGCGCCAGCAGCGGCAAGGCGCGCAGGCGATGGCTGCATTAACGGCGCAGGAACAGCAGGAAAGCAAGATGATCTATCAGCAGTTCCAGCAGATCATGCAGCGCTCCGCGGCCGAGCATCAGGCTTTCATGCAACAGCAGGAGTCGCAATTCGAGAGTGCCATGAACAACGCGAACGCCTCGATGAATGCGCAGAGCACCGCAGCCTCCGACTGGGTGGATTACTCGCTCGACCAGGAAACCGTGATGAACCCCGACGGAAGCACTACAAAGGTTTCCAGCGGCTATTCGCAGACCTGGACTGACGGAACCCACTGGTACCAGTCGGACGAACCGGGGTTAAACCCAAATGGCGTCCTCCAGGGAAACTGGACACCGACCACCCAGGTTCATGGCAACGGAACGCCGGAATAACCGGTCACGAACAATGGACCTATTAGTAGTCAGTCGAAAGGTACGGGCTTCAGCCCGTACCTTCGACCGATCAGGAAAGGGGCCTTAAGCCCCTAAGAATGCTTCCTCAGGCCGATCCATCACCGCAGCCCAAAGCCTACTAACCTATCTTCAAATCGGAGGGTCACCTGGATGGGCGAGCTATTTAAAGTTTGCTGGGACTTGTTCACCATCCGTCATTATTCGCGCCAGGGGATGAAACTGTCCGCCGGGGATTATGTTGTCGCCATAGGATCCGTGATTTTCCTCTACGCCACTGCTGTGCCCGCTGCCGTTCTCTACCAGAACTATCCGCAGTACAAATGGGTGCTCATCGTAACCTGCGTGTTCGACGGAATCCTGTTCATCGCGCTGTTCGTGTGGGAAGTCAAATGGTGGATAAAGCACCGCGCCGCCGCGCGCGCCGCGCAAGGAATTGCACCAAGCAACCAGCCCGGACAGTAGCCTTCGCCGGGAGGCGCGTCGCATATGTTTTGGCTCGGATTCGTCGTGCTGGTCCTCGTCATGGCCTTTGCAGGCTTTCGCAAGGCGCAGCGGGCAGGCATTTGGAGCTGGTCGAAATTCTTCCTCACGCTCGGTTTCATCGCGACTATATTCGCCATCGTCTCGGCGCCCTTGGTGCTGATGAACAAGAGTAGCCCCTTCTTTTGGCCGGTCTATGGCGCGGGCTGGGTCGTGGCTCTGGGCCTCATGGTCTGGTTCATCATCCATGCGCGCCATTGGAAGTTTCCCGGCACCCGCACCACCCTCGAGGCCGACCGCGATCCGCCGCCTCCGCGCTAAGCCGAGGCCAACTTCGGAGAACTGCGCGCCCTGATCCACTCCCCGATCCCTCGTCACCAGTCCCTACGTCACTAGTCCCTACGTCACTAGTCCCTACGTCCCCAGTCCTGGAGTTCCTGCTTTCCGTGATGGCCCTCACCGCTCCACTCCGCATCTCCTTGCTATTCCTCACATGTGCACTCCGAACAATTCACATATCCTTCCTGCAGCGCCCCACTGCTTGAGGCCTATGACGGCCGTTTCGAAGCAGCCCTGATCCTTCTGCATCCCTTTATCCACGTCCCCGATCCGTTGGCATGGAGTACCACTCGCCAATACCCTTCCGACGCCGATATCCTCGCCCAGGGAACAAAACAACCTTGGTCTGAAATCGCATTGCACACCGGCCTCGCCTCCTGCGCGCGCGTCAATCAGGCCCTGCTCACCTCTATCGGCTCGCTGTCTGGCCATCTGGCCGACCCCTCAGCTTCCGGCGCCCTTCAAAGCTTCCTCCAGTCGCAGCCCATCTGGATCCCGGTTGAAGGCCGGTTCGAGCCATTGCTTCGCGCGGACTTTCTCCGCGCCTTTTCGCTCGCTCGCGTGCCTGAGCTGATCTACGTTCCCGAGTTCCCGCACTCAGACCCCGTCGTCACGCTTCCCATCGCCGGCCTCCGCAACGGTTCCATCCCCTTTCCGTTTCGCGGAACCCTCCTTGCTCCAGACCATTCCTTTCTCTTCACCGTCGATTGGGACAGCTTCTTCACTCTCTTCTACGGTCCGCGCTCACTCATCGCGTGCGTTTGTTCCACCTTGAACCTCGAAGGCTTCTTCGCTACTCCCAACACCGAACACGCATGGTTCAACTACAGCATGGGCTGCGCCACCGTCACGCTCTCCCCGGAACACTGGCAAAACACCTAAGCTCTCTCTCGGCAGCAATCCAAGTGCTCGCCGCCCAACCAACATTCCATCCCCATAAAGCGTATCCTCACAAGTATTAGCGATTGAGAATCAGGGGCCCCATGAGCACCAAAGGGGACGATCGGTTGGATTCCACCGAAGGCTCGCCGTGGATGCGTCCCTTCGTGCCGCGGCGCTTCCTGAGCAACGGCCATCTGCAAACCATTGTCGGCAGCTTTCTGCCACGCACTTATTCGTTGCCCGAGCCTGAGACGCAACTCATCCAGGTTGAAGCCGCCACATCCGCTCGTCCGGCGAGCTTCGTGCTCTGCCACTGCCATTGGCAACCCGCCGAAGTCCGCAGCCAGCGGCTGACCATCGTCATCGTTCACGGCCTCGAGGGATCCTCCTCCTCTCCGTATGTGCTGGGCAACTCGTCGCGCGCGTGGAAGGCCGGCTGCAACGTCGTCCGCATGAATATGCGGAGCTGCGGCGCCGGCCAGGATTTATCTCCCACCATCTATCACGCCGGCCGCTCCGCAGACGTCGCCATCGTGATGGCCGAAATGGCCCGCACGCACCTCATCCATAGCTTCGCGCTGGTCGGGTATTCCATGGGAGGCAATCTGGTTCTCAAGCTGGCCGGCGAGTTGGGCGCCGCGCCGCCTCCCTATCTCAAGGCGGTCGTCGGCGTCTCGCCGCTCATGGATCTGGTGGCTTCCTCGGCCGCGCTGCACGAACCGCAGAACCTCCTTTACCAAGGCAGATTTCTCGGCGACCTGATCAAGCACATTCGCCACCAGGCCGAGCTCTACCCGGATCTCTACTCCGTGGAAGGCCTTAACAAGATTCGCACTCTGCGTCAATTCGACGAGGAGGTCGTCGCGCGATACGGGGGGTTCGCGGGCGCGGACGACTACTATCGCAGCGCCGCCAGCTCCAACTGGGTAGAGGACATTTCCGTGCCCACGCTCATTCTGCAGGCTCTCGACGATCCTTTCATCCGCATGACTCCCGAAACCCGCACCAAGATCCTCGCCAACAGCTGCATTCGGCTCGTCGAGACTCCGCACGGTGGCCACTGCGCGTTTCTATCTCCTGATCACGGCGACGAAGGCTTCTGGGCGGAGAAAACGCTGCTCGATTTTCTGCTCGTGACGGTTGAAGGCTGAACTGAACGACGATTTACTTGGCAGCAGTCGGTGTTGTCGCTCCGGCCGCTGCAAATCCATCCATGCCCAATCGCCAGCCGAGAAATGTGTATTCGTCGGCCGCAAGTTTCAAAGCCTGCGTGCGGTTGGAGCCAATGCCGTGTCCGGCGTCGAAGTCCACGCGCAGCAGGATCGGATTTGAAGAAGTGTTGGCCGCTTGCAGTCGCGCTGTCATCTTGGTCAGCATCCAGCTCGTCACGCGCGGATCGTTCGCGCCTGTTTCAAGCATCACCGCCGGGTACTTGAAGCCGTCCTGCACATGCGCGTAGGGGCTGATCGCGTACATGGCGCGGAACTCCGGCTCTATTTTTACGGAACCATATTCAAATGCGTTCTCGGCGCCACTTGCTCGCTGCTCGCTGCGCAGAATATCCGTAATCCCCACGCGATAAAGAACCGCCGCCACCAATTCAGGATGCTGCGTGAGGAATCCGCCTACCGCGATTCCTCCTGCGCTTGTGCCCTCGATCGCCAGATGCTCGGGCGACGTGTATTTCTTGTCGATCAGATAACGCGCGCCAGCCACAAAATCGTCGATCGTGTACTGCTTGGTGGTCTTCATCCCCGCCAGGTGCCACGCTTCGCCTCTTTCGCCGCCACCGCGCACATGAGCGAAGGCGAATACCCCTCCCCGGTCGAGCCACGGCAGCAATGAAGAAGCATAGAACGGAGAAATGGAGTAGCCATACGCGCCATAAGCCTCAAGCAGCCCCGGGTGTGAGCCGTCGAGTGCCATGCCTTTCTTGTAGAGGATCGAAAGCGGGACCAACGTGCCGTCGGCGCTCTTTGCCTGCACCTCAACCGAGCGGATCGCCGACATGTCGATCGGATTCAAAGGCTGCAGGTGAGTGTTTGCAAAGTTGTGGCTGGCCGGCGCATAAGCGTAGATCAGGCGCGGAGTGGTCCAGCCCACCATGGAAAGCGTAATGCCCGGCCGGCGATAATCCGCGCCGATGCCGCCAACGGTCCCGCTCATCGGAAGCTTTAACTCCGTTCCTTTCGACTGCGCAGCGTAAGGAATCCGCGTCACGATCCCAAGGCCATCGCGAAATCCCTGAACGTAGAGCGCGTCGCTCGCGCAGGCCAAGCCTTCGCCGGTCTGGGCCGAAAGAATCAGGCTGCTCTCGGGCAGCACCACGTGCGCCGCCGCAAACGTCTCGCTGGCAAGATCGAAGCTCATCACGCGCCCATTGCTGACGGCTCCGTTCGCTCCGCCCTTGGTCCTGACGTAAGCGCGGGTCCCGTGAAGCGCGAACCCCATCGCTCCGTCTTCGTGTTTCACCACCTGAATCCACTGGCCGGACTCGGTGCGGCGAACCCAGAGCGCGGGCGTTTCCACCACTCCCGAAGTCTGGCCAGCGACAATTATTCCTGTGCCAGGCACAACGGAGACGAAGACATTTCCGTTCTTCGGCAACGCTGGATCGGTCGTTATGTCAGGGCCGAATACCTGCCGATCGGCCTCTTCGGCGCCCAAACGATGGTAGTAGACGCATTCGTTGTCGTATTTCGTTGAGGCGGGAGCAGTGGGCGCCATCGCCTGCAGCCGCGTAAAGTAAAAGCCCTTGCTGTCATCCGTCCAAGACGGATCTGCTTCCTGTGCCCGCGAAATCGATTCGCTCAGCAATTTGCCCGTCGCGGTTTCCACTACGTGCAGCGCAGAATTCTCCGAGCCGCCCAGCGACACGCCAACTGCGACATACTGCCCATTGGGCGATGGAACGTAGTAGTCGATCGCTGCATGTTTTCCACCTTCGGCTAGCGTGGCGGGATCAAGCAACAGGCGCGATGGCCCTCCGCCGGCCGCGCGGGTCATCAGGAGGTAGTCGCTCTTGCCCGATGGCAGTTCGAGGTAGAAGAACCGGTCCAGTTCGCGATCCGGATTGCTGACAATATCGACCGTATCGGAAAGTTTGGTCAGCTCGGCAAGAATCTTCGCATCCTGCGTAGCGAACGGTTGCAACGCCTGAACCGTCACCGCATTCTCGGCCTTCATGTAGGCCATCAGATCGTCTGTGCTGGTTTCCATCCACCGGTAGGGATCCACGACCGGCGTACCGAAGTACGTATCGGTTATGGGTATCACCGGCGCAACTGGCGGCGTGAGAGGCGCGTTCTGCGCAACGCCGCAGGCAGCGAAAGCAAGCAGAATTACGGAACCGAATCGCTTTGTGGTGCGGCTCATTTTACAAACTCCCAGTTGAGGTGGCGCTGTAAAAGCAGAGACTGAGTATATACGCGAAACCGCACGACAAGAATTGCTATCGCGTCGCAAGCTCCGGTACAGTGACGGCATACGGCGGCAGCACTCCGTACTCGGCCGCCATGCGGAAGAAACCGCGCATCCCCTCCACACATTCCTCGTCAAGAACGTAGTGGATGTTGGCAGTGAGATACGTCCGGATGGTTGCCTCGGGAATGGCAAACCGCTGCGACCACTCGGCCACCAGCTCGTCGATATTCGCCAACCCATGATCGCGTGAATGAATAAAGTCTTCGATGATGCTTTCATCCAAAGGGAGGGCAGGCGCAGCGCTCCAGACGGCCGAAACGAAAGGAAGCCCGGTGAGCGTGTGCCATTCCTCCGCCAGATCGCGATACACAAGCTCTTCGCCGGCACGTTCAAGACGATTGTACCGCTCTTCCAGCGCCAGCAGCGCCGGATCGCCGATGAGGATGGCCGCATCGGCGCGCTCCAGCATCGCATCCAGGTCGGCCACCATGGGCATAAACGGAACTTCCGCATTGCCCCACTTGTGGAACATGATGCGCGCATAGGCAAGTGTCGTCCGGCTGGCGGCATCAGCCGCAACCGAGCGCAGCTTCTGCAACGGCCGGCTGGCGCGATGCACCAGAATCAGCGAGCGCACGCGACCCTTCGAGGCGATCGTGCAACCAGGAAGAATCTGCAGCTCCGGCGTGGTCGCAAGCGATGCAATCGGAATCAGTCCGATGTCGGCCCTTCCGTCAGCCAGGCGCGCCGCGCACTCCGACGGCGTCATGCGATCGATACGGTAGCGCATTTTGAGCGCGTCGTCGAGCGGCGGATGCTCAAAATCCCACATCAGCGGCGCAGGATTGAGAAATCCAATGGCCGCAACCCGCAAACGCGTGTCTTGCTCGGGGCTCACAACTCTTAGACTACCAATCCTCAAGTCCGGAATCGCTGCCCTCGAGCACGAAGGTAAGCAGGGTCGTCACCTCGCCGGCACAGTCGCCTGCATGCAAAACGCTCCGCGCGCAGGCGGAGCGTCAAGCAATTCAAGTTGGATTGCGGGTGAATTTCAATCACTTATGGCTGCCACCGCCGCCGCCACCACCGCCGCTGCTGTGGCCACCGCCACCGCCGCCCCCACCTCCGCTGCCATGCGACGCTCCACCACCACCGCCACCGGAATAGCCTCCGCTGGGGTGCGGCGAGCCTCCACCGGACGAACCGCTAGATGGATGATTCCCTGGCCCGCCGCTTGAGAAACTCGACCGTGACGGAGCCGCATCATGGCTCGGCTCAGGCTGGCTTTGGAATGCGGGACGCGACGGCTCGGGCCGGTTTCCCTCCATGGACCCCTGCGGCATGGGACGGTTGAAGTTGTAACCAGGC
>JBKQOX010000002.1:0-29228 GCA_052145255.1 Occallatibacter sp.
ACCGCCGCAAACGCCAAACCGAAGAAGCCTAAGGTCGATCAGGGCGAGCAGTCCTCAAGCAAGAAGAAAAAGAAGAAGGGACTGGACAGGCTGAACCCGTTCTAGGGCCGGGCACGGGCGCGTGGCGCCGCGCACAGCACGGCCCGCGTCATGTCACGGTACAATGTTGCGCATGGAAACCATCCAATACATCCTGCCGCAGAGTCATATTCCGCAAGCCTGGTACAACATCCTTCCCGATCTGCCCAAGCCTTTGGCGCCGCCGTTGCACCCGGGAACCTTGCAGCCCATCGGCCCCGACGATCTGGCGTCGCTGTTTCCCATGGGCCTGATCATGCAGGAGGTCAGCGCGGAACGGGAGATCGAGATTCCCGGAGAGGTGCGGCAGATTTACGCGCAGTGGAGGCCCTCGCCGCTCATGAGGGCGCGGCGCCTGGAAAAGGCGCTGGATACTCCGGCCCGGATTTACTACAAATACGAAGGCGTGAGCCCGGCAGGCTCGCACAAGCTAAACACCGCAGTCCCTCAGGCGTACTACAACAAGCGCGAGGGGGTTCAGAACCTGGCCACCGAAACCGGCGCCGGGCAGTGGGGCTCCGCGCTGTCGATGGCGTGCGCCTTCCTCGGCTTGCAATGCAAAGTCTTCATGGTGCGCGTGAGCTACGACCAGAAGCCCTACCGCCGCGCCCTGATTGAAGCCTTTGGCGCATCGGTCATCGCCAGCCCGAGCATGGAAACCGAATCAGGCCGCGCCATTCTTCGAGAGCATCCCAACTCCAACGGATCCCTTGGCATTGCAATTTCTGAAGCCGTGGAAGTTGCCGCCAAAGACCCGCAGACCAAGTACGCACTGGGCAGCGTGTTGAATCATGTGCTGTTGCATCAGACGGTGATCGGTCAGGAAGCGATTGAGCAAATGGCGATGGCCGGGGACGAGCCCGACGTGATCATCGGATGCACTGGCGGTGGGTCGAATTTTGCGGGACTGGTGATGCCGTTCCTGCGACGCAAGCTGAAAGGCAAGTGCAACGCGCGCATCGTTGCCGTGGAGCCTGCCGCCTGTCCCAGCTTGACCAGGGGAAGATTCGCGTACGATTTCGGCGATACGGGTCATCTGACGCCGCTGGTCAAGATGCACACTCTGGGCAGCACGTTCATGCCGCCAGGGATTCACGCGGGCGGGCTACGCTACCACGGGATGGCGCCCCTGGTGTCGCACGTGATCGACCTTGGTCTTGCCGAGGCGACCACGGTGCAGCAATTGGACGCGTTCGCAGCGGGCATTCAGTTCGCCCGAGCCGAGGGTATTGTGCCCGCGCCGGAGGCCAACCACGCGATTGCCGAGGCCATTCGCCAGGCTCAAGAAGCCAAGGCAGCAGGCAAGCCGCGCACGATTCTCTTCAGCCTGAGCGGACACGGTCATTTCGACATGCAGTCCTATATCGACTACCAGGCAGGTAAACTAGAGAATTACGAGTATCCGGAGGAAGAGATCGCCATGGCGCTTGCGGGGCTGCCGTCTGTTCCGTAATTTGCCGGGCCCTGTTTTTGGTTGAGTTGACGGTACTATTCGGGGTTCAAGAACTATCCGCTCGGCTTGTCTAATCGTCCAAGTGCGTTGAAGATAGCGAAGGCTGGTTCGAGGCTGGCAATAGAAAAAAGCAAATAACCCAGGAGGCTGTGATTCGGATGAAGATTTGGATGCAAGGCGCGTTCGTAGTGGCCGTGGCGATTTTTTTGTGGGGCGTAACGGCCCAGGCGCAGACCGATGTGGCGTTGAGCGGGTACCGGACCATCGCAACCAGCACGACCGGTTCCGGCACCAAACAGACGCCAACAGACTCCGAAGGCGGCCTTTTCGAATGGCGCCATATTGCGAATCCACTTGTCGGGTATGAGTTCGAGGTCACATTCAACCCGGCAAATCAGTCTTATATCGATCCCAGTTCCACTCCGCCAACCTGCTTTCCCACGGGCCCAACTGGAACGCCTGCCACTTGCCAACCGCTGGAGGTTTCGGGCAAGGCAACTCAGTTCGGCGGGACCTGGATCTTTTCCAAGAAGATCGGAAGCGTGAGACCGTTCGTGTTGGGTGGAGCAGGCTTTATCGTCACTGTGCCCGGATCAAGCCCCTACTCGGTGACTACGGTTATGAGGCCGGACTTTATTTATGGTGGCGGCGTGGATTGGAGTTTTCTCCCGCACCTCGGTCTTCGCCTGCAAGTCCGCGGCAATATGTCCAAGGCGCCGAATTTGTCTGACCTATTCAATTCGACGACGAAATATACCCAAGTCTACGAGCCCATGGGCGGCGTCTTTTACCGTTTTTGAAGCCAATCGCGCTTGGAGTTAATGAACGGACAATGGGTTCGCGGGAGGGCTTCAGCGGAGCGGTTGGCGCTGTGTTACCGTTTCATTACGGTGTCCCCGAGCCGGGATTGCTTGCCGAGCCCAGCCCGAGGCGGGGCGATACGCGCAAGTGATTGAAGAGTGCGGACATCGGGGACGGCGGACAGAAGTATACGAATGCAGCAGCCGGTATCGACCTCATCAACGCTCAGTGCGAGTCCGGCTCAACTCTCCGGGACGCCATCGGATCCTGCATCCGTTTCAGAACCCGATTCACCCGTTGTTGAGCAGCCGCCACACCGGGTCCCCCGCTGGCTCGAGCGCGTCGAATTGTTTCTGCGCGTCATGCTGCGCATGTACATTGGACTGGCCATCTGCTACGCGCCATGGTCGCCCAGTTTCTGGGATCAGAATCCACTTTTCCTGCAGTCCACCGCGGTGGCAGATTTCGTCCGGCTGGGGGCTGTTCGCGGCATCGTCACGGGCCTCGGGCTATTGAATCTATGGATTGCATTTCAAGACGCCATTCGACGCCGTGATGGTTGAGTGATGAAAAACAAGGAACAGGAACCAAATAACAATGATCAGGAAGCCGGGAATCTGAAGAGTTCTGGCGGAACTCCTAAAAGTGCCGCTTCTGAAGTGCCTCTTCGCGCCGCAATTCCCGGGAATGGAGAGCCGGCGCCTCTGGAGCGCGCACCCCTGGCGTACGAGAATTTGGGATTTCTAAACAGCGCCGACGGTCGCCTCATCCGCATTGTGTCAGAGTTTCTGGAGCCGCTGGCGCGATTCCGCCGTGAACAGATTCAGGATACGGTGGTCTTCTTCGGATCGGCGCGTTTTCACGGGCGCGAGGAAGCCGGTCACGCGCTGGAACTGCTCGATAACACCGGTTCCACGCAGCCCGCTCCCAGCGAAGAGCAGCCCGCCAAACCCGTGGAGATCGCGACAGGGACCGCCTCCGACTTGCAACGCAAGCGCGCTGTGGCCGCAGTTGAGATGGCTCGGTACTACGAAGATGCGCGACGCCTGGCGCAACTTCTGACGCAATGGGCGAAGACGATTCCCTCGCGCAAGCACCGGTTTGTCGTCACTTCTGGCGGTGGTCCGGGAATCATGGAGGCAGCCAATCGCGGCGCATATGAGGCTGGCGGCAAAACGATCGGCATGAACATCCTTCTGCCATTCGAACAGCGGCCAAATCCCTACATCACACCCTCGCTGAATTTCGAGTTCCACTACTTCTTTATGCGCAAGCTTTGGTTCGCTTACCTGGCCAAGGCTCTGGTGGTCTTTCCGGGAGGATTTGGGACACTCGACGAAATGTTCGAGATTCTCACCCTCGCCCAAACGCAGAAAATGACCAAGAAGATCACCGTGGTCATCTACGGGCCGGAGTACTGGAAGAAGGTATTCAACCTCGAGGTTCTGGTGGACACGGGCGCCATCTCCCCCAAGGACCTCGACTTGTTTCAGTTTGCCGATTCGCCCGAACAAGCCTTCGAACTGCTTCGCCAGGGTCTCACCGAGAACTACCTCGCCGCTGAAGCAGCCTCGGCCCAAGGCGTGCAAGCTGAAACCCGAAAACCGAATCACGACGAGGATTTGATGGCCGGCTGGAACATGGACGATTTTCTCAGTCCTGAACTTGCCAAGACCCGGAAGTGATTCCAATCGGAATCTTTGTCATTCAGTGGTCAGTTTCACTGATAATTCACGTAAATTTCTTGGCGCAAAATTCCATTTGGCTTACGACTTGCCTTGATTGCTCCCGAGTCGCAGAACACCGATAACGAAGCCGTGCTCGTCATAGAATAGAGGTGTCGGGAATTTACACGTGTTTTTATGGGATATTCCCGGTATTTTCGTAACTCCCTTGGTTCCGTTGCATCCTTAATTGAAGGGCATTTCGCACGCTCTTAACTGGAAATTCATGGCAGGCAACGGATACTGGCTGTGGAAATCCGCAAAACCGAGGAGTGGATATGCCGAGTTCAGCGATCTCATACCTATGGCGCGACAAGGATGCCCCCAACGGCTTTCGGACGGGTGTTTCGTTACACAGTCATACTAACCAGTCGCGCGAGACTCTGGATTTCCTGGCCAACTTTGGCAACCAGTTTCCGGTGATGCGCCCGCTGCTGTCGCGAATGGAGCGGCGCGCTGAGCAATATCACGGTATCCACGTCGACTACGCCGCCAGCTACTGGACCCCGCCCATGACGCCGAAGCTGGCATTCGATCTGGAGATGCGGCAGATCGAAAAGCTAGGCCTGGCGCCCATGGTTTCAATCACCGATCACGACACCATCAAGGCGCCCATGCTTCTGCGCACGGTGCCCAGCGCCCGGCAGATTCCGGTCTCATTGGAGTGGAGCGCACCGTATGGCGGAGCGCAGTCGTTCCATTTGGGTGTGCACAACCTGCCCAGCGCCCGCGCGGCAGAGTGGATGGCGACGCTTGAGGATTACACCGCTCATCCGAGCGACGCCCGCCTGACCGAGATTCTTGCCGCCCTGCATCGCGAGTCGAACGTGCTGGTGGTCTTCAATCACCCGATGTGGGATCTGTACCTGATCGGCAAGGAAAAGCATCAGTTCCTGGTGAACGAGTTTCTCCAGAAGAACGGTGCATTCATTCACGCGCTGGAACTGAACGGCTTGCGCAACTGGGATGAGAACCGCGCAGTGCGGCGCCTCGCGGAAAAGTGGAACATGCTGCTGCTTTCAGGCGGTGACCGTCACGGCGTGGAACCGAACGCTAACGTGAACCTGACCAACGCCACCAGCTTTACCGAGTTTGTGCATGAAGTGCGCCGGGAAAAGCGGAGCAACGTGCTCTTTCTTGAGCAATACGCCGAGCCCTGGAAGCATCGGATTCTGCAATCAACCATCGATGCGATCCGCCATTATCCAGACTTTCCGCAAGGCTCGCGCACATGGGATAATCGCGTCTTTCATCCCGATGCGAGGGGAGTTGTGAGGCCGTTGAGCGAACTTTGGCCGAAGGGGTCTGCACCGCGGTTGATCGGCGTGGGGCTCGCACTCGTGCAAGCCATGGGTCAGGGGCTGGTAGCAGGTGGGTTGCGCCTGGCCTGGAGCGAATCAGATCAGATGCGGCTAGCCCTCGGCGAGCACGAGTTCTAAACAAGTCAGCGGTGTTCGCGGAGTTTGCGTGACAGCCCTTGCCTGCGCAGTGAATCTCGCTGCCGATATGAACGCTTCGGTTCCGCGCGTTGCATACTTTCCTGACTCCTTTCACGAAGTGAATGGGGTTGCCCATACCAGCCGCCATTTTGAAAACTTCGCGCGACGGCGCAATCTTCCCTTTCTTTGCGTGCGCGCGGGCCATCGCACCCCTGCATTGATCGAGGAAGATAGCGTGTGGACCCTCGAACTGCCGCGGGGCTTTCTTTCCTTCGTTCTTGAAAAGGATTTGCGCCTTGATCCGGCGTTCTTCCGGCACATTCCGCTGATCAACGAAGTGCTCCAACGTTTCCAGCCGGACCTGATCCATATCACGGGGCCCAGCGAGATCGGCATTCTGGGCGTGGGGTTGGCGCACCACCTTCACATTCCGCTCGCCGCGAGCTGGCACACCAATGTTCACGAATACGCAGCGCGCCGGGCAGAGTGGTTCCTGCGACTGTTGCCCAAGCAACAATCCGCATCCACCGGCCAAACGATCGAGAACCTGACTTTAGCGACTGCGGCCCGGTTCTACTCCATGGCAAAGGTACTGTTTGCGCCCAATCCTGAACTTTGCGATTTGCTTGAGCGCAGCACGGGCCGCCCGTGCCATCGGATGCCGCGGGGCGTGGACGCGGAGCTCTTCCATCCCGCGAAGCGTACACGCGATCCAAACGATCGCGATCGCGTCCTCGGCTTCGTTGGGCGACTTTCCGTTGAAAAGAACATTGGACTGCTGGTGCGAATCCAGGAAGAACTCGATCGCACGGGAGTGACAGACACTCGATTCCTGATCGTTGGCCACGGCGGTGACGAGGCGTGGCTGCGCGAGCGGCTGCCAATGGCAGAGTTCACGGGAGTGCTGCGAGGGGAGGCACTTTCAGCCGCCTACGCCAACATGGATCTGTTCGTGTTCCCCTCGCATACCGACACGTTTGGCAACGTCGTGCTGGAGGCGCTGGCCAGCGGAGTGCCGGCAATCGTGACACCCGATGGCGGTCCGCGCACGATCGTCCACGATGGCGAAACCGGCCGCATCGTGCCCGACGATGAATTTACAGAGGCGATCGCCGGATTGCTTGACGACGCCGGTCGCCTCGAAGAGATGCGCCGCGAAGCGCGCGCCTACGCCCTCACCGCCAGTTGGGATTCAGTCTTCGAGGGCGTCTATGCCGAGTATGAGGCGATTTTCCCGCGCGTTGCGCTGGCAGGGAAATAAGGCTGTGTCTCCAGATCCTGGAATGAGTTGTCTGAGGCTCTCGGCCTGATGAACGCACTGGCGCTTGCGGGCCGACGCGATCCGCAACGCTGGCCTCGGCTTCCTCCGCAGTTTCAATAGACGCCGGGAATAAGCCGCCCGGTCGTTTTGCAGTACTCAAGGTATTGCTTGCCGAAAGCCTCCGTGAGTGCCATCTCCTCCACATGAATGCGATAGAGCAGCGCCGCTGTGGGAAGGATGAGCACCACCGCCAGGCTCACCCAGTTGCGCTCATGAAGACCGATTGCAGTGAAGATAACCAGCATGCCGGTGTATGAAGGATGGCGCACCCAACGATAAGGACCCGTGGTGCGCAGGGTCTGCGCGGCGTGAATCGCAACGTTTGTACTAAACGTTGCTCCAAGTGTGAGAATCGCGGTCCAGCGAATGGCCAGGCCAAGAATCAGCAAGACAAGCCCCGCGGTTCTGAGCCAATGTGCTCCGCCGAGCATCGTGTGCGGATGCGTGTCACCGTACCACATGGCCCACCATGTTGAGGCGAATACCACTGGAAACAAGATCAGCAGAGACCCGCGATCTTTGAGCTGGCCTGTACTGCGGCTGGTGCGCGTAACTACTTGAAGCAGAATCTCCGACGCAACCCATATCCAGATCAAATCTCCAAAGAGGCTCTGTATCGCCATGGTCTCCTCATCCCCCAGATCATACAACGTCCTAAACATTTAGGTTGACAAACTCCCATCTCGGGGGCATACTCCTATTTATTTAGGAGAGCAGATGGCCGGACGCAGAAAAGGCTCGAACGCGCTCACGCCGCTCGAACTCAAAATCATGCAGGTTCTGTGGACCGAAGGACCGAGCAACGTGCAGCATGTGCAGGAGACACTTCTGCCGAGCGGAGAGCTGGCATACAACACAGTGCAGACCATGCTCAACATTCTTCATCGCAAAGGCAGGGTGCGGCGCAGCCTGGCGGGGCGAGCGTACGTCTATCGCGCCGCCGCCTCGCGCGAAAAGGTTTTAGGCCAGGCGCTCCGAGACTTCGTGGAGCGCGCCTTCGCTGGTTCTTCTGAAGCGCTTGTGATGAGTCTGGTCAAGAGCCGCCAGGTCGATCTGGATCGGATTTCCGAATTGGGCCGCAGGCTTGAGGCCGAAGAAAGAGGTGAATGCGATGAGTAATTTCTCCGGTATTACCGCTTCTTACCTCGCGAACTCGGTTTGGGAAACTGCCTTGGTTACCGCCGCCGGGTACCTGGTGAGCCGTCTCGTCAAGCGCCTCGGCCCGCAATTCGAACATACCGTCTGGGTCGCTACTCTGATGATCGCCGTGGTTACGCCCGCACTGCCGTTTCTTCGAGGGTTGACTGCCTCGCTCATCGCCGCACAGGCGCCAGGCCAACGTGCTTCGGTGGTTCTTATCGCCTCCCAAAACGGCCTGCCGGGCTCACGGCCATCCTTTGCTCTGCCCCAAGCCTTTCTCTGGTCGCTCCTGGCTCTTTATGTTGCAGCGATCCTCTACTTTGCAGGCCGCCTTGTGTTTTCGCTGGTGGGTACATCAGCGCTTCTTCGCAAGGCAGGTCCACCCTCGCTTTCGCCGGAGCAGGATGAGATCTGGCGCCGCTGTAAGCGGTCTCTCTTTCTGGACAGGGCTCAGCTCCTAACGTCTCCTGTCTCAGGTCCGGTAGCACTGGGATTGCGTTCGCCGATCCTTTTGCTGCCGAGCGATTTTCCCGCAAAATGCACGCCGCAGGACTTCCTCGCCGCGTTGGCTCATGAATGCGCGCATCTGAGACGGCGCGACTTCCAGAAGAACCTCTTCTATGAGGCCGTAAGTCTTCCACTCTGCTTCCACCCCGCCATTTGGGCAATCAAAGCCCAGATCGCTCAAACGCGCGAGATGGTCTGCGACGCCATGGTGACGGAACGCCATATGGATGCGCGCAACTATTCGAGGTCACTGCTGCGCCTAGCAACCATGGTGGCCCTTGCCGTGCGCGTTCCGGCAATTCACCCCATCGGAATCTTCGATGCCAACATCCTGGAGAAACGAATCATGAGAATCAGCATGAAAAAGCATCAAGCCAGCGCATTGTTGAAAAACGCCGTGCTGTTTTCTGTGGCACTCATCCTGCTTTCCGCGGCGCTTACCAGTGCGGCCGTGGCTGTGGTTATTGAACCGCGATCCCCTGCTCAAAACGCAGCGCAAGACAGCCTTTACGGCCCCGTGTATAAGGTCGGCAAGGATGTCACCGCGCCAGTCGTACTCAAGTCCGTCGAGGCGAAATTCCCACAATCCGGCCATGATGCCAAGAAGGGTTTTCGTGCCATCGTGCTCCTGCATCTCGTCGTGGACGCCGAGGGTTCGCCGCAGGACGTCAAGATCTCCCGCTCGTATAATGCCGATTTCGATGCCGAAGCAGTTGACGCCGTGCGGCAGTATCGCTTCAAGCCGGCGATGAAAGGCGGCAAGCCCGTCGCCGTCGAGATAAGCATCGAAGTGGACTTCGCGAAATACTGAGTCGCTACCCGATCAGGAGCGGGCCGCCGAACGCCGCCCGCTCCGGAGGTCGAGCGTGAACGGCTCTTCGCGATCCGTCTTCATCTCCCAGCCCGTTCCGCGCAGCACGCCGTCATCAGTGCCTGTGATCGTCACGCCTTCGTTCGAGAGCTTCTCCGACTCCCACGCCTGGCCGTCGCGCCCCCAAGCAAGAATCGAATGATGGCCGACGAAAAGCAGCAGGTCATCCTGCACAAGCGGACGAATCTCCAGCACGGGCCGGTAAGGAATCATGGTGAAGCGCTCCGGCGCCATCGTGTCGATGAGGTATGCGTACCCTCCCGCAACCGCACAGATTTCTTCTGGTCTTGGAGTAGACCAGAGTCCAGTGGGCGCCGCCGGATCGCGAAAACCGAGCGCGCAAGTTGCGAGAAAAGCCTGTGCATCGTGGGCATCGGGCTTGATGAACACCTCGAGAGCGCCACGCTCGACTTCCTCAGCCGCTTGCGGATAAACGAAGTGTCGCGGAGGCAGAATCAGCGGCCGCGCGGCAAGCACTTCAGCTTGCCAGCGATGAGGAAAGGAGAAATCAACGGTCGGATTGGGCGACTCCGCAGTCACGGCTCTGCCTTGTATTCAAGAATCCAGCGGAGTTGTTCTTTGGTATCGGGAATCGTGAGGCCGCGCGCAGCCTGAATGGCTCTTAGGGCCTCCTTTGCGTTCCAGCCCATGTGGATGAGCGTGCAGGCCGCGGTGACAGTCGATCTGCCAATGCTTCCCCGGCAGTGCACGCCAATGCGCTCCCCGGCGCGAAGACGATCGGCGAGACCGCCTACGAACGCGCGAAAAGAGGCAACGTTTGCGGGTACGTGCACATCGAGAATTGGGTAGGAAATGAAGTGCATGCCTGCTGCTTCGGCGAGAGGACCCTCGTCCCGCAAGCCAAGCCACGTGGCTTCGGTCGGCTCAAGCAGCGATACAAGAACTTCGACTCCGCTCTGCCGGAAGCGCAGGAGATCGTCTTTAAGCGATTCGGCGTCGCGGGGGCGCAGTACGACGGCCAGGCCAACAGGGGGATTTCCTTCGATCCAGAAGACGTCGTCCAAGTGTTCAGGCTCCGGCAAACCGCTCGACAGTGCTTTCTCGATTGATAATAGACGGTCGGCGCACGACGCTTTGATGGTTCGCCCGAGCTTTTGGCGCACCGTCGGAAGATCGAGGCCGCGCGAGGACCTCTGACCGGCCGCATCATCAGTCACAACATTGCTTCTGCGAGAGAACCTCGTCAGGATGCGAGAATAGACTTAGCGCCGGGTCTTGGAGGCAGACTCCTCCCGCGCCATGGGGCTCCCGAAGATGCTGCGCGTTTTTTCGACTCACTTGTTCTTGAACCATCGCTTGCATCCGGGGCTGCTTGAGCTCGCGGAACGATCTGGAGCGCAAGCAGTGGAGATTTTTGCCGCGCGCCAGCACTTCGACTACACCAGTCGCGAGGATGTGGCGGAGCTGGCAGAATGGTTTCGGTCGAACGCCCTGCAGCCGTTCTCCATGCACGCTCCGATGTATCCCGACCGCGAAATGGGCCGCGCCGGCGCGCCGGGCGTCAACGTGCTGCACCCCGACAAGACCCGCCGCATCGATGCCATGGACGAGATCAAGCGTGCGCTGGAATCGGCCGAGAACATTCCAATCCGCAATATGGTTGTGCACCTCGGCGAGCGGGACGATACATGGTCGCAACGCACCATCGAGCTCGCGCTCACTGCGCTCGAGCATTTGGGCGCGTTCGCCAGCCCGCTCGGCGTTCGCCTGCTGGTGGAGAACCTGCTAAGCGAAACCACCACACCGGAACATCTGGTGCTGATTCTCGAGATGGGGCACCTGGACAACGTCGGCGTCTGCCTGGATCTTGGCCATGCGAACATCACCACTGGAACCGCAGCTGCGATTGCCACTCTCGGCGGGCGCATCGCTTCCGTTCACGTTCATGACAATCATGGCTTGAAAGATGAGCACCTGTGGCCCGGGGATGGAACCATTGATTGGCCAGAAACCGTGAAGGCGCTTAAGGCGCTCACGACGCCGCCTGCAACTGTGTTGGAAATCAGCTACACACTTCCTGAAGCTCACGCTGAGCTGCCGGCGCGGATTGAGAAGGCCTTCGGGTTTTTCGAGTAAGCAACTCGGCCTCTGCACCAGCAAGAAGCAAACATCTACTTTGGATCGAGTAGCCGAATGGGCGTGCTCGGCCTTGGCGTACATCGCATGGGCAATAGGCCAAACCGTGAGCAGCGAATTGGGCGGGGCCGAGGAATATTCTGAGGAGCCGTACCCCAGCTCTTGATGAGCAGCGCGCTGTCCACTGAACCGAGGCCGGTGGCCAAATTGTACTGGGCACCCGAGGCTGAGAATCCTGCGGCACCGGGTACGCTGTTATCTCCCGATGGCGTGGGATGAAACGGATCAGCAGACTCATTTGCCAACTCATACAAGCGGGGATTGGCATTGCCTTGCGACGCTCCGTGCTGGCTCTCGACGACCAGCGCCATGATGCCGGCGAAGGACGGCGTCGAGGCGGAGGTCCCTGAGGCGATCCAGAACGATCCATTCTCCGCGACAAAGTAGCCATCATGATCGGCGGCGGCGAGCGCGACATCAGGCACTGCCCTCATGCCATTGGCTGCTGCGGCGCCGTCAATGTTTGATTGCCAGGCTGGCTGGGCGTGGACCGTGCTCGCGCCTCCACCTGACGCCCACAATCCTGTGCCATCGTTCGACGCGCTTTCGTTCCAAACCTCCTCGGGAATGTAGCTGAGCGCCGAGCCGTATCCGGCTGAGTTTTCGGATGACCAATATTGAGATGGGTTCGCGCCTTCGTTCAACTCTGTTCCGCCCACGCAGGTTGAGTAGGGCGTGGAGCAGAGGCCATTCACGGCTGCTTGCGAGCCGGGGCTGGCTGTGGGTGCGGAGCAGCCGGCAGCGCCAGCATCGCCTGATGCGACAAAGACGCTCATTTCCTGGCTAGCAGCTTGCTCCCAAAGGCTGTTGTAGAAGGCAAGCTCCGCTGCGCCCATCTCCTGCTCGCAGCTGCCGTAGCTCACACTCACCACTGGCGCTGCCAAGTGATTCACGATGTGAGCGGAGGCCAGGTCGATGCCGTCGGTGGTCGCAGTGGACGCGGCGACAACTAGGTTCACGGCCGCTAGGGGCGCAGTGGCGCCGCTCCACTCGGCGTCAAGAGTAGACTCGTCCAGATCGTGAGCGACCAATCCTGGGTCGGCGCCGTCGAGAGTGACAGTCGGATCGTTCGTGGGTAAACCGGCCATGGAACGGAAGGCCTCAACGTCGCTGAGCTTGATGTTGCTGCGCGCGGCGATGGCGATGGAGCTGCCTGCGCCGTCGGTTCCGGCGGTGAAGAGTGGGCTCAGATCGTAGATGGTGGCGAAGTCGGTTGGGAACAGATAATGCGTTGCGCGGGCCGAGTAGTCGGGCTGCGCAGAGAGCGGCGTTAGCGAGCGTATCTGGGAAGTGCGGCGGAAGTCGTGGAGCGAGACTACACCGGCGACCAGGCCCGACAGACCCACCGGAATCTGAGAGTCGCTGGAGTTGGCAAGGTGATCGCTTCCGTTGACGCGGTAGATGTGCAGGGGCGTGCGGAACGCGGCGGTGACCTGCGCGGCTGAGCCGGAGAAGGCGATGAGCCGGCGTCCGGCTGGGATTTCGTCGATGGTGAATCCTTTGGCCTGGAGCCAGGCCGTCACCTGCGCCAGATCCTCGTCTGTCGCGCCGAAGCGCGCGCCGAACTCGGCGGGAGTGAGCCAGTGGTGATAGAGCAGAGAGTTTGGGTCCTGTTGCGCAGTGAGGAGCGCGTCGAGATCCGCCTGCTGCGTGGGTGAGGAGTTGAGCACGAGAAGCATGCGGTCAAGACGCGTGGCGGGATTCGCGATGCCCTGGTCAAACTCGGGTCGAGCCAGTGGATGGACGTTGCCGCGGAGTGTGACCATCCTTGATTCGTCAACGGGGTTTGCTGCGCTGTTGATGGGCAGCGGTGCGCTTGCAGATGACGCCGCGACGCGCAGCTTTCCTCCGCATCCTGCGATGAGCAGTGCGGAGGCGAGAAGCGAGATAGCTCTTATGTGTTGGCGCATTCGTGTTGATCCAGAGGGGCGCAGACCGGCGACGGCTCGGTGTGAGCTGTGCGTGGCCTTAGCCTTTTCTCATCTATCGGCGGGGAGAGCCAGGGTTTGAGAAGTGTTGTGCGGAGATTGAGGAAGACAAACTTACGAATGTAATTTGGAAAAACAAATTCTTGCGGGCCGATCAGCTTGAGAATATGAGGAGCCGCGGAGGAACTAGCAGATGCGCGGCAACTGCTCGCCGATCATCACCGGAATCACGCGGTTGGCGCGCATGGTGGTGCGGGCGACCAGCATGCGCTTGTGCTCGGCGGTGGCGTGGCCGATGCGCGCGGCGTCTTTGCCGAGGGGGTGGGCGCGCAGAATGGAGAGTACGCTGTCGGCGGCTTCGGACGCGACGAAGAAGACAGCTTTGCCCTCGTTGGCGACGTAGACCGGATCGAGGCCAAGCAACTCGCAGGCCGAATGCACTTCATCGCGAACGGGAACGCTAGCCTCGTCGATGACGATGCCGACATTTGAAGACTGCGCGATTTCGTTCAGCGTTGAAGCAAGACCGCCGCGGGTTGGATCGCGCATTGCGTGGACGGACACGCCCACGGCATCGAGGACTTCGGCGATCATTCCGTTGAGCGCCGCACAGTCAGAGCGGATGGGGCTCTCGAATTCGAGGCCTTCACGGACACTCATGATGGCCATGCCGTGGTCGCCCATGGTTCCGGAAACGATGATGGCATCATCGGGCTGGACGCGATGCGGGCCGACTTGAAATCCCTCGCGAAGAACTCCGACGCCGGCGGTGGTGATGTAGCAACCGTCGCCGTGACCACGCTCAACGACCTTTGTGTCGCCGGTGACGATTTGGACGCCAGCTGTCGCCGCGGATTTGGCCATTGCGTCCACGATGGCGGCGAGTTGGGCGAGCGAAAAGCCTTCTTCAAGGATGAAGCTTGCGCTGAGGAACTTTGGGTCGGCGCCGGAAACGGCGAGATCGTTAACGGTACCGTTGACGGCGAGCTCCCCAATCGAGCCACCCGGAAAAAACAACGGCTGTACGACGAAGGAATCGGTACTGAGCGCGAGGCGCGCGCCGCCCGCTTCGAGTACCGCTGCGTCGCCGAGATTTTCGAGTGCGGGATTGCGGAAGGCGGGAAGAAAAAGGTGCTCGACGAGCTCCGAGCCGAGCTTGCCGCCGCCACCGTGGCCCATGACGATGGTGGGGTAGTCGGCCAATGGAAGTGGGCAGGACCAGTTGGAAAAGTCCGGCGCGGATTTCTCTGTGTTTGGTACAGCGACTTTGAGATCGTTAACCATTGGCAGCTCCCGAGAGAGCGGAGCCGGCGCCGGCGAGATCTTCGGCGGAGAGGAAGCGGCCGTAGTTGTAATACGCAGCGCAAGCGCCTTCGCTTGAAACCATGGTGGCGCCGAGCGGATGGCGGGGAGTGCATTCCTTGCCGAAGGCGGCGCACTGGGCGGGCTTGATGGCTCCGCGCAGAACGTCGCCGGCGCGGCAGAAAGCCGACTCCTCGGTGTGAATGCCAGTGATGTGGAAGCGCTCTTCGGCGTCGAAATCGCGATAGTCGGCGCTGAGTCGCCAGCCGCTCGCGGGAATGACGCCGATGCCGCGCCAGGCACGATCGGTGACTTCGAAGACTTCAGATAGGAGTTTTTGCGCGGCTTGATTACCGTCGAAGGTGACCACGCGGCTGTATGCGTTCTCCACTTCGTGGCGGCCGGACTCCAGTTGCGCGACGGCGCGGCGGATGCCTTCGAGCAGATCGAGAGGTTCAAAGCCGGTGACGACGATGGGCACGAGGAATTTTTCGGCAAGCGGCGGATATTGCCAGTAGCCCATTACGCTGCACACGTGACCGGCGGCGAGAAAGGCCTGCACCTGGTTGCCGGGCGAAGACATGATGGCCGAGATTGCGGGGGGGACGAGAACGTGCGAGACGAGGAGCGAGAAATTGGTGAGGCCGCGGCGTTTGGCGAGGTGCACGCTCATGGCGTTGGCGGGGGCGGTGGTTTCAAAGCCGACGCCGAAGAATACGACTTGCTTGCCGGGATTCTTGATGGCGAGATCGACGGCGTCGAGCGGCGAATAGACGACGCGCACATCGCCGCCGCGGCCCTTGACCTGAAAGAGGTCGCTGTCAGTGCCGGGGACGCGGAGCATATCGCCAAAGGAGCAGAAGATGACGCCGGGCTGCGAGGCGATGGCGAGAGCCTTGTCAATGAGCTCGAGCGGCGTGACGCAGACGGGGCAGCCGGGGCCGTGAATCATTTCGATTCCAGGCGGAAGCATCTGGTCGATTCCGTTTTTGATGATCGAGTGAGTTTGGCCGCCGCAGACTTCCATGATCTTCCACGGGCGCGTGGTGATCTGGGCGATCTCGCGGGAAAGCTTGCGAGCGATTTCGCCGTTGCGGAATTCGGTGAGGTACTTCATGGCTTGGGAGCAGCGGGGTTAACTGAGCTGGATTCGCAGCCGCAGCCTTGATCGGAACAGCTCCCATCGGGACAGCGGGATTGCGGCGATCTTGCGGCGCGGAGAAAGGCTTCGTCTTCGCTTGCCAACTCTTCGTCGAGGACGCCGAGGGCGCGGAAGTCGGCGAGCGTTTGCTCGGCGGTTTCCTCGTCGATTTTGGAGATGGCGAAGCCGACGTGGACGATGGTGTAGTCGCCAACGACGACCTCAGGCACGTAGTCGAGGCAGACGTTCTTCACTACGCCGCCAAAGTTGACGCGGCCGACGCGAATCATGCCGTCGGTGGTGATCTCTTCGACTTTTCCGGGAATGGCGAGGCACATAGCAACCTTGTTATACCCCTGTGGCCTGAGGGTCAAATGTGATTTGAATCACGTGGTGAGGCAGGCGTGAAACAGCGGACGGTGGGCGTTGAACGGCGGACGGCAAACCCTTGGCATTAGACATCAAACAGAAGACGGCAGAGCGCATCTCAGTTTCAGCACATAACTCCTTTTGAAGGAGGCCCTTGCGATCAATGAATCTGTTCGGCCTTTTTCGGGAGTTTTTTGGCTGATTCCAAAGGAGTTGTTTGGTTAAAATTCGGTGCTTTTGCACTGCAATTTGCGGTTCTCTCGGATAGCGTTTACTGATTCCAAAGGAGTTAAGTGGCGAAAATCAGGCGAAACATCCCAAATTTTGGTAATTATCCCATGATAGCAAGTGGGAGGGAATAAGGTATGGGGATGACCGTTGAAACCAAGCAATTCATCGAACTGACTGACATTCTGGCAATGGTGGTAGTTTGTGAGCGGTGCAACACCTCTCTCAGCCTGCCAATAAACGGAGACCGTTTGAAGCTGCCTCTAAATTGTCCGAACTGTGATGCGGAGTGGTCGCAACTCCCTGCTCCTTCTACTCGGCCTCCATCAAAGGCGGAAAGGCTTCATGCTTTCTATGAGGCTTTCCATCGGTTCAAGCAATCTCTTGCCTCGCAGTCTGTCACTACGCAATTTCGGTTCACTCTGGAAATTGCGGCTCCCCGCAAGGAGGGCTTGTGAACCGCTACCAGACCGTCAAGCCTGAGCAGAAGTACACCGCGAAGATGTTCGACCGCGAATTCCCATCCGAAGATGCCTGCCTTGAGTACGTCTTCGAGCGGCGGTTTCCTGCCGGGATCGCCCTCTGCGTCAACTGCCAGGTGGAGCGGAAACACTACCGCGTCACGGGCCGCACCTCCTTCGCCTGCCCTGCCTGCGGAAACCACCTCTAACCCCCTCGCAGGCACTATCTTCCATAAGTCCACTACCAGCCTCCGGACGTGGTTCTATGTCATCCGGCTCATGGCGTCTACCCGCGTCGGTGTCTCGGCCAAACAGATCCAACGCGAAACCGGCGTCACCTACAAAACCGCGTGGCGCATGATGAAACAGGTTCGCCAGCTCATGGCTGAGAAAATCACCCTCGAAGGCCAAGTGGAAGCCGATGAAGCCGAGTTCGGAGGCTCCGACTTGAATAAACCCCTCCACCTCCGCGGCAAAGCCAAAACCATCGTCCTCGGCTTGGTCGAGCGCGGCGGTCGAGTCGTTACCGAGATTGTCCCCAACTCCTCCGCCCTCGCCCTGACGCCCAACGTCCGGCATCTGGTCCAGAAGGACTCAACCGTCATTACCGATCGCAACCCGTCCTACAACACCGTCTCCCAAGACCGCAAATACACCCACCTCACCGTGAACCACTCGCGCGGCTACGTGGACGGCTATGCCCATACCAATACCATCGATGGCTTCTGGAGTCTCGTAAAGAGGGGAATCAAAGGCGTCTACTATCAGGTCGGGCTGCCTTATTTGCAGTCCTACCTGAACGAGTACGCCTTCCGCTATAACCGCCGGAAAGTCATGCGCCCGATGTTTTCGCTGCTGGCCGAGCGGACGACGATTCAGGTTTGCCCTTCCGCGCGGGAGTCTCGGCTACTTGGGTCGTCGCAGCTTTTTTGAGGAGATCGTGGAAGGCTTTGTGGGTGGGAGGCGGGATGGGTTTCTTTTTCATAGATTTCGCGAGGCACCCAAATTCATGCAGTGGCTTTCATCTCCCTAATACGCGCCGATAATTCGTCGAGCCGCATCTGCCCTTGGATGAACTCTTCTCGAAGCGCGATCATTTTGTCGTAATCCATAGCCGCTCGAAAGTCCTCATTCTCGAATACATCAATGTACATAGCCAGCGTCCGGGAGTAAAACGCCTGCTTCAACTGTGATACGTCAAGGGACCGCGCCGTCGAAGATAACCATTCCCCTGTTGCCATCAAACTATCGCTCATCCCCTTGAGGGCTTGACGTAAGGCCCTAACATTTCCTTCGGCCTTCTCCCTTTCGATCTCTAAATCTATCCGCAGTCTGCGCTTCTCGTCATCAGTCATGCCGCTATCTTAGCGCAACATTAAAGCATCGCTTTTCCTTTCTCAAATTGTTGGGGGCGATGTTGGGGATTCGCTACTGCACGGCTACATAGCAAACCGTATCGTCTTCCTTCACCGAGGTACAGGAAACACCTACAACTCGCCCGGTTACTGGAATCCGCGCCGCTCCAGTGATGTGGTATCTCGTGAAGGTCAAAAACCCACCTTCCGCATGAACAGCCGGAAGCCTGCCGAGCAAAGAACCGAGAACAATACCCCCAACCAAGGCGAGACAGATCAGGAACTTAATTTTCATGGAATCCTCCCAGAATCACGTTGCCACAATCGTACATTGACTTGCACTGAGCGGTATCATGTCCGCATGGCCACAAGGAAAAGGAAGGCGAATCGCAATAGGAAGCTCGGGGTTCCAAACTCGAAGAAACTCACAGTGGCAGGTGCCCACCTCGGCGGGAAACCGCGCAAGCCTAAGCCTAGAGGCGACCGGCCAACCGAACGCCAGAAACCAGCCAAGGGTAACGGCAGCAAGCGTTAGATCAACGCTCATCGTTCTCGTATTCGTTCACCGGCAACCGAAACAGTATCCGCCCCATGTCGTGCGCGTCTATCGCCTCCAGCCTGTCCGCGTGCCCACGCATCAATCGATTGATCTTCTGCGCCAATACCATGATCCGGCGCTCCCTTGCACTTGCCTTGAGGGGATAATTACCCAAATTTTTTATTTTTCGTCCCGCGAAGCAGTGAAGATGTGAGGCAGTGAAAGAGTGAAACAGTAACGCAAGGGACCAGGCCGGAGCCCGATCTCTGGAACCAGTATGCGCCGGAAGGGGGAAATGATCGGCAAACTTGGTGCAGTTTATTTCACGCGTGTTTTCAGGGGGTTGAGGCGCGAAATGAAGGTCGCAGGGATTGACATCGCGGCGAGTCAATAAACCAGTTCGGTCTTTCGCCCGCTTAAGCGGGCTGCGAAGCGGTGAGGCTGGAACGGAACCCCAGGCTTGCGCCTGGGGCTAACATCTTTTGCCCGCTAACGCGGGCTGCTTCAAAACGCGGACAGTTGGGATTGCGGCGCGCGCTAGTCGGAGGCCATGAGCTCGCCGGAGAGGATGGGGCGGGTGCGCGGAAGCTGGCCGCGCGAGGCGGCAAGGCCGAATGCTGCCAGGACTGCTACAAAGACGACTAGCTTGGCGAAGTTGCCGGGGCGCGTCTCAGGCAGGACTCTCCACAGAAGGAGGAGGAACACGTGGGCGGCGGTGGATGCCCAGACCGAACCGTAGAAGTAGCGGCGCTCAACACCTTCGCCCTTGGTGGATGGTCCTACGCGAGGAAGTTTGCCCATGATGCCGAGCAGCAGAATGACGGCGCAGAGCGGCGAGTAGGCGTAGTAGTAAATCTGCTTGAGATGCCAAACGCCTGTGGCTGAGGCCAGCACGAGGCCGGTCAAATTGAGCAACGTGTAGCTGAGAACGGCATTCCAGGCGAATGTGTAGCAGACGCGACGGTAGAGGGGGTTGGGCCGGTCTTCGTCGAAGCGAAGGATATAGGGGCACGGCTCAACGCCAGGAAGGCGGCCACGAAGGCCGGCGATTCCGGTGCCGATGAGAACAGCGGCGAGCCAAGACCAATTAATCCAGTGGAAACCACGGGAGAAAACGGTAAACGTGAGAGGCCCCGGGGCAATAAAAAAGACCCAAATCCAGATGGGCCAATGCGCCAACCGGTAGAGACGCGTGTTGCGTTCCCGGTACCTGCGCTCCGCAGCGAATTCAAATTTTCCTGTGTAGGACATCTGGCTGAGTCTCGCAGAGGAGATGGGCAGGCGTCAAATTGAATTTGGACTGGGGAAGTCGAATTATCACTGGATGAATTTCAACGCGCTAGAATCCATTTCCGCGCTGCACATGAGAGGGACCATGTGACCGCAATCGGGGATGAGCAGCAGCTGGGATTGAGGGATGAGATGGTGCATAGTTTGGGCTTGATCGACGGGAGCAATCTGGTCCAGCGATCCCCAAATGATGAGGACCGGCATCTTCAAGTGGGGCAGTAGGTTGTCGGTGACATCCTGGGCCGTCATCATGGTGGCTAAAGCGCGCTTGATGACCCATCCGTTGAGGCGGAAGCGGCGCAGATAATCGCGTGCAACGAAGGGCGGAATCTGCGGAGGGTTGGGCATGAGGAGGGCGTCGAGCTCGTCCAACTCCTGATAGGAGGTGGGAACGAAGAGATTGGTGTCCCATTTGGGCTTAATGTTGAGACCGACTGAATCGATGAGGATGAGGCTGGAAACTCGCTCAGGATGCTCGAGTGCGATGAGCTGCACGATCCATCCGCCCATGGACCATCCGGCGACATCGGCCTGTTTGACGCCAAGGGCGTCCATGAAGTCCACGACGACGGTGGCCTGATCGCGGACTGAATACGAGAAATCGGCAGGCTGCTGGCTGCGGCCGAAGCCGAGCAAGTCAGGCATATAGACTTGGAAACCCGCTTTGGCCATAACCGGCGTGACATTCCACCAGTCTTCAGCGCGGCCGCCGAGGCCATGAACGAGAATCACCACCGGGCCGCCCGCAGGTCCCAAAGCAAGGTAATGCATGCGGTAGCCGTCGACTTTGATGTTGCGGCTTTCGATTCCGGCGAAATGCTCCTGCAAGTAGACATGGGCATTGAGGAAGCTGACGGGGCGCAAATAGAATCCAAGCGCGAGGATTGCCGGCAGGGCGATCAAGGCGAGAAACACGCGGACTACCCATTTCATTGGACTAGTCATTGACGGGGCGCCTTTTGGTGCGGAGCTGGTCAACTTTGGGCTGGTCAGGTCTAGTCTGGTCAGGTTTGGACTGCCCTGGCCTGAGTTGCTCTGCGCGCTGCCAGCCTTTTTCGATGACGCGGACGGTGATGGGGTCGAGGACGAGGGAGCTATGGCTATTCCACTCGGAGCGCTCGACCCAACGGATCGCGGCAGCGTCAGAAGCGGCGCGCAGCTCGCCGCCGGTGACGCGGCAAAGGTAGTCGGCGATGACGTAGTGATAGCGGACGCGCTGGCCCTCGCGATGAATGCGGTCCAGGAGTTCAATGAGTTCGATGGGCTCGACGTCGAGGCCGGTTTCCTCGCGGACTTCGCGCACGGCTCCGGCCGTGAGGGATTCGCCGACTTCGAGCATGCCGCCGGGGAGGGTCCAGTGACCCTTGAGGGGCTCGGTGCCGCGGCGAACGAGGAGCACGCGGGCGTCCTGTACGACGACGGCGCCGACGCCGACGAGGGGCGTCGCGGGAAACTCGCGTTCGATGGTTCGGTCGCTGCTGCTGCTCATATCTGTATCGACTCTGTATCGACGCGTTAAGCCAATTCTGTCACGGCGCGCGAGGGTTTGCGTCCCAGAAGGCGGACCGAACGCGAATCGCACGCCTGCCACTATCATCAAATAAACACGCGAGGGAGAGAATTGGCTGAATTCATGCTGAAGATCGATGGAATGCATTGCGGCTCGTGCGTGCGCCGCGTGAGCCGGGCGCTTGCTGCGACGCCGGGTGTGACGGTGAACGAGGTCAGGATCGGGGCGGTCAGGCTAAGTTCTGACGTAGAACCCCCGCCTCTCGGTTTGGCCATCGCCGCTATCGCCAAGGCCGGGTACACGGCGTATTTGGAATCAAGTACCGTCGACGCGGCTTCATCCTGATCGGATCGGATCGACTTGTGCCCGGACATACAACAGAATCGCTGACGCTCCCCGTTCTGGGGATGACGTGCGCGAGTTGCCAACATCATGTGGAAGAAGCGCTGCGCGGGACCGCGGGCGTGGAGCAGGCGCGCGTGGATTTGATGGCGCACCGGGCGAGCGTGGTGTTTGACCCCGCGCTGGCCGCGCCGGAACAACTGGTGGAGGCGATTCGCGGGGCCGGATACGACGCAGTGCTGCCGAGGGCGGGCGAAGGACGCACCGATGATCGGGTGGCTGGCGCGGACCTGAAGGCGTGGGTGACGCTGGCCGCGGGTGCTGCGGCGATGCTGCTGGCGATGCCGCTCGAAACTGAAATGGGCGCGGCGGATCGCGTGGTGATGCGCGTGTTGCCGTGGCTCTACGAAATCCCGGCGGATGAATTGCGGTGGTTTTTGCTGGCGATGACGGCGGTGATTGTGGCGTGGGCGGGACGCGGGATTTATGTGAGCGCCATTAGCGCGTTGCGTCATGGCACGACGAACATGAACACCTTGGTGAGCTTGGGAACGGGGGTGGCGTTTGCGTACTCCGCTTATGCGACGATCGCGCCTGCGCCGGGGCGGCAGGTTTATTTCGATGCGGTACTGCTGATTGTTGGATTTCTATTGCTGGGAAAGAGCCTTGAGGGGCGGGCGAAGCGGCGCGCATTATCGGCGCTGGATTCGCTTTCGCGGCTGAGACCGGTGAATGCGCGCCGGATTGTGGATGGCGTGGAGACCGTGGTGCCACTCGAGGAGGTGCGGCCGGGCGACAAGATCGTAGTGCTGCCGGGGGAGAGGTTCCCGGTGGACGCAACGATTGTTGAGGGACGCACGACGGTGGATGAGTCGATGCTGACGGGGGAGTCAACGCCGCTGGCGCGGGAAGTGGGCGGGCGCGTGCTGGCCGGGTCACTGAACTACGACGGGGCAGTGGTGTGCCGGGCGGAGTCGCTGGGAGAGGCCACTGTGCTGGCGCAGATTGCACGGATGGTGGATCAGGCGCAAAGCTCGCGCGCGCCGATGGAGCGGCTGGCGGACCGGGCGAGCGCGATTTTTGTGCCGGTGGTGCTGGGGCTTGCATTGATCACTTTTGCGGCGTGGCTGATTGCAACGCGGTCACTGCCGCTGGCGCTTGCGAACACAGTGGCGGTGCTGGTGATTGCGTGCCCGTGCGCGATGGGATTGGCAGTGCCCGCAGCGCTGACGGTGGCAGTGGGCCGCGGCGCGCAGTTGGGAGTGCTCTACAAAGGCGGCGAGGCGCTGGAACGGCTGGCGCGGCTTGATGTGATCGTGCTTGACAAGACGGGAACGATTACGGTGGGGCGGCCGGTGCTGGAGAAGGTGCATGGCTTCGATGGACACGCCGAAAATGATTTGCTGCGGATGGCGGCGGCGGCGGAGGAGCGGTCGAATCATCCGCTGGCGCGCGCAACTATTGACGCTGCGAAGGCGCGGGGGCTGAAGTGGCCGACGGCGGAGGACGCACAAGTCTTGCCGGGACGCGGGCTGACGGCGCGGGTGGAAGGGCACGAATGCATGCTGGGCAATGAGGCCCTGTTCGGCGAGAATGGCGTCGCGCTGCCGGGCGATGTCGCGGCGCCGGAACCGGGCGTGACGCGGCTGTGGATGGCGGTGGACGGCGCGACCGCCGGATATTTTGATGCGCGGGATGCACTACGGCCGGATGCGGCGGAAGCGGTTGCCGCGCTGCGCAAAGAGGGGCTCCGCGTGCTGATGCTGACGGGCGATTCGGCTGCCGCGGCGGCGCCGATTGCCGAGCGGGCGGGCATTACTGAAGTGGAAGCAGGACTCGATCCGGCGGGGAAGCTCAAACGGATTCGCGAGCTGCAGAAGTCGGGGTTGCGCGTTGCGATGGTGGGCGACGGCATCAACGACGCTGCGGCGCTGGCACAGGCGGACGCGGGCATCGCGATGGGAAGCGGCGCGGATTTGGCGCAGGAGGCCGGCGACGTGCTGTTGTTGCGCACACAGCCGGCGGCGATTCCAGCGGCACTGGCTCTTGCGCGCGAGACCGTCCACGTGATGCGGCAGAACCTGGGATGGGCAGTGGGCTACAACGTGATCGGGATTCCGCTGGCAGCGGGGCTACTGTATCCGGCATTTCACATTCTGCTGACGCCGTGGCTGGCGGCGGCGGCGATGGCGCTGAGCTCGGTGTGCGTGCTGGGGAACAGCTTGCGGCTGCGAGGCTGGCAGCCCGCGCTTCCCGGCGCGAAGACACGTTAAACTGAGCGCAGGATCTCTTTGTGCGCATCCTGACCCGCTACATTCTCGGCGAAATTCTCTCGCTCACGCTGATCGGTTGCGCGCTCTTCACCTTCATTCTGTTTATGCCGCTGCTGCCTCACATTCTTGAGGTGGTGGTGCGCAACAGCTCCACGCTCACGGATGTGGCGCAGGTGTTTCTGTTCACGCTGCCCAATCTGTTCAAGGTGACGATTCCCATGGCGGTGCTGTGGGGAATTCTGCTGGGGCTGAGCAGGCTGGCGTCGGACAGCGAGATTATCGCGATGCGCGCATCGGGTTTGGGCATCGGGTACTTTGTTCGCGTGGCGTCGATTGTGGCCATTGGGGGTACGCTATTAGGGCTGGGAAACTCGCTCTATCTGGCGCCACGGGCGAACCAGGCCATTGTCCAGATGGAGCAATCGCTGGAGACATCGCAGGCCAGCTACGAGATTGAGCCGCGCGTCTTCTACGAGGATTTTCACAACTACGTTCTCTACGTGCAGGACGTGCGCTCGGGGACGGGCGCGGCCAATTGGCGCCAGGTGTTTATGGCCGACGTCTCGGACCCGAACAATCCGCTGATTACAACCGCTGCTTCGGCGACTGTGGTGACGGACAATACGCAGGAGCTGTTGATGCGGTTGCGCGACGGCGTGCGCGACGAGACTGTGGCGAACCAGCCGGAACAATCGAACATTTCAACATTCACGACAACCGATTTGCCGCTGATGCTGGGCCAGCAGAGCGAAGTGCACCTGGGGCGGCTGGACACGAAGCTATATGCCACGCCGCTGTCAGTACTGCTCGAACGAATCCGCGAAAGCAAGAATGCGGCAGATGCAGAGCAGTACAAAATTGAGCTGCACAACCGGTTTGCCTTTCCCGCAGCCTGCCTGGTTCTGATGCTGGTGGGCGTGCCGCTGGGCGTGGCCTCAAGAAGGGGCGGCAAGAGCTCGGGGTTCGTGTTCACGATTCTGCTGGTGTTTGTTTATTACTTCCTCTCATCGACCGGGATTGCGCTCGGGCATCAGAACAAACTGCCGGCTTTCCTGGCGGTGTGGTCGGCGAATTTGCTGTTTGCCGTGACGGGCACGTTTTTGTTGTGGCAGATGGCGACGGGCGGGCGAATTCTGAGCGCGATTGCGGCGTGGATTGCACGGACACCGAAACCAGTGGCCGCCACGAAACGCGGCGGATTCGCCCTTACGGAGTTTCTTGACAAGCTACGGCCGCGCGGAACCAATGGGACGAAAAGGAGGCCGCGAGGCATCATTCCACGGATCATCGACGAATACATCGTGCGCGAGTTCGCCACCTTGTTTGTGCTGGTGCTGTCGGGTTTTGTTTTGCTGCTGATTGTTTTCACATTTTTCGATTTGCTGGGCGATATTCTGCGCAACCACATTGCGCTAGCCATTGTGGGCGAGTACCTGTTAAACCTGACGCCGAGCATGCTCTACCTGACCGCGCCACTGGCGGTGCTGATCGCGGTGCTGGTGACCTTCAGTGTGCTCAACCGGAATAGCGAGATCATCGCCATGAAGGCAACTGGCATCAGCCTCTACCGGCTGGTGATTCCGATCGTCAGCATTGCGGCTTGCCTGGCAGTATGCCTGTTTCTCTTCGACCAGTACTATCTGCCGCAAGCCAACCGTAGGCAGGAGTCGCTGCGCAATGTGATCAAAGGCCGGCCGCCGCAGACCTATTTCAATCCCGAAGAACATTGGATCTTCGGACCGAAGGCGCTTCCCGGGGATCCAGGGTGCATCTTTTATTACGAATTCTTCGATCCGGACACCAATGAGTTCGCGAATCTCTCGGTCTTCGAGTTTGAACCCACGACTTTCCAATTGACGCGGCGGATTTTTGCCAAGCGAGCTGCATGGGATGACGATTCCGCCACATGGCACTTCGAGAACGGATGGGTGCGCGACATACAAGGCTCGAATGTGACGGGGTACCGCACGTTCCTCGAGACTTCTTTCCCGGAGATGCGCGCGACGCCGGACTACTTCAAAAAAGAAGCGCTGGAGTCGCAGGAGATGAACTTCGGGCAGCTTGACCGCTATATTCGCGACCTGCGGCAGAGCGGATTCGACACCAAGCGGTTGAGCGTTGCGCTGTGGCAAAAGCTTTCCTACCCGCTGGTTGCGGTGGTCATGGCCGTCCTGGCGATTCCCTTTGCGCTGTCGATGGGAAGACGCGGGTCAATCACGGGGATTGCGGTGGCCATTGGCGTGGCGCTTGCGTATCGTGTGGTCGACACTCTCTTTGGCGCCATGGGCAATGTGAATTACCTGCCCGCATCGGTGGCCGCATGGTCTGCCGACATTCTGTTTGCGCTTGTTGGCGGGTATTTGCTGCTGAAGACGCCCACGTAGAAAAGCAGGGACTTAGGGACGCGGGGACTTCGGGACTAAAGGAACAGCAGACAGCAAACAACGGAGTGCATTGTCTAGGATTACGAATAGAAGTGAGCGATTATCTGCGTCGAATTCAGCTCATGTGGCATCGATCGTAAAATAGAACTATGCTTGGCGACCTCGGTCCCCTCTACAGCTACATGCGCCGCTACCGCTGGCAGTACGTGCAGGGTACGCTGGCGTGCGTGGCTACGAATATCGTCGCCGTGCAGTTTCCGCGCGTTCTGGGAATGGCTGTAAACCGGATCCAGCAGGGAACCACGCGGGAACTGATTCTGATATTCGCGTTGATTCTGGTGGCGATCAGCCTGGTGAAAGGCGTGTTTCTCTACGCGCAACGCTGGATTCTGATCGGCATCTCGCGAGAGATCGAGTTCGACCTGCGCAACGACCTGTTCAGCAAGCTCGAAATCCAGGATTCGGGTTTTTACCAGCGCTACCGCACCGGCGACATCATGGCGCGCATGACGAACGACCTGAATGCGGTGCGCATGCTGCTTGGGCCGGCGCTGATGTACAGCGCCAACACAATCTTTCTCAGCGTCTTCGCGCTGTTTTTCATGCTGCGCATTAGTCCTTACCTGACGCTGGTGGCGCTGGCACCGATGCCGCTCGCGAGCATCCTGGTGCAATATCTCGGGCGCAGGATTCACGAGCGCTTCGAGCGCATCCAGGCCAGCTTCTCCGACATCTCCGCGCAGGCGCAGGAGAACTACTCCGGCGTGCGGCTCATTCGAGCCTTCGCGCGCGAGGAGTCGCAGATCGGGCTCTTCGAACGGCTCAACCGCCAATACATCGGGCGCGCGCTGCGGCTCGTGCAATTGATGGGCATGCTTTGGCCGACGCTAGAGTTCATTCTCGGCATCTCCATGGTGATCACGCTGCTGGCCGGCGGACACGAGGTGCTGTCCGGCCGTATCAATGTGGGACAATTTGTTGCGTTCAGCACGTACATGATCATGCTGATCTGGCCGATCATTGCCGTGGGCTGGGTGATCAACATCTTCCAACGCGGCACAGCTTCAGTGAAGCGCATCGATGAGCTGCTCAAAGCCGAGCCCGCGATCCGCTCCGCGGTCTCAGGTCTTGGAGAAGATTTCATCCTGAACGGCGACATCGAGTTTCGGCATCTGACGTTCAGCTACGGCGAGACGCCGGTGCTGCGCGACATCACGCTGAAGATACCGGCGGGATCGAGCCTGGCCATCGTGGGGCCGACGGGATGCGGCAAATCGACGCTCGCAAATTTGATTCCGCGCATCTACGACGCGCCGGAGGGAACGCTCTTCATCGACGGCCGGCCGATACGTGAATATCCGCTGGCAGTGCTGCGGCGCAATATCGGCATGGTGCCGCAGGAGACATTCCTGTTCAGCGAAACCATTCGCGAGAACCTGGCCTTCGGCGCGCCAAACGCAAGCGCAGAGGAGTTGCTCGAAGCGGCCGAGGCAGCGCATATTCGCAGGGAGTTCGAGGAGTTCCCGCAGGGCTTTGAAACCATGGTGGGCGAGCGAGGCGTGACACTCTCAGGAGGGCAAAAGCAGCGGTCCGCCATTGCGCGCGCGCTGTTGCGGCGGCCGGCCATTCTGATTCTGGACGATGCATTGGCCAGCGTGGATACCTATACCGAAGAACGCATCCTGGGCGGACTGCGCGGCTATACGGAGACCGCAACCACGATCCTGATTTCGCACAGAGTGTCGACGGTACGCAACGCCGACCGCATCGCGGTGCTGGACAAGGGACGAATCGTCGAGGTGGGAGGGCACGACGAACTGCTTGCGCTGGACGGCTACTACGCCAGCCTCTACCAGAAGCAGCAACTGGAAGAGGAGCTGACGGTGGCAGGATAAGAGAGACAGCCTTTAGCGATTAGTTTTTAGTCATTAGCTCTTCGAGGTGAGTCGGCAGATTGCGGTTCACTCCGGGCAGTTGGCGCTCTGGCGGCGAAGTCGACCGATTTGCTGAGTTGGCGGGGTTGGTGGACGAACGGGCGCGGCAGCTACGCGGTCCAGGAAGAGGAACTGCCGGCTGTTTGCGAACGGTCCGCAACGATGGTTGTCGGCTGAGACAGGTTGAGCTCGCGCGATGAAGCAGAAATGGCGTTCGGATCCTTCGCCACTTCGCGCCAGGCATCGCGAACGTTCCTGACACAATCGATGGCATGCTCGAATCTAGCCTTGGACGCGGACTGCGAAGCCTGCAGGATCTGAGCAAAGATCGCGGCATAGAATTCGCTGAGCGTTTGCGCTGGGCGGCCGCCGACATCCATGCGCAGCCGCGCCTGCAGGTGAATGATGATATCCAGCGCGCGCTTGACGGCCACGCGCCTGCCCACCGCATCGCCATGATCGACTGCCGCCGCCGCCGCATAAAGAAAGCGGATGATGCCGTCATACAGCGCCACCACCAGATCGACGGCCGACGCGCCTTCCAGCGCATGTTCCCGATAACTTGACATCTATGCAAAACTCCTTAGCCGTTCAGGTTCTGGTCGAAGCCGGTGATCGCCGAGTATAGCTCATTCATCCCGTTCAACTCCGAAGGCAGTTGCTGCATGATCTGGTTGGCGCT
>JBKQOX010000003.1:0-28282 GCA_052145255.1 Occallatibacter sp.
ACGTCGAATCCCTGTCCGCGGAGGCCGGCTCCGCGCGTTCGAGCTCGCCCGCGGCAGCAGCTCCGCAGATGGTCACTGCCGCTGGATCACAACCCAACTTCGTCGTCTATCTCTTCGACGACATGCACCTGAAGTTCGCCGATCTGGTCAACGTGCGCGAAGCTGCCGCTCGCCAGATCGACGCGCTCACACCCTCTGATTTGGCCGCGATCCTCACCACTTCGGGAACCGTCAGCAGCCCGTTTACCACCGATCACGGCCTGCTCAAGCAGACCCTGCTCAAGCTTCGCGCCGGACCGCCGAGAGGATCGCCGCCAGCTCCGCCGTGTCCTCATCTGAGCTATTACGAGGCCGACCAGATGCTCATGCTCAGCCCTGAACTGGTTGGGAATCCACCGCTTCAGTTGGCCTACGCGGAGATTCTCGATTGTCAGCGCTTCGCAAATAGCGATCCCGACCTGATCATACAGTCGGCTCTGGATGCGGCGCGCGCTGTGCAGCACTCTGGCGATCTTGAAAACCGCAGTACGCTGCTGGCCGTGCGCGATGTCGTTCGCTGGCTCGCAAAGGCTCCGGGCACCAGAATCCTCGTCCTGGTTTCCCCCGGTTTTTATGTTTCCAGCGGCAACCGCTTCGACGAATTCAATGTGATCGAGGAGGCCATTCGGGATCAGGTAGTGATCAACGCCCTCGATGCCCGCGGGCTCAACGTTGTGGCTTTCGCCGGCGGCGCCGCGGCTGACATGTCCGTGTCTGCCGGAGCGATGAATCTCAATTCGAACCTCGCCCGCCAGGAGGCATTGCAGTCTTCGGCAGTGATGGAGGAGATCACCGCAGGAAGTGGCGGCGCCTTCGTCCACAACACCAACGATTTCGACGGCGGATTTGCGCGCCTGGCCGCGCCTCCCGCTTTTGTCTACCTGCTCGGCTTCAAGCCCGCGAAGCTCGATGGCAACTTCCACCCCTTGAAAGTCAAACTGACATCACAAAATGGAAAGCTCGATCTGCAAGCGCGCCTGGGATATATTGCGGCAAAACATTAAATGCAGGGAAGGGCGGAACAAGAAACCGCTTCTCGCGCCTCAAAGGAACAGGGCCGCGTCGCTGGCGCGAAGCGGCCCTGTTGTCGTTCCTTCCGCGGCTGCCGGATTTACTTGGCCGCCAGCGAAGGCCGCGTGTCCAGCGTGCCGTTGGCATAGCCCTTGGCCATTTCGGTAATCGGAATGGGCTTGTAGTCTCCTGCGTGGCTGGCTTGACCGAATTGTGTCATGCGCTCAGCCACTACCTTGGCCATTGCCTCGCGCGCCGGCTTCAGGTAGTCGCGCGGATCGAACTTTTCCGGCTGCGTCCACAGCACCTTGCGGATGGCGCCGGTCATAGCGAGGCGGTTGTCGGTATCGACGTTGACCTTCCGCACGCCGTTACGGATGCCTAGCTGAATCTCCTCAACCGGAACGCCCCACGTCGGCTTCAGCTTGCCACCGTATTCATTGATGACGTCCTGCAGGTCCTTGGGCACCGACGAGCTGCCGTGCATCACCAGGTGCGTGTGCGGAAGCCGCTTGTGAATCGCGATGAGAATGTCCATCTTCAGCACCGAGCCGTCAGGCTTCTTGTTGAATTTGTACGCACCGTGGCTGGTTCCGATCGCGATCGCCAACGCATCCACGCCGGTCCGCTCCGCGAATTCAACAGCCTGATCGGGATCGGTGACGTGCTCCAGACCCGTGCCGCCCGCGCCGTGGCCGTCTTCAATGCCGCCCAGCACGCCGATCTCGCCTTCCACCGTCACGCCGCGCTCGTGCGCGTAGTCCACCACGCGCCGCGTCACATCGACATTTTGATCAAACGTCGACGGCGTCTTTCCATCCTCCAGCAGCGAGCCGTCCATCATCACGCTCGTGTAGCCCAGCTCGATCGCACTCTTGCACGTTTCAAAGCTGTTGCCGTGATCCTGATGCATTGCGATGGGAATATCGGGATTCAGCTCCGCCGCCGCCTGAATCAGCTTGAATAAATACAAGTCCTCGGCAAACGCCCGCGCGCCGCGGCTCGCCTGCACGATCACCGGCGACTTGGTCTGCTTAGCCGCCGTCATGATGGCCTGAATCTGTTCCATGTCGTTGACGTTGAATGCGCCGACGCCGTATCCGCCCTTCGCAGCTTCATCGAGGAGCTGCCGCATCGATACAAGAGGCATAGATATTCTCCTTTGTCTTGGCTTCGGCCGCTTGAGGCTTCACGCAAATCGAATCTGCGCGCTCACGCTTTTCAGTTCGGCCGTTAGGATTGCTGTCAACTCCATGGTAGCAGAGGGTCGGGTGGAAAATTTGTGACGGCGCGCAGGCGCCGCATCTCCATCGTCCCGAATCAGTCTGGCTTCCGCTCCGCCGATTCCAAAAAGGTATAACTACCTGACGGCGAAGGCACTACGTTGGTGAGGGGACGGTTGTGCACCACCAGCGTGTTGAGATACCAAAAGTTCAGCGACGGCAGATCGCGCGCCAGGATCTTCTGCGCCTCCACTGAACGTGCTCTCATTGACCAGGCTCCGTCTGCTTCAATGTCTCGCCGAAGCGCAGAATCCGCGCGCGCAACGCCTCAAATTGCGATTTGCTCAGGGCCGCTGTCATCCCCGAGCGAAAAGTCTTCGCTCGCTTTCGCCCCGACTCACGCGCCCGTGCCAATAGGATCCGTTGAAATGCCGCCGAACTTTCTCCCTCTGAAATGAGCGCCTCGTACACGCTCAGAATCGGTTCCGCGTGATGGCAGATCAAGAGAAGATCGGAGCCGACGCGCACAGCCTCCACGCCGGCCTCGCCCATGGGCATGAAGTTCGCCACGCCGCCCATCTCCAGATCGTCGGAGAGAACCATGCCGCGGTAGCCGATGCGTTTCCTGAGCACATCTCCGACCCAGAAACTCGATACGCTCGCCGGCCGCTTCTTCTCTTTTGTCAGCGGGTACGCCGCATGGCTCACCATCACCATCGGCAGTTCATCGCGCAACGCGCGGTAAGGCTCCAGATCCTCCTGCCACAACTGTTGCCATGTGCGGCGAATGTTCGGCGTTTCCAGGTGCGAATCGAGCGTTCCGCCGCCGAGACCGGGGAAATGCTTTCCGCATCCCGCCACGCCCTGCGCCGCCAGCCCAGCCAGAAACGGCCGCGCGTACGCGACGACGTCCGCCGCCGTCGACCCCGCGCACCGCGTTCCCAAAACTTTCTGCGATGCGGGCAGCCCGAGGTCGAAGACCGGCGCCAGCGGCGAGTTGAACCCGAACGCCTTTACTACCCGCGCGATCAACTCTCCGTGCTCGCGCGCAACCCCACTTCGCCCGCTCGCCCGGGCAGCTCGCGCCACCGCCTCCACCGGCGGAATCGGCGCCAGCGCATCCCGCAGCCGATCCACCGTTCCGCCCTCCACATCCACAAACCTCGCGCAATACGGCGCGCAGAATTTCACCGCTTCGGCCAGCAGCGCCCGCGTCTGCTTCGCATTCTCAATGTTTCGGCGAAACAGAATAATCCCCGCCGGGCGCAGCAGCTTCAGCCACGCGCGCTCCAGGGCAGTCAGTTCCGTTCCTTCAAGGCCGACGACAAGCAAACTCCCCGCCGCTTCACGAAGCGTTCTTGCACTCATCCTGATTCCTCCCTCGACCGCAGCAGCGCCTCTGACTCATTTACGTTTAGACTCATTCACTCATATACTGCTTCGCTCATACACTCATATACTTCTTCATTTATTCACTCATCTATCAGCGTCCGCGACGCTCACTCCTAATCGCTGTTTTGTGTCTTCTTCAATTCACTCTGCAACTCCTCCAGCAGATTCAGCGCTTGCAGCGGCGTCAGCGAATTCACGTCTGTTTGCTCGATCCGATCCACGATCTTCTGCGAGAGCGGCGTGAAGATGGTGAGCTGCATAGGATCGGCCTCGGTTTCCACCTGCACGCTCTGCCGCTCCTGTTTCTCGTGCTGCTTCAGAACGTGTTTCGCCCGCTCGATCACCGCCGTCGGCAGCCCAGCCAGCCGCGCCACTTCGATTCCGTAGCTCTTGCTCGCCGCGCCCGGCTCAATGTTGTGCAGAAACACAATTCCGCTCGCCGTCTCCTTCACGCCCACGCGAAGATTGCGCACGCGCGGCAGCTTCTCCGCCAGCATCGTCAGCTCATGATAGTGCGTAGCGAACAGCGTCCTCGCGCCTACTTCCGCGTGCAGGTATTCGACCGTCGCCCATGCCAGCGACAGTCCATCGAACGTCGCCGTCCCGCGCCCCATCTCGTCCAGCAGAATCAACGACCGCTTGGTCGCGGTATTCAGAATCGTCGCCGTCTCCGTCATCTCCACCATGAACGTTGATCGCCCGCGCGCTACGTTGTCACTGGCTCCTATCCTCGTATAAATGCGGTCGACCAGCCCGAGCCGCAAACTCTCGGCTGGAACAAAACTGCCCATCTGCGCCATCAGCACCAGCATCGCCGCCTGCCGCAGGTATGTGCTTTTGCCGCCCATGTTCGGGCCCGTCACCAGCAGCAGGCTCGGTGCTTGTGCGCCTTCACCCTTTGGGGCAGAGTCGTCGTGAGCACACAAATAAAGATCGTTGGCAATGAACCGTCCCTCGCGCGTCTCCTCCAGCCACTGCTCAATCACCGGATGTCGTGCCGCAACCGCCTCCAGCACCGGCTCCTCGGTCAGCTTTGGCCGCACATAGCGTCGCGCCGCCGCCAGGTGCGCAAAACATGCCAGCAGATCCGCCTCGGCCAGCGCCGCCGAGCTCCTGCGAATCCGTCCCGCGCTCTCGAGCACGAACCTTCTCAGCTCGGCAAAAATCCGCTTCTCAATTTCGATCGAACGATCGTGCGCCGAGAGAATCTTCCGCTCGTACTCCTTTAGCTCCGGAGTCGTAAACCGCTCCGCGTTCACCAGCGTTTGTTTGCGCTCGTAGTCAGCCGGCGCCATCGCCAGGTTGGCCTTCGTAATCTCGATGTAGTAGCCGAATACCGAGTTGTAGCGCACCTTGAGCGAGCCAATTCCGGTCCGTTGCCGCTCGCGGTCCTCGATGGCCGCGATCGCCTGCCGCCCGCTCGTCGAAATCGATCGAAGTTCGTCCAGCTCCGCGTCAATTCCAGCCGCAATCGCGCCGCCGTCGACCAGCGTCAGCGGCGGCTCGGCCACCAGCGTCTTCACAATGCGCGCGGTCAGATCGTCCAGCGTGTCGAGCTGCGCAGAGATGGCGCGCCACCGCGGCGCCACCATCGCAACAAGAGCGGTCTTTACTCCCGGCAGCCGCGCCAAACTCGCCGCCAACGCGCGCACATCGCGCGGTCCCGCAGAATCGAGAGAGATTCGCGCCAGCAGCCGCTCCAAATCGAGAATTCCGCCAAACGCGCGCCGAATCTCCTCGCGCTTCAGCAAATCGCCGTGTGCTTCGGCCGCGGCTTCATACCGTGCTTCGATTTCCGGCGCGTTGTTTAACGGCCGCAGAATCGTCGCCCGCAGCAGCCGCTTCCCCATCGGCGTTAGGCACGCATCGAGCGTGCGAAAGAGCGTCGCGCGATCATCCTGTCCGGAAAATAGCGGCTCAACCAGTTCCAGGTTCCGCACTGTCACTTGGTCCAGCTCCAGCGCCGTCGAGTGCTCCTCGAATTTCAGGCTGTCAATATGCAGCGCGTCATTCTTTTGCGTCGAGCGCACGTAGTGCAGCACTGCGCCCGCCGCAATCGCCGCCGGTTCATGACCGTTCAGGCCAAATCCCTCAAGCGAGCGCACATTCAATTGTCGCTCCACCAGCGGCACCGCGTACTCCGGCGTCCACACCCAGTCCTCAACGCGCGTCCGCGCGGGAATCCTCTCCAACTGCGCCGGCGCTTCTGCATTGGTCGCCATCAAGACCTCGCTTGGGCTCGCCAGCAGCAACTCGTCCATCGCCTGCGCCCGCGCATGTTCTCCGCGAAACTCCATCGTGCGAAACTCGCCGGTCGAAACATCGAGCAGAGCCACTGCGCAAACACGTTCGCGTCCACTTTTACCAGCATCCTCCCACAGCGCCGCCAGAAAATTGTTCTGCTCCTGCCCTAGCCCGGCATCGAGCGCCGTTCCCGGCGTCAGAACGCGCGTTACCTCGCGCTTCACCAGTTTCTTGGTGAGCTTCGGGTCCTCCATCTGATCGCATAGAGCAATGCGATAGCCCTTCCGCAACAGCCGCGTTACGTACTGCTCCACCGCGTGATAAGGCACGCCGCACATGGGAATATTGCGTTCCTTGTCGCGCGCCGTCAGAGTCAGTTGCAGCTCGCGGCTGGCCACAGCCGCATCGTCATAAAACAGCTCATAAAAGTCGCCCATTCTGAAGAACACCAGCGCATCGGGATTCTGGTGCTTGGCTGCGGCCCACTGCCGCATGAAGGGAGTCAACTCTGCTGCGCCTTTGTCTTCTGGCTCACGCACCGCGGGCACGGCCGTCAGCTCGAACCCATCAGTCGCACTGTTCTCGTCCAAAAGAGGAGAGCGCAGAGCCGCGGGCTGTGAGTCTTCCTTGATCACGTTGCATTCAAGACTATCGCGGCCCCGCACCGCCGCGATAGCGGAGATCCATCTGAAAATTCCACGATCCTCGTCGCGAGGGTCGACCCCTCATGCCGATCCGCCTAACTCGCAATTCAAAACTTCTCACCGGTAGCCGTCCGCCCATACAATCGCTCGGTCACCGGGTCGAGTTGATTCCCCGCAAGTCAGGCCCTGTCCGAGAATCCAGAACTCAAGTTCCCCAACGAGGAACATGCAAATATCCAGCACCATGCGTTATGCACTTTGCGCGCTTATCGCAATGGCCGCCCTGTTCGCGGCAGCAACTTCTTCAGCCCAATCGCCCTTCGACGGCACCTGGAAGACCGACCTGTCGAAGGCAAAGTTCAGCCCCAAGCCTCTCACCTTCTACACCAGCGCAGGCTGGTACCACTGCGTCAGTTGCAGCCCGGCATTCGACGTCCAGGCCGATGGCCAGGACCACGCCGTCTCCGGCCAGTCCTATGACACCATCAGCGTCACCATCGTCGACGCGCACGCCATCTCTGTCGCCGCCAAGAAGGGAGGCGTCGCCACCTTCGAACAAAACCGTACCGTCTCCGCCGACGGCAAAACACTCACCGTAAAATCCACGGGCCATCCCCAGAGCGGTGGCGCCCCCACAAACTTTGAAACCGTCGCCAGGCGCAGCGGATTGTTGCCCTCGGGTGTACACGCCACTTCAGGCGACTGGATCATCGAGAAGCAGACCGGAAGTTCCAACGCCTTGCTCACCACCTACAAAACGAACGGCGATGAGATCAGCATGAACTCGCCCACCGGCGAAAGCTTCACCGCAAAGTTTGACGGCAATGATTACCCGGTAAGGGGCTCCTATGGCTGGGACGCCGTCTCGCTCAAGAAAATCAACTCCAACACGATTGAGGAGACGGACAAGCGCGATGGCACTGTCACCGATGTGACCACAATGAGCGTCTCAGCCAACGGCAAGACGCTGACCGCCGTCGATACCAGCAAACTCACCGGCCGCGTGAGCACTTACATCGCAACAAAACAGTGAGACAACCCGCACACCATCAGCCACTTACTGGATTCAGGGTCTGCCGACAGTCCCCGAGGCGGATCCGGTGGCCGGGTTATGCTCTTACGTCCTGCCGCAGAGGGCGGCGTGAGTGATGTAGATCACATCGAGCCAACGCGTTTCAGGGGAAACTGGCCTTCTCATATTCCAAGATTAAAGGGGCCAGCTTTGACCACTACAACCGTCCTCCTTAGAAAACTCCTCACGATTGAGCGCGCCATCGGCGCCGCCGATAACGCTACACTCCGCGAACTCGTTCACGAGGCCGAGGAATGCCTGCTCCAGATACAGAAAGAGCGTGCGGAGAACCTCATGATGGGGGCCTGGCAGGGCATGCGCCACCAAGTTCACTCTCTAAACAGGCTCTCACAAGGCCAATAGGCCGATTCACGCTCCAGGTCCGCCCAAGGATGGCGGGACCGGCGCGTTCCAGTTTCGCCTGTTCACTCCTATTCTTCTCCGCCGCTCCAGCCTCACGCATCACCCTCCCAAAGCCGCGCAGCTCAAAGCCGCTTCCACCGAATGCACGCCCGCCATTTCCTTCGGCTCTACAGGTGATTTCGATCACAGTTATACTGAATGTCTACGCCTTAACGTAGAACCTGCCATGTACCTGCTTTGGCTACGAGTTGCGGCCATTCTCTATGCCGGCGGATGTGTTGCCGTCTTCCCGGCGGTGCTCTATAACTCCGTCCCGTGGCGGAAAACCTGCGTCCATCTCGGCGGCCTCGCTTTTTTCTTCCATTTTGTCTCCGTCGTTGAAATGCTCGTCCTGGCGCATCGCTGGATGCCCGTCGGCGTGCGCGAGATTGAATCCCTCCTAGGCTTTCTCGTCGCCGGCCTCTTTTTTCTCGTCTGGTGGTTCTATGACGCAATCTCGCTCGGCATCTTAGCCCTTCCCGCCACATTCTTCCTCGTCTTCATCCCCGCACTGGGGTCCGACAGCTATCGGTTTCCTTCGCAGCGAGTGTGGATGAGCTGGCTCGTGGCTCACATCATCGCTCTGCTTCTGGCCTATGCGGCGCTGTGCTTCAGCTTGCTGGCCTCGGTCATGTACCTCGTCCAGGAGCGCAGGATCAAGGCCAAGCACAAGCCCGGTCACACCGCAAGTTGGTGGGGACCGCTCGACTGGTTGCCGCCCCTCGACACTCTCGAGCGCGTGGCCCTCGCCACCCTCGAATTCGGATTTCCCTGTATGACCGTCGGTTTGTTGATCGGCGTCGTCCTTGTCCAGGAAACCTCGCTTGGCGCGTCGTATTTTCTCGATCCCAACATCCTGGCTTCGTTCGCTATGTGGATCGTGTATGCCACGCTCCTTTCGCTCCGTCTCGGCATTGGTCTGCGCGGTCGCAGGGCCGCCTATGTCTCCGGCGCGGCGATGGTGGTCATGATGGCGGTCTGGGCCGCCAACTTTTTCAGCCAGGTGCACAGGTTCGGTCCCCAATGACGCTCACTCTCATTGGCGTGAACCATAAAACCGCGCCCATCGCGCTGCGCGAAAAGATCGCCATTGGCCGCGACGAGCTCGCCGAGACTACGCGCGCTCTCGCCTCCACTCCCGGTGTCACGGAGTGCATGATCGTCTCCACCTGCAATCGCGTGGAGCTTCTTTCGGTCGTCGAAGACGCCGACGGTTCCGTCGCATCGTTTCTCTCGCGCCAGTTCGGCATCGACGCATCCGTTCTCGCGCCCCACCTCTACGAGTACCGTGATAAGGAAGCCGTCAGCCATCTCTTCCGCATGGCCGCCAGTCTCGATTCCATGGTGGTAGGCGAGCCGCAGATTCTCGGCCAGGTCAAGGAAGCCTTCGCTGTCGCGCGCGCCGCCGGAACCGTCTCCGGCCAGCTCGAACATTTGTTGCAGAGCGCCTTTGCCGCCGCCAAAAAAGCGCGCAGCGAAACCGGCATTGGCTCCAACTCTGTCTCCATCGCCTCCGTCGCCGTCGATCTCGCCCGCAAAATCTTCGGCTCGCTCGAAGGGCGCACCGTCTTCCTCGTCGGCGCCGGCAAAATGAGCGAGATCGCCGCGCGCCATCTCGTGCAACAGGGCGCGGGCGCCATCTTGGTCTGCAATCGCACCGCCGAGCGCGCCCGCCGCATGGCCGCGGAGTTCGAGGGCACCGTCGTCCCCGAGGTTATCGACTACAGCCAGCTCTACGATGCTGCCAGCCGCGCCGATATCGTCATCAGTTCAACCGGCGCCCCGCATCCCATCTTCCGCCCCGAGCACGGGCAGGCCTTTCTTCACAAGCGCCGCAATCGCCCTATGTTCTTTATCGATATCGCCGTCCCGCGCGACGTCGATCCTCTGATGAACAAGCTCGATGGCATCTTTGTTTACGACATCGACGACCTGCAGCAAGTGGCCGTCTCGCACATGGAAGAGCGCAGCCGCGAGGCCATCGACGCCGAGGCGCTCATTGCAGCTGAAGTAGAGCGCTTCCATCAGCGCCTGCGCACCGTCAACGTCGCGCCCGCAATTGTCGCGCTCCAAAAGAAAGCAGAAGAAATGCGCGTCGCTGAGATCGAGCGCATTCACAGCCGCCTCGGTACACTCACACCCGAGCAGCTCGCCGCCGTTGAAGCGCTCACGCGCGGCCTCGTCAACAAGTTTCTCCATCAGCCCATGGCAGCGCTCAAGCAGGCCGCACGCGAGGGCGACGCTGCCAAGCTCGACGCGCTCTGCGAGGAGTGGTCCGTTTCACCCTCCGCGTCCGACACGGCAGTTACGCCCGCCGAAGCTCCGCAAGGCGGATCAAGCCGCGCTCCCTCATCCGAGTCGAGCGAAGCGGCTCGCACGGCCGCAAGCACTGAGCCGGAAGCAAGTCTGAGTCTGAAGAAAGCTGAGGCGCGCCGATGAAGCTGCGCATCGGCAGTCGTGGCTCGCAGCTCGCCCTCTGGCAGGCCAATCACATCGCTCAACTGCTCCGCGTTCAGGGTCACGAAATCGAAGTCGAAATCATCAAAACCACCGGCGACCGTCTCCAGGAAGTCACGTTCGCCGAAGTCGGCTCGAAGGGCATGTTCACCAAGGAGATTGAGGAAGCGCTCGCCGCCAGCCGCATCGATCTTGCTGTTCATTCGCTCAAGGATTTGCCTACCGAACTGCCTGCCGGCTTCGCACTCGCGGCCACGCCGCCGCGTGTCGACCCGCGCGATGTTTTTGTCTCCGTTAATTTCGCCAGCCTTGCTGAGTTGCCGCGCCACGCGCGTGTCGGCACCAGCAGCCAGCGTCGCCGCGCGCAACTGAAAGCCTTGCGCAAGGACGTTGAAGCTGTCGAGTTTCGTGGCAACGTGGATACACGCCTGCGCAAGCTCGCCGAGGGACAAGTCGACGCGATTCTGCTCGCGGCAGCCGGACTCGACCGTCTCGGCAAAACCGACCACGTGCGCGAACGCCTTGACCCCGATGATTTTTGCCCCGCCGCGGGACAGGGAGCCTTGGGTATCGAAATTCGCCAGGGCGATGTGGAGACGCTTGCCGCTGTTGCTTTCCTTGACCACGCCGACACGCGCTTTGCGGTTACCGCGGAACGCGCGGCTCTCGCTGCTCTCGGCGGAGGTTGCCAGGTTCCCATCGGCATTCACTGCCGCCCTTCGTTTGCTCAGGACATTCCAGCCGTTTCCTGGTGGGAGATCTTTGGTGTCGTTGCTTCACCCGATTCAGGCCAGATCATCCGCGTCCATCTTCACGCGCCGCGCCGGAACACCGATCCCTTAGCTCTGGGGCGCGAAGCCGCCGAAGTTCTGCTGGCCGATGGGGCAACCGCGTTGCTTGCGGCCGGCACGAATACCGCAGGCGGAGCCGCTTGATGAACGCGTTGCCACTCGCTGGCCGGCGCATCCTTGTAACGCGCGCCAGGCATCAGGCCGGCAAGCTCAGTGAGGGTCTCAGCTCGCTGGGAGCCGAACCGGTCGAAGTTCCCGTTATCGAGATTCAGCCACCATCGGATTTCGCTCCGCTCGACCGAGCACTGCGCCAACTCGATTCTTACGATTGGCTCATCCTCACCAGCGCGAATACCGTTCGTGCGCTTGCCGACCGCGCGGCTGCGCTTGGCCTCAGTCTGGCTGCCGCAACTCGCCTCAACATCTCCGCTGTCGGAGAAGCCACGGCTGAAACGGCGCGCCGCCTGGGCATGGCCGTAGCGCTGGTTCCGAAGTCCTATGTTGCCGAGAGCCTAACGGAGAGCCTCGCGGTCCATACGTGCGGGAAGAAAGTTTTGCTGGCACGCGCCGCCGTCGCTCGCGATGTTATCCCCCACGCGCTCCGCACTGCCGGCGCTACAGTCGACGTCGTCGACGCTTATCGCAACGTCATGCCCGCTTCCGCACCCAGGCTTCTGCGCGATGCTCTCAAAAAGGGAATCGACGCCGCGGCCTTCACCAGCTCATCCAGCGTCGCGCATCTCGCTGAAGCTGCACGTCACGCCGGAATTGCGTTTCCCTTCGCCGGTGTTGTCGCAATTTCAATCGGCCCCATTACCAGCAAAACGCTCCGCGACATCGGCTGGGAACCCGCCGCGGAAGCAAACCCATCCGACGTCCCCGGCCTCATTCAGGCCGCTCGCCGGGTTCTCTCGAACCGCTAACGATGCAATGGGCAGAATTGTCGCGACGCCTCGCGCGGAGCCGCCAACTCATGGACGCCAGCCGTCAATTCGCGTTAGAATGTCGCCAATTTCTCGACGGGTAGAAAGTGGGGCATGAAATGGGCGACTTGCTTCAACCGTGGCACATCATGCTGCTGATGTTCATCTTCGGATTCTTCTTCATAGTGCCGGCAATTTTCTACATCCTTACACTCCAGGGAGCGCTGAACAAGTGCTCACCAGTTTCCAGAACGATGGACCCGGGAATGGTCTGGCTTCTTCTCATTCCGTTCTTGAACCTGATTTGGAACTTCTTTGTTGTAATGGGCCTCGCGAGATCGCTCGCTAACGAGTATGCTCGTCGGGGAATTCCGAGCCCCGACCCCTCGCCTGGACAATCCATCGGCATCGCCATGAGCGTTTGCACCTGCTGTTGCATTATCCCTGTTCTGGGGGCGCTCGCGGGACTTGCTTCCGTGGTTCTCTGGGTCGTTTATTGGGTCAAGATCGCTGAGTTTTCGCGCATGCTCGACATACCGCAATATACGGCGCCAATCGCGCCGATAATTTAAGTCTCTTCCGCGCATTTGCGGAGCCCGCTTTAGCGTGCGAAGGATCGATTCTAACAGCAGTCGGTGACGAACCAGCTCCCCAGCCCGGCCCGCTCACGCCGCCAGCTTCGCTAACCCCGCCAAACCCGCTAGCTCCGCCAGGTTTTATCTCTCGACCAGCACAGCGGCTCCAGGTTGCATTCGCGGCATTTGGGATTTCGCGCCATGCACACCTTGCGCCCGTGGGCTATCATCTGGTGCGAGAAGCTGATCCACCTGTCGTGCGGCAGAACCTGCATCAACTCCTGCTCCACCTTTTCAGCTGTGTCGCCCTTCGCCAATTCCAGCCGCCGCGCAATGCGGAAAACATGTGTATCGACCACCACGCCCTCGGCTTTGCCGAAGCACACGCCCAGAACCACATTCGCCGTCTTGCGCGCCGCTCCGGGAATAGTAATCAGCTCGGCGAGCGTCTGCGGAACTTCGCCACCGAAGTCCGCGATGATCTTTTTCGCCGCGCCCTGAATCGACTTCGCTTTGTTGCGGAAGAAACCCGTCGTCCGGATCAGTTCTTCAAGCTCCGGCAGCGTCGCCTTCGCCATCGCTTGCGGTGTAGGGAAGCGCCGGAACAATTCCGGTGTCACCATGTTCACGCGCACGTCCGTGCACTGTGCCGACAAGATCGTCGCCACCAGCAGCTCCCACGGCGTGCGATGATTGAGCGCGCACTCGGCATTGGGATACGCCTCGTCGAGCCCCTTCAGAATCGCGGCTATGCGCTCCGGCGCAAGCGCCCCGCGCGTTGCTGGCGTTGCTGTTGCTTTCTTCTTTGGCGCGTGCTTTGTCTTCCCTCGTGCAGTAGCCATGGTTAGGAGTTTAATCTTGCGCACCGGAACTGCGAGGGCCTTGACTGTGGAATGGACTGTGGAGTAGAGTCGACATATGGAAACGATCCAGGTTGTCCTCGATAAGAAGCTTTTGCTGGCCGCTGACCGAGCAGCGCGAAGAATGAAGGCGAATCGCTCCGCCCTGGTGCGTGATGCGCTGCGAGAGCATTTGCGTCGGCTGGAAATCCGCGTGAAAGAGAATCGTGACCGCGAGGCCTACATTAAGCAGCCGCAAGATGAGAACGAAGCACAGTTGTGGACGACGGTGGCAGCATGGCCGGAAGAATAGTTCGAGGAGACGTCCGCCTCTGTCAGTTTGCTTCACCGGACAAGCTAAGACCAGTTGTCGTGCTCACTCGCGATACTGCGATTGAGTATCTAGCGTATGTCACCATTGCACCGATCACTTCTACGATCCGAGGCGCCCCATCGGAAGTCGCTTTGGGCGGCGAGGACGGTATGAAGGCCCCCTGCGCTGTGAATCTCCACAACGCAGTCACAGTGCCAAAGGATCGGCTGGGCAGGCGCGTTGCCCAGCTCCACTCGTCGCGAATGGGCGAGATTTGCGCGGCGTTGCGCTTTTCCCTTGGCTGCGATCTGGTCTGAGCTGCCCAACCGAAAAGGCCGCTATCATCTCGTGGGTTCGAGCTTCCCCTCAACCCACGCCGCCAGCTTCTCCACCGGCAGACGCACCCCAATATAAAACTGCCCGAACAGAGCGTACACCGCGCTCACTTCATCAAATCTCATCTCGTAAATCAGCTTCTTGAAGATCACCGGATCCTCGGCGAAGAGATCCACGCCCCACTCCCAATCGTCCATCCCAATCGAGCCGGAAATAACCTGCCTCACCTGTTCGGCGTATCTCCGTCCGATCATCCCGTGCTCGTGCATCATCCGCTGTCTTTCTGCAAATGGCACCGTGTACCAGTTCACCTTTTCGCCGCGCTTGCGGTCCATGGGATAAAAGCACAGATACTTTGCCTCAGGAATCGTCGGCCACAGACGTGGCTTCATCGCTTCCGCGCCACGCTCGAGCGACGCCGCAATCTCCGCATTCCACTCCGCCGAAAACTGTTCGAATCCTTTGGCCGACGCAGCTTCGTATGTCTTGCGCGACGACTCGTACAAGCCGAGCTCGACAACCGAAAGATACGAATGGCGCAGCTCAAGAAAATCGTAGAGCGGCGTCTGCGCCAGCGTCAGCTCAACCTGATTCAGCTCTTCCAGTGAGTCTCTGAAGTGGATGAGCATCAAATCGCCCTTGTGCCCAAGCTGCGAATACAGCGCCGTGCGAACCGGCGCGTTCACATCCTCGCGCTCCAGTTTCTTTAGTACTCCAATCGCGCTGGCGACAATGCTTCCACGTTCGCTGGGCGCGTTGCTTTTGCGTTCGCCGTCCGCGTAGGACTTCCAAGCCTTCCAGTCGAACCGGAAGAACTGGTGCAGCACGCTCGACCCCTCGAGCGTCAACGGGACTGGCGGATGCGATTCAGGTGTTTGATCGGTCAATGAGTCTCCCTCAACAACTTCCATCCTAACAAACGCAAATTGCAGACGTGTGCAGCCGCGGGATCACCTCCGATGCCCGTCCAAGACTCAAAACCGCGTGAGCGGGCGCTATACTGGGGAGGCTCATGACTGAAAGAATCCTGGCCCTGCTGGTGGAGTTCGTGACCCGTGTGATCAGCGCCGGGGGTTACGCAGGCATCGTTGGACTGATGGCCGTCAACTCGGCCGGAATTCCGCTCCCCTCCGAGCTCATCATGCCGTTCTCCGGCTACCTGGTTTATCTCGGCCGTTTCAATCTCTTCATGGTTGCCATCGTCGGAATGGTCGGCTGCAACATCGGCTCCGCCATCGGCTATTGGATTGGAGCCAAGGGCGGGCGTCCCTTCGTCGAGCGCTACGGCAAGTGGGTCCTGATGAGCCATCACGATCTGGACCGCATGGGCTGGTTTTTCGCAAAGTATGGCTCCATCGCGGTCCTGCTGGCGCGCATGATGCCCGTGGTGCAAACGTTTATTTCCATCCCCGCGGGAATCGCGCGCATGCCGCGGCTGCGCTTCCACATCTACACGTCGTTGGGTTCCATCACCTGGTATATCTGCCTCGCCTGGGCGGGCATGAAGCTCGGCGAAAGGTGGCATACCGATCCACGCCTCGAGCAGATTTTTCATCGCTTCCATCTCGTCGTGGAGGTCGCGATCGTGGCAGCGATCATCTGGTTTGTCTGGTCGCACGTAAGGCGCGCCAAACATTCGAGTGCCGCATCGGGAAGTACTCAAAGCGAGCAAGGCCGCGCAGTTCTTTAACGCGCCTATTCGAGCATTGAAATTGATTTTGAAATCATCCGTAAAGGAAGGTTAGGAGAAGCAATGGCAACGAAGAAAAAAGGCGGCGCGAAAAACGAAGCCCCTTCGTCGATGGGGCGGAAGACCGCTGCAATGATGGTTGAGCCCGCCAAGGGCAAGTTGGGTGTGATGGTGGTTGGGATGGGCGCAGTGGCCACCACAATGATCGCCGGAGTTGAAGCGGTTCGCCGCGGACTGGCCAAGCCGATCGGATCGCTCACGCAGATGGGCACCATTCGCCTCGGCAAGCGCACCGATAACCACTCGCCGCTCATCAAGGACTTTGTTCCGCTCGCCGATTTGAAAGACATCGTCTTCACCGGCTGGGACATCTTTGAAGACAACGTCTACGAAGCGGCCGCGCACGCTGCGGTTCTGGAGCCGGAAACGCTCAAGAAGCTGAAGCCCTATCTCTCCAAGATCAAGCCCATGCCCGCGGTCTTCAATCGCTACTACGTCAAGCGCCTCGACGGCACGCACGTGAAGAAGGGCAAGAATAAGCGCGATTTGGCCGAACAGTTGCGCGCTGATATTCGCGCCTTCAAGAAAACCGTAAACCGCGTCGTGATGATCTGGGCCGGTTCAACCGAGATTTTTTTAAAGCCGACGGCTGTGCATCAGTCCATCGAGGCCTTCGAGAAAGGGCTCGAGAAAAACGACCCAGGCATCGCGCCTTCGCAGATCTACGCCTACGCCGCGCTCAAAGAGGGTGTGCCCTTCGCCAATGGCGCGCCGAACCTCACCGTCGACGTTCCGGCGATGATCGAGCTCTCCAAGCAGAACGCCGCACCCATCTGCGGCAAGGACTTCAAAACCGGCCAGACGTTTATGAAGACGGTGCTCGCGCCGGCCTTCAAGGCGCGCATGATCGGCGTCAAGGGCTGGTTCTCCACCAACATTCTCGGCAATCGCGATGGCGAAGTGCTCGACGAGCCGCATTCCTTCAAAACCAAGGAAGAATCCAAGCTAGGTTCGCTCGAATACATCTTCCAGCCCGACCTCTATCCGGATCTCTACAGCGACATCTACCACAAGATTCGAATCAACTATTACCCGCCACGCGGCGACGAGAAAGAGGCCTGGGACAACATCGACATCTTCGGGTGGCTCGGCTATCCCATGCAGTTGAAGGTCAATTTCCTGTGCCGCGACTCGATTCTCGCCGCGCCTATCGCGCTCGACCTCGTGCTCTTCCTCGACTTGGCCAAGCGCACGCCCGAGCTCCGCTCCCTTGGCATTCAGGAGTGGCTCAGCTTCTACTTGAAGTCGCCGCAAACGGCCAAAGGCCTCTACCCGGAGCACGATCTCTTCATCCAGTCGATGAAGCTCAAGAACACGCTCCGCCACATCATGGGTGCAGACCTGATCACGCACCTCGGCCTTGAGTATTACGACTGAGCCGACGTGGCCACCGAGGCGATGTGCGTTTACCAAAGTGAATGGGTGCCCCAGGTCCCTCGCGTTTGGGGACCTGGGATCGCGCAAGGTTTACGCTTTTGCCTTTGGTGCTGGAAAACCCCGCCATGTCGTAATCTGAATTGAAGATGAAAGATTCCGCAGTTCTTTTAATCGATTGCCCCGATCGCAAGGGCCTCGTCGCGCGTGTCTCGAGCCTGCTCTATGAGCGTGGCGCCAATATTCTCCACGCCGATCAGCACATCGACCATGATCTTGGCCTCTTTTTCATGCGCGTCGAATGGGAGGTGGACGGCTTCGATCTCGCGGCCTTCAGGGAAGTGTTCACGCCCATAGCGGCCGAGCTGAACATGAACTGGAAGCTGACATCGAGTGAGCGTCCTTCACGCGTGGCGCTCTTCTGCTCGCAATATCTGCACTGCATGGCCGACCTGCTGCACCGCTGGCGCACCGGCGAGCTGGCCTGCGAAATTCCGCTCATCGTCTCCAACCATCGCGAAGTTGAGAAACTGGCCGCATTCTACGGCGTGCCCTTCGAGCATGTGCCGTTTACGGCGGAGACCCGCGCTGAGGCCGAGGCCAAACAGCTCGCGCTTCTGGCGCGGCACAAGGTCGATCTCATCGTTCTCGCGCGCTACATGCAGATTCTGTCGCCGCAATTCGTCGCGCACTATCCCGCAGCCATCATCAACGTGCACCACTCGTTCCTGCCCGCATTCACCGGCGCACGTCCCTATCACGCGGCACACGCCCGCGGAGTCAAACTGATCGGCGCCACCAGCCACTACGCCACAGAAGTTCTCGACGACGGCCCGATCATCGAGCAGGACGTGGCGCGCATCAGCCATCGCGACCAGGTGGAGGATCTCGTGGCCCGGGGCCGCGACCTCGAGCGCATGGTCCTTTCGCGGGCCGTCCGCTGGCACCTCGACCGCCGCATCCTCTGCTACGGGAACAAAACGGTGGTCTTCGACTAGGGCCGAAAGTTGGGAGCAAGAAACAGGGAATTGAGGAGAGCGCGGCGGGAAGCGAGACCGTATGAGCGAATCAGCCGAGGCAGTTGCGAAAGCATTTATGCAGGCCATCAATCGGCAGGATGTGGATGCGTTGGCCGAACTGATGACCGAGGAGCACCGGTTTGTTGACGCGCTGGGCAACGTTGTCGAGGGCAGGGGTCGGATGCGAGTGAGTTGGGGGAGTTATTTCGACATGGTTCCGGACTACACGATCGCTGTGGATGAAACTCACTGCGATGGACCGGTTGTGGTGATGCTCGGCACAGCACAGGGCACGTTCGCGGCAGGTGGGCGGCTCTTGTCCGAGAATCGTTGGCAAACGCCGGCCGTGTTCCGCGCGCAGGTGAATAACGGCAAGGTGGCGGAGTGGCGTGTGTACGCCGACAATGAGCCGATCCGACAGATCATTGCCCGGCAATTAGCGCCGAAGTCATCTATAAAAGCCTAAGAATCTTATAGATATGGGAGAGCCGGAAGCGAGTTCCTCAAAGGACTTGCTTTTGTAGCTGAGCCTGATGTAATTTACTAACCAGTTAGTTAATTATGACGCAACACTCCACAACTGAAGCCCAGGCCGAGCGCTCCGCCGAGACCCGCAGCCGTATCCTCGACGCCGCCCTCAGCGAGTTCGCCGCCAACGGCCTCGCCGGCGCTCGCACGGAGCAGATCGCCCAGGCCGCAGGCGTCAACAAGGCGCTGCTCTATTACTACTTTGAGAGCAAGGAGAAGTTGTACTCCGCAGCGTTGGAGATGGTCTCGGCGCGAGTTCGCGATCGCTCGATGGCTGTTTTCCTCCGCGAGGCCAGTCCGGGCGAGCGTATGATTCGCGCCGCGCTCGATCATTTTGACCGCATTTTGACGCAGCGCGAATTCCAGAGCCTGATGCAGCAGGAAATGATGCGGCTGCACAAGGGCGAGGAGGGCGAGCTTCCCATCCTCGTGAAGCGAGTCTTCGCGCCGCTGCTGGCGATGTTTCAGTCGCTGGTAAGGGAGGGGATCGCATCGGGCGAGTTCATCGAGGCCGATTGGCTGCAAATTGTCCTGACGGCGCTCGGCGGAAACGTCTTCTACTTCCTCAGCGCGCCCATCTGGCGTCACATCCTGCCCTTCGAACCCTTCGACAAAGAGGCGCTGCAGGCGCGCCGGGTCGCGACCGTCCAGTTTTTGGGCCAGGCGATTTTTCAGGATCGTAAGCATGGCCGGGAACTCGCGACAAAGGTTCTCAACGACACGCCCATGCCCGAGTACGCGGAATTCAAGAATTTTGAGGTGAAAGCGAAGTGAGCGCGCGAAATCGAGTTTTTCTGATCTTGGGACTTCTGACCATCGGATCGCTGATCTGGTATCTGCTTACCACGAATCGCGGCGGCGACCTGCAACTGGTCGGCACGGTCGACGCCAACGAAGTAATTGTGAGCTCGAAGATCCCCGGCCGCATTCAGAATCTGACAGTTCAAGAGGGTGACTCGGTCAAATCCGGCCAGCTCATCGCCACCATCGAGAGCGACGATCTTGCGGCAGCGCTCAAAGCGGCCCAGGCAACGGCTGCAAGTGAGAAGTCAAAGCTGAACGGCACCATCCAAACGGAAGAGCAGAACCGCGGTGAAACTTCCAGCGCGACGGTGAGCGCGGAGGCGCAGGTCAAGGCCGCGCAGGCGGCGCTGGCGCAGGCGCAGGCAAACTTTGCGCACCAGCAGGCCGATACCAGCCGGACCGTTGCGTTGGAGAAGCAGGGAATCATGAGCACGCAGTCGCGGGACGAAGCCGTGACCAGCCTGCAGGCTGCGCAAGCCGCAGTGAACGCGGCGCGCGACAACCTTGCCGCGGCGCAAGCCAACCTGCGCCAGGCGCGCGCCCATGAGCTGCTGACCACTGTGTCGGAGCATACCGTGGACGAAACGCGCGCCGAAGAAGAAAATGCCCGAGCATTGGCACAGGAAGCGAGTGTCGAGGAGAGCTATGCGCAGGTGGTTTCGCCCATTGACGGAAAGGTGGACGTATGGGCCGCGCGGCAAGGCGAAGTGGTCACCGTCGGCGCGCCGATCGTCACCATCATGGATCTTTCGCAAACCTGGGTCTACGCGCCGCTGCCTGAGACGCAGGCCGACAGTGTCGAGTTGGGCGATTCGCTGCGCGTCGTCATGCCAAGCGGCGACACATTTTACGGCAAGGTCATCGCCAAAGCTGCCGAGGGCGACTTCGCTACGCAACGCGACGTAAACAGCATGAAGCGCGACATCAGGACCATTCAACTCAAGCTTCTCATTCCCAATCCCGGCGAAAAGTTCGTGCCCGGCATGACAGCCTACGTGTACATCCCCAAGGCCAAGCTGGTGAAGAAGTGAGCGCGGCCATCAATCACAATCCGGCGAACGGGAACGGCGCCTCCAGGCCGATTGCCATCGCTGTCGAGAACATCTGCAAGCGCTACGGCGATTTTGAAGCGGTCAAAAGTGTCAACTTCAGCGTCGCCGAGGGAGAGATCTTCGGCCTGCTGGGTCCGAACGGTGCAGGGAAGAGCACGCTAATTCGAATGATGACCACGCTCATCCCGGTCACCTCGGGGAAGGCCATCGTCGCCGGGCACAACGTGGCCGACGATCCCGACGATGTGCGCCGCGTCATTGGCGTCATTCCCCAGGCCCTCACCAGCGACCAGGATTTGACGCTCGAAGAGAACCTGAGTATCTACGCCAAGCTCTATGGTGTGCCGCGCGCCGAGCGTGAAAAGAACATTAACGACGTACTTGAGGCCGTCGACCTCACCAAGTGGCGCGACGCGCAAACCAAAACGCTTTCCGGCGGAATGCGGCGCCGGCTTGAGATTGCGCGCGGCCTGGTGCACAACCCGAAGATTTTTTTCCTCGACGAGCCCACCACCGGCCTCGATCCCGTTTCGCGCATCGCCGTCTGGGAGATGCTCAACAAGCTCAAGTCCAACCGCAATCTCACCATGCTGCTCACCACGCATTACATGGAAGAAGCCGACAAGCTGTGCGACCGCATCGCCATCGTGGATCATGGCACGCTGGTAGCGTTGGGCACTCCGGTGGAGCTCAAGAACAGCGTTGCCGGCGCGAATGTCGTCGAAGTGCACTTCGACCGCGAGACCGATGAGTGGGAAGGGCGGCTGACGAAGCTGGAAGGCGTAACCAGCGTGCAACCGGAAAGCGCCGGATTCTATCGCGTGCTCACCGCGTCGGGATCGAAGACCACCATGCAGATCGTGGAGCTCGCGGCTAGCCTCGGCGAGACGCTCACTTCGCTCAGCGTGCAGAACACCACGCTCGACGACGTATTCATTCACTACACGGGCCGCCAACTGCGCGATGAGCAGGTGAAGCCGGTATTCACCATGCCGCCGCGGCCGGGAGCGCAGCCATGAACAGAATGTTTGCCATCATCGAGCGCGAGATGCGCAAGTTCTTCCGCTCGCCCACGCTCATGATCATGTCGCTGATGTTGCCGATCCTGCAACTGATCATTATCGGCAACGCATTCGGCGGCAAGATTGTTGGCACGCACGTGGCCGTGGTCGACCATGACCATGGACCGCAAGCGGTGAAGGTGCGCGAGGCATTCGCCGCCGTTGCCGCCAATATCAAGACCTTCTCCACCGTCGATTATCCCAATGAGGTAGAAGCGCGCGAAGACGTGCGCACCGGCAAAATCGACGCCGCGGTCATCATCCCCGAGCAGTACTCGCGGCGCGTCTACGCGCAGGACGCGCCCCAACTGGGCTTCGTTGTCGACAACTCCGACCTGTTCACTTCGGCCAGCCTTGAAGCGGAGATGCAGTCGCTGGTCGACGCCATGAATGCGCCGCAGGTTCAGGACCGGCTGTCGAAGTCGATCGCGCTCGAAATTGTCGAGCTTTACCCCTACGTCAATTATCTGAAGTACCTTCTGCCCATGACAGTCGCGCTGGCCATGTACATCTCGGTCATGATCGGCGGCGGCATGCTCTATATCGACGACAAGGCTCGCGGCGTGCACGAGGGTTACCTGGTCACACCGATTACGAAACTTGAGCTGGTCTTCGGCCTGAACATCGCTGGAGCCATCAAGGCCACTCTGAGCGGAATATCGATCGGCGTCATCGGGTCTCTCATCGCAGGCCTGGGCATTGTCTTTCATCCCATCGTCATGCTGCAGATGTTGTGCCTCATCATCGCCGGCTCCATTGCCTTCAATGGCATGATGTTTCTGCTCATGGTGCGTGTCGACGATCCGCTCGTGCCGCGCGCCATGTTCGGCGTGCTCAACGTGCTCCTGCTCTATCCCTCAGGCGCTATGTATCCCACGGCGTCGTTTCCCAAGTGGATGCAGGCGATGTCTGTTATCGATCCCTTCACCTACGCGATTCACGGCTTCAAAGCCATTCTTCTCAAAGACGGTGGCTGGATTGCCATCAAGGGCGATCTTGCGTTCCTCACCATCTTCGGCATCGCCACGCTGCTCATTGCCACCCCGCTCTTCAAGCGCACGCTGTAGCTGGTAAGTTCCAACCCGTTGCTTACGTTCCCCTCGGGAAGTATTACTTGGCTATCGCCGAGTTGACGACAAACCAGGAGTTGGCCAATTCTGAGCATTCCGCTGTTTTTCTCCCCAGAAACGCGCTAACTCTAAGGGAAAACTCCTCGAAGGCAAAGAATCACCCCCACTATTGCGAATGAGAGTAGAATTCTTGGCATCCGGGAAGCCTAAATGGCAATCCGGGCTTCCTCAAGTCTGAAGCGGTCGCGTACCCTTCCGAACTACTCCCGTGAAGACCGCATCCGGGAAGGCCATTCAAGTGTCAGGGGTGAGAAGCATGACCTTTGACCTCGCCACCTTTCTTGAAAATGCGGGAGTGGGACGAAAAGTCGTCCACTTGGACCCAAAGCAGGTCTTCTTCTCGCAGGGGAGCCCTGCTGACTCCATCTTCTATCTTCGGACTGGCCGCGCAAGACTCACCGTCGTTTCGCCGGACGGAAGGGAAGCCACGGTCGCGCTACTCTCCTCCGGGGATTTCATTGGAGAGGAGTCTCTCGCGAGCGTGGGTGGGCTCCATATGGCCACTGCCACCGCCATTATTGTTTGTTCAGCGCTCCAGATTGCGCGGGAGGAGATGATCCGCGTGATGTACGAGGAGCGTTCCTTCTCAGAAATGTATATGAAATTCCTGCTGTCCCGGAGCATGCGAACCCAGGCCGACCTTGTCGATCAGCTTTTCAACTCCAGCGAAAAGCGTTTGGCCAGGGTTCTCCTGTTGCTGGCCGAATTTGGTGAGCCGGGGTCACCAGAGCGCCTTCTCCCTCCCATCACGCAAGAGACATTGGCAGAGATGGTCGGCACCACCCGCTCCCGTGTCAGTTTCTTTATGAATCGCTTTCGCAAGCTTGGCCTTATTGACTACAACGGTCGCATCCGGGTCCATAAGCCGCTGATTAACGTGATTCTGCATGATCATTTCACCGAGCAAGAAACCCTTGTCAATGCGCGGTAACAGGGGACTCGGTGCAAGAGCCTGGCTCGTCAAGGGGTGATTGAGATGGAAGACCCTCGGTGCACGAGCCTGATCATTCGCGTAGTGATCGGGATGGAAGACCCTCGGTGCAGGATTGAGGCGGCAAAGACGGAAGATCCTCGTTGCAAGAACCTCAACATGATGTGGTGATTGAAACTTCAAAAGAGAGACCACTCGGTTCCGCCAGGCTATCGATTCAATCAAAGGCGACCAGCCAGTTTGCGGTCAGTGCCCCTCTAGCGCTGCCACAGCTTTTCCGGCGAAGAGGCGACGCGCTGGTGGTTTAAGGCGAGCAAGTGATCCAAGAGTTCCGCATTAAGAAGAACAAGCCCTTGATCACGGCGCCATCAAGGCCATTCTGAGCGGAGCATCGATCGGCATCATCGGATCGCTCATTGCGGGCCTGGGGGTCGTCTTTCATCCCATGATCATGTTGCAAATGTTGTGCCTCATCATCGTCGGCTCCATTGCCTTCAATGGCATGATGTTTCTGCTCATGATCGAGGAGCCAGGATCGTGATGCGAATCACTTGCTGCCTGCGGGTTTTCGGCGGATGATGCGATGGCAGACGGAGAATGTCCACATGCAATCCGAAAGCCTCAAGCGCTCATTCCGCGCGCTTCTCCTCGGTTTCGCCGCATTGATCCTCTTTCTTGCTCTGGATGTAGTCTTCCACGAAGGCTCCAGGATTTTTGACGGAGCGGTCGCCATCGAGGTCGTGGCCCTGGCTGTGTTGGCGGAGAGAATATCCGATTGGCGTCCATGGCGGCAGGGGCTCCTGGCTGGACTCGGCCTGTGTGCTCCCCTCCTGGCATTGGCATTTGGTATCGCCCTTGTGCGTTTCCACACATGGGCGTGGGGTCCGTACGCACAGCTGCTCTTGAACTGCGGATGCATCCTCCTGGTCAGCTCCGCCGGAGCCGAGAGCGTGGGTCTGTGGCGCAGCCACCGCCGGATGGCCGGCGTTCTTGTATCTCTGGGGACGATCATGCTTGTCGCCGCAGGACTCCTTGTTGCCAATCTTTTGCTGCGCGTCAGTCCTCCCAGCGGCCAGGTCGATAAGCCTCTGCCCGCCCTGGCGTTGACCACCTTCGACGGCAAACCAATTCCGTTATCGGCATTGCAAGGCCATATTACGGTCATCGATTTCTGGGGAACGTGGTGCGGCCCCTGTCTCGCCGAGCTGCCTGCCGTGGATGCGGTCTACAACGAGTACGCCGGCAATCCGAAAGTGCGCTTTCTCCTCGTCAACACCGAAATAATGGGCGATACGCCGGAGAAGATCGCCCAGTTCGTCCAACACAGGCCAGTGTCAATGCCCATGGCGCTTGACCCGCTGCAAACGTATGTCAAGGTCAATGGGACCCAATGGCTCCCACTTTTGCTCGTCGTTGACCAACGGGGTCGCATCCGTTTTGAGGACAGCGCTTATGGCAGCGCCGACCAAGTCAAGCGCGACCTGCACCAGGAAATTGAGACTCTTCTGGTCGCCAACTAGACCGAAGGCACTTCATCGTCGCTGAGCATCTCAGGGACTTGAAGAATCGAGTTCCGGGCGGGCGGCCGGCAACTCGGCAGTTATTCTTCCATGAACATTGAACCGCGCCTCGATCCCGCAATTGCTTGCACTGGCCGGTGAAACGTCAGGCGAGGGCTCTGGCTGTGAAGTTTCGGCTCGTTGTTTGCGTTCCCTTCTGAAACTGCTTTCTGGGTACTCGCGAATGGGCAACGATAGTCCCGGAATCCGAGTTGTAATCTCGTATCGGAGGCTTGATCCTTTAGGCCGCGAGATAACCCTATGACAACGATTCGAATCTCCGAGGGCGTCGTCCATAACCTTCCGGCTGATCTCCGAAAGGCGCTCGAGTCTGACGCGAAAGCATTGGCAGCCTGGGAAGACATAACGCCGCTCGCGCGCAACGAATGGATCTGCTGGACCATCTCCGTGAAGAAAGATGAGACAAGGCGGCAACACGTCGAAAGGGTGTGCTCGGAGCTCAAAGAAGGAATGCGGCGGCCGTGCTGCTGGCCGGGCTGTCCGCATCGATGAGCATTCTGTGGTGTGATTCGCGCTCCGAGCGGTTGTTCGACGGAAAGGGGGTCTGTTTCAGGAATAGGTAGCTAGGGCTTGTCTACGCCTACAGTGACATTATCTTTGCCGTCACTGAGGAGAGGGCGACAACACGCTCGGAACTCAGAAACACGACGCCAAGAATTGCTGAGTGCATTGTTTTGGCAACAATTGAAAGCCATTACGTGCGCAGCGACGAAATGGACCGCTCCAATTTATCGCGCGCAGCTTCTGATTGGGAGAGGGCACGAAGGTTTCCAGCCATTGACGAGGCTTCAGAATGATCAGAGTGGGAAAACCAGCGGCAAGGCAGCACGTCTGGCTTCCCATAATACGGCTCGCTCTCAGTTCCAGAACTTCATTGATCCTTTGAAAGGACTAGTCTTGAATCAGCATCGTCCAATTCGCTTTATCGGGCAAAGGGGAAGAGTCCGTCATGCGCAAAGGTGCCATCGCTGTTTGTGCGCTATTCCTATGCCATTCTGTTGCCATTCTCCCCGCTAGGGCAGATGCTCTCAAACCGCGGGTCATCGTATTTGTCCACGGCATTCACGGTAACCGTGAGACATGGCGCGCATCGAATGGTGCTTATTGGCCGCAACTCATCCAAGCCGATCCACATTTTCAAAAATCGGATGTCGTGGTTGCCGAATATCCAACGCCGACAATCGATGGGCAATTGTCGACAGTGCAGATCTCTGAGATTCTTTGGCAGGGACTGAAGCGTCAGAAAGTCTGGGAGCACAGCGAAATTGTGTTTATAGCCCACAGCCTGGGTGGAATCCTCACGGAGGAGATGCTGCTCAACCACCCTGACGACGCCGCGCGCGTCCCGTTCATTGTTTCGTACGCAACTCCTCATGAGGGATCGTTTGTCGCCAATCTGGCCAAACTTTACGACCGCGATCCCCTCCTGACCGACCTTAGGGACGGGAACGATAACAACTTTTTGATGGACCTCGAACAAAAATGGAGAAGCACTCAGGCAGTCGCCAGGATTCATCGCTATTGTGCCTTTGAAGGGTTGGACACCGCTGCCGGCGCCGGCGTCGGACGGTACCTGGGGGCACATACTCGAGTGGTGAATTACTACAGCGCAACGTATGGGTGCGACGTGGATGCGCCACCGCAGAAAATTGCGGCAGATCACATCGATATTGTGAGGCCGGCCAGTCGATCGGCCGACGCGTACACTTTCTTTGCCAGAATTTACCGCGACAACCCCATCATCGACGTCGTCGAAACCGACCGAGACAACAAGGTGTCGGGGCTCAACGTCGATTGCAACGGCACGAATTCCGCAGATGACTTCCAGGTTCCGATCGCTCTTGACCCCTCCCTGCACGAACAGCTTTTGTCGGCTGAAGCCGAATTCGTGGATGCGGTAAAGATCCGGGATACGTCTCCTCCAGTTGTCAGAAGCATCGATCCAAGTGGAATCGCACATATTTCTTACTCGTTCAAAGGAAAAGGAAGAGGCCTGCTGCTGGGATGCCCTGCCGGTCATGCGTCGATTCTGGTGCACTTCAAGATCCGGAGCCAAGTGCCCATTCGGGAGTAGATTTGCCCGCTTCTCAAAACCCGGAAAAGGTTTTCGGCAGTGAGTGGGTTCCTGTCGAGTCACCGCCAAGCCGGCAGTTACTTATCCACTGGCATTGACCCGCACTTCGGTCCAGCGGATTGCAGGCCTGACTGAGGTATTCCTGGGCCGGACCCAACTTTTCCGGGGCACCTGCTTGCGCGGAAATCGGCCCGCGCCCTCCAGCCTGTCAAGCCCTCCGCATTCAACTTTTTTCTTCCTCCTTGCCGCCCGCTCTTCCAACTCCTTTCAATCCATCACTTGCGCCGCATCCTTCAACCAACATTTTCAGGCCCAAGTTTGCCGATAATTATGCCGCTCCGGCGCATCATGGTCACAGCATCGATTTCTCATCAAGGAATATTGTTATGACCAAAAATCGGAACCCCTCATCATCCTCGGCCATCTCTGTTGCTGGGTCGCCAAAATCGCCATAGCCCTCCTCAAGGCGCAGCCCAAATCGCCAAGTCCCGCCGCGTAATTTTTTTTTGAAAACTGCCCCATCCTCGGTGCAAATTGGGGCGTCGTTCAGGCGGTTTTCAATAGAATCAATGTTTTAGATATTAACTCGTCGGGGTAATTATATACTTGACAAATCAAGCGAATTGTCCTATTCTTGAATCATCATGAAACCGCAGACGCTTCAACAAGCCGTCATTTACTTCGCAAATCCCAATAATTGCTTGGCTTACATGGCGGC
>JBKQOX010000004.1:0-139262 GCA_052145255.1 Occallatibacter sp.
CATGCTCTGAGCGGCGCCGGTACCGAATCACGAAATAAAAGATGGCGAGAAAAATGATCGCCGTGAAAAAGAGGTCAACCGCGGTCAGGAAGTAGTATATATAGTCCACCCCTTGCGCGATGGTCGAAGCCCGATCCGGTGCGAATTGGAACCCTTGCCACATGCTTTATCAGTCACCCTTGCGATTTTCGATTTCAGCAGGCTGCGAAACACTTACAAGTATTAGATGCGTGCATCCGATTTAGGACAGTGTTGCCGGGCACAACGGCGAAGTCAATTCGAATCGAAGCCCGGGAGTAGCAAATGGGATTCCCCCTCGGGCCAACTCAGCATCCAATCTAGCGCGAGGCCTCCGTGGCCGCGTCGCCGTGCGTCCGGGCGAATGCGTCAATGGCTCTGTAGGTCTCCTCGTTGCGCAAAATGGCCTCGACGTACTCCCGTGTCTCGGTGAACGGGATCGACTCAACAAACTCGTCGATGCCCGAATATGGGCCGGCTGCCTCCCAATCCGCGACGCGGTAGTCGCCCGCGTTGTATGCCGCCAGCGCATACTCCTGCACGCCGCCAAAGCGGTCGAGCATCTGGCGCAGATACCTTGTTCCCAACCGGATATTCATCGCCGGGTCCAGAAGTTGAAAAGTCTGGAAAGAAGTGATTCCCTCTTCGTGCGCCATCTTTCTGCCCACCACCGGCAGTAACTGCATCAGGCCATATGCGTTGGCGTGGGAGATTGCCGAGGGATCGAATTCCGACTCCTGGCGAATCAGCGAGGCCACCAGGTAGGGATCGAGGTTGTTCTTTGCCGACTCCGCCTGGATCGTATCCCACCACGGCTCGGGAAACAGGATTCGCCAATAGACCAGCGGGATCGACTCAATCGAAGCGGATGCCGAGCCCGGCAAAGCCCGCTTGAGCGAGCGCACGGCGCGATAAGTCTCTCCATACGAGGAGTAAATCTGCGCTTCGGCCAGCGCGCTCCACGAAGACGAGTCGGGATCGGCCTTGATCTCCTGCGCGATGTATTCGTTCAGCCCCGCGTTGGCCAGCAGCCGCGCTTTGGCTAGGTGGGGGCTGTCCTCGGGGAATGTGTCCACCAGGTGCGGCAGCGGCACAGGCTGAAAGCGATCCAGTTGCGGATCTGATGCCGCCTGCGTCGCGCCCAACGCCGACAATCGCTGGCGCGCCATCTGCGCATAGAAAAAATGCTGGTAGGCGTGGATGATCGCTCGGTAGTTGGCCGCAGCCGAGGCGGCATTATGGTCCTGCGTTTCGAAGAGTCGCCCGCGCCAGTAGAGAGCGGAGACCGTCTCCACGGCGGAAGGATAGGAATGAATCTGATCGTCGAAGATCTGCTCCGCATTCTTGTAGAGCCCAGACCGGTAGCTCAACCATCCCGACCGCCAGTGCGCCGCCGCGGAATTCTTATCGCCGGGAAAGCGCGTGGCCAGCTCGCTGTAATATTGGATCGCCGTCGGGTAGTCGCGCTTCAGCAGGTACATGTTTCCGCTCGAGAAGAGCGCATCGGCCAGCCACGGGCTATGCGGAAACCGGGTCTCCATCTCGGAGATAATTTGCTTCAGCGTATCGCTATCGTCGCGTCCACGGGCCAGTTCCATCAGCAGGTCAAGGCGGTGCGCTCCGTTCTCGTCGGGGCTATCGGGCAACGCCGTCGCCTCCGCCACGGTCAGCCGCTTCAACTTCAACTGGCACGCAGCTTCGGAGAGGTCAAACCCGTCGCGAGTCACCTCGTCCAGGCCCGGCTCGCGTTTCAGAGCCTGGAATTGCTCCGCTGCCTCTTCGTAGCGGCCGGCGTTGTAATAAGCGTCCGCCAGGCTGCGTAGCTCTGTGACGGTCAAGGATGCCTCGGCGCCTGTCGCGGTCAGCTTGGCGCGCGCCGTCTGCGCCTCCGGGCTCAGGGGATGCTCAAGCAACACGCGCTTAAATGCAGCTTCCGCGGCCTGCTGCTGATCCAGCGCCTGCTCCACTTCGGCTTCAGCCAGTTGAAAGCCCGGACGGTCCGCAGCCGGAGACTCCGCAGCCGCGGCCAGAACCTGCCGAGCGACCGTCAGCTTGTTCATCCCGAGCAGCACGTTGGCTTCAAGCTCCGGAGCCTGGTCGTCAAAGATGCTCTCAGGGTAGCGATCGGTGAATCCGTGCAGAATATTCTCGGCAGCGGTGTCGTCTCCCGCTTCATGGCTCGCCTCAGCGTCGAGAAAGTCTACGTAGTCGCTAAGCTCTCCGTCGGCGCGGCGAGCCTCGGCCAGCGCGCTTTCGGCCTCCGCATCTCTCTTATCCAGCAGATAGGCGTGCCCAAGCGCCAGGTAGGCCGCAGCAGCAGCTTCGCCCGTATGGCTGTGCGCGTAGGCTGTCACTCCGGCGTAAGCCGCCGGCGTGCGCAGAGTGGCAAGCTGCTGGGCCATGGGTTGCAGCTCTTTTGATGCGACGAATGCCTGCTTGAGCCGTGCCGTGCGCGCCAGCCGCGCCGCGCGGCTCGACGAATGGGTCGACCTATGAGTCGTCGGCGTCTTCTTCGCCGTTGGCTTCGGCTTTCGAATGGCTCCCGCGCTCGTCGAAGCGTGCGCGTTCGATACCGGCGCAGCAGAAGCGGGCGCGCTTCCCACGGGAGCCGGGGTGGATTGCGCCGGCGACAGGGCCGTACTCAGCCACAGCAGTCCCGCCAGGGCCACGAGAGCGGGCCGCGGAATAGACGGCGTGACAAGCGGTGGGGAAGAGGAGCATCGCATAATTCCACTCTATGCTGAATTGGACGCGAGCGAACGGCACGGGGAATCAGTTGCGTAACCATCAGCTCGGCGCGGAGCAGTCAGCGTCCGGCGCCGCCCGGTTTGGTCCCCAGCGCCCGCGTCCGTTACACTCATCTTTTGCCGGCCTCCTGAATCGTTCCCGGCAGGCCAATTGAATTCCCAGGTCAACCTGCAGCAGAACAGCCTGCAACTTTCGTAGCATCTTTTTGGAACCAACTGCCATGTCAACCATCCAACCACTTGCGGGACAAGATGAGCAGCACCCCGACGTGGCCCTTGTGGCAAGGGTTCGCGCCGGTGATGTCGCAGCCTACGACACCTTGGTCCGCAAGTACGAGCGGCAGATCTTCAGGATTGCGCAGCACATCACGCAAAACCGCGAAGACGCCGAAGACGTTATGCAGGACGCGTTTCTCAAGGCGTACGAGAAGCTCGATCAGTTTCAAGGAAACTCGAAGTTCTACACATGGCTGGTTCGAATCGCGGTCAACGAGAGTCTGATGCGCCTGCGCAAGCGGCGCACGGGCAAACTGGTCTCCATGGACGAGGATGTGACCACCGACGAGGGATCCGTTCCCCGCGACTTCGCCGACTGGGCCCCGAATCCGGAACAGAACTACACGCAGTCCGAGCTGGCAGAGATCTTGCGCAAAACTATTCAGGGCCTGCCGCAGGGTTTTCGCGTGGTTTTTGTGCTGCGCGACGTGGAGGGTCTCTCCACGGAAGAGACAGCCGAGACGCTGGGATTGAGCGTTCCCGCCGTCAAATCGCGACTGCTGCGCGCGCGGCTGCAACTGCGCGAGCGGCTCACACGTTACTTTGGCAGAAGAGCTCCGGCGATTGCACAGGCGGCCGCGGCGTCAGGCGGAGACGGAGCTGAAGCATGACCTGCACTGAGTTCCTTAAGATCCTCGACGACGTGATCGATGATTCCATCGCCGTAGAGACGCGCTCCGAGATTGAAGCTCACCTGCGCAAGTGCGGCCACTGCGAAGTGGTCCTGAACACCACGCGCAAGACCATCGAGATCTTCCGCTGCCACGAGATTTACGAGGTCTCCACCGAAGTGAGCGAGCGCCTGCATGCCAAGATCATGGAGAAGTGCAAGAAGGTGCGCTGAAGCTCTCTTTTCAGCTGGCATCCCGTCCATTAAATGTCTGTATCAGGACTCGCACCATGGCCGCTGCTCGCATTGCCGCCGTCTTCGTGGCCCTCCTTTCAATCGAGCTTTCCGCGCAACCGGCTCCGCAGGGAAACCTGACGATTCAAGTCACGGATCCAGCAGGAGTGGTTGTTCCAGGCGCGCGCGTCCAGATCGATCCGTCGCCTTTCAGGCACCGATCCGTTCTGAAGACAGACGGCCGAGGGCAGGCGGTGCTTGCTGTTCCGGCGGGTGCGTATACGCTCGTGATCACCTGTCCGGGCTTCAAACGATGGACCCGAGAAATTGATGTTCAGAGCGGCGGAAGCCAAACGGTCGTCGCCAAGCTCGAAATAGCCGACATGGGACAGGCCGGTAGCCGCCGCCTCTTTGGCGCAGGTCATCTACCCCGGTTCTCCTGAGCGATTTTTTCTTCCGCTACTGCCCCGGCTCAACCTCGACCCGCTTCCCTCGCGGCATGCAAAGAAACGCTGGTAGCTGGCAAGCCCTCGTTCCCTCGGCCCCAGCTTTCTTGTCAAGCCCCCGCGCCGCTCTTGGAGGCGGACAAGACTACCCTAACTCTCGTCTTTTCTGATCTTTGCCCCCTGCTCTCTCATCTCGGCGAAGTTTGCCGATTATATCCGCCAAATCTCTACACTTGTCTTAAGTAGGCAAAATTGCTTGGTTGGTCGGGCAGTGGCTGTCAGCTACCTTGCCAGCACATTGAGAGGAGGGGCGAAATAAAAAATTTGGGATGTTTCGCCTGTTTTTCGCCATCTAACTCGTTTAGAATCAATAAGCCGACCTTCAAAACCTCGAGAAAATATGTCAAATTCCGTCGGATTTATGGCTCATAACTATTTTGTTTTCAACGTTTCCAGGCGCGTTCCGGCGTACCCGCATTTCAGCGGGTCAAATGCCTCATTCGGCGCAGTTTAGCAGCCCGGAATGGGGTTCTTGAACACCAGGCTGATTGGCAGCCAAGGCGTAATCAGTTTGCCGTCGATCTCCGCGTCACCCGCAGTGCTCGAGAGCGATGAGCGCGTGAGCGCCGCCGTCATCTTCACGTTCCCCTTCACGCAGTACTCCTCGAGAAGGGTGGCCACGCCCTGGTCGGTCGCATCCATGTAATCGGCGGAGAGTGTTCCTTCCGTGCCGGGCAGATCGACCGCGCCCATGATGACCTGGTCCATCGTCATCGGCCCTTTGCTCTTCACGCTCGAAGTGTCGATGCGCACCACGAGGATGGCCCGTGTGGCGAGCGAGTCCGACGGTGCGTCAGGATCGGCCGTGTACTTGATAGGAGGAATGGTGAGCCCTGACTTGCTCGGCTTGGAAGGCGCCGCGGCCAAAGAGAGATGGTAAGGAGGCCCTGTAAATTTGGGCTTAACCGGAATGCCGCCCTTGTCCTGGGATCCGCACCCGGCCAGAAGCGCGCATGTCGCGATGGCGAAAACGATGGTGTATTTCAAGTCTTCCTCCAAGTTCTTCAAATCGACGCGCCATGATACCACCGCAGCGAGGCGATGCAATGTGACCGCAAGAGCAGGGGTTGCCGGCAGGGAAAGGCATCAGGGGAACAAAGGGCCGTGAAAGCACCTAGGGGTAGATGAGCCACAACTTTCGGCGCAGAATAGAGTCTGAACGATCAGCAAGCTCGTGCCGTGCAGCAATGTGCCGGCCATTCCCCTACGAGGAGCATTTGCGATGGAGTTCTTGCGCTGCGCAATAGCCCTCGTTGTTTGCTGGAGCCTGTGCTTCCCTGCTCCGTTGGCTTTGGCACAGGACGCAGCGTCGGGCCGAGATGCGGCGTCGCCCCAGGTTGCCGCATCGAACGAGCAGTCCTCGGCTCCTCAGAAGCATCGGTCGGACTACGTTTCGACACAACTCCAGGGCGATGCGCGCATTCTTCACGCTTTGAACCGATTCACCTTTGGCCCGCGGCCCGGCGACCTCGAAGCCGTGCGCGAAACGGGTCTCGACAAGTGGTTCGACGCGCAACTGCATCCCGAGAACATTGATGAAGCAGACCTGAACCCTCGGTTGGCCGAGTATCCCGCCATGCAGTGGAGCGCGCGGGACCTGATGTTCCGCATGCCTGGCCCGGCCATCATTCGGCAAACGATGGATGGGAAGATCGATATACCCCAGAACGGCACCCTGCACGCGGTGTATGAAAACCAGATCTATCGGTACCAACTGAGAAAGGCTGCACAGGCTGAGAAGCAGACGGCGGCGAACCAGGGACAGAGTTCGCCGGCCGACGCGCAAACTCTTGCGATGGGCGGCAGCGCAAATATGAACGCCCCCGCAAACTCGAGCGCCAATCCGAATATGGACGCAACTGCGGGCACATCGCCAAATGCCGCGACTGCGCATCCGGCCGGAGCGCAGCAACCCGACATGAGCGCAGCAACAGATCCCTCGACGAATGCGATGGCACCTGCGCCCGGCCAGGATGCAGATCAGGTTCGCGGACCGCGCGCCCGGGCCGAGCAAGTACAGGCTGATCGGGCAGATGCCGATCAACCACTGATCGCGAGCATCCTTGCGTTGCAGCCGCAGGATCGCGTGCGGCGGTTGCAGGCGATGCAGCCCACCGAGTTCGACAACTTCATCAAATCGTTCAAGCCCGCGCAGCGCGCGGCGCTAGTGGCCGGCATGAGTCCTGACCTTAAAGAATCGGTCGAGGACCTGGCGGCTCCCGAACAGACAGTGGTCAGAGAGTTATTTGCCGAGCGGCTGGCGCGAGACATCTACTCGAACGCGCAGCTCCAGGAAGTGATGACGGACTTCTGGCTGAATCACTTCAACATCTATCTGCGTAAGAACGAGCAAATGCCCTACTACCTGGTGGGTTATGCGCGCGACTCGATCCGCCCGCACGCGCTGGGCAAGTTTGAGGACCTGTTGGAAGCCGTGGCGCACAGCCCCGCAATGCTCATCTATCTCGACAACGCGCAAAGCATCGGTCCGGATTCGCTGGGCGCGTACCGCGCGAAAATGGTGAACGAGCGGCGGCCGAACGCCAAGCGCCAGGCACCGGAGGGGCTGAACGAGAACTATGCGCGCGAACTGATGGAGCTACACACCGTGGGCGTGAACGGCGGCTATACGCAGGCCGATGTGACGCAGGTGGCGCGCGTACTGACGGGATGGACCGTGGACCGGCCGCAGTTGGGCGGCGATTTTCAGTTCAACGAGAACCGGCATGAACCGGGCACGAAGAAAGTGATGGGCGCCAAGATTAAGGAGCATGGCGAGTTGGAGGGCCGCGAGCTGCTGCACATGCTGGCGATGCGTCCGGCCACGGCCGACTTCATCTCGCGCAAGCTGGCGATCCGGTTTGTGAGCGACGATCCGCCGCAAGCGCTCGTTGACCGCATGGCGAAGTCCTACCTCGCGAGCGGCGGCGACATTCCCTCGGTGCTCAAGACGCTGTTCCGCTCGCCGGAGTTCTGGGCCTCGAACGACGGCAACGCCAAGGTGAAGACGCCGCTCGAGTACGTAGTCAGCGCGGTGCGGGCAAGCGATGCGAACGTAACCAACTATGAGCCGCTGGTGAATGCGCTGAAACAGATGGGCATGCCGCTGTACGGGTGCGTTCCGCCGGTTGGATACAAGTGGGATGAGGCCGACTGGGTGAGCACCGGCGCGCTGGTTGACCGCATGAACTTTGCGTTGTCGCTGGCTGCGAACCGGTTCCCGGGAATTACGGTTGGATGGGCGCCGGAGATGGACATGAGTGCGCTCGACGACGATGCGCCCGCAATGCAGGTGGTGCCGACGCCGCAGACCGAAGAGGCGCGCCTTGAGCAAATTCTGCTGCCGGGCGGCGTGAGCGACGCCACGAGAGCCGCGGCGCTTAAGGAATTTGAGGCACAGAACGGCCAGAATGCATTGCTGGCGACACCGGTTGCCGCGCCGCGGAGAGCAAATCGCGCGCCCGCCGATGCGTACGAGCGGGAAGACCAGTTGCTGGCCGGATTGCTGCTGGGCTCGCCGGAATTCCAGAGAAGATAGGGGCGAGGGCGCAAGACGCGCCGACAGGCGAGCTCTCCTACGCGGAGACGAGTTGGCAACTGAAAGTTGATGGCTGACAGCTGCAAGCTGCTGTTTAGAGGTGAAACATGATGCAGATGAACCGGCGATTTTTCCTGCACAGGGGCGCATTAGCTGTGGCGGGCACAACGGCGATGCCGAATTTTCTTGTGCGCAGCGTATTGGCGCAGACGGGCGCTGGAGCGCCGGGGCAGCGGCTGGTTGTGATCTTCCAGCGCGGAGCGGCAGACGGCCTCAACGTCGTGGTTCCCTACCGCGAGAAGAATTACTACAAGATGCGGCCGAGCATTGCGATTCCGCAAAATCAGGTTCTCGATCTGGACGGATTCTTCGGCCTTCATCCCTCGCTCACCGCGTTCAAGCCCCTTTACGATCAGGGACACTTGGCGATTGTGCACGCGTGCGGATCGCCGGATATGAGCCAGTCACACTTTGACGCGCAGGACTACATGGAATCGGGTACGCCCGGAGTGAAAAATACCGAGGATGGCTGGCTGAACCGCGCACTACAATCAGAAGACGCGTATTTCGCCGCGTGCAATTGTGGACGTCACAACCAGGAGCACACGGCTTTCCGCGCGTTGGTGCTCGGCGCCGAGGTTCCGCGCACGCTCGACGGAAGGATTCCGGCGATCGCCATCGGCAATGTGAACAACTTTACAGTGGCCGGTCGCGGAACGACGCCATCGCCTGCGGCAAGCGCGTTTGAGGCGATGTATGCCGACTCCGGCGACCGCATCTTTCATGCGGCGGGCGATGAAACGTTTGAAGCAGTCAAGATGCTGAAGGCAGCGAATCCTGCGCAGTACACGCCCGCACCTGGCGTGAACTATCCCAATACAGACTTCGGCAACAACATGAGGCAGATTGCTCAACTGCTGAAGGCGAACCTTGGCGTTGAAGCTGCGTTTACCGATGTGACCGGGTGGGACACGCATCAGAACCAGGGCGGCGTGAACGGACAGCTCGCCAACCGGCTCACCGACTTCGCCGGGAGCATCGCCGCCTTTTGGCGCGATATGGGCGACGACGGAGCCAATGTAACGCTCGTGACAATGTCGGAGTTTGGGCGCACCGCGCGCGAGAACGGAACCGGCGGCACCGATCACGGGCACGCCAACGCGATGTTTGTGCTGGGCGGGCAAGTGAAGGGCGGCAAGGTCTACGGCAAGTGGCCGGGCCTCGACGACGGACAGCTCAACGAAGGCCGCGACCTGGCATTGACGACCGATTACCGGCAGGTTCTCGGCGAAGTGGTGACGCGCACGCTGGGCGCCGAGAATCTCGAGACGGTGTTCCCCGGAGCGCAACTGAGCCGAGCGGGATTCTTGCGGCTCGTCTAATCCGGATTCAATTCTACGGCGGTAGCTGACCGCTGGCACGCTGCCCGCCGCATGATTTACCCTCAAGAGCGGAATGAACATTCGGCGCTCGCTTCTCATCTCTTCCCTGGCCGTAGCCGGTGTCGCCTGCGCGGCTTTCATCGTCTTTGCCAAACAATCCAGCGCACCGGCAAGCGCACCCGCGAGTCAGGAAGTTCCCGACGCACCCCAGGCGACTCCCGAGGCCACAACCGTTCCCAATGGGCCCTCCGTCGTGATGGACACGTCGATGGGTCGGATCACCTGCCAGTTCTACGAGAAGCAGGCGCCCAAGGCCGTGGCTAACTTCATCGCATTGGCTGAAGGCACGAAGGACTGGACCGATCCCACGACGAAAAAGGTCGAGCGCCACAAGCCGTACTACGATGGCACGATCTTTCATCGCGTCATTCCGGAATTCATGATTCAGGGCGGCGATCCGACGGGATCTGGGATGGGTAACGCCGGCTATCTTTTCGACGATGAATTCGATCCCGGTTTGAATTTCGACCGGCCCGGACGGCTGGCCATGGCCAATAGCGGACCGAACACCAATGGCAGCCAATTCTTTATCACCGAGCAGGCGACGGATTTTCTCGATCAGCATTACACGCTCTTCGGACAATGCGACGATGCCAGCGTGGCCGTAGTGAAAGCCATCGCGCGCGTGCCGCGCGACTCGAGCGACAGGCCGCTGACGCCGGTGGTGCTCAAGAAGGTGACGATTATTCCGGAGGGTCAACCGATTCCGCCCCAGACGCCGTAAAACGGTGATTAGTTTTCATTTGTCAGCGATCAGAAACAGAAAATCACAGGAGAATTCATGGCATTAGCACCAGGAACGTACGCCGTCTTCACCACCACGGAAGGCAAGATCACAGTTCGGCTTTTTGAGGCCGACGCACCAATCACCGTTAAGAACTTTATCGAGCTGGCCGAAGGCGCCAAGGAGTGGTCGCATCCGGTCACGCGCGCCAAGTCGAAGGACAAGCTCTATCACGGCACGATTTTTCACCGCGTGATTCCCGACTTCATGATTCAGGGCGGCGACCCCGCGGGCACTGGAATGGGCGGGCCGGGCTATCGCTTTGAGGACGAGACCCGTGGATCGGCGCACAAGTTCGACAAGCCGGGCAAGCTGGCCATGGCGAACGCGGGGCCGAATACGAACGGCAGCCAGTTCTTTATTACGGTGGCTGCGACGCCGTGGCTCACCGGCAATCACACCATCTTCGGCGAAGTTGTCGAAGGCCAGGACATCGTGACCAAGATTTCAAAAGTTCCGCGGAATGCGCAGGACAAGCCGCACAAGCCCGTGGTGCTGGAGTCGGTAACGATCGAACGGGTAGGCTGAACGCCGTGCTCGAAGGACAAGGCCTCCCGCTCCGGCGGGGGGCCTTTCATTTTGCGTCCGATTGAACTGCTGCGGCCTCACGTATGATTTTGGATATGAGCGACAGTGGAATCGTCGACATCCCCAGCCATCACCCGGTTGATGAGACCGTTGAAAAGATACGCGGCATTCTCACAGCAAAAGGCGTCACCCTCTTCGCGCTTGTGGACCATAGCGGCGAAGCGGAGAAAGCCGGGATGAAGATGCGCCCCACCAAGCTCGTGATCTTCGGGAGCCCGAAGGCCGGTACGCCGGTGATGCTTGCCGCGCCGAGCATCGCCATCGATCTACCGCTGAAGATTCTCGTCTGGGAAGATGAAGCGGGAAAGGCCTGGGTTTCTTTTAACTCCGCGGATTATCTCCGCAGCCGCCACAATGTCCCCGGAGAATTGATGCAGAATCTTGCGGCAGAGGAAGCAATCGCCGCGATGGCGGCTAAAGAGTGAGCGATGTGGAATCAGGAGACGCGCGGCAAACTCCCGAAGCGAGTGTGCCGTCCGAAGGCTCCGACGCGCAGGAGCAGCCCCGCGCTCTGAGCGGCGCATCGCACGCCTGGCGCTCTCTGCGGCATCGCAATTTCAGGCTGTTCTTCGGCGGGCAAACCATTTCGCTCATCGGCACCTGGATGACGCGCATAGCCACGTCGTGGCTCGTCTTCCGTCTCACTCACTCGGCGCTGCTGCTGGGCACGGTCAGCTTCGCCGGGCAGATTCCCACCTTTCTGTTTGCGCCATTTGCCGGCGTCTGGGTCGACCGCCTCGACCGCCGTCAGGTGCTGGTATGGACGCAGACACTGGCGATGGTCCAGTCGTTCGCGCTGGCGGCTCTCACGTTTTCGCACCTCATCACCGTGCGATGGATCTTGGCGCTGAGCATCATGCAAGGCGTCATCAACGCGTTCGACATGCCAGGGCGGCAATCCTTCATGGTACAGATGGTCGAAGATCGCGCGGACCTGGGAAACGCCATCGCCATCAATTCGTCGATGGTGAACGTGGCGCGCCTTATCGGCCCGTCGCTGGCCGGTATGCTCATCGCAGTGACCAGCGAAGCCTGGTGCTTCCTCATCGACGGCATCAGCTATATCGCGGTCATCGCTTCCCTTCTGTTGATGCACATACATGGGCCTGCCGTGCGACGCGCGGCAACTTCGATGCTCCACGAGCTCCAGGAAGGCTGGAGCTATGTGACGGAATTCCTGCCCATCCGCACGATTCTTTCCCTGTTTGCCATCGTCAGCCTCATGGGCATGCCCTTTGTCGTGCTCATGCCGGTCTTCGCGGCGAACGTCTTGCACGGCGGCGCGCACACGCTGGGCTTCCTGATGGGCGGAATGGGCGTTGGCGCGCTCATCTCGGCGCTCTCGCTGGCGGCGCGCAAAAGCGTGCGCGGGTTGATCCGCATGATTCCAATTGCGGCGATCGTGTTCGGGCTCGGACTGATCGGCTTCGGGCTGTCGCATGTTTTCTGGCTCTCGATGCTCACGGTTCTGGTAGCGGGCATGGGCATGATGCAGGGAATGGCGGCAAGCAATACGATCATCCAGACGCTGGTGAGCGAAGACAAGCGCGGACGCGTCATGAGCTATTACACGATGGCGTTCGTGGGCATGGCCCCCTTCGGCAGCCTGCTCGCCGGAGCTCTGGCGCATCTCATTCCGCCCACGCCAATGTTTCTGTTCAAAGGGACGGCACTCGTCGGCGCGCAGTGGACGGTGATTCTGAATGGAATCGCGGTGCTGTTGGGCGCGGCGTGGTTCGTCACCCAACTGCCTGCCCTGCGACGCGTGGTGCGGCCCATCTACCAGGAGATGGGCATCATTCCGGCGGCGCGTGAGATGGCGGCTGAGCAGGTGCAGAACTGAAGAATTCAGTGCTTTGCCTCTAGCTATCCGCATCTGACTACTGGCTGATTCCTGGCCGGCTGTTGGCTTGATACGAGAACTTACTGAATCACGCCGCAAAGATGGACTTGGACGCCGAGTTCCGCGAGCATCGCGGCCTTGGTTGCGAGGGCTTTGTCTGCAACATCCGCTGAAGGCGCATACGCCACGTTCAGGTGATTGGCGCGATGGCGAGCCATCATCTGATTCTGACTGACGCTGTGCAAGATGGCATGGACAATCGGCCATTGAATCGTCGTTTCGCGCCAGCGGCGCTCGGTTTCCTGAGCCGGCAAACTTACGACTGTGCCACGGCCGAGGTCGGCGTGCAGCGCCCCACCCTCGACGAAGACCCGGCTCCAAACGATCTCGCCAGGCTTGCCGACACCCTTGAGCGATCCGCCGCCTAGAGGGAAATACATCGCGGGCTGGCGCTCGCTCGTAGCGCCTGCATAGCCGCCAACAAAGTGATTGGCAGGGGCGGCGCCGGAGATTTGCAGCAGCCAGACGAAAGCATCAATTTCACCAGAGCCGTTGGAGCTTGGACCCCTGTAGTGCTCGCCCCAGCGCACGTCGTGGAGCGTGGTGGATGGGTCTAATTCAAGCGCCTTCCAGCAGAGGTTGGTAACCAGCGCGTCAACGCCGGCGCATTCGTCTACTTCATTAAAGTGCGGAAGCGGGCCACCGGCATAGAGCTCATTCGTGGTCCCTTCCGCATAAACTGGAGGACGGTCGGCATTGTTGAGCATACCTTCAGCCAGGTCCGACGCGGGCACCATATCCTTGAGCCCTTGCTGATACTGAATGCCGATCACGTCGCAGCCGAACTCGTGGGCGATGCGGACCGCGGCTATGTACATGCGGCACTGATCGAGCACCTGTCCTAGCGTGAGATCAGTCGCGGCATTCCTGCCGAAGTTAAACCTGACCCCTTTGTTCACGAGCCAATCGTAGACGGCGCGTGCTTCAGCGTCAGAAACGGTGCGCATTTTGGCGACGAGAGCGGATTGGCTCAGCCGCTCCTTGAAAATCCCGGCAGGATTCAGCAACTCGTCGTCAATGATGGCGTTGTACATGCCCATGCACCCTTCATCGAAGACGCCCATGATGGCTTTTCGGCGCCGAAGCTCGGCGGCAAGCCGCGCGCCCAGTTGGGCACTGGCAGCTGGCAGCTTGCCCTTGTTGAGCGCATGGACGTGAGAGAGATCGTGTGTGATTTTGCCGTCGCGCAGCCATTCATCAAGCGCGATCTGAAAATAAGCGTCGGTGAAGTCTTTGCTCCAAATGGAGGAGAACGGCTTGCCGACCTTGACCAGCGAGCCGTTCAAATTGAGCAGGCCGACAAGGCCAGGCCACTGGCCTGACCAGTTGGCGACCGTAAGAATCGGCCCCTGATGCGAACGCAGGCCGGGGAGGACATGATGGCTGTATTGCCAGGCTGCCGTGGCAAAGACGAGGCGGGCCTGTGGATGAATCTTCATGGAGACGTCCATGCCCTGGCGTTGCGAGCCGATGAAGCCGTGCTTCAGTTTCTCGTGGTAGTCATGGGCGCGGACGAGCTTCACGCCCTTTTGCGCGAATGCGGCGGTGAGTTTTTCTTCCATGTCGCGTTGTGCCGGCCAGCAGACCTGGTTGGCAGAAAGGCGCAGATCGCCGCTGGTGACAAGAAGAACTTCGTTCGCTGCCGGCATAGTGGCTTCGTGATTGGCGGTTACCATGGGTATCGCTTCCTGCTTATGAATTCGTTTACACCAAGGAGCAATATACACCGCTGCGCGTAGCGAGGTTTCCGGCATCGACAGTTAGGATGGAAGTGGTTCCGCAGGTTTTTGAGCGGATGTGCCGGGATTCACAATCATGTCGCCAAATAAAACGCGGTTGCAGGTTGTGCCGCGAAGGCCGCCGGCCGGTGGACAGCGCGGCTCCGGCGCTAATCACTCCAAGCCGCAGCTTGTCTCGGGCCGATGGCTGCTCGCGGCCGTGTGCATAGTGGTTGCGGCCGCCACCGCTTGCGGTTGGCTCGCATTGTGCCTGCTTTTCTGGCAAGGGAGCTGGCAGTTGCTCTATCACCCCTTGGCGGCTATCCAGAAAACGCCGGCCAGCGCGGGATTGGCATTCGATCCAGTGGCCTTCGCGGTGACGGACACTGGGGCGCCGCAACTTAAGGGCTGGTGGATTCCGGCAACGAAAGGGCCAGGCCAGCGGCGGTTGACCGTGGTTTATCTGCATGGGCAGGACGGCAACATTGGGGACTCCGTAGACGCAGTGGCGCGTCTGCACGCGGCAGCGGTGAACGTGCTCGTTTTTGACTATCGCGGCTACGGTGAGAGCCAGTTCGCGCGGCCCAGCGAGGCGCACTTGCGCCAGGATGCGGAATGGGCGCTCGATTATCTAACGGGAACGCGGCAGATCGACGCCGGAACGATCGTTCTATATGGGACCAGCCTCGGCGCGAATCTGGCTCTCGAAGTCGGCGCGCAACATCCGGAGCTGGCCGGGGTGATCGTGGATTCCCCGTTGGCTGATCCGATGGCAGCGATATTCAACGATGCGCGTGCGCGGATGATTCCGGCGCATCTGCTCGTGCACGATCGCTACGATCTGGACCGGGCGGCTGCCACGGTTCGCGTCCCGGTGCTGTGGTTTGAACGGACGAATGCGGGCGCAACGAATGAGCCGAATGAGCCGGAGGCTTACAGGAAAGTTGGGGCGCACAAGACGCTGGTGTGGGTGGATCCAGCCGAGGACGTGAACGGGCAAACGTGGGGCGCGTTTAGCCTTTGGCTTGCCAACCTGCTGGTCCGCTGATTTGGCTGCACCCTTTCGCGCACAGCCGGGAAATCAGCGCACAATGTCGCGGTGCAGCGCCTTTACCTGGTAGCCGGCCTTGTGGAGCCGTTTGCCGAGTTCTTCGGCCATCATCACGCTGCGGTGCTGGCCGCCGGTGCAGCCGAAGGCAACCGTCAAGTAGCTCTTCCCTTCCCTAACGTAATGAGGGAGCAGGTAGAGCATGAGCTTAGTCACGCGATTGAGAAACTCCTTCGACTGCGGAAATCCGCGAACGTAAGCGGCGACTTTGGGATCGAGGCCGGTCTTCTTCCGAAATTCCGGGACGAAGTGGGGATTGGGCAGGAAGCGCACATCGAAGACCATGTCGGCGTCGAGGGGAACGCCGTTCTTGAAACCAAAACTCAAGCAGGAAACGAGCAGGCGTTTGGTTTGATTCTCGTGGCCGAAGCGGGCATGAATGTCAGCGCGTAGTTCGTGGACGTTGAAGTTGGAGGTGTCAATCAGCGTGTCGGCGACGTTGCGAATCGGATCGAGCAGCTGGCGCTCCTCGACGATGGAGCGCCAGACCGTCTCCGCCTGTCCCAGCGGGTGTGGCCGGCGGGTTTCAGAGTAGCGCCGGACGAGCACAGCGTCCTGGCAATCGAGATAGACGACGCGAATTTGAAGCTGCTTCTTGATGCTCTTGAGAATCTCCGGGAGGCGGTCGAGAGTGGCGCCCTCGCGAACGTCCATGACGATGGCGGCGCGTTCCACCTCAGTGGATTTGACGAGGATAGCGGCGAATTGGGGCAATAACTCGAGGGGCAGATTGTCGACGCAGTGGAATCCCAGATCCTCAAAGGCCTTGAGCGCAGAAGCCTTGCCCGCGCCTGAAATTCCAGTCACGATAATGAGCTGCTTCGCCGGCTTTTTCTCGTCTGGCGCTCGCCGCGATTTAGGCGATTGGCGCGAGGGCTTCTGGGGCGTCATTGGTTTCAATGCTACACCGGAAATCAGACCGCGAAAAAATGGCCGGCGGGCCAATCCCGGGCGGACTCAGAATCCCGGCGCAACCGCCCAGTAGCCGGCCTCAGCCAGCGCGAGGGCGCGCTCCTCGTCCAGGGGCTCCGAAAACAGAGGGCCCTGGCCCAAAGCGCATCCCATGCGGGAAAGCGCCGCGAGCTGTTGCGAGGATTCAATTCCCTGCGCGACGATTTGCAGGCCCAGCGTATTGCAGAGGCGAATGAGCGACTCCAGCACAGCCAATTGCCGGCCCGATGAGAGTGCGGCCGCAGTGAGCTTGGGGGCGAGTTTGACCATGCCCACGGGAAGGTGGATGAGGTGATTCAAGGGCGCGAGGCTGCCGCCGAAATCGTCGATAGCTACGCGCACCTGCCAATCGGCCAAGCGCTGCAGAATGGCGACCGCCGAGTCGGGGTCCGCGTTGAACGCGGTCTCTGGCGCTTCGAAAAACAGACGCGACGGGTCAGCCCCGCTCGCGGCAATGGCTTTCATCAAATGCGCGATCAGGTCGGGATGATACAGCTGGCGGTGTGTCAGATTGACGGTAACGATCAAATCCTGCTCGGGCAGGCGATCGCTCAAAACGCGCAGCTCGGCGCACGCGGCATCAAGCGCCTCGCGCCCCATAAGAATGGAAAGAGTGCTGTCTTCGGCCACCGCAAGGAGATCGCTGAAGTTGTCCACGACACCGTCGGCCCGGCGCAGGCTGAGGAGCGACTCGAATCCCTCGATCATGCCGCCCACAAGGCGGTAGATCGGCTGATACTGAAAGACGAAATGTCGCTTGTTTACCGCCGTTCGGAGCTCGCGCTCCCGCTCCTGATGGGTGGTGACTGAGATCTCGAGGTGCTTGTCGAAGATTTCGTAGCGGCCGCCCCCGGCCTGCTTGGCGCGGTACATGGCAAGGTCCGCGTCGCGGAGCAGAAGATCGGAGGACAGGTGATCGGGCCCAGCGACGGCGGCGCCGATGCTGGCGCCGGCGCGGACCTCATGGCCAAAGACTTCGAATGGCCGCTCCATCTCCTGCAGGATGCGGCTCGCCACCACTTCAAGATCGTACGGGGAGACAATGTTCTCGACCAATACAGCAAACTCGTCTCCGCCGAGGCGCGCAGCGGAGTCCTGAGGGCGCAGACAAGCGCGCAGGCGACCGGCAGCGGCGATGAGCAAAGCATCGCCGGCAGCGTGGCCAAGACGGTCATTGACTTGCTTGAATTCGTCGAGGTCAATATACAGGACCCCGCAACCCTGGCCGGGATCGCGCAGCCGGCGGTTGAGCGTGAGATTGACGTGGTCAAGAAAGAGAGCACGATTGGGCAAGCCAGTCAGGACGTCGTGCATGGCGTCATGTTCCAGCTTCTTTTCTGTCTCCTTATGCTCGCCGATATCGCGGAATGTGAAGACGTAGCCGAGCCTTGCGCTGTCAACCAGCAGCGGAGCGATTTGCAGGCTCACGTCCACCAGCTCGCCGGCCTTGTTGCAGCGCACTGTTTCCGCTGTTGCAAAGCCATGGTCGTCGACGGCCTTGAGCAGCGATGCATTCTCGTTGAGGCGAGTCTCAGGCACAATCAGATCGCGCAGGCTCCCGCCGCTTGCCTCCTCTGCGTTGTAACCGAACATGCGCGTAAAGGCAGGATTGACGTAGAGCACGTGATTCTGGTGCTCGATGGCGACGCCCTCGGGTAGGCTGGCCAACACGTCTTCCATCAGCCGCGATCGGGGAGCGCGCTCACGCTCGCTGGGATGGGCCACAATGACGGCCTCGCGCAATTCGGGATCGAGAATGCAGTACGTGCCTTCAACGGGGATGAGGCGGCCGTTCTTGTCGGGGAGCGTGGCGTGGAACGGGCTGCTATGTTCCGTGCCCGTCAAAAGTGTCTGCGGCTCCGCTGTGCCGGGGAATAGTCCCCAAAGAACTTCTTCGACCGGCCGAGAACTCCACTCCCCTTCACTCAGGCCAAGAGTACGGCGTGCTTCGGCGTTGGCAAAGACGACTTTTCCTTCGCGCTCGAGAAACACTAGGACCGGCAGGCCATCGAGCACCTGGCGTTGAGCATCGGCGTTCGCGTTTTCGGAGAGATTCAATCCAATGGCTTCCTTTGGTTTTGCTGGACCCGTCTGCAGTGGCTTGCCTTCGGGCAATGAGCCGGTGCCTGACGGAGATTTCGCCATAGATTAAATCCTATAAAGCCAATGATTTGACCGCCATCCCCAGAACCGGTCAAGGAGTGCAACCAAAGTCCAGCATCGTGCACAGTTTGCGCGGCTTTTCCGCGTTGCGCGGCACGATTCCTCCTCTTAATGGAGAGTGAATGCAGCGCAGACGCAACTCCTCAACGCAACGATAAGAGAACTGATGCGAGAAAACGACCGGCAACAGAGAAACGCGGACTAAGGAAGCTCCACCAATTCCATCTGGCCGTCGCGACGGCGATGGAGGACAAATGTGTCTCCCGCGGCGGTGCGGAAGATGAGCAGATCGCGATCGCGGAACTCGGTCTCCTTGACCGCTTCCTCAATGGTCATGGGCTTCAGTGCGATGGCCTCGCCACTCTTCACGATGTGCGGCTCAACAACCGTGCTCTGGGCAGGAAATGAGTGAACCGCGATGGACGTCCGCGCTTTCTTGGCTAGACGCGCCGATCCCGATTCGGCGCCATCGCCGTCCCGCTCGAGAGCTCGTGACTTGGGACGGGTAACCGGAGGAGCCGTGATCACCTTCTCCCCTTTGGGAAGGCGCTTCGACTCAAGGCGGCGATCGCGGAAACGGCTGGCCTGGTTCTCCGCGTGTTCGATGGCTTCGCGGAGCGCCGCAAGTTGCGTATCTGCCTTGCCCGTGGCAGCGAATCGCTGCAGACGCGCTTGAACGGTCACTTCCACTATGTGAATGTGCCGCTGTGTAGTAAAGGTGACGCTGGCATGCGCAGTGTGGCCCAGAATGCGGCCCATTCGTTCCAGTCCCTCCTCGGCCTGCTCGCGCAATGCCCTGGAGATTCTCCCTTTTCTGGCGGTCATTGCCACATCCATGGTCGCCCTCCGCTTGGAATCTTCCAGCCGGCACAGAAATCCGGCATTTGTGGAGCACAGTATATGACGGATCAGCCGTTCGCTGCCAGCAACGAGCCCTTAAGTCTTAGCGATCACCTTCTAGCATTTTGAATTCCGCCGGCAGCGGTGTCTTTTGGACAACTTCAACCAACTCCGCGCATACAGGTTCGTCCGACGGGCGCGAGCTAAGGGCTGCGTTTCAGATCTCCCACCGCAGCAGCGCCGCCCCCACCGTGAACCCCGCGCCCATCGCCCCGAGCAGCACCAAATCGCCCTTCTTGAGTTTGCCCTCCTCGATGGCCGTCTCCATGGCGAGCGGAATCGTGCCCGAGGAAGTGTTGCCATATTTTTCGATATTGATAATCACGCGATCCTCGGGCATCTTCAACCGCTCGGCCGTGGCCAAAATGATGCGTTTATTGGCCTGGTGGGGAATGAAGCAACCCAAGTCCGCGCCGGTAACGCCGTTGCGCTCCAACACTTTCGCGGTGGTCTCGGCCATTTTGCGTACTGCGAACTTAAACACCGCGGGCCCGTCCTGATAAATGTAATGCCACTTCTTGTCGATGGTTTCGTGCGTCGATGGGTTGAGGCTGCCGCCACCCTTGAGGTTGAGCGAGACGCCGCCTGAACCATCCACCTCATGCACAAAGTCGATAAAGCCGATCTCTCCCTTTTCGCAGGGCTCGACGAGCACTGCCCCGCTGCCATCCCCGAAAAGAACGCAGGTGGCGCGGTCGGTGTAGTCGGTCATGCGCGTATTGGCATCCGCGCCGATCACCAGCACCTTGGAATGTGCGCCGCTTTCCACGAGCTTGGCGCCGGCTTGCAGCGCAAACACAAAGCCCGAACATCCCGCCGACACGTCGAAGCCCCACGCGCCCTTCGCGCCGATCTTGTCCTGCACCAGGCACGCGGTCGAGGGAAACATCATGTCGGGTGTGACGGTGCCGACGAGGATGGCCTCCACTTCAGTTGCAGCGATGCCGCGCGCAGCGAGACATCGCTTCGCGGCCTCGGTACACATGTCGCTCACACCAAGCCCTTGCGCCAGCTTGTGCCGTTCACGGATCCCCGTGCGCTCCATGATCCACCGGTCGCTGGTCTCCACCATTTTTTCCAGGTCTTGATTGGTGATCACATCGGGCGGGACGTAGGTTCCGAGCGCCGTGATTTTGGCGCGCCGGCCCACGATGGGGCGAACGGTAAGGCTCAAAGCATTTCTCCTTGCGGCGCACGCTCCGGTGGGAAACCGGTTCGCCGCACAAAAGTGCTGGGAATGTTGATTACCCCAAAAATGTACCGGGTGACCTACTGCACACGTACTAGCCCGTTACCGTTGCTTCCTTCCGGACCTGGCGGGGTTGGCGGGATTACGTCGCGTAGGACCCGGCACTGATCAATTTTATCACTCGATGCGACGCCAATGCAGAATGCGAAAGCCCATCCAAATCGGATGGGGCTTCGCCGCGTAGACACGATAAAAATCAGGCCAGATCGAAGCGGTCCAGGTTCATCACCTTAGTCCACGCTGCCACGAAGGCCTCAACAAACGCCTTCTCGGCATCGCTGCTGGCATAGACTTCAGCGAGCGCGCGGAGCTGCGAATTCGAACCGAAGACGAGATCGACGATAGTTCCAGTCCACTTGATCTCTCCCGTTTTTCGATCGCGCCCTTCCAGAATGCCCTCCGACTTGGCGGACTTCTGCCACTTGGTTCTCATGTCGAGAAGATTGACAAAGAAATCGTTCGTCAGCGTCCCGGGCCGCTTGGTAAACACGCCGTGCGGCGACTGGCCGAAATTCGCGCCCAGAACTCTCATGCCGCCGATAAGAACCGTCAGCTCGGGAGCGGTGAGCGTGAGCAGTTGCGCCTTGTCGAGCAACAATTCCGCGGCGCAGCCCTCGAGGCCCTTGCGAACGTAATTGCGGAAGCCGTCGGCTCTGAGTTCGAGTACCGCGAATGAAGCCGCATCGGTCTGAGCCTGCGATGCATCGGTGCGCCCCGGCGCAAAACCCACCTTCACGTTGTGGCCGGCCTTCTTTGCGGCCGCGTCAACGGCTGCGCAGCCACCAAGAACGATGAGATCGGCGAGCGAGACTTTCTTTCCGGTCTTTTGCGATCCGTTGAACTCCTTCTGGATGGCCTCGAGCTTCGCGAGCACTTTTGCGAGCTCAGCCGGTTGATTGACCTCCCAGTCTTTCTGCGGTGCCAGGCGAATGCGCGCGCCGTTGGCGCCGCCGCGCTTGTCGCTGCCGCGGAAGTTTGCGGCCGACGCCCATGCCGTCGTCACGAGCTGCGAGATGGTGAGGCCGGAGGCGAGAATCTTTGCCGAGAGCGCTTCGATGTCCTTGGCGTCGATGAGCGGATGGTCGACGGCGGGAACCGGGTCCTGCCAGATGAGCTCTTCCTTCGGCACCAGCGGACCGAGGTAGCGCGAGCGCGGGCCCATGTCGCGGTGCGTGAGCTTGAACCATGCGCGGGCAAAGGCGTCGGCGAACTCCTCGGGATGCTCCAGGAAACGGCGCGAGATTTTTTCGTAGGTCGGATCAAATCTCAAAGACAAATCGGTGGTCAGCATCGTGGGAGCGTGGCTTTTCTTCGGATCGTGCGCGTCAGGAACAGTACCCGCGCCAGCGTTGCCCTTGGGCTTCCACTGGTGTGCGCCGGCTGGACTCTTGGTCAACTCCCAGTCATATCCAAAGAGATTGATGAAAAAGTTGTTGCTCCACTTGGTCGGCGTTGTGGTCCAGGTAACTTCAAGGCCGCTGCCGATGGTGGCGTCGCCATTGCCGGAGCCAAAGGTGTTCTTCCAGCCCAGGCCCTGCTCTTCAATACCGGCGCCCTCCGGCTCGCGGCCGACATACTTCACAGGGTCGGCTGCGCCATGAGTCTTTCCAAACGTGTGACCGCCGGCGATTAGAGCGACGGTCTCCTCGTCATTCATTGCCATGCGAGCGAATGTCTCGCGGATGTCGCGCGCGGCAGCAATGGGGTCGGGATTGCCATTCGGGCCTTCGGGATTCACATAGATCAGGCCCATTTGCACGGCGCCGAGAGGATTTTCAAGCTCCCGGTCGCCCTTGTATCGCTCGTCTCCCAGCCACTTGGTCTCGGGTCCCCAATAAATGTCTTCTTCCGGCTCCCAGATGTCGGCGCGACCGCCACCGAAGCCGAAAGTCTTGAAGCCCATCGACTCGAGCGCCACGTTGCCGGCCAGAATCATCAGATCGGCCCACGAGATTTTGCGGCCATATTTCTGCTTGATGGGCCAGAGCAGGCGGCGCGCTTTGTCGAGATTTACATTGTCGGGCCAACTGTTGAGCGGTGCGAAGCGCTGCGCGCCCCTTCCGCCGCCGCCGCGTCCGTCGTGAATGCGGTAGGTGCCCGCGGAGTGCCAGGCCATGCGGATGAAGAGCGGCCCGTAGTGGCCGAAGTCGGCCGGCCACCATTCCTGCGAGTCGGTCATTAAGGCGCGCAGATCCTTGACTACTGCTTCAAGGTCGAGAGTCTTGAACTCCTCGGCGTAGTTGAACTCCTCGCCCATGGGATTAGAGAGCGAGGACTGCTGATGCAGAATCCCCAAGTTGAGTTGATCGGGCCACCAGTCGTTGTTGCCTTTTACTCCTGCCGTTGTGTGTGTGAGCATATGGCCCGAAAACGGGCACTTGGATTCGCTGGGCTTTGATTCGCTCAGCATGGCGTTTTGATCGTCAACAATTGGCGGTCCGGGGGTCTGTGTCTCGCGTTCAGACATTGTGCTTCTCCTTGGAGTCCAGGGCCCGTAATCGAAATCTATGGCGTCAGCGTTGCAGGAATGCCTGCCAGACGAAGCTGAGCCGAAGGCTATGGTAAGTCCAGTTTATCTCTGCGGGGATGGCCGGAACAAATGCAATGAGATGATTCACGCCACAAATTCCGCCCGGGCAGTCGCTTGCCATTTCTCAGCGCAGACCCACCAGGCCCGTCACCGATTGAATCAATTTCACTGGATCGTAACCCACCCCGTCCTTGAAGACGGTTTCGACTTTTTCGATGTTGGCGATGTTCTGAGCGGGATTTGCGCCCAGCACAACCAGGTCCGCTGTCTTGCCGGGAGCGATGGATCCAATGGCCGCATCCTTGCCCATGTATTTTGCGCCATTGAGGGTAGCGATTTGAATCGCCTGGACCGGCGGGAAGCCCGCTTCAACCAGTAGTTCGATGTTGCGCTGATCGCCAAAACCCGGAACAACGCCGCCGTATCCGGTGGGATCGCAGCCGGCCATGAGCAGTCCGCCGGCCGCAACGAATTCACGTTCGAATTGCATTTCAATCTTCAAAAGCTTTGGAGCCTCGCCACGCTCAAGCAAGTTGGGATTGGCGGCCTGCTCCGCCAACCGCGCGCGTGTCGCCAGATAACTTCTGACGCCTTCCGGCGTTATCGTCTTGAGCACTGAGTTCTCATATGCCAAAGGTGGGCGGTTGGGAATAAATGTTTCCAGGATGGCCAGTGTGGACGTAACGGCAACATGGTGCGCAACAAGATCGAGAATCATCGCCGTGACCTCAGGCCCCGCAATGTCAACATTGGTCTCAAGGTCCTTTTCCGCAACGCTCGCATCCGGGCAAACGTCGGGCAATTTGCCGGGATAGAACTCGGTGTCGACAACGATTCCATGTTCCAGGTTGTCGATGCCCATCTCCGCGGCATCTTTAAATCCGATAGAACAGAGATGGCCGGTGATCTTGAGCCCGCGAAAGTGCGCGCGACGGATGGCCATCTTGAGCTCATCCGAAGTGATGTAGTTGTAGGCCTTGAACGAAGTGACGCCTTCGGCAGCCCAGTAGTCGACGGTGCGACCGGCGTCGTCGGCGTCGACGAGCTGATGCATCTGCAGTGCGAACGTACCCTTTCCTTCGAGGTAAGGACCGGTGACGTCCAGCGTGGGCCCGGGAATCAGCCCCGCATCAATCTGTTTTTTCAACTCAAGGTCGGTGTAGGGCTCCACGCTTCCCGCAGTGCGGGCCGTGGTGACGCCGCCGGCAAGATAGAGGCGCGGCGCGCTGTCGGCCATTTCGCCGTAGAGCGCATTGCCGGCACCGGGCCGCTGCGGCAACGGGTAAAACAGGTGCTCGTGCATGCCGACAATGCCTGGGATAACGGTCTTGCCTGTGAGATCGAGAACTTTCGCATCAGGCGGCAGAGGGATGGATGGACTAGAGGGTTGCACGGCAATAATCTTGCTGCCCGCAATGTCAATGCGCATGTCCTGTTGTGGTGCGGATCCGGTGCCGTCCATGAGCGTGACATGCTCCAGTACCAGCACCGGTGCATTCACCTCAATGTAGGGAGCCAGCGGCGAAGGCTTCTGCTGGGCGCCTAATAAAACAGCAAAGGTCAAAACGGAGGCGAGAAATGCGATACAGAGAGATCGATTCATGGCAGGCCGATCAGTGAAGAATTGGAACCAGTTTCTTGAGTTTCAATCGGCTACAAGGAACTGTCAATCGCAGTCCAAAGGTCGGGCACGAGTTCCTGCCCTCTTATCCACATTGGCACCTTTGATCGGCGTTGACCCTGCCGTTCCGCGTCCGTAGAGTCTTATTTGAAGCCGCATAGTGGCCGTATGCGCGGCGTTTTGCAAGGCCGCCGCCACACGCACAATGGGCTTTGCAAGCGGGCTCGGCGATTCCGGTTCGGGTCGGAGAGAAGATGCTGAAACTAAAGAAGATTCATATCCTCGGGTTCAAAAGCTTTTGCGATCGTACTGAAGTGGCGGTCGCGGGCACGGGGATCGCCGTGGTGGTTGGGCCGAATGGGTGCGGGAAGTCGAACATTCTGGATGGAGTGAGCTGGGTGCTGGGCGAGCAGAGCGCAAAGAGCCTGCGCGGCTCGCACATGCAGGACCTGATCTTTGCGGGGACGCGCGAGCGCAGGCCACTGGGCATGGCGGAAGTAACGCTGACCATGATCGATCCCGATGCCTACGAAGGCCCAGTGCCGGTGACGCCCGAGGTCGAGATCGATCACGATGGACCGTCGGACTGGGATGAGGACGAGATGCGGCGGCAGCGAGCGGTGGAGGCCGAAGAGATCATCGCCAACGAGCAGCCGGGACAAACGATTGAAGATGAGACTGGCGAAAAGCTTGCGGCTCCAGAGACGCAAAACGACGGCGCGGATCGGGATTCTTCTCAGCAGCAAGGAGTGGTGCTCAAGATTCGTCGGCGCAAATTCCACAGCGCGCCGCAAAAGGGCGAAGTGGTCATCACGCGGCGCCTTTTCCGCACCGGCGAAAGCGAGTACCTGCTCAACGGCAAGCTGTGCCGGTTGAGAGACATTCAGGACATCTTTATGGGCACCGGCCTGGGGCCGGAGAGCTACGCCATCATCGGCCAGGAGCGCATTGGCCAACTACTGAGCTCAAAGCCTTACGAGCGCAGAGCCATCATCGAAGAGGCGGCAGGCGTAACGCGGTTCAAGACCAGAAAACGGCTGGCGGAGCTGCGCCTCGAAAGCGCGAAACAGAATCTGGCGCGCGTCGACGACATTTTTGAAGAAGTGACGCGGCAGATGAACAGCCTGAAGCGGCAGGCGGCGAAGGCCGAGCGGTATGCCGCTGTGCGGGAGGAACTCCGCGGGCGCTTGCGCGTGGTGCTTGCGAGCCGCATGGCCACGATGGATGCGGACCAGGCGCGGCTGGAGCAGGAGATCGCGTCGCTGACTGAGCGCATCCACGGTTCAGTGGAAGCAGTTACGCAGCGCGAAGCGAACCAGCATAACCTGACCGAACGCGGATATGCGCTGGACCGCGAGGGAGAGGCAGCGCGGACCCAGGCGAGCGAAGCGGCTGTTGAACTGGAGCGGGGCAAAGCGCGGGAGCGCAGCAACACGGAGCGCGTAAGCGAGCTCGAGACGCGGATTGCAGCTTCGGGCGCAGAACTTGAGCAGACGCGAGCGCAAATGGCCGGGATCGAAGAGGAGCGCGCGCAACAGAAGAGTTTTCTAGAGACCGCGGCCGGCGAAGCGCACGAATTCCGCGAAAAAGTTGAGGCGCGTCAGCACGAGGCGCGCGCCGCGGCGGAGGAAGTCTACAGCGCGGAGCGCGACCTAGAGGCGGGGCGACGCAACGCCATGCACCTGCTCACGTTGTCCGCCAACGCACGCAATTCGATCGTGCAGGGCGAAGAGAGCCTCTTCGCGCTGGAGCGTGAGGCGGAGCGGCTGGAAGGCGAATTGGGCCAGGGGCACATCGAGCAGGAAAACCTGAGCATCCAAAGTTCGGAGTCGCGACAGCGTTTTGGCGCTTCGGACGCGGCAGTAAAGCGGCTGGAAGAAGAAATTGCTGCCCTGCGCGAGTCTGCGCAAAGCAAGCGGACCGATGAAGGGGCGCGCCGCGCTCAGGCCAACCAGCTGCGCGGCGAACAGGCTGCGCTGGCAGGACGGCGCGACTCGCTCAACGCGCTGATCCGCAATCATGGCTACGCCACCGACAGCGTGCGAAGGCTGCTGAAACCGGGTGCGCTGGGGCCGTCGGTCGCGCCGGTGGGCACGCTGGCGGACTTTGTTGAAGTGAGCGGCGAGCATGAAGGCGTGGTAGACGAATTCCTGCGCGAAGAGCTCAATTACGTGGTCGTCGAAAGCTGGGGCGCGGCGGAAGAAGGCGTGCGCGTGCTCAAGACCAGCGACGGGCGCGCCACATTCCTCGTGCATTCCGACGCACAGGGCGTGCTCTTCGACACCGGCGAGGGTCCGGTGGACGAGCCTGGCCTGACCCCGCTGCGCGATGCGATTAAGGTGTTGAACGGGTTCGGGCGCTCGCTTGAGTCTCTGCTGCCAAAGCTGCGGCACGGCTATCTGGCTGACAACGCCATCGAGGCGCAGCGCTTGGCGTTGCGCTACACGCACGCTTATTTCCTCACGCCGGAGGGCGAATGTTTTCACCGCTCGACGGTGACGGGCGGCAAGCCTGCGAGTGAGGGCCCACTGGCGCTGAAGCGCGAGCTGCGCGACACCGAAGGCAGGCTCGCCGTGCTCGATTCGGAACTGAGTGCGGCGGAGAGAGACGCTGAAGCGCTGACGCGAGCCATCGAAGACCTGACGGCGCAACTGGAGTCACGCGGTGAGGAGCGGCGACAGGCCGAGAGCGAGGCAGCGAACCTGGGCGCGGCTCTCAGACAGATGGAGGCCGAGGAACAGCGCATCGAGCGGCGCATGCAGGAGTGGCAGTCGCAGGCGGCGCGCAATAAGGATGCGCGCGACGCCAAGCACCAGTCGATTGCGGAAAGGCGCGGCGAGGCTGCGCGGCTCGAGGCCGAGCATGCGCAGGCCGAAAGCAGCCAGTATACGCAACTAGCGCAGTTGGAGATTCTGCGGCAGAAGCGCGAGCTTTTGCAACAGGAAGCCGCGAAGATGACCGCGGAGCTGGCGGGCCTCGAAGAGCGGCGGCGCGGGGCCGAGACGGCCTTCCAGCGCATCGACCGGCTGTTCGGCGATCTTGAGCGGCGGGCCCAGTCGATCGAACGGCAGCGCACAGCGGCAACGGCAGAGCGCGAGCAGCGCATCAATGAAAATACTGAACTCGCGAAGAGCCTGGCGGAACTTGTGCAGGCACAGACGAGAGCACTGTCCACGGCCCAATCCATCGCGGAGCAGGCTCAAGCGCTGCGACAGCAGTTGGCCGAGCTTGAGACCGAGCTCAAGAGCGAGCGTGCGGCGCTGGATCAACTACGCGAGGATCGAGCTGCTCTTTCGAGCGAGTTGGCCAAGCTGCGCTCCGACTTGGAGCACCTGGAGGCGAGCTGCCTTGCCGAAGTGAATGTAGAAGCGCAAGTGCTGCGCGACGACGTGGCAATCGCGCGTCTCGCCGGTGAAGAACTAGCGACCGAGGAAGAGACCTGTCGCACGCTGCGCGAACGGCTGGACCAGATGGGCCCGGTGAACATGATGGCCCTCGACGAGTACAAGGAAACGGCCGCGCGTCACAGCTTCCTGACCACGCAGCGGCAGGACCTGATCGAGTCCATCGAAAACACGCAGGAGACGATTAAGGAGATCGATCAGATCTCGCGCACCAAGTTCGACGAAGCGCTGACCAGCATCAACGAGAATTTCGGACGCGTTTTTGCGCGGCTCTTCCAGGGCGGCCAGGCATTTTTGCGCGTGAGCGACGAAGGAAATCTGGACGAGAGCGGGCTGGACATCGTGGTTTCGCCGCCAGGCAAGAAACTGCAGAATGTGCTGCTGCTTTCGGGCGGCGAAAAGTCGCTGACGGCGTTGGCGCTTCTGGTGGGCATCTTCCAATTCCGGCCCAGCCCGTTCTGCGTGCTCGACGAAGTGGACGCGGCGCTCGACGAAACGAACGTGGGCCGTTTCTCCGACCTGCTCGAATCGCTGAGTCGCGACACACAGTTCCTCATCGTGACGCACTCCAAACGCATGATGCAGGCCGCCGATATGATCTACGGCGTCACGATGCAGGAGCCAGGCGTGTCGAAGGTGGTGAGCGTGCGGCTGGGGCATCAGCGCGAGGCGCAGCGGGCGACGGCGTAGAGGCATGGACCGAGGGAACAGAGTGCCAAGGAACCGGCGGATCAGGGATTTATGCCGCCGTGGTGCAGCGTCCACTGTTCACGGTCCACGAATCACGGTCCACGGTTTCATGGAGTAAGTCGTGCCAGGCAAGCTCGAGATGATTGTCGGGCCCATGCGGAGCAATAAGACCGCGGAGTTGCTGCGCAGAATTGAAACGCGCCGTGAGTACGCCAAGCAATACGTGATGTTGCTGAAGCCCAGCGCCGATACCAAGGCCGCCGCCGGGGTGGTCGAAAGCCGCAATCGCAACGGTTGCGGAAAAATGGAGGCGGTCGAGTTCCCTTCCGCCGATCCCTGGACCGCGCTGCCTGTGATTCGGGCGACGGAGCAGCGGATCGGCAAACGCGTAGAGTGTATCGCTCTCGACGAGGGTCAATTCGTACGCGATCTCTTTTTGTTCACCAAGCGGCTGCTCGACGCGGGCTACGACGTTATGGTCTCGGGCCTCGAACTCGACTTTCGCGGCATGCCATTCGGCGAGATGCTGGAACTTTCGTGGCTGGTGCGCACCTACGCAGGCAACGTGACCGAGCTGGTGGCGTATTGCAGTTGCGGAGCCAAGGCCTTGTATCCACAGCGAATGATCGATGGAAAGCCAGCCGACTACTCCAGCCCGATCATCATGGCTGGAGACAACTACGAGCCGCGCTGCGAGGAGCATTTCGTGCTGCCCGGAAGGCCGCATTGAACGACAGTTCGCAGTTCTTGGCTCCAGGTTCCTGGGGTGGGTCAGGCACATGCCAGCGTTTCGGAGAGCCACTACGGGCAAAAATTCGCCCCCGAAGGATAACTTCTCTTCGGAGGCGCTTGTAGATCTACATAAACAAGATAAAGACGGGGACCAGTAGCCGGCACTGGAGGTCGGTAGCACGCGGCTACTGGTGATCCCTGCATTAAACGAAGCTAGCCGCGGCTTCCCCTTTCCACTGCTGCCTCGTGTCGCCCGGCTCAAAGAAGGCTTTCGTACACGCCCTCCGAACCATGTTGACAGTCGAAGTGTCTCCCAAGCGTGGCTGAGGGTCCGTGACGGCCGTCACAGGGGTTTGTGCTAACGAAATACGCGGGAGAATGGCCGCCATTTCCGGCCGGAATGAGGACCGCATGGCGCCATCGAGGTGTTGGGAGATGCTGCCGTTGAAGGCAGACCGACCTCCGGCTTGGGTACACGCGCAGGAATCATTGACAAAGCGCGTTCGCCGCCGGAGAATCGAAAATTCAGCCCCCCGAAGAACGATCCAAGAGGAACAATCCAAATGGCAGCATTGCTGATGACCGACCTTGGCGACATTCCCTTGCTGGGGCGCGGCAAGGTGCGCGACCTTTATGAAGTCGATGGCGCGCTTCTGCTGGTGGCGACTGACCGCATATCGGCATTCGATCACGTGCTGGGCTCCGGGATTCCGGACAAGGGCAAGATTCTCACACAGATTTCGCTTTTCTGGTTCGACCTGCTCAAAAACCTGGTTCCCAATCATGTCATCTCCGCGAATGTGGAGGAGTACCCGCAGGCACTCCGACCGTATAACGATCAATTGGAGGGGCGCTCGATGCTTGTGAAGCGGGCGCAGATGTTTCCCGTGGAGTGTGTGGCGCGGGGATTTCTGGCGGGATCGGGATGGAAGGAGTACCAGGCATCGAGAACGGTGTGCGGCATCGAGCTTCCGCCCGATCTGAAAGACGGATCTCGGCTACCGGAGCCAATCTTCACGCCGGCTACCAAGAGCCAGGACGGCGCGCACGATGAGAACATCTCCTTTGCGACAATGGAAAAGCTGGTGGGCGCGGATGAGGCGGTCGATCTGCAAAGGCTGACGCTCGCAATCTACCAGCGGGCCGCCGCGCATGCGGAGTCGTGCGGGCTGATCCTGGCCGACACGAAATTCGAGTTTGGCAAAACCTCCGAAGGGGTTATCCTTGCCGATGAGGTCCTCACACCGGATTCATCGCGTTTCTGGGACGGCAAGACTTGGCAGCCTGGCGGAGCGCAGCCTTCGTTTGATAAGCAGTTTGTTCGCGACTACCTGGAAGAAATTGGCTGGAACAAGCAGGCGCCGGCTCCGGGTCTGCCGGAAGAAGTTGTCGAACGGACACGGGCAAAGTATCTTGAGGCCTTCCGGCGCTTGACCGGACGGGAGATGGACAAGTAGGGTTTGTGGACGGGCCCTGTAGCGGACACGGAGCGGAATATGACGTGGGTTGATTGGGTCATTCTGGCAGTGCTCGCGGGAGCGACCTTGGCTGGCCTTGCGCAGGGTTTCTTCCGCTCGGCTTGTTCACTGGCGGGGTTGATCCTTGGGCTTACGCTGGCAGCGTGGAATTACCAGCGAGCTGGGGCTCTGTTCAAGCCGATCTTCAAGGCTGACGCGATCGCCAACACCGTCGGTTTCCTGCTGATTGCGCTCCTGGTTATGGGGGTTGCGAACCTGATCGGCGGAATGATTGGTAAGGTGGCCGATAAGTTGGGCCTCGGATGTCTGGATGGCTTGGCCGGAGCAATCCTTGGATTCATTCAGGGAGTGTTCCTGGTGATGATCTGCATTCTGGTGATCGTGGCCTTTTATCCAGGGCAGGGATGGTTAAACGAGGCCAGGTTACCGAAATTGTTTTTCGGGACGCTCCATATGAGCGAGAAGGTGAGTCCCGGCGACCTTGGCGATCGCGTGCGCAAAGGCCTGATGCTTTTAGAACACGAATCGCCGGAGTGGATGCACCCCCACGGCACGAGCTGAGAAATTGTGCTGCACGAAGGCCGCAGGACGGGTTAGACTGATTCTTCGTATTTGGCAAGAGGGACGAGTGAAACGAGAACTGGAAAGCCTGGTGACGCAAATGCACTCGAGCGGAATCCGCTACGAAGAGGCGGTGCGCGAGTTCAAGCGGCAGTACCTGCGCGAGGTGCTGGTGGCGCACCGAGGAAACCAGTGCAAGGCGGCCGAAGAACTGGGAATGCATCGCAACACGCTGAGCCGCGCGATGGCGGAACTGGGACTGGATCTGGCCGAAGTCCGTGCCGAACTCAAGCGTCCGCCTCGGAGCGAACGTCCTGTATACGGAGCGTATCGCCAGGGCTACCGCCAGGGCTGAAATCTCGCCCCCGCATCATGCAGAAAATACAACAGAAGAGCGAAGCCCGAATCGAGATCGAGCCCGATTTCGCGTGGGACCGGCAGGACGCGTATCTGTTCGACATCGACGGAACGCTGATGCGCAGCCGTGACCGGGTCCATTATGAATCGGTGGCCGCGAGCGTGCATCGGGTAACGGGATTTGAGATCACGCTGGCCGGAGTTTTGATCCATGGCAGCACGGACACCGCGATTCTGCGCGAGGCATGCCGCCAGGCGGGAATCCCCGACAATGTTCTGGAGAGTCACTACGACGCTATTCTTGAGGCGATGCGGAATTCCGTCGCCGAAAGGCGCCATGAGCTGGACCCGGAACTGACTCCGGGGATTGAAGAGGTTCTTCGTCATCTGGCGCAAAAGGGCGCGCTGCTTGGCGTGGCTTCAGGGAACCTCGAGGCTATCGGCTGGATCAAGATTGAGAAAGCCGGCCTCCGCGAGTGGTTCCGATTCGGCGGCTTCAGCGACCACTTTCCAATCCGCGCCGAGTTAATCGGCCATGCGGCGCAAATGGCCAGAGAGCTGGCGGGCAAAGGTGCGCGAATCTGCGTCGTGGGCGACACTCCGCGGGATATCGAGGCTGCGCGGGCCAATTTTCTTTCCGTCATCGCCGTGGCCACGGGAAAATATAACTTTGACGAGTTGTTGCACTCCCAGCCGGAAGCATGCGTTTCCTCGCTCAAGGATTTGCTGGCCATGGCTCCAAACACACGATGAGAATCCAAACGTCAACAATCGAGGCGCGGGAGCTGGGTGAAGTCCGACACATGCGGATGCGCGCGGCGGCGACGTTTTGCTGCGCGCTGCTGGTGCTTGCTGCCGCAGCGGGCGTCCTTCAGGCGCAATCGAGCAGTCCCGCACCTCCAACGGCACCAAGCGCAACGAGCACCCACGGCGCTTCTTCCGACACGGGTGCCAACCCCAGCCCGAACTCGGCGGCCGCTCAGCCGCCGGCAGAGAGCGAGATTCCCGCGCCGCCCAAAACGAAAGAGCCGCGCAGCAGCGATCAGAGGCGGGCAGAAAAACTCTATCTGGAATCGAGCAAGCTTTTTCTGAACCGCCAGTTTGACCAGGCGATGCAGGGATTTGATCGCGCCGCGGCGCTCGACCCCTCGAACTCCAACTACCACCTCGCTGCCCTTGTCGCCAAAAGCCACGAAGTGACCGCACTCATTCAGGAGGCGGCCAAGGACCGGCTTCTGAACAATGAGGCTGGCGCGCGCGCCGCCCTCACGCGCGCTCTTTCACTCGATCCCGCGAACTTTGAGGCCAGCCAGCATCTCGACGAGCTCGCCGATGAAACAGTCCGCGCTCAGCCCAAGTCGCAGTATGAGCAGGCAGCCAGCGAGATCGCCGGCGAGGACACGATCCTGGCGGGGCCGGCAAAGCAGAGCTTTCACCTGCACAACGACCGGCGTCAGGTAATCGACCAAGTCTTCAAGGCGTACGGGGTCAAGGCCATGCTCGACGACAGCATACAACCGACCCAGATTCGGCTGGACCTGGATGACGTGAGCTTTGCCGATGCAACGCACATTCTGGGAATGGCGACGCACACCTTCTTCGTGCCGCTTGACGCGCATCAGGTCCTGGTAGCCGACGATTCGCGCGCTAACCGGGAGAGGTTAATGCCCGAGGAGTCGGAAACGGTTTACCTGTCCGGGCTGAGCGCCGATGAAATGACCCAAGTCTCAACACTGGCGAAAGAGGTGTTTCAAGCGCAGCAGGCTCAGCTTTCGCAGTCGCAGCATAGCCTGACCTTGCGCGCGCCGGCGTCGACGCTGGATGCGTTCAACGCCACGATGAGGAGCCTGATTGAAGGACGCAGCCAGGTGCTTATAGACGTACGCATGATTCAAGTGGCTCATACCAGCACGCGCAATACTGGAACACAGCTGCCGCAGAGCATTTCGGCATTCAATGTGTTTGCCGAGGAGCAATCGCTGTTGAGCCAGAACGCCAGCCTGGTGCAGGAGATTATCTCGTCGGGGCTGGCCGCGAGCAACGATCCGCTGGCCATCCTGGGCATCCTCATCGCCTCCGGTCAGGTATCGAGCCCATTGCTCACCAGCGGATTTGCGTTGTTCGGCGGCGGGCTGACGGAGTCGGCTCTGGCGCCAGGCGCGGCGACGTTCAACCTGAACCTGAACACGTCCGATTCGCGGGAGCTCGACCAGATTGAGCTGCGCATGGAGGACGGTCAGGACGAGACGATCAAGGAAGGCGAAAGGTACCCCATTCAGACGGCTTCGTACGGGAACCTCTCGTCCAACGTCCCAAAAATCCCCGGATTGACGGGAGCAGGGAGCTCGAGCGCCCTGTCATCGCTTCTGTCATCGCTCACATCGTCGGTTCCGAATGTTCCCATGGTGCAGTACCAGGACCTGGGATTGAACCTGAAGGTGAATCCCAGGGTATTGCGCGACGGCGACGTCGCTCTGTCCATTGACCTCAAGCTCGATGCGCTGGCGGGGTCCTCGATCGATGGAAACCCCGTCCTGGACAATCGGGCGTACTCAGGGGTGGTCACGCTGCGAGCAGGCGAGGCCGCAGTGGTGGCCACGGAGATGGACAAGTCGCAGAGCCTGGCGATCAGCGGAACCCCGGGAATCAGCGAGATTCCTGGGCTGAACGATGTAAGCAGCAAGGATTTGCAGCGGAACTACGCGACATTGGTGATCGTCATGACGCCCCATGTGATTCGCGGGACCCAGGCCGCGGGGCATACCGCGATGATGCGGGTGGAGCGGGGCACGCAGTAGTTGATGCATCCGGCTTGGCTGCATTGATTCGCCGCTGATTCGTGCTCAAATCAACCCACGTTTGAAACTTTCACTTCACGTCCAGGCGTCTTTTCAGAAGGACCGCAGGTTGGTACCATATCGCATCGGCCCCTTGGCTGGCTCCCCCGCCAGTTCATTCATCCGCATTCCTTTGGATTTGAACAAGAGTTGTTTCCTGCATTCGGTGTTGGCTTGGCGCGCCAAGCGAATCGAGTGCCTGCGACCGATGCAAGTCTCACTGGAGGGAATCGATGGACGCGATGAAAGTTGCGCGCTTTGCCGGATTCTACGGTGCTTTTTACAAGGGATCTCCTGAGCTGCGCGCGTGTTGCAGGGCTTCCGCGGTACTCGCCGGACTCATGATCGTTCTGGCAATGGGGGCTGCCGCGCAAACGCCTGCACCGCCGGTGCTGAACGTGCCCTACCAGTGTGCGAATGGCATCACCTACACCGTCACCACCTGCAAGCCGTACCGCGCCGACCAATGGTGCGAAACGGTCGAAAAGCAGAACGGCAACCTGCTGACGACGATGGACAGCGCATGGTCGCAGATGACCGGCAGGCTGAAGGGGTGCACCGTCACACCACCTTCCGCAACCCCAGCGGCGCCAAGCGCTCCGGCCACAGCCAATACGCAGCAGACTTTCAACCCGCCGTACCTGAAAGAGTTTCCGACAGTCGACCAGATTGTGGCGCAAGTGAAGGGCTCGAGCGCGCAGGACACGGTGAATCGCCAATTAAGCGCGCTGCATGAATTCGGGCAGTTGATTGGGGCGCTGGCGGGACCGCGCCTGCAGGCAAACCAGATGACGCCTGACGAAGTGCGCATGCTAACCACCTATTTCAACGCGTACACCAATTTCGCTAAGTCGGCGGCCAATCCGCAGGATTCCTATGTTGGCCAAACCGATTTCACGGCCTATTTATTTCAGACTTTTCCCATGCCCGACATCCAGCAGCTATGGCAGGCATCGATGAACCAGGCGCCCGGGCAGCCAGGCGGATCAAACACCCAAACGCTGCCGCCGACAAACGATCCCAGTCAGATCGCGATCCGCCGATGCTTTGAGCTGGGCGGCACCGGACTACAGTGCGTCGGCGCGGGAATGGGCGAAGGCCTGAAGCAGATGATCGGCATCGACCTCAGCGGGCTTACAGGCCCAGGCAAGGCAGGCCTGGTGGTGCTCGGCACCTTCAAGGCATCCGGCGGACTCACCTTCACCTTTGCCGACGCCAACGTCGACATCGGAAACTGCGGCAAGATGGTTCAAGGCGCGCACAGTTACACTGTCGATGCCTCAGGAGGAAAGTGGACCATCAATATCGCCAATCAGCCACAGGCGTTTGTCGTCACGCTGGGGCCAGATGGGAAGGCTGCTGGGCCCGCTGCCGATGACATCACCGGGCAGCAGATCACCGGCTATGAAGTGGTGACGAATCGGAAAACCGGTGCAGAGGTTTCGCGCACGCCAGTCTACGGACCCATCACTGAGCATTGCAGCATCGGAGTGCTCGCGCCCGGACCCGGCGTGATTCTCGACGCGGGACTGTCCACAAGCGGATCCGGCATGCTCTCGGCGCTGGGCACGGTGCTCAGTACGATGGCCGGCGATGCCTCATCCAATGACCCAAATCAGTTCACGGTTCCGCCGGGACCGCGCATGGCTGGTTTGTTCACAAACTCCAGCGGCCTCAAGATTCAGTTCAACGACGGGAATGCCGTGATCGATTGCGCGCAGGCACATGTGCTGGCGAGGTACGACGTCTCGCTTCAAGGCGGCGCCGCGGTTGTTTCCTTGAAGAGCGACGGTACAAATCCCTTCACTCTCAGCGTTCATTCCGATGGGTCGCTTGACCTGTCTCAGCCGCTCACGGTGAACGGCAAGCTGATGACGGCGATGGACGACAACGCGAACCCCATCTTCACGCCGACCACTGCAACCTGCAATGCGGGAGCGTTGGTCGCGGCAAAGTAGTCAGCTCGAGTCGCGAAAGAGGCAAGGACTATACGCTTCGTTGCGCAGAATGCCGCAACCTTTTCCGCAAATCAGAGCGGAAAGGATGGGTGACGAATGCGATCTTTCCGGCCGTCAAGGCAGAAGGACGCCGGCAAGAACCCTACTGGCCGGCAACGCCGTCAGCCTTGGCCTGGTAGTCGATGATCTTCTTCAGCAGGTCATAGGGAGCTGTAGCCGGAACAGCGCGGCCGTTAATCATCAGTGTGGGCACTTCAGCAACGCCCAGGTCCTTTCCCAATTGAACGGAGGCATCAACATCAGCCTTGACCTCAGGGGTGGCAGCGCAAGCCGCGACCTTGGCAGGATCCAGGCCGGCTTTGGTGGTGGCGCTGTTCAGCGTAAGCGTTGCGCCGTCGGGACTCGCCAAGCCGTCCTGACCTTCGTAGACCGCCGCCGCATACTGGAAAAAGGCCGAGCTGCCACCCAGCTTTGTCACGCAGACACCGTACTCGGCGGCGTTCATAGCCTGCGGATGAAGTGCGGGAATGGGAAAGCTCTGATAGACAATACGCGCCTTGGGATAATCCGCAGCCAGCTTGTCCATGTTGGCCTGGGCCTCTTTGCAGTGTGGGCATTGGAAATCGGCAAACTCGACCAATTCCAGATCTTTCGATGCAACTCCGCGGTAGGGACCGTTAGCGTGCTGTTGCAACTGCTGCCGGGCGTCGGCAAAGGGCGTGGCGCCGAAGGCGATAATGTCGTCACCGGCGACGATGTGCTTGCCGTCAGGAAGAGCAAAGAAGGAGAAAACCTGCGGTTTCTGCTTGCCGGTTTTATCGCCGACCAGAACGATGACCTTGCTGACGCCGTCAGCGGGCGTCTTAAGAATGGCCTGCACCTGCCACATGCGGTCCTGGTCGAAGCCCCAATTGGCCTGAAGAAAGCCGTCGACAACCTCCTTTGTGGGAGCGGCGGCGGTAAAGTTGGCGGGATCGGGCTTGGGGAACACCGGAGGACCCGACGGAGCTGGCGCGGCGGGCGGGGCCGCAGGCTGTTGGTCCGCGGGAGCCATGTCTGAGGGCTGCTGAACGGGCGCCGAGGGCGCGGAGGCGGTATCGGGCGCGGGTGGCACGTGCTGCTGGGCAGCGGCTTGAAGTGCGGGAACGAATAAGGCAGTTAGCGCAACGGCGCCGATGAATCGGGTTGACAGACGGATCAAGCTTTTCTCCTTCGCTCAAGGGAAAACTCCCTACCCTTAGCTTATAACGCGGCAGTGGAATCTAGAGTCAGACCTGGACTTTGACCGCGATCGGAAATCTCCGGCCCATGCCGAATGATTTCGACGTGACTTTCAGGACGGGAGCGGCCTGCTGGCGCTTGTATTCTGAGCGCTCAATGAGATGCACTACCTGTTGGACGAGTTCGAGGGTAAAACCGTGCTTCTCGGCGATGCACTCCGGCGTCTCATAGCGCTCGACATAGGCTTCGACGATGGGATCGAGCACTTCATAGGGTGGCAGCGAGTCGGTATCCATCTGGCCTGGCCGCAACTCGGCCGAGGGTGGCTTCAAGAGAATGGCGGCGGGGATCACTTCCTTCTCCCGATTGAGCCAATTGCATACGGCATACACCCGCGTCTTCACCAGATCGCCGATCACCGCAAGAGCGCCCACCATGTCGCCGTACAGGGTGCAATAGCCCACAGCCATCTCGGATTTGTTTCCCGTGGTGAGCACCAGAGCGCCCAATTTATTCGAGAGAGCCATGAGGATCGTACCACGGATGCGAGGCTGGATATTCTCTTCGGTCGTGTCGGGCGGCAGCTCACGGAAAAGCGGCGCCAGCGCGTGGTTGAAATCGGCGAACAGCTCGTTGATAGAGATGGTTTCAAAGCGGATGCCGAGATTCGAAACCAACTGGCGGCTGTCATCGATGGAGCCCGAAGAGGAATACGGACTTGGCATCCCGATGGCCGTCACATTCTCCGCGCCGAGAGCCTCAGCCGCGATGGCCGCAACCAGCGCTGAGTCAACGCCGCCACTGAGGGCAATGACCACTTTGCTGAATCCGCACTTGCGCACGTAGTCGCGCGTTCCCAACACCAGTGCGCGGTAAGCTGCTTCGGTTTCGTCGTCTTCGGGCAGCGGCACGGGCGAAGAATTGAAAGGATCGACGATCACCAGGTCTTCCTCGAATGAGGCTGCCTGCGCAATCAACTCTCCACGCGCATCGAGAGCCAGAGACGAGCCGTCGAAGACGAGGCTGTCGTTGCCGCCCACCTGGTTTGCCATCAACACCGGGATCTTATCGCGGCGCGCGATGGCGGCCAGCATCTCTCGGCGGACGGTGCGCTTGCCGTGCCAGAACGGCGAGGAAGAGAGGTTGATATGCAGCGCAGGGCTCTGGCGCATCAGCTCTTCCATGGGATCGACGGCGTAAAGCCGGCGCGGCCAGAAGTTCTTGTCGTTCCAGGCGTCTTCGCAGATGGTGATGGCGAGCCGAGTCCCATCGAGGTCGATAACCTTTTGAGGTCCCGACGGCGAAAAGTAGCGCTGCTCATCGAACACGTCGTAAAAGGGCAGGAGGCACTTGTGTTGTTCGAGAAGCAGATTGCCGCGATCGAGCAGGACGGCAGCGTTGAAGGCGGGTTTGCCATCCGCACCGCCAGCCGGCAGGGCGACGCCGGCCAGAACTGCTGTGGGCAAATTGAACGTCGCGGCTCGAAGCTCATCAACTGCCGTCTGGCAGCGAGCCAGGAAGCTGGGTTTCTCGAGCAGGTCGGCGGGCGGATAGCCGCAGATGGCGAGTTCAGAGAAAACGGTTAAGCGAGCGCCTGAATCGGCGGCCCGCCGGCTGAAAGCAACGATTTTTTGCAGATTTCCAGTGAAATCCCCGACCGTGGGATCGATCTGCGCCAGCGCGATCTTCACAAATCCAGTGTAAATGGAGGGGTGCCGGAGCTCCTGAGTCCACGCGGCCAGGGGAACACGCACGAGGTCGAGAATTCTCAAAGAAACGATTTCAGGCCGGTTAGGCACGAACAAGGAAAGCTAAGTTATTAGATAGAAAGACTTTATGCAGCCATCCCCAAATGGGGGATTTCTTTCGACGAAAGTCAGGGCCTAGGATCAAAATCGTAACGATTTGACCCATCCCTAAAGGCACGGCGGGGGCGGTCGACGAAATCTGCTGAAGACAGATTGTTTGTCGGGGGAACGCCATCGGACCGCAATTGAAATTGGGCGAGTTGTTGATCCGTGCCAACCTGGTCACGGAGAGAGACGTTAGCGCCGCCCTTCAGCGCCAGGTGTCACAGGGTGGAACCCTGGGTGACAATCTGGTCGCGCTCGGTTTGATCGACGAGCGCACGATCTACCGGTTCATTCACCGTGTCCCGCAAGAACCTGCCGACATCGACGGCACCGGTATCGCGGACACCGATCTTCTTTCTCTCTTCATGAAGCTGATGTTTTCCTCCAGGTTGGAGAAGATAGGCCAGCTTGCGGATGGAATCAAGCTCCCACAGCACATCGTGATGGACCTGGCGAATATCGCCATTCAGCGGCAGTTGATCTATACCCTCGGCGCAATCAGCTCAGACAGCGTGCTCGACATGCGCTACGCCATGACCGATGAAGGCAAGCGCTGGACACTCGAAGCGCTGCAAAGATCGGGATACATTGGCCCCGCGCCCGTCACACTGGCGGAGTTCATCGATCGCGTCAACATGCAGAAGCCGACCAACGAGCGCGTGACGCTGGATCAGGTCCACAAGGCCATTAAAGAATTGACGATCGACGAAACCATCGTGGAACAGGCAGGACCAGCGCTGAACTCCGGCCGCGCGATTTTGCTCTACGGGCCGCCGGGAAACGGCAAGACCTCAGTCGCGCTGAGTTTCGCAAGCGTCTTCAAGGATGTGATTCACGTGCCGTACGCGATTACCGTTGAAGGACAGATCATCCGCTTTTACGATCCACGGCTCCATCTCCAGGCAAACCTCCCAGCGGAGAAAGAAGAGGGTTCCGAGGCTGCGAGCTTCCTGCGCGACACGCGTGACAAGCGCTGGGTCACTTGCCGGCGGCCGTTCGTCGTCGCTGGAGGCGAACTCACTCTCGACATGCTTGACCTGCGTTACGACGAGAAGGGCCACTACTATGACGCGCCGCTGCACATGAAGGCTTTGGGCGGCTGCTTCCTCATCGACGACTTCGGTCGGCAGTTCGTGAGCCCGAGAGACCTCTTGAACCGATGGATCGTGCCCATGGAAAGCCGGGTGGACTACCTAAAGCTGCGCTCGGGCGCAAGCTTCAGCATTCCTTTCGAAGAGATCGTGATCTTTGCCACCAATTTGAATCCGGAAGACCTGATGGATCCGGCGTTTCTGCGCCGCCTTCCCTACAAAATCGAAGTCGGCCCTCCGGGCATGGATCAATTCCGCCGCATCTTCCAAATGGAATGCGCACGGCACAATCTGACTCTCAGCGACGAAGTCTTCAGCTTCATCGTGTACATGATCACGAAAGAGAAGGAACTCGAACTGGCCGGGTTTCAGCCCACCTTCATTGTTGAGCAGGTTACGGCGACATGCCGCTTCCTGGGCAAGGATCCGGAGCTGAAGTCGCCCTACGTCGAATATGCCGTCAACAATCTACGGGTGCGCCGAAACACCGAGCCGCGAATGGAGCGGATGCCTCAGCCAGGCATCCCGACACTGGCCACTGAAATGAAGAAGCCAGTGGATTCAGCCCACGTGTTCCAGGACATTGAGATCAAGCAAAATACAGGCCTGGTATAACGGCGGCTTCGCGGAGGTCGATCGGCTCCCGGCCTCGCCACTTCTCTAACGTGACATCCAACTATGTGCCAGTGCCGGAAAAAACCACCGCAATGGTGCGCATAATGATCTTGAAGTCCAGCCAGATACTCCAGTTGTCGATGTAGGTGACGTCCAGCGAGACATAACTGGCGAAGGATGGATCCTGGCGGCCCTGCACCTGCCACAGGCCTGTGATGCCGGGAGTCACGTCGAGGCGGCGCAGGTGGTCGAGATCGTACTTGCGAACCTCGCCGGCCAGAGGCGGACGCGGCCCGACAATGCTCATCTCGCCGCGAAGTACATTGATGAACTGGGGCAGCTCATCCAGCGAATACTTGCGAAGAAAGCGCCCCTGGCGTGTAACGCGGGGATCGTTTGAAACCTTGAAGAGCACGTCATCGCGCTCATTCATGTGCATGATCTCGGCGCGTCGGCTGTCGGCATCGCGAACCATGGTCCGGAACTTGATGCAGCAGAATACAACGCCCTTCTTGCCGATGCGTTCAGAAGTGTAGAAGACCGAGCCCGGGGAATCGAGCTCGATCGCGATGGCGATGGCCAGCAGAAGGGGCGACAGGAAAACGAGAACCAGCGCCGAAAACACGGTGTCGAAGACGCGCTTGAAAATGGGGCCGATTTCAGGCACCGCCCCGCGATGCAGGGGGATCGTCGGAAACTGTCCGATGTACTCGATGGGACTGTTCCAGGCCAGGCCGTCGTAGAGGTCGGGAATCACGCGCAAATCGACCCCATGTACCCGAGCCTGCTCCAGAACACTCTGAACGACTCCGCGCTCGCAGGGGGTGGTGAAGAAAATCTCGTCGATGAACTGCTTGCGCGTGTACTGGAAGAGAGTTTCGAGGTTGCCCACGATGTCTTCTGACACGTCCTCGTGCGGTGAGCAACCGGGCAACTCGATGAACCCCTTGAATGTGTAGCCCAGGTGGCGAATTTTCTCCAGGTGCTGACGAAGCGCATTAGCCTCTGGTCCCGTGCCGACGATGAGCACATTGCGCGTATCGAGCCCGCGATCAAAGCGCTGGTAAAGCAAAATGCGTTAAATGAATCGGCGCAGGCCGAGGCCGATGGTCACCAGCCCTATCGTTTCAAGCACGATGCCGCGAGGAATGTTTCCCGCTCTAACCAGATAGAGCATTCCGGTAAGCAGCAGGCCGGAGGTCAGACAGGCCTGGGCGCTCATTCTCTGTTCGTGGAGAAAGTTTGTCATGTGCATCGGCGTGTAGAGATGTAAGCGCCGGCTGGTGACGATGAGCGCAAAGGTGAAGCCGCACAAGAGGGCCAGCAGGATCCACACCGACAGGCCGTGAAACATGGTGCCCTCAAAAAAACTTCGTGCGCCAGTCATGGGGTTCGCGCGGAATCGATAGAGCGTAGCCATCACTGCGGCCAGGAAGACGGTGAGGGCATCCATCGCCATCCACAGCTTGGCCGTGCCCCTCGAAGGTCGTAAGGAGTTGCCTGCGGCTCCGGCGTTCCATTCAGCCGAAGCGGTCAAAGACGATGACAGCTTTTGCCAGAAATCCGAACTCGCCATAGGGTCTACGCAGACCTCAAATCTTCTTAAGAGCCTGGACTACGGGCTGCTGGGGTTGATATCGAACACGTGAGAACCAAGGGACATGTGAAGCACGAACTGACACGAGCGACTTGTTCTTCGCGACGGGCGATGGTTTCCACGACCCAGTGTTGCGCCTGGAGTTGCGGCTGAAGCAGTGTCGCACCCGCAAGGCACACCTGACGCTACGTGTGGTAGCACGCGGACGTGGATTCAGGATCCCCCGTGTGGACATTGGTTTGGACGTTAGGCCCGGACTAGTTAAGAAAGGAAGTGCAGTGAAGGCAAAACAAAGACTCAGATCCTGTTTATCTATAGGCGCGAAAAACCCCGAGCGTTGCTCGTGCCGCCGAATTCGACGCATTGTCGGGTGCAATCGCTTGACTCCAGCTTGGCCCAAAGGGGAAACAAATAGCAAGTGAATCATACCGCGGACAGATTACGCGCGAATGCAACGAATTGGTTACCAGTAGGGGATTCTGACTGCTGAATCCAGTTTAGCGTGGAAAGGCAAGAGATGCATAACTCTTTTAATCTAAGGGTAATACATAAGCATCGAGGCTTAGGAACTGGCGGATTGGCGGATTGGCGGACTCAAGAAAGCCACTAAGGGGACCGAAGAATTCCGCCCGCCCTTGATGCAGAAAAAGCACGGAGTCGGCGAGCTTCTCGGCAAAGCGCGTATCGTGTGTGACTACGATGCTGGTGAATCCAAGCTGAAGCTTGAGGCGCTGAATGAGTCCGCCAAGGCGGCGCGCGGTGATGGGGTCGACCATGGTCGTCGGCTCGTCATAGAGGACGATCTCCGGTTGGGCAGCCAGCGCGCGGGCCATGGCCACAGCGCGTTTGCGGCCCGTAGACAGGCTGCCCGGGAAAGAGTCGGCCACATCCTCGGCGCCTGTGAGTCCGATGAGACGGCCGACAATCTGGTCCACCTGGTCATCGGCCAGGCCGCCTTTCTCGCGCAATGGAAAAGCGACGTTCTCGCGCACGCTCAACGAGTCGAACAAGGCGCCGTTCTGGAACACCATTGTGATCCGTTTGCGAATGGCGCGAAGGCCTTCTTCATCGAGTCCCGTGATTTCCTGCCCTTCCACCTGGATCGATCCGGAGTCGGGCTTGAGAAAGCCCATCAGCAAGCGCAACGAAACGGACTTGCCGACGCCGCTGCGGCCAAGGATGCACAGCGTCTCCCCCCGGCGTACAGAAAAGCTGACATGCTCCAGGACGGCACGGCCGTCGAAGGAGATGGAGACATCGTCGAAGACGATGAATGGCTTGGCCGAATCCTGAGCAGACGCATTTTGCAGCAGCGGCTCTTCGCGATTGGGCTCGGCGAGCGCGTCCAGTTCGGCTTCAAGCGGCTCCAGGGAGTCGGGGCCGATGGGATTTTCGAACAGCGACATGCATCCAGCTTACGCGATGGCACGCGACGAAAGCAGTTCCGCCCGCCCAAGATCTTGAGGGGTATTTACATTGAGAAACCACCGCACCGGACCCAGGCCGAAAGGATGCGCGACGTGGCCCGATTGAGCCAGCATCTCGACCGCAACGACGGCGACCGGTTGGCCGAAGCTTTCCGCCGCGACATGAAATGCGGAAAAGCAGCTGCGCTTCCCGGAATCGAGTTCCACTTTGAGCGCTGGAAGCGCGGATCGGTGGAGAACAACGGGGAAAGTTTGCGCGAAACCGTTAACCGATGGAACGGTGACGGCGCGGCCGGTGATTCGCGCGTGATGGAGCAGGTACGCGACAAGAGAGGGCGGCAGGAGAGGCAGATCGATGGGGAGAAGGACGACGTAGCGCGTGGAGGCGGCCTCCAGCGCGGCGCAGATCCCGGCCAGCGGGCCGAGGCCAGGCTGCGGATCGAGAACGATCGGCGCATAAGTGGCGAGCGTCGAGCTGGCGGCCGGGCTGGCTCCGGCAATCGCGGCCGGAAGACATGCATCGCGCAATATGTCGAGCGCATGCGCGACCAACGGCCAGCCGGCAAAGAGCAGGAGCGCCTTATCGCGGCCCATGCGGCTCGATTGTCCGCCGGCAAGAACAAAGCCCGTTGCGTCTGTCTCGTCTGTCGAGGCTAGTCGCTCTGCCATCGCCGTTCAGGTGCTCCCTCGCTCCCTTAGTCCCTAGTCCCTGGTCCCTAATCCCTTAGTCACTAGTCCCCGTTTTTCCCCACTTCCTCCAGGAAGCAAATCAGCGATTCGATGCCCAGCTCAAAATTCTTCAGGCTGAATTTTTCATTGGGCGCGTGAATATTGTCGTCGGGCAATCCGAAGCCCATCAATACGCTGGGTATGCCGAGGTGACGTTCGATGTCGCCGACGATCGGGATCGACCCGCCGGAGCGGATGAAGACCGTGTCCTTGCCCCAGACCTCGTGAAGTGCGCGCTTAGCTGCCATGACGTATTGGTTGTCGACAGAGATCAGGCACGCGTCACCGGTGTGAATCAGTCGCACGTCCACGCTCACGCCCGGAGGAACGATCTTCTCAACGTAGCTCTTGTAAAGAGCGAAGGTTTTGGCGGGCGTCTGGTTGGGAACCAGACGCATAGAGATTTTGGCTTGCGCCTTGGCGGGGATCACGGTCTTGGCGCCAGCGCCGATGAAGCCGCCGGGCATCCCGTGCACATCCAGCGAGGGACGGGCCCACGTCCGCTCGAGGACGCTGTATCCTGGTTCGCCGATGAGTTGTCTCGAGCCAACTTCGTTCTTGCGGTACTCCTCTTCGTCGAAGGGCAGCCTGCGCCACGCGGCAAGCTCCTCGGCGCTCGGAGCGACAACGTCGCCAAAGAAGCCGGGAATAAGAATGTTCCCGTTCTCGTCCTTGAGTTTTGCAATGATGTGCGCAAGAGCAAAGAACGGATTGGGCGCCGCACCCCCGTACATGCCGGAGTGAAGATCGGTTTTTGCGCCGCGCACTTCGATCTCGGTGTAGATCATGCCGCGCAGGCCCACGCAGAGAGTCGGAAGGCCGGGAGCAAAGAGTTCGGAGTCGCAGACCAACGCAAAGTCGGCTTCGAGGTCAGCAGGCTTCGAAGCAACGTAGTTCGCAATTCCCTCCCCTCCCACCTCTTCTTCGCCTTCGAAAATAACTCGGACGTTGAGGGGCAACGCGTGATTCACGGCCATGAGCGACTCAAGCGCCTTGACCTGAGCGACAACCTGGCCTTTGTCGTCGACCGCGCCTCGAGCGTAGAGATTTCCATTGCGCTCCGTGGGTTCGAACGGCGGCGAGAGCCACTCGTCGAGCGGGTCGGGCGGCTGAACATCGTAGTGGCCATAGATAAGCACGGTAGGCTTGCCGGCCGCATGCAGCCAATCGGCGTAGACCAGCGGATGGCCGTCGGTCTCAATGAGGTGCGTATGCTCCATTCCGATGCGCTTCAGTTCGGCGAGCAGCGACTTGGCGGCTTTGCGGCAGTCGGTCGCGTGCTCGGGCAGCGTGGAGATGGAGGGAATGCGCAGCAGAGCCTTCAAATCTTCGAGATAACGAGTGTGGTTTTGGCGGGTATAGTCAATGGCAGATGAAGACATGGAACACTCCAATTTGAAAAATAGACAGAAGAGAGTATAGACCGCTGAGGCCGCGGGGGCGGTGATGAACAGCGTTGATTCTTGAATTCAGAGTGCGGCGCAAATCGCGGCTCAATGCACCGCTCTTATTTCAGAGCTGGTCACGCAGATGAAGCTCTTGGCCGTGAAGCCATCCCATCGCCTATGCCGCAGGTTCCGGAAACATGCGGTTGAACTCCGGGTCGTCGTGGAGCGCCAGCAGGTCCGGATCGCGGCGCGCCCAAACCGCGTCGCGATATCCCACTTCCCAGGCCTTTTGCAGCGCGTCCAAAGCCTCCGTTCTTCTATCTAGAACACAATACAGACAGGCAGCGTTGTACAGAATCAATGCCTCATTGGCGCGCAGAGTTACGGCCATCTTCAGTTCGCGCAGGGCGTCGTCCGTCCGCCCCAGCCGTGCGTAGTCCCCGCCCAGCAGAATGCGGGCCCGCGCGTCTTCCGGCACCTGCTTCAGGTGGTTTTCAAGAGCCCCAATCCGGCGCTGGATCATGTTGCGCTCGCTTTCCGACTTGCCCAGTGCGCCCATGGAGTTCATGACTGGCACGTAAACGTTGTAGTCCTCGCCGCTGGACTCGATGGCAGCTTCCGCCACGTCCAGCACTTCCTGGTAGCGTCCCGCTGCAAACAGTGCGCGGCACAGCAGGTAATACGCTCCCTCGGAGTCGCGCTTGCGCTCGATGGCCTTCTTTACCATGCGTACGGCTTCGTCGTACAGTGCAGCCGCATAGAGCACCCAAGCCTGGCTCACCTGCACTTCGGGCAGGTCCCAGCGCAGGGCCACGGCCTTGCCGGAAGCTTCGCGCGCGCGCTCCAGCCACATCTGATCGCGGCTGTAGTAGTAAAGCATCGCGCAGGCGTTGGCGGAGGCGGCGTATGCCAGCGCGAAACTGGGGTCGATGGCGACTCCGTTTTCGAACATCTGCAGCGCAAACTCGAGGTCCTGCCTCGTCTGCCGTCGCGCGTAGCTCTTGCCGCGCAGATAAAGGTCGTAGGCCTGCAGATTCTCCGTCGGCTTCACCGCCAGGGCTTCCAGCTCCTCCGGCGAAAGCGTTACGCGCAGCGCTTCGGCAATCTTGCGCGCCATTTCGTCCTGCACTTCGAAAACGTCCTTCATCTCGCGGTCAAAGCGCTCCGACCACAACGGAAAATCGGTTTGCGCATCCACCAGTTGCGCGCTGATGCGCAGCCGCGCCCCGGAGCGGCGCAGCGTCCCGGTCAGCACGCACGCGGCGCCCAGTTTCTGCCCCACCTGCAGCGGGGTCAACGCCTGGTCGCGGAAGGCCAGCACAGTGGGGCGTGAAAAGACATTCAGTCCGCGAATCTTCGATAGCTCCGTAATCACGTCTTCCGTAATGCCGTCGCGCAGGTATTCGTCTTCTTTCGAGCCGCTTAGGTTCTCAAAGTAGAGCACGGCGACCGATTTCCTCTGCTTCTGTACTCCGGAATCCGAATCGGTCTTCGCCTTGGCGCGGCTCTTGTTCGACTCCAGGTTGCGCTTCATCCGGTTGAGGTCGGTTTTCAGATCCGTCGCCGTCTGGCAGCGCAGCGTCCGGTCCTTTTCGATGCATTTCTCGAGGATGCGTACAAACTCCAACGGCAACGCCGGATTGATCTCTGCGGCCGGTTGCGGTTCGCGGTTGAGGATGGCGTCGAAGATCACTGCCGACGTGTCTCCCGGAAAGGGCAGACTGCCGGTAGCCATCTGGTAGAGGACCGTGCCCGTCGAAAACAGGTCGGTGCGCGCATCCACCAGTTGTCCGCGAGCCTGCTCCGGAGACATATAAGAGATCGTGCCCACCGCCGAGCCGGGCGAGGTCAGTTCGTCGCCCGCCGCTAGTGTCCTTCCGCCGTCCGCCGCCTGCGTCGTCTGGCCCTGTGTGATCTTGGCCAGCCCGAAATCCAGGATCTTCAGCTGACCGCGGTCCGTCAGAAACAGGTTCGCCGGCTTGATGTCCCGGTGCACGATGCCCTTGGCATGGGCCGACTCCAGCGCATCGGCAATCTGGATTGCCAGCGGCAGGATCGTCTCCACGTCCATCGGCTGCCCCCTCATCCTTTCCGCCAGCGTCTGCCCCACCAGCAGCTCCATCACGATGAAATGCTGCAACTCGTATTGCTCAATGGTGTGGATGGTGCAGATATTCGGGTGATTCAGCGATGAGGCCGCGCGCGCCTCGCGCTGAAAACGCTCCAGCAACTGGCTGTCCCTGGCCATCTCCGGCGGAAGGAACTTGAGGGCCACGTGCCGGTCCAGCTGTGCGTCCTGGGCTTCGTACACCACGCCCATGCCGCCCGAACCAAGTTGGCGAAGAATGCTGTAGTGCAGAATTGACTTGCCGATAAGCGGATCTGGATTCATCTTGTGCCGTTTAGTATAGAACGGCGCAGTGGGTCGTCAATGGGTAGAAGGCCCGTCAACGGTCTGCTGGTTCGGGGCTGCGGCCGCCTGCCATCGCCGCCATCAGATTCGCGACAAGCCGAGACTCGAGCGCCTTGACCTGCGCGGCAACCTAGCCCTCGTCCGCGCTCCCTTACAATGAATTTCGCAGTCAAAACAAAAGTATAGGCCCTCGGGAAAAGGATCATTTTGGAACAACTCTTCTTCGGGAGCAGAAGCCGCATCCAATTTGCTTGTCTCATCTACATGTGAAGGCTCGTACCCTTGAACTGACATCCAGGCCTTTTCGCTATCCAGTTCGCTGCGGGAAAGGGAATTTTCTTGCTTACGTACGAGCGTGGTCTCTCGCACCGAATCATTCGTCTTTCTTGCCTCTGTACCTTGCTGGTTCTGGCGCTGGCGAACACCAACGCATCCGGCCAGGTGCGCCCCGAAAACCCATATTATGCGCGAAAGAATTCATTTGGAGTCTTCGGCGCCTATTCTCCGGATTCAAGCCATATGCTGCTCGGATACGCCGAGAACCGCAAGCTCGTCGATTTCGGCGTTTCCTACAACCGGCGCCTGATCATGGGCAACGCGGTGAACTGGCAGTTCAGCCTGGAGCTGCTTCCGGTGGCGCTCGAGAGCGATCCGGTGGGCACCGAAACGAACAATCAGATCACGCCGGTTATGTCGAAAACGACCTACGATTTCGGAGCGCAATTTGTGACCTGTGCTCCGGCCACAGTTCCCTACAGCTACGCAGGTGAAAATGGCATAGTCTTCAGCGGGACGCTGACCTATTCCTGCAATGGGCGCCGCTGGACGATCGGCGAAGCGATGTCGCCAATTGGAATGCAATGGAACTTTCTTCCTCGTCGCAAGATCCAGCCCTTCTTCACTGGGCACGGCGGCTACATGTACTCGACGCAGCCGATTCCCATCATCCAGGCTGGGTCCTTCAATTTCACCTTCGATCTTGGGGCGGGATTTGAGGTTTTCCGGACCCTGCACCGATCGATTCGCGTGGAATACCGCTATCACCACATCTCGAATCACAATACCGCGCAGCAAAACCCCGGGATCGACAGCGGGCTTTTTCAAGTGTCGTACGCTTTCGGGCGCTAGCTGCGATCCGTTCATCGATCAGCCTCGGCTAGCGCCATCTCATTGCCGCCGCGCGAATGTCATTGCCGCCTACCGAAGCAACGCCCCTTCCCGGCCGCTTTATCGCCCAATGCCACTGCGAAAAGGTAAGCTAATGGGGTGACCGAAAGGCCCCTATGGAGAACAGCGTAAAGGTTTTGATCGCCGAGGATGAGCCCAACGCGCTGGCCGGGTTGGCGGAACTGATCTCCGGGTGGGGATACCGAACCGAATCGGCGCGAGACGGAGTCGAGGCCTGGGAAAAAGCTCAGGCCTGGGACCCTGCCATCGTAGTGACCGACCTGAAGATGCCCCGCATGGACGGCATGGGCCTGTTGGCCAAACTGTCTGAGGGTACTGAGGGCTTGAGCGCCAACATGGCCGTGGTGGTGCTAACGGCGATGGGTTCGATCCAGTTGGCTGTCGACGCCATGAAATTGGGCGCATACGACTTCCTTCAGAAGCCCGTTGATCCGACGCGGCTCAAGACCATCCTGGCCAACGCGACAAAACAGCGCCAGACTGTGATCGAACTCGAAGTTGCGCGCCGCAGACTGCGCGAGTCTGGCGTACTGGGCCAACTGGTCGGCAGCTCGCGACGCATGCGGGAAATCTTCACGCTGATCGAGCAGGTTGCCCCGTCGAACGTGCCCATCCTGATCACGGGCGAGAGCGGGACGGGCAAAGAACTTGTCGCGCGCACCCTGCACGATCTGAGCCCGCGCAAGGCGCGCCCGTTTGTCGCGGTGAACTGTGCGGCCATTCCAGAAACGCTGATCGAAAGCGAAATCTTTGGGCACGAGAAAGGTTCGTTTACGGGCGCGGTAGAGCGCAGGGCTGGCTGCTTCGAACTGGCAGCAGGTGGAACGCTGCTGCTGGACGAGATTGGCGAGATGCCGTCAGGGACGCAAGCCAAGCTGCTGCGCGTGCTGGAGGAAAGGAAATTCCGCCGGCTGGGCGCCCGCACCGAGATCGATACGGATGTCCGTGTTCTGGCTGCGACCAATCGAGACCCGCAGACCGCGGTGGCGGAGGGTCATCTTCGCGCCGATCTCTATTACCGGCTTAACGTCTTCAACATCGCCATGCCCCCGCTGCGCGATCATCTGGAGGATCTGCCGCCCATGGTGGAAGCCATGGTGAATGAGATGAACCAGAAGCACGGCCGTAAAGTTTCGGGTATCGCGCCGTCCATGCTGGACCGGCTGATGGCACATAGCTGGCCTGGGAACGCGCGCGAATTGCGCAACACCATCGAGCGCGCGGTCATTCTTTGCCCCGACGGCGCGCCGCTCGATGCAGGACACCTGCCGCAGGGATTTGGCAAGGATGCGGCGGCAGCGGCAACCTCCGACGGCAGCACAATCACCGTTCGCGTGGGCGCCACGGTAGACGAGGCGGAGCGGTTGTTGATCCTGCGGACCCTGGAGGCTACCGGACAAAACAAGACACGGGCCGCGGAGATTCTGGGCGTGAGCCTGAAAACTCTGCACAACAAGCTCAAGGAGTATGGCCGGGAGCGGCATGAAACTGAGAGTTGAGAAGATTCGGAAAACGCTGAAAGGCCTGCGAATTTCGTCCCCGAACGCACAGAAATCTTCGTCAAAACAGGTGAGAACTGCCAACCGCGCCTGAAGGTTCTTAAGGAGTGCTCCGAGCGGATGTGCCGCCGTTCTTTTAACCGATGGGCTTGAAAACCAAACTCGTTCTGGCCATTACGGCTCTGGTGTTCTTGATCGCTGGGGTGGTCTCACTGGTGTATGTGCACCAGCTGGTCAAAGCCGCGGTGAAGGAGACCTACGACACCAACCTGATGGTGGCCGACCAGGTGCGCTATGCGCTCCAGAACGCTCTGGAGGCCGGCCTCCAGGGCCTCACAGTCGATCCCAACAATCCCGGCGAGTTGCGCGCGCTCATGGCCGAGACCGTGCAAAACGATCCCACCCTTCAAGCCTCACTGGTCTCGGTCATCCGCTATTCGTCTACGGTGTACGACGTCAACATCGCCGACAGCCAGGGGACGGTGTTGCTGAGCACGAATCCAGCTAATCAGGGTAAGCCGCTGCCGACTCGACCCGCCTTTGACCATCTGCTCAAAGCCGGGCCGGTACCGATGATGATGCAGGTCTTTGGCCAGCCCAAGGTCCTGGACATTCTTGCGACGCTGGAGAACAACGGAAAGCTTTTCGCTTCGGTCCACGTGGGAGTTCACACCTCACTGTTGCGCGCCGCCTATGACCCGGTCTTGAGAAAAGCGTTCTGGCTGATGGGTTTTGCCCTCATCGCGGCGTTGCTGGCGGCTTTCTCGCTGAGCAACCTGGCGCTTCGGCCCATGACGGAAATCAGCCGGCAGCTCGACCGCCTGACCGCCGCCGGAGAAGCGCCCGTTGAAGGACGAACACCGAAGAATCAGGACGTGGCGGCGCAGGTCTCCACGAAGATTGAGAAGATCGGTCAGCGCATGCGCAACGTTGAAGAAGTTTACTCCGCGCTGCGCGAAAATCTCGACCAGATTCTGGGCAATCTGCAGGACGGAATCATGCTCTTTACCGAGGACCGGCGCGCGGTTCTGGTGTCGGAAGCGGCGCGGCGGTTCCTTCAGATTGATCGCGATGATATCCTCGGGCAGCATGCGAGCGAATTCCTTGACGATTCGAATGCACTGGGACGGGCCCTGCGTGAGGCGATCGAAACAGGCAGGCGTATGGACAAGGTTGAGATCCGCACCGAAGCTGGCCGCCGCATCGAGGCTTCCATCGACTTTATCAACGACGCGGAAACGCACCAGGGCCTGGGTGCGCTGGTCACGTTGCACGACCTGGAGTCGGCAGCGGAGATTGAGTCGGAGCTGGAGCTCTCGCGGCGCATGGCAGCCATCGGCCGGCTTACCTCGGGAGTAGGCCACGAGGTCAAGAACCCGATTAACGCGATTGTCGTGCATCTGGAGCTTCTTAAATCGAAGCTGGGCGAATCGGATGGACCGGCCACCCGGCACCTGGAGGTAATCGACGCGGAGATCCGGCGGCTGGACCGCGTGGTGCAGACGCTGGTGGATTTCGCACGGCCGGTGGAGGTGCAACTCCGAGAGCAGGACCTCCGCCCGGTGATTGGCGACGTTCTGGCGCTGGCTGCGGACGAGCTGACGATGCGCCGCGTGACCTTGATCAGCCGCATACCAGCCGAGCCATTGATTGCGAATGTCGATGCCGACTTGCTGAAGCAAGCCGTGCTCAACGTCATTCAGAATGGCGCGCAGGCCATGCCGAACGGTGGTCGTCTCGAGGTCACTCTCGAACTGGACGGGAATCAAAACGAAAGCCAGATCCAGGCGTCGAAGGGAAACGGGATGGCTGGTGGAGCTTCGCATGCGGCGCACGCTGCGCTGCTGCGCGTGGCCGACGAAGGCATCGGCATTCCTGACGAAATCCGCGACAAGATCTTCGATCTGTACTTTACGACCAAGATCGGCGGCAGCGGCATCGGACTGGCCATGACTTACCGCATCCTGCAGTTACATCATGGGAGCGTGGACGTACAATCAAGGCAAGGCCGCGGCACGGAATTCCGGCTGCGAATTCCACTCGCCGCCGCGGACAGGGGACGCCGGAACCTGCAACCGGCGGCTGTTGAAGATCAAAAGGGGTTGGGGGAATGAGGTCACCTGCCAAGTGCGCTGCATGGCTGCTGCCGTTTGTGCTCACCGGCTGCTTCCACATGCCCTTTCACAAAACTCCGCCTCCACAGCCGATGCTGCCGCCGCCGTTGGTTGTACCCCTGCATCCCATTGAACTCGTGTCGATTGAACTTCCGGCTGGGGTGAGGCTGATTCCTGGCAAGCCTCTCTACAACATGAGGGTCCAAGACGAGACGGTCAAACCGCTCATCAGGCACTGGAGGTCGGTGAATCCACCGGAGATCGTTAATGTTCCGGAGGTCGCTGCAACTTCCGAGGTTAGCGCCATCGGTCAACTTTCTTCGGGCGACCCAGGGAGTTATCGCCAGCAAACGGAGGCCTCCATCGCGTCGATCGAAAGAGGTCTCAACAGCATCAATCGGACGCTCAGCGACTCCGACCAAAAGACTGCCGACCAGATTCGGGAATTCCTGAAAGAGGCGCGGACAGCGCTGGCTTCAGGAGATGTCGACGGCGCACACACGCTGGCGGCTAAGGCACAGGTCTTGCTGGCTGGGCTCACGCAATAAGTCCACCGCAGCTCCGGGCTCCGGCCCGGCTGTTGTGCGGACGTCTCCGCCCGGGCACCCGAACCAACTCCTCCCTACAATTCGCCCCAGCTCAGCTTGGTGCGCAACGCGTCGAAGAAGCCACCCTCGTTGAGGCGGACGAGCTTGACGGTGTGGCTCGAGCGGCAGCATCGTACCTCGTCGCCGCGGCGTAGCTCGACGCCCTGCTGGCCATCGATGGTGAGCAGAGCGACGTTCGGAACGCCTTCGACCCGAATGTTAAGCACCGCGCTGCCAGGCACCACAATGGGCCTCAGCGTAAGCAAATGCGGACAGATGGGTGTGACCACAATGGCGTCCACATCGGGCGTCAGGATGGGACCGTTAGCGGCCAGGGTGTACGCGGTTGAACCGGTGGGGGTGGATACGATGACGCCGTCAGCGCGGAACCGCGCAACGCTCCTGCCGTCGAGTTCCACGGCAAACTCACCCATGCGGGCGATGTCGCCCTTGGAAACAACGATCTCGTTCAGCGCCTCAAAACTCGCCTGCTCCACCCCCGCACGCCACAGCACGGAGTGGAGCATGGCGCGCTCATCGAGACTGTGGCAGCCTTTGCGCCAGTTTTCCAGCGTGGCGTAGAGATCGGCGAGACGAACTTCCGTTAGGAAACCCAGGAATCCGAGATTAACGCTGAGAATGGGGGTGCCAACAGTAGCAAAAATCCGCGCCGCGGCAAGCAACGTGCCGTCGCCGCCCAGAACGATGACCAAACCAGGCGAGCGCGACGGCATATCGACGCGAGGAATGGCAGGCGCGGAATCGGTGTACGCGCCGCCTTCCAGGTCAAGCACGACCTCATAGTTGTGCGTGCGCAGCCACGCGACCAGGTCCGGTAAAAGCCTTTTAAGCTCTTCCCTGTTGGGCTTGCAAACAATCGCCACCGAAGTCATGCGTCCCAGTGTAATGGACCCACTCCACCGGGGGCCAATCTCGATGCGTGCGCAAGAGCGCATCGTCAAGTGCGGGAGCAGGACGAAATCATGGCGCGGAAAAAATGCTGACACGATCGGGCTGTTGTTTGTATATTGGCTCAACGCCAAAGAGTTGAGGCTATGGGTTGACTTGGCGGGCATACTGGCGCTGCCTGCGGCTGGCCAGAACGATGGCGCGGGAATCGGTCCGGAAGGAAGGGTGCGATGGAATGGTACTTGATGGCATGGAGGAAGTTCGCTCAGTTTGACGGTCGCTCGCGGCGCAAGGAATATTGGATGTTCACGCTGTTCAATTGCCTGGCGGTCTTGGCGCTGGGAGCGCTTGCAATGGCGGCAGCAGCAATTCTCGCATCCCGAGGTACGGATGCCTCGGGAGATAGCTCGCCTTTGTTGTTTACTTTTATGTTTATTCCGATTGGCATCTATGGATTGGCGATCACGATTCCCAGTTTGGCCGTGGCCACGCGCCGGTTTCACGACATCGGAAAGAGCGGCTGGCTGCTTTTCTTGCTGATCGCGCTTGGCGTCATTCCGGTCGTAGGCTTCATTACCGCGATCATTCAGATCGTATTCCTATGCCAGGACAGCGTTCCAGGGGTTAACCAGTACGGACCCAATCCCAAGTTTCCCGAGCAGGGAGCGATGATGTATGCCGGAGTTGTAGGCTTCACACCTCCTGGCTTCGCAGTTCCACCGCAACAACCCTTCGTTGCCCCTATCCTCGGATTCTGTAGGAACTGCGGCACGAAGTTGACGGATGGATCTCCATTTTGCGGGAATTGTGGAACGCGCATCTGAAATCCGCACCGCTCGCCGGGCGAACGAACATCACTCTCGCCGCGCATACAGCAGGAACTCCTGGTTGCCCTCGGCGCCCGTGATGGGCGACGGAATGGTTTCAACGACCTTCCAGCCGAGCGACCGCACACAATCAGCGACTTTCTCGATCGCCAATTGGTGCGCCTGCGGGTCGCGCACGATGCCTCCCTTGCCGACGTGCTCGCGTCCTGCCTCGAATTGAGGCTTGACGAGAATCACTGCCTCAGCGAGGCTTGGCGCCGCGGCCAGAACAGCCCGAAGCACGAGCGTCGCCGAAATGAAGGATACGTCGACGACAAGGAGGGTTTTGTCCTGCGCTCCTCCGACAGTCGCCAACGATCCGGGTTCGAGCAGGCGCGCGTTGGTGCGCTCAAGCAGATGGACGCGCGGGTCGTTGCGCAGCTTCATATCGATTTGGCCGAAGCCGGTGTCAACGGCGGTGACTTGCGCAGCGCCATGCTGGAGTAGACAGTCGGTAAAGCCTCCGGTTGAAGCGCCCACATCGAGACACGCTCGGCCCGTCACGTCAATATTCCAATGGCTCAGAGCCGCGGCCAGCTTGAATCCACCCCGGCTTACGTAGGAATTGTCCCCGCCGAGGAGCCGGATGGGAGCGTCGGCCCGAATCGAAGTACCGGGTTTGTCAATCTTCTGTTCGCGCACCAGAACTCGTCCGGCGAGGATCAGGGAACGAGCACGCTCACGGCTGGCCACGAGGCCCCGCTCAACGAGCAGAACGTCAAGCCGCGCTTTTTGCGGCCGTGCCTTGCCCCCAGGTGTTTCTGGCGTTCCTTCCATCGTGCTAAAAACCTCCAAAAACGGTCAAAGGGCCATTCCCAATTTGAGGAATGACCCTTTGGAGATTTCGAGTGCTCAGTCACGCGCTCTACGGTATGGCCTGGCACGCCGAAAGCGATGCGAGTGAGGCGCTGCCCGGGAGATTACAAGGTTGGCCGTAGCCGGGTACACGGCTCGTGTAATTGTTGTTGCCGCTGGAGCCGGTCTGGTTTGAGGTCCGGATGTCGATCGGCGTTCCTTCAAGCAGCACCGTTGTGTCGATTAAATCGGTTACTGTCGGGCTCGATTCAATGATCGTGATGAAGGGGCTGTCCGGCGCAGCCGCATAGATTTTGGAATATTGGGCGTTCTGCACATTGACGACCGTGCGCGGATGGCCGACCACGGTGAGGGTCTTCTCTAAGGTGAATGTTTTAAGATTCACCACTGTCACCGTGCCGTTGCCTGTACCGCTGTCGTCGTTTTGATTCGCCGTATAGGCCTTGCTGCCGTCGGCGAGAACCGTCACGCTGGCCGGATTGGGGGTGGCCGTGTTGCCTACCTTAATCGTAGTGACGGTCCCGAAGCCTCCCGTGATTGCGCCGCAAGCCGCATAGGTGGTGCAATTGCTGTTGGTGTAGGTGTTGGAATCATTGCCGTATTCGTCCAGCGGAACACTAACGACGCTGATCGTTCCCCCGTCGTAATTGGCGACGACAAGTTGCTGGGTCGCAGTGTTGTATTCGGCGTAAATGGGTCCCGAACCTGTGGGAAGTTGAATGGTGGGATGGCAGGTGATCCATTGCCCATTCTGATTTTGAAATGGAGTGCAGGCGTCCGGAGTATTGTTCCTGGTGTTGATGACGGAGAGGGTATCGTCTCCGCGATTGAGGACATACATGCGCTGGAGGTCCGGGGTTTGCACTGCGTAAACGGGACACTTGCCGACCGGAATCGCGGGATCGGTTGTCGTGCTGGAGAGCTCGATGGGGGTCGCCACGCCCGCCGGCGCCGATGCAGGAGACTGGTTACAGGTCATCGGTGCAGTATCGGGAACATTCTGGCTTAGGACATAATCGCGTTGACCGCCGTTGGTTCCGGGTCCAGCCATAAGGACGGGCATCGTGGCTGGACTGCCTGCCGTTGCCACCGGGATCGCGAGTTTAAAGGCCTGAGGCGACCCGTTAAAAAGATCGACCACGTCGCCGCTGAGGTCGGTGGTAAAAAGCGCATTGGATGGCGAAAACAAGTTGACTGGCTGCGCTGTGGGGGGCAGCGTGGATTCGGAGACGTTTTTGGCCTGCAAATTGGTGCTAAGGGCAAAATTGGACAAAGTACCGTCGCTATTGATGGTGTAGCCCGTGGCCCCAACTTCGTCGATAGTGAAGACTCTCGGACCAGGACCGATCGGCGCTTCGGTCATGATCGAGTCGCCGGAATAATCGATGATCGTGACCACGCCGGGCGTGCTCGATCCAGTACTGGAAACCACGATCGCGTACGATTCGACCTGAGCTGGCGGGCCGTTGGTTCCGATCGGAGTAACCACTGGCCTGTAATTGTCGCCACAACCGCCAATGAGAGCCGCCAGTGCAAGAGCAGCTCCTGCCTGCGCGAAGAGTACACGCGCCGGGCATGACTTCATATGAAAAAGCCTCATTCGGAATCTTTCCTGCTTTCCTGCTGATTGTAAATCACTGGGGTGGGCGCAGGAGACGGTAACAGACCTCCATCAAGTCCGACGCGGGCGGCCGCGAATCGTCATCGCGGGCGTGAAAAGTGCGGGTCTTTCTCAAGCTGCAGCAAGCAGTTAGGATGAGGCGTGGCTCAAGATAATTTGGCCTGGCAATCGAAGCTGGTGTTGCTTGCGGTGCTGCCTTTCGCAGGCACGGATGTGCTGCTTGCCTGCTTTGGGTGGGCAACGGTTTCCGCTGCCGTCGTGATTTGGACACTCGGGTTAAGCGCGTTGCTGGGGCTTATTACCTGGAGACTGCGGGCAGTTACGCCTGCGGCAGCAGCCACCGGGGCGCTCATCACGGCAAGCCTGATGTTCTCAACAGTTGAATTCCCCTACGAGCCATGGCATACGGCGCTGATTCCCGTGCTGGCGGTTTCATTGCTCGCCTTCGCTGCCACGCGCGCCGGGCGCCGGAAAAAGGAACGGTTGGGCACCGCCGAGGCGCGGCGTGGAAGGTTGGCCGCACAGGTTGCGGCTAATCTGGGCCTGGCGGCGCTGGTCGCGAGCGAGCCCGTCAGGATCTGGTTCCTGGATAGCCGATGGCTTCCGCTCCGCGCCCACTCAGGAACGCTCATGCCGGCAATGGCCCTGGCCGCACTGGCTGAGGCCGCGGCAGATACAGTTTCGTCGGAGATCGGGCAGGTGCTGGGCGGCCGGCCGCGGATGATCACGACATTGCGCCCCGTGGAACCGGGCACGGACGGCGCAGTGAGCGTGGTCGGCACCCTGGCCGGGTTGCTTGCAGCGGCCATCGTGGCAGGCGCCGGAAGCTGGGCCGTGCGTGGCGACTGGAGTCTCTTCAAGCTGAGCTGTGCCGGCGCGGTGTTCGGACTTCTTTTCGACAGCCTGCTCGGAGCCACTTTGGAGAGAAAGGGTTGGCTCAACAACGACGCGGTGAATTTCTTGTCGACGGGAAGCGCCGCAGTGTTTGCGCTTCTCTTGCTCGCTCTCGCGCCTCTTTCTGGAATTGTGTCACCGTTCGGATTTTGAACGATTCGCGAGAGTGCGCTAAAGCACGAAGGGAATGAGCGCCTTCACCCGTTGCCTGTAGCTTTCATAGGCCGCTCCGAAGTGCCTGGTCAGAATTTTCTCTTCCTCGCGGAGCTTGAACCAGGTTCCCAGAAAGGAAGCAATAAACAGAATGAGCCCCAACCCGTTTCCGTACCAGATAACCGTACCAAGAAACATCAAACACAGACCGCTGTACATGGGGTGGCGCACATAGGCATATGGACCACTCTGGATCAGTTGATGATTCTCCTGGAAGCTTGGGTATAGGTTCCAGTTCTTGCCCAGTTCAACGCGCGCCCACAGGGCAATGAAGAGGCCGGCAAGCGCCAGCAGATCGGCGCTAAGGGCGGTGAGGGTTGTGCGAGGCACGACCATCCAGGTCGCGAATGCCGGCAGGTAATCTTCATTTCTCAGAAGTACGAATGCCGCGACGATCACGGCCAGGACGAGCCAGCTCCAATTCCAACGCCGATCGGATTCAACCCTTCGGCTGGCGCTCAATGCGGCGTAAACCATGTAGCCAAACAGCGTGATCCAGCACAGCGCGATCATGAGTCCGGTAAGTGCTCTCATAGCTCTTCATGTCCAATTCTTACTTAAGAAAGACTGGTCCAGAACTCGATCCGCATCAATGCATTCTTGCTTCAATGCAGATGCAGCCGCCAGAACGTGTAGCTGAGGATCTCGTGAGCGATGCTCTCGGCCTTCAGCGTTCTATCTTCAACCGCCGGCCGGGGGCGCGGCGAAGTGAGCACGTCGAGGCCTTCGGCGGCGCAGATCGCGTGGATGCGGAACATGTGTGTGTCGTCGCTGACCACCACCAGCCGGTGCAGGCCATTCACGCGGGCGATCACGGCGATGCGGCGGGCCGACTCTTCAGTGTTGCGGCTCTCGGTTTCAGCGATGATGGACTGCTCCGGAACTCCCTTGCTGATCAGATAGCCGGCGCCAACGGAGCCCTCGGTGTACTGATCGCCCCCCGGGCCACCCAGTGTAATGATGAGCGGAGCGATGCCGCGATGGTAGAGCACAAGGGCGTGGTCGAGACGCGCGCGATAAACGGGCGAGGGCCGTCCGTCGTACTCCGCCGCGCCAAGAACGCCAATCGCATCCGCGGGAGCAGCTTGATCCAGATGTGCGTAGCTCTCAATCTGCACGTAGACCCAGCGGCACCACACAAATGCTCCGCCGAGCACGAGCACAGCCAGAACGACGATGAAGCGGAGGACCCAGTTGCGGCGCTTCGTCTTGGATTCGCGCCCCATGCGCTCCATCTTATCGCTGCAGGGTCATCACGATTTCGTGGGTTGGGATTGCGCCTTCGCGCAGAATCTCCCACCGGCCGGCGCCGAGGGTGAGGTCGACAATCGTCGTCGGCTGCGTGCGGCCTGTCGGCCCGCCGTCGATGATGAGCGGAATTCGGTCGCCGATCTGATCGCGAACGCACGCGGCGCTTGTGCACTCCGAGGCGCCCTGCAGATTGGCCGAGGTAGCAGTGATGGGCAGGCCGAAGCGCTCCACAACCGCTCGGGGTATGGCGGCATCGGGCACGCGCAATGCCACGTTGCCCGTATTCGCCGTCGAGCGCAGAGGCAGCTTGGTTCCAGCGCGGACGATAATCGTCAAGGGCCCGGGCCAGAATCGGTCGGCGAGCTTGTCCAGTTGGGGATCGGTGTCGCGCGCGAGCTCGTAGGCCTGGGACAGGCCCGAAATGAGCAACGAGAGTGGCTTGTGCTTCTGGCGGCTCTTGATTTGGTAAATCTGTTCGACGGCGTAGAGGTTCACCGGATCGACGGCCAGGCCGTAAAACGTGTCGGTTGGCAGAGCGACAACACCCCCCTTGCGCAGGCAGGAGACGATGTAATCGATCCGGTCCGGTTGGGGTTCATCGGGATTGACGCGCAATATCTCCGCGGACAAGAAGACCTACCTCGGTTCCCGAATAGAAGGAGTGTCTACAGATTCGGAAACTAACACAGCACTAGCTATGGTGCAAGTTTGATAATCACCGCGCGAGTGCTCACATCCACTAAAACGCCGTAGAATCGGCTTGAGCAGCCAGAGGATGCCGAGTGATGCCGGTCCGCGTGGTGGAGAGCAAGCAGAATGCGCGCCTGAAGGAGCTGAGGAAGGCGCTCAGCGCGCCGGGCCGCGGCGTTCACGCGCTCGCGGGCGGCGCCAGCAGCTTAGTGGGTGTCGAAGGACCAAACCTCATTGAGGAAGCTCTGCGTGCCGGTTTGCGCGTGAAAACCATCTTTGTGGCGCAGGGAGCGGAGCAACTGCTGAACGCTCTCAGCCTGCCGGCTGAGACGGAAGTCCTGCAGCTACCCAAGAAGGTGCTTGAAGCTGCGCTGGCAACCGAAACGCCGCAGCCGATTGCGGCGCTCATCGAGCGGCCGAATTGGTCATGGTCGCACATTCTCAACCAAAACCAGGAGAAAACGCTTGTGCTTGTTCTGGCCGGCATTCAGGATCCCGGAAACCTGGGCACGATTCTGCGCTCGGCCGAGGCATTCGGGGCGACGGGTATTGTGAGCCTGCCGGGAACAGTGAGCGCGTGGAACGCGAAGGCCGTACGCGCATCGGCGGGGAGCGTGTTTCGGGTGCCGCTGATTGCAGCGAATGAAGCGGAGTGCTTCGAGCAATTTAGAAAAGCCGGAGTGAAGGTTCTCGCAAGCACGTCGCGCGGCGCGAAGGCTGCCGATCGAGTCGCGCTGGCCGATCCCGTGGCTCTCGTCATCGGCAACGAAGGCAATGGTGTCCCGGAAGACATTGCTCGGCGCGCCGATGACCGAATCACGATTCCCTGCCCCGGCCCGGTAGAGAGCCTGAACGCAGCCGTTGCCGCCAGCGTCCTGCTCTACGAAGCATCGCGGCAGCGGTCGAGTAAGCCCTCCGGCAACCCGCATCGCTCCTCCAAAGGGCTGCTGCATGCAATGCCCGTGGCAGCGGGAGCGCGGCGATGAGCTTGTTCGACGACGAGCCCGATCTCCCACAGCACTCCTCCAAAGGGCTGCCCCATGCGATAGAGGTGGGCGGAGCCCCATTAGCGGAGCGGATGCGCCCGCGCAACTTGGATGAATTGGTTGGCCAGGAGCATCTGGTCGGCCCGGGCAAGCCGCTGCGGGTGCAAATCGAGCGCGACGATGCCAGCTCGATGATCTTCTGGGGTCCGCCGGGCGTGGGCAAGACGACCCTAGCCAAGATCATCGCCGAGACCACAAAGGCCAGCTTCATTGAGTTCTCCGCAGTGACCAGCGGCATCAAGGAGATCAAGCAGGTAATGGTCACGGCGGCCAAAGCTTCGCAATTGCACTCGCGCACCATCCTCTTCGTCGACGAAATTCACCGCTTCAACAAAGCGCAGCAGGATGCGTTTCTACCTTACGTGGAGCGCGGCACAATTCGGCTGATCGGCGCGACCACCGAGAATCCTTCCTTTGAAATTATTTCGGCGCTCCTCTCGCGCTGCCGCGTGTATGTGCTCGAGCCGCTCAAGGACGAGCAGGTTGTGACTCTGCTGCGAAGGGCTCTGGCCGACAACGTGCGCGGCCTGGGCTCCATGCAGCTAATCGCGGACGACGACGCACTGGAACTCATGGCCGGCTATTCGAGCGGTGACGTCCGTAACGCCTACAACACGCTCGAAGTAGCTGCACAGCTGGCCGTTGCCGACGGAAGCAAACACATCACCAAATCCGTTGCCTCAGAAGCCGCGCAGAAGCGCGTGCTGATGTACGACAAAGCCGGCGAAGAGCATTACAACCTGATCTCCGCGCTGCACAAAAGCGTGCGCAACTCCGACCCCGATGCGGCGCTCTACTGGCTGGGACGCATGTTCGCCGGCGGTGAGGATCCGCTCTATCTCGCGCGGCGCATCGTGCGCATGGCCGTTGAAGACATCGGCCTCGCCGCACCCGAGGCGCTGCATCTGTGCCTTTCCGCAAAAGACACGTACGACTTTCTCGGATCGCCCGAAGGCGATCTTGCCCTGGCCGAAGCGGTGGTCTACCTGGCGCTCGCGCCGAAATCGAATGCGGTGTACACAGCGTTCGGCGCGGTGCAAAACGACATTGAAAACACGCGGCAGGAGCCGGTACCGCTGCACCTGCGCAACGCCCCGACAAAGTTGATGAAGGATCTGGGCTACGCCGAAGGCTACCGCTACGCCCACGAAGAGGAAGGCAAAGTGGCCGACATGGACTGTCTTCCAGACTCGCTCAAAGGCCGCACCTACTACCACCCCACGCAGGAGGGCCGCGAAAAACAGCTCGCCGCGCGCATGGAAGAAATTCGGCGGATCAGAATCGGCAAGCAGAAAAAATAACCTCGTCGCCCCACAAACTTTCGTTTGCTTGAGAACCGGTCAAGGCTGCGATCAAATCATTGAATGGTAGAATTGCTCGCGCCGGTCGGATTGCCCATACGGTGGGCCGGGCACTGCCATGAAAACAGCCCTGTCATGTCTGGTTTTTGTCGCCCCGCTTTGGAATAGCGGACAGCTCGCGGCTCAGTCGTCGTGTCGAATAAACGTTCCTGTGATCGCGCTCGCTTCCGGGCCAGCCGACGGATTTTTTGCAGACGACCTCCGCGCGACACTGAAGGGCAAGGAAATAACGATCAAGGAAATGAAGCCTCCGCCCGCGACACGGCGGTTCGTTTTTGTCCTGGATCGCAGCGGAAGCATGGTAGGCACCCGTACGATGCCGGACTCAACCTTGACCCTCGATCTCGATCGCTTGATGAGACAGAATGTGGAGCAAGCCGTGGGCGAAATTCCCAGCGGCGATTCAATTGCGTTTCTTGCATTTTCCGGCAAAGAGTTGATGCGGTCGGAATTCGCCAGTCAGAAAGCGGTCCTCGCGGAACTGCCTGCGATGCTCGCCTGGAAGCCGGGAAAAGGGATACACAAAACGCCGCTCTGGCAAAATATTGAGACTGCGCTGCAAATGCTGAGCCCGCACGAGCCGGGCGATGTGATTGTCGTAGTCTCGGATGGACGCGACAACATGAGCAAGTTGTCGAAAGATAGAGTCGAGAACGATCTGTTGAGGACCGGCGTGCCAATCCTGGCAGTCATTGTTGCGAATCCCCACGCGCCCGCAACAATGGAGGGTGCTTATGGATTGAGGGACTTTATTGGACTAGCGGACTCGACCGGCGGCGCGGCCGCGGTGGCCGACGAGAGGCTGGCTGCCGCCTTCCAATTAGGTACTTCATTGCTCCAACCGAACCAATTAATCCCGCTTCTCGCCCACCAATACGAGTTGGAGATCGCAACTCCGCCAATTCAAAAGCGTGAGAAATGGGAGCTCAAGGCCGACTCCACTGCAGCCGGAAGAAAGCTGGACCTACTCTATCCTCGCTACCTGCTCCCCTGCACAGAAGCGCATTAGTCTTCCCTCTTCGGAGTGTTGTTCTTCTTCGCGTCGCCGGTTTCCTTTTCTTCATCTGATCCCGTTGAGTCCGCGATGCTGACGGTACCCAGCGAATCGTTGACCATTTCATCGTCCACTAGGTCGTCAGCTTTTTTGTCTTCGGTTTGACCGCCGGGCAGTTCGTGCGTGGATTTCGTTTTTGCGCTCATAGCGCCTCCTCGTTACTAAGATGCCGACGGTGAAGATGCCGGCCAGAGCAATCGCCAAACCACGCGCTCGGTCACCAACTAGCTGACTCTCTCACTCGCTAACGGTTTGACGCCTGGGGCGCAGCCTGCGTTCCTGCGCGCGGCAACTTGCTCAATGCGTCTGTAACGATCCCCGGCGTCAGAACCTGCGGCAGAAGCTGCGGAGCACTCCGTCCCGGCGTGTAGAGCGCATACACCGGCACGCCGCTGCGCCCAAGATCAGTAAGCGCCTGCGTAATCGCTGGATCTTCGCGCGTCCAATCGGCGCGAAAGAGGGCGACATTCGCGGCTGTAAATGCCTGCATGACCTCAGGCCGATCAAGAGCTACGCGCTCATTGACCTGGCAGCTCAAACACCAGCTCGCGGTGAAATCGACAAACACGGGCTGGCCAGCGGCAAGCGCGTGCTGAACCGCGTCAGTGGACCATGGCTGCCAGTTACCGCCAGTCGCTGCGCTTCCGGATGAGGATGCAGCCGGCGCGGAAGAGGTCGTAGCCGCGAACTCTTTCGGCGCAACAAAGCATGCGGCAACAACAGCGGCCAGAATAAGCACAGCGATGGAAGTCGCCCATCGCTTCGCCGGCCAGCGGCCGAGGAACCATCCTGCAATCGCGAGAAGCAAAAAATCCGACAATAGTGCGAGAAGCAGCCCTGCCCCGTAAGCTCCGGTAATGACCCAGGTCAGCCAGATCACGGTCCCAAAGATCGGCACCGAGACGGCTTGCTTCAAAATGTCCATCCACACGCCGGGCTTGGGCAACAGCCGGGTCCACGCGGGTTGAAGCGTGAGCACAACGTAGGGCGCGGCAAGGCCGAGAGCAAGCGCCGTGAAGACGGCGAAGGTCACCGCAGCGGGTTGCGCAAGCGCATAGCCGATCGCCGCTCCCATAAACGGCGCAGTGCACGGCGTGGCGACGACGACGGCGAGCACTCCTGTGAAGAAGCTTCCGGCATATCCCTGTTTAGCCGCTAGCGAGCCGCCCGCGCTGGTGAGCGTGAGTCCGATCTCGAATTGGCCGGCGAGCGAGAGGCCCAGAAAAAAGAGCAGGCTCGCCATGAGCGATAGAAAAACCGGCGACTGGAACTGGAAACCCCAACCGAGAGTAGCGCCTGCGGCGCGCAATCCGAGCAGTACAGCAACCAGTGCCCAGAATGAAACCAGAATGCCGGCTGCGTAGACAAAACCGTGAGCGCACAGCGTTCGGCGATCCTCAGTCCCGGAGCGGCAAAGCGATAGGCCTTTCAGGAACAGCACTGGAAAGACGCAGGGCATGAGGTTGAGGAGCAGACCGCCGATGAACGCCAGCCCGACGATGCGCGCCAGAGCCGCCGGCGAGAAACCAAGCGTCGCAACCGGCGCGTTGACGGTCCCCGGCGTCGCGGAAATCTCGTAGTTGCGCCCGCCCGCAAGCTCCACAACGCCATTTAGGTGCGCAGGGCTCGCCGTGAGGTTTGCATCCTTCTTCAAATCAAGAACAAACCCCGTTGCGGTTGCAGTCACTGTCTGCGGCGCGGGATTGTCGACAAGATTCTGGTCCTCGGGGAAAAACTGCGCCTGCGTCTCGCGCTGGCCGGTCGAAACCGTGAGCCGAAAACCGGTTGCGGTGGACGCGAAGATGGCAGTGTCACCGTAGGGCAGCGGCCGCGGCACCTGGTTCGCGAGGCGCTGCCACAAATCCTGATCGGGACCAAAGTACAAGCTGGCATCGCCTCCCGCGCGCGACAAAACATCCAGCTTCTCCTCCAATTGCGCCTTTTCCGGGATACAAACCTCCCGGCAGACCAGCCAGTTGACGTTGGCATCGAGTGTGATCGTGCTGCCCGAAGTCAGTCCACTCTCCACGTCAATTTGAAACGGAAACAGAACCTCATTCTCATATCCGTAGTCCATTAGCGGGCCCAGTGGCAGCCGCTCGGGCGCAGGAAACTCGAGTGGCCCGACGCGGAAGCCGTTGGGCAAGGTCCAACTGATGCGCGGTGGCTCGCCGGAGTCACCCGGATTCAGCCAATAAACGTGCCAGCCGGGCTCGAGCTTGAAGTAGAGGCCGGCATTGTTCGTGCCGCCACCCGGGAACACGTGGGGTATAGGAAAGACGAGCTGCACGTGCACATGCGGCACGTCAGCCGAGTTCGACACCGCGAGCGCTGGCGTGCCGAAAACTAGCGCGCAGCCCAACGCCAAGATGGAGTGAGAGAAACGCACAAAGGTTGAATCCGGATCCCCGAAAACCAGCCCCGTTCTTTGGATTCAGTGTATCGGACCAAGGTTACAGAGATGTCGGGAGAACCTCACGACTGCTTAGTGGACCATCGCTGCATGCCGGCGGTAAATGCAATCGTTCTGCACGTACTTCACACCGGCGGCGCGAGCGCGAGCAACAGCTTCGTCGTGAACGACTTCGTCCTGCAACCAAAGATAAGGAATTCCAAGGCGAATCACATCGTCGACAATGGGCGGAACGTTCTCGGAGGCGCGAAATACATCGACAAGGTCGATTCCCTTCCCTGTCGTCTCGCGCGCTGCTGCGTCTGCGCTGTCGAGGTCCGCGTAGCAAGGCCCTCCCAACGCTTCAGTCAGCGCAGGATTGACTGGGAAAACACGGAAGCCGGTTTCGGCGAGGTAGCGGCCGATGTTGTGGCTGGCGCGCCAGGGTTTATCGCTCATGCCGACAACAGCGATGGTCTTCGTGTTGTGAAGCATCTCTTCGATGATTGCGGGGTCGTTGTCCATATGCGGAAAGTGAAGAATTCACGCTCCTTTTTTCCCTTGTAGCGCCGGCATCCCCGCCGGGGTCCCCAGCGACAGGTCTTCGTCGCTGGGGTGGCCCGCCGGCTGTCGTGCGGGCGTCCTCGCCCGCACTTCCGTTTCCTCGTTCCCTGACTCTTACTCGTCCAGGTCGTCGTCCACTTCGGCGGCTACCGCCGTGCCGCGCCGCTTGGCGAGCAGATAGCCGCGCAAAAACGGCTCGAGATATCCGTCGAGCACCTTATCCACGTCGCCCACTTCGACCTTCGTGCGGTGATCTTTGGCCATCCGGTAGGGCTGCAGAACATACGAGCGGATCTGCGATCCGAAGTTGATTTCGAGCTTGGAGTCTTCAAGTTTCTTTGAGATAGCGCGCTTCTTTTCAAGCTCATACTCGTAGAGGCGCGAGCGCAGCATCTTCATGGCCTTGTCGCGATTCTTGTGTTGCGAGCGCTCATTCTGGCACTGCACGACAATTCCCGTGGGAATGTGCGTCATGCGCACGGCGGAGTCGGTGGTATTGACGTGCTGCCCGCCTTTGCCGCCGGAACGATAGGTGTCAATGCGCAGGTCTTCGAGCTTCAGATCGACATGAATCGTTTCGTCGATCTCCGGCGAAACGTAGACCGAAGCAAACGAAGTGTGGCGCCGCTTGGCAGAATCGAACGGCGAAATCCGGACGAGGCGGTGCACGCCGCTTTCGCCGGCCAGCATGCCGAACGCGTTTTCTCCTATGATCGTGAACGTTGCGGACTTGATACCGGCCTCTTCGCCGTCCTGGTAGTCGTTCATTTCCGTTTTGAAGCCCTGCTGCTCGGCCCAGCGCAGGTACATGCGCAGCAGCATCTCCGCCCAGTCCTGGCTCTCGGTGCCCCCGGCTCCGGGATGCACCGTGACAATCGCATTCAGCCCGTCAGCCTCGCCCGAAAGCATCGTTCGCGCTTCGAGGTCTTCGGCAAACACTCCCAGCTCCTTGATGCTCTTCTCCAAATCCAGGAGAACATCTTCGCCCTCGCGCCCCAGCTCAAAGTACGCTTCGATGTCGCCGGTGCGGCGGACAAGCTCGTCATCATCACGCACCAAAGCTTCAAGCCGCTTGCGATCGCGCATGAGAGGCTTCGACGCAGTGGGATCGGACCACAGCGCCGGATCGGAGAGCTTCTTTTCTATTTCTGAGAGTTCCCTGCGGATGCGGGCAGGGTCAAAGATACTCCCGCAGGTCGCGCACTTGATTGCGCACAGGAGCGTAGGCGAATTCGAGATCGTTCAGCGACATTTTGCTCTTAAGACCTGGCTTTGAATTCAGTTTTGGACCGCAGACCGCGTTCGAGCGAAAAGCCCAAAACGCCTAACGACAGTATGGCACACAGCCACGCGAACACGTCGCCGTGAGCCGTGTAGAACGTGATCCCGTCGCGGAAACTAAATTCGGCCGGCAACGCGTCCACCTGGTGCCGCGGAATACTCTCGCGCACCCGGCCGTACGGATCGATTGCGGCTGTGACTCCGGTGTTGGTGTCGCGCAAAAGCCAGCGGCGATTTTCGACCGCGCGCATGCGGGCCATGTTCAGGTGCTGCCACGGCGCGCTGGTGTCGCCATACCACCCGTCGTCGCTGATGTTCACGAGCACTTCGGCGCCGTTGCGCGCGAGCTGGCGCACTTCGTCTGCAAAAACAGCCTCGTAGCAGATGAAAACGCCGTAGCGATGACGCCCGCCGCTTTGCGTATCGAGCAGGAAAACTCTGTGATCGCTTCCGCGCGTGAACGACGACACACGTCCGGTCAGTTTGTGGGCAAATGTCAGCAGGTTCTGGAACGGAATGTATTCGCCGAAAGGCACGAGGTGGATTTTGTCGTAGCGCCCAACGATCCTGCCACCGGCGTCAACAATAAACGCGGAGTTGTACTCGTGCCAGGCATCCTCCGGCTGCGAGAAATCGGTGCCGATCCCGCCCACCACGAGCGGCGACTGCGTAGTCACCGCGATAGACCGCATGGCCTGCTTGAAGCTCGCGTCGCCCTCCATGAACGGAGCGGGAGATTCGGGCCAAACCACAAGGTCGGGATGAGTGGGATACGGCGGGCAGATAATCTCGCCAGTTGGCGCGCCGGTTTGCGGAATGCCGGCGATGTACGTTTTGCATTCTTCGCCGGCGAGATGCGTGAAGTCGGCAATATGCCGGTCCCACTCGAGGCCCGGCCAATTGTCGGCCGCGCCCACATCGAGATTCGGTTGAATAAGGACCGCGGTCGCGGTGGGCTCAGTGTTGGGCGGCGGAACAAAAACGCCTGCATAGCCCGAGATGAATAAAACTGCACCGCACGCAACCCACGCCCAGCGGCCTGCAAAGCCGCTCCTGGAGCCGCGATCAACCAGCAATGCACCAGCAAGCAGCGCGTTTACCGCGACGAGAATGAAGGTGATGCCATAAACGCCGGTAAACGGCGCGAGCTGATTGACGAGCGCGTTGTCGACCTGCGAGTAGCCAAGTTGGTCCCATGGAACACTTGTGATGCGCGCGGCAGCGAGATCAAGGCCGGTCCAAAGGAACGGCGCAAACGCCAGTGCCATGCGCGTGGAACCTGTCGCCCGCCGAACCAGCACAAGCCCCAACCCGAAGATGCCGAAGTAGAGCCCCAGCACCATGCTGAATCCAAGCGTCAGCAATTCCGGCGCAAGCGGTGGCATGTCGCCGTAATGCATCATCGCGTCGCGAATCCAGTAGCAATTGCCGACGTACCAGAGCACGCCGCAGACGTAAGAAATATAGAACGCGCGTCGCAGCGGATGGCGCCGGTCCGATCCCGCGTCGGAGAAAAGAGCCCAAAGAAGAGGCACGAGCGCAAACCAAGCAAACACCGAGCGCCACGGAGGCATTGGCCCGGCGAATGGGAAAGGTAACTCAAGCAAGCCGGCGGATAGTCCCGCCGCGGCCCACGCTCTCCATGAAGATTGCATACACGGGCGAGTGTAAAACATTCGGGTTGCAATACACCGGTTCCTGAGTGCGTGCATCCCGAAGCCGTTGCGCTCAAGTGGCTCTTTCCTCGAGAAAGAGCCACCTTGCACAACACAAAAAACGCGACAACAACTCAGGAACCGGTCTAGAATCGACAACATGATCCTGGCCGTTGCAGCAATTCGTGTGCTGGAAGCGATGTTCCTCTTCGGGATGATCGGGTCGGCGGTGGTGGTGCTGATCAGCTTCTACGAGGACGGCAAAGAGCTTTTCGGCAAAGACTGAATCCCTCGAGTACGAGCCTTGACGCCGGCGTTCGTCCGGCCAACCAATCCCATTGGACCCAAACGATCGATCTTGTAGTTGCGGCCGCGCCTACGAAGCGTAAGCGTCTGGATTCAAAGACTTGGTTTGCCGCTCGGCGCCGCCGTCTTGCTCGAAACCGCGCGCATAGCCTTCATCGGAATCAGCGCATCTTTAGGTAGTGGTGCAGTTTGAATCTTGGACGCCACATAAACACGAAAGCCCCTCGTTTCGGAGAGGCTTCGTGGCAGTTCTGGAGAAAAACCGTTGACTGTGCTGTGTCCTTGTACCGTCACGCTACTGGTCTGCAATGACACCCGCAGTGACAGCGGTCACGTTTAACTGAGGCCACTAGCAAAACATCATCAGGTATGGGAAACTGAAATTCCCAGAGGAGATCACATGCCGAAATCAGCGCGAAAGATCAGTTTAGCTTCGAGCTACTCACCGGGGACGATGGTGGTGCCGTCGGTTGTTTCAACATCCCCAGCGTCTGCATCACTTGCATGGTTTTCAAGGCGGGTCCACGGAAATGCCAGCGGCAGTTCTCATATCGAGCATTTGCCCACTCGAAATCGCCGCCAGAATAAAAGAGATCGCAGTCCCTCAAAACACAGTTGACGAAAAAGCACTCTTCTACAATCAAGCTTTGCTTCTCAAGTGTCTGTCCTTCGTACTTCGTGATTGGCATATAGCCTCCTTATGCTGCTTGTGTTGCTTTCCTTTGATCTAGCAAGCCAACCAATTCCTCAAGTGTCCATACGTGATCAGCAAGCCCCGCTTCCATCGCTGGCGTGACGCGCAGTGTCTTATGAACTCGGCAGAAGTTGTAGTGCATGAAGTGTAACGCCACTGCATGTCCGTGATTCTCAATCTTTTTGGAGAATCCATTGGTTAGCCGAGTAAACCGCCGCATGGACATACGCATGGTGAGGTTCTGGCGTTCGACGTAGGACGTGCTCACATGCTCGTAATCGGGATTGCCGATCAGGGCCTTCATATCGCATCCGATGCATGTGGAGGGTGAATAGCGGACCTCGGGGCCATCGTTTGATGCAGCAAAGATTTTGTGAACCTGAGCGTAATCTAAGTTTGCCCCGAATGCTTCCTCAATCGCTTTCAGGTACGGCTTATGCTGGTCTGTGGTGATTTGTGGCCGTCCCACGACACGAAGGCGAATGTCCATTGCAAAGTCATTCGCCCATCCCTGGCCGCGACCACCAATCAGATAGGAAACGCAGAGTTTGGTATCCGCATCAATTGCAACCCAAGTCCATGCATCGCCCCAACCCGCAGCTTTCTGTTCCGGTGTAGCATTCTTGGCTTTTGCTCCCACGAATTGCCAGATTTCATCGCACTGAATTCGTTTTGCCCGAACGGCGCGAATCTTCCGATCGTGGAGGCGAGCGCAGGCGCACCCCATATCCTCAAGTAGTTTCAAAATTGTATGTTTAGCGACGCCAGTCATGCGTACAATGGCGTTAATACTCGCGCCTTCGACAAGAGCGGCAATGACTTGAGTTCGTTTTTCCGTGCCGAGCTGGTTCATTTCCATTTCCTGTTCAATGCCAATGTATCAAAAATGATACCTTTAGTCAAGGGGCGAATAAAGAATTTTGATACGTATCATTTTTGTGGTAATCTATGAAGGGCAGAGAGCCGATATGGGACTTCTACGGCTTCAAATCGACGCAGGAAGGAGCTGTTGTCCAAGAGTGGTTCAACAGGCTGGACCCCGCTGCCCAAGAAGAGATCATCAATCTCATCACCCATCTAAGGAGTCGCCCCGGAGGCCAGTGGGTCCGGCCAGATTTCGACCCACTAGAGGGCGAGGGCGGCATATCGGAGTTAAGGCCCCGTGATATTCGCACCATGACCGGGAATAAGGTGTATCGCATTTACGGATTTCGAGGGTGCCCGACGGGGCACTGCTACACGTTCCTTCATGGAACAGACAAGGAAGTGAGCAATGACATTGAGGGAAAAGCAATCGCAAAGAGGCGACTCCGGGAAATCCTCCTCAGCCAAGGGGGAGATGTTCACAAGTTTGATTTCTCGGCTGAATCTTTGGAAGAGGTTGAAAAGGAGTAAGGAAGCGAGAGCTGATTTCGTGGAATCACACCTAAACCGGTCTATCGCTTATCAAATCCGGGCCCTCAGAGAACGAGAAAAGTGGACGCAAGACCAGTTTGCCCAAGAGCTAGGGGTTGACCGCAACAACGTCTCGGCTCGTCTCGAAAATCCTCAATATGGAAAGCACACCCTCACGACGCTCAAGAAGGTCGCAAAGGCTGGAGACATGGGCCTTGTGGTCTGGTTTGTGCCATTCAGTAGGATGGTGGATTGGGCGACTGGAACGCCGCATGAAGACGAGGGTTTAAGGCCATCGTTTTATGAGGTTCCAGACTTTAACCATGACATGTTGCGTCCGATACCCGCTGAAACCTCTAAGAATGACGAGAGCCAAAGACTTGCTGGAATAACCGACATAGAAGATGGAGATTTGGCGTCCGCAGACCCGTGGGAAAATATGCGCGCAAATCTCGGACCCTCAAACGAAAATCCACAACCTGCGCTTGCTGGCGTAATGGGAGATTAAGACATTGGCAGAGAATGAAAAGAAACCGCCAACACCTCAATGGATCAAATCACCTGATGGCATTGTGCACGTTTATGCGAATAATCTTCACGTTACTTGGTCGCTAGACGATGTGAGAGTGCGATATGCACAAATAGTTAACAGTCCCGAAACGCCCAATCCTGGCCCTGACCAACTTTCAGCTTTTGAGGAACGGGCCACAATCACTTTAAGCTGGCGTGTCGCCAAACTCCTTCGGGACCAATTAACAAGGGTTATTGATCATTACGAGGGAGTAAATGGTCCGATTAAGATCGACACGAGTTTGCCGCCATCAATTACTTAGAACTTCTCAGTGGCTTCCCTGACAACCCGCGCGGCGGCTTGGTTCACGTCCTCGCGCGGTTTTCTTTTGGCTGGCTTCGGTTTCTTGACTGAGGCGGTTTTCTTCACTGGCTTCTTCATTGCCACAGTTTACGCGGGATGGCGTGTGTCCGCTATCCTGTTGAAAACCAAACTGCACCCATCTTTATTTCTCGTTGACACTGCGTTGATTGAAAATTAGACTCGTCGCAGAGCGGTGGTTTCGCTCACAGGATTTTAACCACCGGCTGCGCCTCGCCGGACCCTAGAGCCTGCTATTCACTTTCCCGCGGGCGGCGCCGTGAGCCAGACTTGGCGAGTTCGAGAAGAGAGGAGCGACGCATACCGGGTGTCTGCTAGCGACGAAAGACGAAGAAATCGGCAAGTCTGGCCTCGGCCCTCCGGGTTGCGGCCAAAATCAAACTATACTTCGTTGTCGCCCTCGACCTTGGAGCCACCAAAGCCTTCGGGTTCCGCCTCGTATGATTTGATTTTGGCTCGCAACGCCCGTTCGCGCGAAAGTGAATAGCAGGCTCTAACGATGGCCTCTACCCGAACGACCGTAGCACCTCCGAATGACCGTGTGCGACTCATTGTCGCCTCCTCGGTGATGCTCACGTTCATCTCCTTCTGGCGCGCAGCCGCCATCGTCCTCAACGATCTGGGTTCCTCCGCTTTCTACGCCGGCGGCATCGCCGAACAGGCGGTGGGAGCTGCCGCCCCCTGGTTCATCCTCGGAATCATGCTGTTCAGCTTTGCGGTACGCGCGGTCTATGTCGAGAGCTGCTCGATGTTCACCCGCGGCGGCGTTTACCGCGTGGTCAAAGAAGCCCTGGGAGGCGGATTCGCCAAGCTAAGCGTTTCGGCGCTGATGTTCGACTACATTCTTACCGGACCGATCTCTGGCGTGTCTGCCGGCCAATACATTACCGGCCTTGTCAACGAGCTGTTGAATGTCGCGAACCATGCGCACTGGCTTCCGCCGGCCCTGATGGTCGCAGGCGGCCAGGCAATCCAGTTCAATATGAACTACACCTCCGCACTGCTGGGCGCGGTGGTCACGATCTATTACTGGTGGCAGAACATCAAGGGGATCGAAGAATCCAGCGATAAGGCGCTGCGGGTCATGCAGATCACCACGGTGATGGTGGTGATTCTGTTCATCTGGGGCACCTACTCAGTTTGGCTGCGGGGCGCATCGCTTCCTCCATCGCCTATCCCGTCCCACCTCCACTTCAGTGAAGATTCGCTCGGCTTCCTGCGCGGAAGAGGGTTGCCGATCTTTGGATTCTTCGGAGTCCTGATGGCTTTCGGCCACTCCATTCTGGCCATGAGCGGCGAGGAGAGCTTGGCGCAGGTCAACCGCGAAATCGCGCATCCCAAGCTCAAGAACCTCAAGCGCGCGGCGATCGTCATCGCCATCTATAGCCTGATCTTCACCGGCGGCGGCACGCTGCTGGCCTCGATGCTGATCCCCGGCCCACAGCACCATGTCTACCAGGACAACCTGATTGCCGGCCTCGCCATGTACATGGCGGGACCGCTGTTTTGGCGTATCGCCTTCCGCATCTTCGTCGTGGTTGTGGGATTCCTGATTCTCTCTGGCGCCATCAATACATCGATCATCGGGTCGACGGGTGTGCTGATGCGCGTCGCCGAAGACGGCGTGCTCACCGACTGGTTCCGCAAACCGCATCCGCACTTCGGCACCAGCTACCGCATCGTCAACCTGGTCTTCATCCTCCAGATGTTCACCATCATCGCCAGCCGCGGCAACATCATTATGCTGGGCGAGGCTTACGCGTTCGGCGTCATCTGGTCGTTCACCTTCAACGGCCTGTCCATGCTGGTCCTGCGCTGGAAGTATCACGGCGAACGCGGCTGGAAGGTTCCACCCAACATCCGCATCGGGAAAACCGAGATTCCACTGGGACTTCTTTCGGTCTTCATGGTGCTGCTGTCGGTGGCCACAGTAAACCTGTTTACCAAGTCGGTCGCCACCGTCAGCGGCATCTTGTTCTCCATCGCCTTCTTCATCATCTTCACGGTTTCCGAGCGCATCAATCTGCGCAGGCACGAACTGACCGCGCGCCAGATGAAGGACCACTTCCAACTCGAGCACCAGGACACAATCAGCCGCGAGTCGACAGCCATCCGGCCGGGCGGCGTGATCGTGACCATGCGCGATGCGGCCAACCCGCTGGCGCTGAAATGGACGCTGGGGAGAACCAGCACGGTAGATCGAGACGTGGTGGTCGTGAGTGTGCGCCTGATGGGCGTGGGCGGCCCGGAGTACCTGAGCGCGGAGCAGCAAAGTTTCAGCGAGCACGAGCAGATGCTCTTTACCAAGGCGGTCTCCGTTGCCGAAAGCTTCGGCAAGAGAGTTTCCCTGCTGGTGATTCCGGCGGGCGACGTGTTCACCGCGCTGGTGCAGACGGCAAATTCACTCGAGGTCGAGTCGGTAGTTGCGGGCCAGTCGAGTTCGATGACCGCCGAGGACCAGGCGTTCCACATGGGACAGGCCTGGGAGGCGCTCCCCGAGCCGAAAAGGCAATTCAACTTCTACGTGATCGGCGCATCCGGCGAGACCAAGGTGTTCTACATCGGCCCGCACGCGCCCGCGCTGGGCCCCGAAGACGTGGAGCTTGTCCACCGGCTATGGCTGAACATGCGTCGCGATCCTCTGGCTGCGGATCTGCATCATAGCGACATCATTACCTACGCACTGACGCGGCTTGCCGGCCAATATGCGCGCGAGAAGCAGGAGATCCTGCGCGACCTGCGCAATTGCCGCGCCGCCGGATCACGCGCCCCGATGCGCCTGGGCGTGCAGGATACGCACGGCCCCGACGAGGTCGTGCAATCGCCGCGAGCGATCAAGCAAACAAGAGACCAGTAGAGCAGTTCGTAGTTCTCAGTTCTCAGTTCTCAGTTCTCAGTTCTCAGTTCTCCGCCCACTGTCTACTGTTCACGCCCACTGTCCACTGTTCACTGCCCACTGTCCACTGTTCACTGCGCACTGTCCACTGTCCTCTAAACCAAGATTTCGTCTCCCGGTTTCCAGTTCACAACCTTCACGCCCGGCGCAACCAGAGCCGCCAGCTCAGCTGGCGTGCCTTTGAGCGGCGGAAAAGTTCCGAAGTGGATGGGCAGTACTGTTTCCGGCTCCAGGAAGCGGCAGGCCAGCGCGGCTTGCTGCGGTCCCATGGTGTAGTAGCCGCCGATGGGCAGCATGACGATGCGAGGCTGGTAAAGCTCGCGAATCAGTTGCATGTCGCCGAAGACGGAAGTGTCTCCCGCGTGGTAGAGCACAGGGCCTCCGGCGATGGCGAGCACGAAACCCGTGGCGACGCCTGTGTAGTGCGTGCCCTTATCGTCGGCCGCGCCGGCGGAGTGCTTGGCTTCCACCATCGTGACTGTCACGTCATTGAGCGTGACGGTGCCCCCGAGGTTCATGCCCATCGTCTCGCTCACTCCCTGGCCCGCAATGTAGTCGGCCAGCTCGTAGATCGCGACGACGGTGGACCCATGCCTCTTGGCGACGGGCGCGGCGTCCGAGATGTGGTCGCCATGGCCGTGCGTGCACAGAACGTAGTCGATCTTCGACGGCAGCTCGAAGCCTTTTGGGTATTTGGGATTGTGCGCAATGAAGGGATCGATCAGGATGTTCGTTCCATGGGGGGTCTGGATAAGAACGGTGGCATGGCCAAGCCATGTGATGTGTGTTTCCTGTGATTTGCTCACGTGCTCCTCCGCGAAATACAGCCGACAGCTCTTTGCTTTCCGATTCTAGTACCTGCCTCCGGGCTGAAGCCTGATGGCTGAATGGCACCGTCCACCGCGTGTCAAGCCCCGCACCGTTCCCAAATGAGCCCAAACCACTGAAAACACTGGCAAAATTCTCTTCCCCAAGTTTGCCGATCATTTGCGCTGCCCGGCGCATCATGGTCACAATACCAATTCACATTGAGGTAGACCGTAATGATCGAGCAAACCAACCCCTCCTCGGCTGCCCTCGCCGTCGCCGAACTGGGCAATCTCGTCAAGCCGGGCAATCAAGCCGAGCCCGTCAAATTCACCGCACCCGGAAAACTCACCAAAATCAAAAGGCTCGGCGACCCCCCAAAAAATGATTCAGTCGAACGCTGCCTCCAGGCCTGGAACCGCACCTACACCCTGGCCTCGATCGACCCCCGCGACACCCGGCTGGCCCCAACCTCCGATCACGACGACCGCTTCGCTCGCGAGCAGGGCTCGATCGCTTTTCGCGACGCCATGCCTCCACTGGTCGGCGACCATGATATCGGCGATTTCATTGCCTGCATCACCTATGGCATGCTCCGGGGCATCTTCGACCGTGAAGAGAGCCGCGATTTACTGCACGCGGCCAAAGTTGCCCTTGCTCTGCTTCGCGTCCAGGCCCGCTAAGAGCCAACAAAAAAATTGAAAACCCGCACCATTTTCGATGCAATTCGGGCCAGGTTTCCGCTCCCATTCCATCGATTCAACGACTTAGCTATGTACGCATTGATAAACAAATCTCACGAATCACGATTCGCGGTCCACGAACCACGAATCACGGCCCCTTGACGCTGTTGGGCAATCGGGCTACATTATCCGAAGAGGCGAATAAATGGCGAAACTTAAGTCGCTCTTCCCCATCCTTCAGCCCTCCCCCCAGCCCTCCCCACTATCCGGATTGGCCCGAACCGCAGCCGAGGCGCCGCTCGATTCCTCCGGATGCCTCACCGAGTACCGGCCGCTGACGAGCCGGACCATTCTCAACAAAGTCACGTCGAACCGCGGCTTGCCGTTTAGCCACGCGATCAATCCCTATCGCGGGTGCGAATTCGCATGCCGCTATTGCTACGCGCGCTACACGCACGAGTTCCTCGAGATGGGTCCTGACGAGTTCGAACGGAAGATCTACTTCAAGCAAAACGCTGCCTGGCTGCTGGAGCAGGAGCTGAAGCGCTTGAAGCCCGGAACCGAGATCGCGATCGGCACGGCGACAGACCCTTACCAGCCGCTCGAGAAAAAACTCAAGATCACGCGGTCCCTGCTGGAAGTGTTTGCGCGGCACGGCGGATTCCGCCTCGGCATCATCACCAAGTCAGCGCTGATTTCTCGCGATATTGACTTGTTGAAGGAAGTCGCAAAGACCAACAAGCTTACCGTGCACATCACTGTGACCACGATGAACGCCAAGCTGGCTCGGCAATTGGAGCCGCGTGCGCCGCGTCCCGACCTGCGCATGCGCACGGTAGCCGAAATGCGCGCAGCGGGATTGCGCGCAGGCGTGATGTGCTCGCCGCTGATGCCGGGGATTACCGACAGCGCCAGCTCGATTCGAGCGGTTGCGCGCGCGGCTGCCGCTGCCGGCGCAAGCTTCCTCGCATCGGGAGCGCTGTTTCTGAAGCCGTGCTCGCTGCCCACGTTTCTCGGGTTTGTCGGCGAGCATTTTCCAGAGCAGCTCGAGGCCTACAAACGGCGCTATGCAGGCAGTGCGTTTGTTTCGTCCGCCTATAAGGAACGAATGGGGGCGCTGGTCGATCAAATCTGCCGCGAGTTCAAGCTGGGCAAACGGTACTCCTACTACGAAGAAACAGCCAAAGAGGCGGCAGAGTTGGACGGGGCAGTGGTGGAGATCCAGCCGTGGCTGCCGTTCGCGGGCGCGTCCTCCGAACCTCGTGGCCACAGCGCCGGTTCTCCTATTGCGCTGTCATCCTGAGGTCGCGACAGCGGCCGAAGGATCTGCGGTTGCTTTTCCGGATGTCAGCCGTTTCACCAGGCGTGAAAGACGAATCGCATCACCAGGTAGAACACGATCAAATAGGCCGCGACGATGCCAAATCTATTCCATTCCTTCTTCGACTTGGGCCACCAAAGCCAGGTCGCAACAAATCCAAGCAGGGCATTTGGCCCAATGACAAGGGCCTGCAACCATCCCGGCCACTTGGAAAATGGGGTAATCACGCCTCAATTCTAGCTCTATCCAATCTCGGGCATTGAGCAAGCACGCTCTAGCGCGTCATGATGACTTCGGAGACCGAGTCTTTGGCGAGGAACTGGCGGTGGCCACTCCAGCCGGCGAAGAGGCGCTCGATGCTGCGGTTGGTGAAGCAGCGCTGAATGGGGAATTGCTGGGTCATCTGCATTTCCACGTTGTCACCGGGGGTGATATGAAAACGGCAGCGCACCGCCTCCTCGCCCTGCATCTTGGTGTGGAAGAAGGCCAGCACCTGGCCGCCGGGATTCATGGATGCGCCGAGATGGGCTACGACCGGGGCAACCAGGGGCTCGGGCAGATAATCAAGCGCCGACCATAAGAGCACCAGATCGAATGTGCGCCCCGCAAAATTGAGCGTGTGGTCCAGGTAGCCTTCGACGTTCCAGATCGGATTGCCGTCTTCGTCGGTACCGGTGATCCAGTTTTCACCGAAGGCATCGACTTCAAGATCGGCGAGGAAGATGCTGTGACCCAATTCGGTGAGGTAGTTGATGTTGCTGGGTGAGGTGTAGCCCGTGTCGATGATGCGAAGGCCGGGCTCGGCCTCGAGACGCTTGCGGAGCGCGCTCCATGCGCCGGAGTGGCGAGGCACGCGGGGTCCGCTGAGGCCCGGAACGGACTGGACGAACGTGCTCTGTTGTTTTTTATCGAACCAACTGCGCAGCACCCTGGTTGCCTCTTGAGCGTTTTCGATTACCTTGATCGAGTCACATGGCGCGAGACGGCAATTTTCAAGGAAATTGCCGCTCGATATCTTCATTCTATTCGGAATTGGAGCGAAAGCTCTGGGCCGGCTGGGCGGACCAAGGCGCGCTGCCCGGCAAGAGCCGATTCGTATGCTTCTTCGCTCAGTTGCCGCCGGTCTGCGGGACGGGAGCGGCGTCTGGCGGCCGGGAGACACCCTGCGTCAGGTCGACCTTGCCGTGGAAGACGGCATTGTCTTCAATGGCCAGGCGAAGGGCGCGGATGTCGCCTTCGAGGTGGCAGCCGGCACGGAGTTCCACGCGGCCGCTGGCAACGATGTTGCCTTGCACACGGCCTTGAATGAGCACGTCTTTGGCGGTAAGGTCAGCGGCGATATTGGCGTTGGGGCCGATGGTGAGGCGGTTTTCAGCCAGGTTGACAGTGCCTTCAACCCGGCCGTCCAGGACCAGGTCCTCACTGCCCTTGACTTCGCCATTGATGATGATGGTTTTGCCGATGCGCGCGGGAGAGTTTTCTTGAGCCATGAGCCACGATCCTTGTCGACCTGCGTAGAGGTCCCTGCCCGCACTATATCAACCCAGCCAGTCGGCATCAATTCAGGCAGATGAAAAGCTGTGTGCCGAGTATCAGCGATGCCGGCAGCGCGAGGGTCTGCGGCGCATCGCGGAGAGCCGCCCATCAGGCGTCCCGGCTAAACTGGAGGTGTGCACCGGCTCCTTTCGCTCCTCCTCCTGCTCGCTGGGACGGCTTGCTGCCAAGGCCAAGCCCAAGGTCAATCCGGCTCCGGCGCCGCGAACCCTTCGCAGCCCGCGCAGGGACTGGCAATATTGGATCGCGCGCTTCAAAACGAGTACAAAGCGGCGCAGGACGCGAGCCATCCGATGCGCTACGAACTCCAGAAGGCGAGCCCACACTGGAGCTCCACCAAGAAGATTTGCGAAACGAAGGACGGCGACGTGGCGCGGCTGGTGGAGCTGAACGGCCAGCCATTGAGCGCGGCGGACGAGCAGAAGGAAGAAGACCGGCTGACCGAACTCGCTGGCGACCCCGGAAAACAGCGGCGGCGCAAGCAGGCGGAGGATGAGGACGAAGGCCGCGTCCTGAAGGTGCTGCGTGCGCTGCCCACTGCATTTGTGTACCAGGACGCGGGCCCGGGCGAGGGACCCGCTGGAAAGCCGGGCGACAGCCCATCAGCGAAACCCGGCGTCAGCCCGTCGACGAGAATCGAAAAATTCACCTTCAAGCCCAGTCCGGGGTATTCCGCGCCGGACCTGGAGACGCAGGTGTTGACCCAGATGGCGGGAGAGATTTGGGTCGATCCGGTGCATCTTCGAGTGGTGCGGCTTGAAGGGCACCTCGTGCAGGATGTCGACTTCGGCTGGGGGATCCTCGGGCGGCTGAACAAGGGCGGATGGATCGCGATCGATCAGGCCGACGTCGGCGGAGGCCAGTGGCGAACGGTCCACTTCAAGATGGTGATGAGCGGCAGGGTGGTTTGGAAGTCAAGGGTGTTCGATACCAGCGAGGACGAATTGGGATACGAGCCGGTGCCGGCCGGGTTGGGATACCAGAAGGCGATTGAGATGCTGCGCAGCGATCCGTAGGCAAGGCGGAGATTCGGCAGACAGAAAAGCGATCCAACACAGGAGTGCGGACCGCTTTTCGTTTGGTGCGGGTTGTTTTACATCTTCACGAAGATGATGACCATGGTGAAGAGGGTGAGGGACTCAATGAAAGCCAGGCCGAGCACCAGGAACAGCATGATGCCCGGGCGTGTGCCGGGGTTGCGGGCAAGCGCCTCAGTTGCTGACGCAACCGCGCGGCCTTGACCCATGCCGCACAAGCCGGCTGCCAGTCCCATGCCGATGCCCGCGCCGATGGGAATCAGGCTGGCCGCGGCCGAGCCGCCATCGGCAAAGACCGGGACGGCAAAACACAGAACCGCCAGGGTCATGAATACGAATTGAAGTTTGCGCATAGTTCTCCTGCTCCCTAAGATTGGCCGCCAGTGGGTGGTTGAGGCTCACCGTGCCGGCTGAAAATCAGCCATTAGCTCTTAGCCTTTAGCCGTTAGCTCTGTCGAGGGGGACCCTTAAAGCGGGTCTGCCCGCATACAAACTAAAAGCTAATAGCTAATGGCTAAAAGCTGCCTTCCTGCCTTTGGCCCCCTCACGCTTGCGGCCGGTCCGTTTTATCCCAGAGCGGAAGCGGCTCCGGCGGAAACTTTGTTGCAGTTCACAGTTCGTAGTTCTCGGTACACAGGAACGCCTGATCAGACCAAAACACAACTGCGAACTATGAACTGCGAACTGTCCTTAGTGCTCGTGCGCCACTGCCATCGAGAGATAGATCATCGAGAGCAGCATGAAAACGAAGGCCTGAATAACGGAAACGGCGAAGTGCAGCCCGAGGAAGACGGACGGCACTGCAATAGGGATAATGGAAAACCAGACCAGCGTGAGTAGATCGCTGGCGAACATGTTGGCGTAAAGACGGATGGTAAGCGACATCATGCGGGCGAGGTGGGAAACGACCTCAATCGGAAACAGAAGCGGAGCCAGCCACCAGAGCGGACCCGCGAATTGCTTGAGGTAGCCGATGGGGCCGTTCACGCGGATGCCTTGGTAGTTGTAATAGAGAAAAGTCAGAACGGCGAGGCCGAGGGGAACTTCAGGCATGCCGGTCGGCGTTTCGACACCGGGGATGAGGCCGACGACGAGGCCGATGAGATTGTTCAACAGGATGAACAGGCCGATACAGGTTACAAAGGCCTGAAATCGCTGATAGTCGTGACCGATGACCTGTTCGCCGAGGTCGCTGACGCCTTCATGAATCATTTCGGCGAGCTGCTGCGCGGGGTTGGGACGCTCGACCGACAAGGTGAGGCGGACGACCAGGAAGAAGAGAATGAGGGCGCCGACAACCAGGACTTCCAACGAGAAGGCGCTGTTGACTGCGGTTGCCTTTTGGGCGGCATCCGCGGAGCTCAAGCCGATGGCCTGATACATCCTGACTTCAGTGCCTCTCATCAGGAGGTCAAGGAAACGCGCTAACGCAAAAGTCTGCACCATGAGATTCTTAATTTCCTTTTTCAGGAGCCAATAAGCGCAAAACGAAGGCCGCGGCTTCAGTCGCGAAGCAAGCGAACCGCCTCCCAGACCATGGCCAAAAGTGCCAGACCAAGGCCGCAGAGAAGCGCTACAACAGAACCCCGGAAACATTTCAGGCTACCATAAATGGCTGCGCCAAAGATGCCCAGACGGAGCACAAAAAGCAGCGCCGAGACCGCTGCGCCACTTGGGGCCTGCTGGTGGTCCATTTTGGCATTGATGAAGCGAATCAGGCGGCGCCACTCGTGGATGCTTGCGGCGGAGATGGCAGCGCCGGTGGCGAACATGGCGGCATCACGCCAGCCGGAGGCCTTCCAGAGCACGAGCGCAGCGAGAGCGCCCACAATCAGCGTGATGCGGATGGCTCGCTTGAGCAGGGCCTGCAAGCCTTCGTCGGTTAAGGCGGCGAGGGAGTGCGTTTCGCCGGTCATGAATCCGATCCCCCGCTGCCTTTGCCGGGGTCGGAGGTGTCGTCGTCCTGCAATTTGGGATCTTTGTTGGCGGCAAGCGCCACGCGGATCGCGTAGACCAGGCCGGACACGCCGCCAAAGACGATCCCTACAATCGCGATCCAGGATTGATGCAGCCGGTGATCGAGCCAAGCTCCGATGAGCCAGCCGATAAAAGCGGCGCAGGGCAGGACGAGCGCGATCTGCATCAGCTTTTCGGCCTCGATCCAGGCGCTGAAAAGGCCGGGATCTTTGCCGCTCTGCTTCGAATCGGGAATGGGACGATGGTAAGGCATCCTTCGTGATTATCAACGATGAATGCCCCTGAGCGCGAAACTGCTGAAGCTATTCAATCGCGTAGACGGCATAGAGCGTGACTGTGAACTCCACGTGGCGCGAGTTGATAGCCAACTGCTGTCCGCCCGGTTGCATGTTGCCGGCCATCGCGAACACAGCGCCCACACCATAACCATTACCGGCGCCGGTCCCAGAGGCGCCGTAGGGCACCGGTCCCTGGTTCTGCGAGACGCTTACGAGCTTTCCAAGATGGACATTCGATTTTTCGGCAATCTGCTCTGCGATCAAACGCGCGTTGACAACCGCCTTTGCCGCGGCCTGTGCCTGCAGATCGCTTGGGTTGTTCACGATCCATTGAATCCAACCGCTCTCGTTGGCCCCGGCATTGATTGCGGCGCTCAGGGTGCTGCTTGCTTGGTCCGGCGCGACGCGGATGGTCCAGCTTTGCATGACCGTGAATTGGCGGTGCTGCCGCTCCTCGTCCTTCATCGGGAACGGCTGCATATCGTACGGCTGAGTGTGCTGCAGAACCTGGCTGGAGCTCTCGATCGCAGTCTTGGGAATGCCCGAGCCGGTCAATGCCTGCATGACTGCGTTCGATGTTTCGGTGGCACTGTCGTAGGCGCTCTTCGCGTCAGGCGCGAACAGTTTGAAGCCGACATGGATGACCGCAACGTCGGCGTCGGCTGTTACCTGCCCGGTGCCGGCAACAGAAATCGTGGGCCGCTCCGGGCAGTTCTGACTGCACTGTGCTCTGGCGACGGAACAGAGGCCAACCAATCCAGACAGCAAGAAGGACAAATAAGTCACTTTGCGCATGATTCACTCCGATCCTAAGAGATTGTTCTGGTGACTTCTACTTTAGACAGAAAGTGCGACAGATTGGACCCTGTTTTCCGCGCTTTTTCTTCAATGTGAGCTGGAACACGACCATCCATGCAGCCGCTATACTGGCGGTTGGACCTTCGATCACTTTTAGAAAAAGAAGTTTGGAAAAGGAAGTATGGAGTTCGAGTCAGAATTCGAGCGCAAGTTATTTGATGAGCGCCGGGAAAAGCTGAAGAAGATTGCGGAACTAGGCCAGTCGGCGTATCCCAACCGGTTTCCGGCGGCGCAGGGCCAGTCGGCGATCACGCTGGCCGAGGTACGCGCGAAGTGGGATAAGGCGACGGGCGAGGAGCTTGAGGCCAAGCGCGAGACGGTGGCTGTCGCCGGGCGCATCATGGCCATTCGCCAGCAAGGCAAGGCGGGATTCGCGACATTGCAGCAGCAGGGCGCACGGCTGCAGATTTACGTGCGCCTGGATGCGGTGGGTGAGCAGGGATTCACGCTCTACAAGCTGCTCGACCTGGGCGACCACATCGGCGTGACCGGCTATCTGTTCCGGACCCGAACGGGAGAGCTGACGGTGCACGTGGAGACGCTGACGTTTCTGGCCAAGGCGATGCTCACGCTGCCAGAAAAGTACCACGGCCTCGCCGACGTGGAGCTGCGTTACCGCCAACGCTACGTAGACCTGTTTGCGAACCTCGATGCCCGCGAAGTGTTTGTGAAGCGAGCGAAGGTGCTCAAGGCGCTACGAACGTTTTTTGACAGCCGCGGCTATCTTGAAGTCGAAACGCCGATGATGCAGACCATCGCGGGCGGGGCGGCGGCACGGCCATTCAAGACGCACCACAACGCGCTGGATATGGATCTGTTTTTGCGGATCGCGCCTGAGCTTTATCTGAAGCGGCTGGTGGTGGGCGGGTTGGACCGCGTGTACGAGATCAACCGTAACTTCCGCAACGAGGGCGTGAGCACGCAGCACAATCCCGAATTCACGATGCTCGAGTTCTACCAGGCGTATGCGAACTACCACGACCTGATGGACCTGACGGAGGAACTGATCGCGTTCGTGGCGAAAGAAGTGAACGGGACCACGGTGACGACCTTCAATGACGTCGAGATCGATCTGGGCAAGTGGGAACGGCTGACGATGCGGGAAGCGATCATCAAGTGGTGGCCTGCGGATATATTGGGATTGCGCCCCACTTTGGATGATTTTAGGAACACCGACTCTGTCGCGGATCTGCTTGAGAAACTTGAAGAAGCTGAGAACGCGAGGCCAGCGGACGCCGGCATGATTTGGGATAAGGGTGCCACAAAGTTCTTTGGCACTACTGCAGCCGAATTGAGAACCGAGCAGTCCGCTGGAAAGACGATAGCTGCGATGTTCGAGCACGTCGTGGAGGAACATCTCGTTCAGCCCACGATCATCTACGAGTTTCCGACTGCTGTTTCGCCGCTCTCGAAGCAGAAACCTGACGATCCGGACTGGGTTGAACGCTTTGAGATCTACATCGGCGGATTTGAAATCGGCAACGCCTTCAGCGAGCTCAACGATCCGGTGGAGCAGCACAAGCGCTTCGACGATCAGCTCGCCCAGCGTGCCGCCGGCGATGATGAAGCGCACCAGATGGATGAGGACTACGTGCGGGCGTTGGCGTATGGGCTGCCGCCGACGGGCGGCGAAGGCATTGGCATTGACCGGCTGGTGATGCTGCTGACCGGGTCAAAGTCGATACGCGATGTGATTCTGTTCCCGCTGATGAGAACCAGGGATCAGGGGACCGAAGAGAGAGATCAGGGAGCAGAGAATAGAGATCAAAAGGCGGAGAGTTAGTCCCGCTAACTCCGCTTGCAATGCCAGGAGCTTCTTTGAACATTCTTTTTGTCGGCGACATCTTCGGCAGCGCGGGACGCAGGATCGTGCGCGAGCACATTGGCCATGTGCGCGCGTCGCACCAGGTCGACCTGACCATCGTCAACGTCGAAAACGCGGCGGGCGGGTTCGGCGTAACGCCGGGGCTGGCTGAGGAAGTCTTCGACCTGGGCGCGGACGTACTAACGACCGGCAACCACGTCTGGGACAAGAAAGAGCTGGTCGACTATCTGAACTCGGCTGCGCCATACACCCATGACCGCGCGCGACGAATCCTGCGGCCGGCAAATTTTCAGCCGGGCGTACCGGGCTACGGCTTCTATGAAGGAAAGACCGCCGGCGGCGTGGACTACGCGGTGCTGCAACTGCAAGGCCGCGTGTTTATGACGGCGATCGACGATCCGTTCCGCACCGCCGATTCCCTGCTGGGGTGCGTTCGCGCCAAAGTGATCGTGGTCGATTTCCATGCGGAGGCCACGAGCGAAAAGAATGCGATGGGCTGGTATCTCGATGGTCGAGTGACCGCCGTGCTGGGCACGCACACGCATGTGCCGACGGCCGATGAACGCATTCTGCCCAATGGAACGGCCTATCAAACCGATGTGGGCATGAGCGGGCCGTACGACAGCATCATCGGCGTCGAAAAAGATCTTGTCCTGCACAAATTCCTGACCGCAATGCCGGGAAAGTTCGAGGCGGCGAAGGGGAATCCCAAGATGTGCGGCGTGGTGGTGACCTGCGACCCGGCGACTGGGCGCGCGTCGGCGATCCAGAGGGTGATGCTGGGGGAATAACCATTGCATGGAGCAGCCCTTTGGACGAAGGGCGTGCCTTACTCACTTCCGAAATCCAGATCAGCCGAGAAATAAGAAGGGCAGGCCGCCGAAGCGGACTGCCCTTCATCGTCCCAGAAGCTTTGTGTTGCGAGGCCTGCGGCCGCCGGTCAAAACCCGGTGGGCTGGGACCGGCGTGCAGGGTTACTGCGCGTGGTGTGCGGGTGAAGGCTTTGGAGCGGTGTGGTGCACCGCGCCGGCCTTCTTCTCCGGCTGCAGGAATCCGTCGGTCAGCACGATTTGCGCAGACGCGGCGGTCGTTCCAGCGGCAGCGGTGTGCGTGTAGGTGTCGTAGGTGCCATCCAACTCAGTCGCGGGCTGCAATCCGAGTGCGGAGCCGGAGGCCGGAGCTTCCTTGCAGGAGAGCGGGTCCTTGAGGTTGACGGTGAAGTCGGCGGTGTGGGCGTCCTTTGCGTCCTGCGTCACAGCCACATTGAGCGTCCCGACCGAGGGGTCTATGGCGATCTTGCGGATGTGCGCAGGAGTGTCAGTGAGCGCGTCACCCATGGCGTCGGTGTCAGCTTTGACGCCGTTGGCCAGAATGTAGGCCTGAGCATCTGCGACCTTGAGCTCAGAGGGCGGCGGCGGAACAGCGTTGCAAGCGACTGGGTTCGTGAGCTTGACGACGAATTCCTTGGGCTTGACCGATGCTGTAGCCGTGACGGTGATGCGCAGCTCCGATGCGGGATCGGCGATGACAATACCTGGAACCGGCGTCGGCTGGCCTTTCAGCAAAGCCCAGAGTCCTGTGGCGTCGGCGTCGGATCCGTTGGCCAGAATGTACTCCTTATCCTCGAGGCTCAAAGCCTTTGGATCGCCGCTGGTATAGGCGTGATGAGCCAAGTCCGCGGGAGTTGGAGCGGGCGCGATCGCGAAGCTGGCGGGCGGAAAGAGCGTGGCCTGCGCCTGAGCCTTGATGGCGTCGATCTGCTGGGTAATCGCGGCGTCGCCGTCGAGCGTGCCGTGAAAGCGCTTGTACCAATAGTCGAGCTGCGGCTCAATCTGGGCCTTGTATGCCGCGGGCGCAAAGTCCCAGGCGCGCGCGTAGAACCAGACGGCCTTCACTTCATCCTTGTCCGGACCAGGCTTTGCGTAGGCTTGGGCAAGCTGCAATGTATCCGCAAGACAAGGCCCCGGCTGGGTGCAGGTGGCAGGCGAATAGAGCATCAACTCGGCATTGTATTCCTTGATGGCGCCAGCAAAATCCTTCTTTGAAACAGCGTCGTCAAAGGCGATGGCAGAGTGAAAAGCCGGGTAGGCGGCCGAGGTCAATTTTCCCCAGTCGTCGGCAGACATGGCGGCGGGCTTGGCAACCGTAAGCCCCTTCTGAGCCAGGGCAGCGGCATCGTCGCACGTTTGCGGATCGGTGGCGACTCCAGAGGCGTCGAGCGCGGAACTGCACTGTTGCTTCTTCAAAGAGACAGACGCGAAGATGGCCTTCATATTGTTGGGATCGACCTGCAGCAGGCGATTCGCGGCATCAATCGCCTTGGCCGGCTGGTTGAGCTGGTAGTAGACGTCGATCAGGTTATCGAGGACGGTGGTTTTCACGGGGCTTTGCGGATAAGCCTGTAAAAAACCCTCGAGCGCCGCGGCCTTCTGGCCAGGGTCGGTCTGCGTCATGGCGTTTTGATAGGAGTTGAATTGATCCGGCGGAAGGCTGATCTGGCCGGAATCCTGAGCTCGCAACGCTGGCGTGGAAACAAGGCTCATGCTTGCCAATGCCATCGCAGATGCAAAGACTAACTTGTTCATGCAGTGCTCCTGGGAAATGCCGAAATAGAAATCAAGAATCACTCTCTCGCCAGCAAACGGGCAACCAACCTGGACGGCGGGGTCAGGCGGCAACGGATATAAAGATACCACGGCCACCAATGCTTCTTGCGAGGATTATATGAAGCCAACATGCCAGTGACAAGGAAAGCGCGAGGGCTGGCGTGGACCGCGACGCACGCTAGTAACCGGGGGCACTGGATAGGACGCGGGGCCGCGCAGGAGGCTCCTAATTCCGGCCAGAAGGGCTACTGCAGCAGGCGGACGAGCTCGACCTGCTCGGCTAGAAATGCGTCGTGGCCGTGGGCGCTTTTCATTTCGCGATAGTCGGCCTGAGCGCCGGCCGCGCGAATGGATTCTGCAAAGCGGCGAACATCTTCGGCGGGAAACAGCCAGTCAGAGTTGATGCCAATGAAGCTCAGCCGCGCCTTGATGCGGCCAAAGGCCTCCTGCGGCGAGGTGTAACTCCGCAGCGGATCCCAGGTGTCCATGGCGCGTAGGATCGCGAGGTATGCGTTGGCGTCGAAGCGCTCGATAAACCGGTTGCCCTGCAGGTCGAGGTAGCCGGCGATGTCAAAACGCTCGCCAATGAGGCCGCTGCCGTGACCATTTGCGGCCCAGGGATCCTCGCCGCTGCGGTTGGGATTGCGGCCGAAGCGCTCGTCGAACAGGGGCGCAGACTTGTAGCTGATCATGGCGATCTTGCGGGCTAGCGCCAGCCCGCTACGCGGAGGGCGCTGCGGCAGATAACGGCCGCCGGCCCATTCCGGATCGTGCTGGATCGCCTGGCGCTGAAGATGATTGAGAGCCAGCCCCATGGCGGAGAGCGGCGTGACGCCGATGATGAGAGCGCGCTCGACGCGATCGGGTTGGAGGATGGTCCAGTCCAGCGCCTGCATGCCGCCGATGGAACCGCCGAGGACCAGGCGGAGGCGGCGGATGCCGAGCGAATCGAGGAGGCGCGCCTGCGCACGAACGTTGTCGCGGACGCCGACAAGAGGAAAATCCGGCCCGTAGATTTCGCCTGTTTCGGGATTGACGGACCCGGGCCCCGTGGAGCCGTAACAGGAGCCCAGCATGTTGATGCAGATGACGAAGTCGTGCTCCAGCGAGAGGACTGCGCCGGGAGCAAAGATTTCAGGCCACCAGGTGCCGACGAGGGCGGAGCCCGAGAGTGCGTGGCAAACAAGGACGGCGTTGTCTTTCGCCGCATTCAGCCGGCCGTAGACGGCGTAATGCAGCGTGGGACAGATGAGGGAGCGGCCGCACTCGAGCGGCAGGGAGCCGTCCAGAACGAAGTCGCCTTCGTAGGTGGGCTCCACGGTTTTTGATGCGGGCGGCGAGGCGCCGCTGCGGCTGTAACTATCGGTCATAAGATCAGGTTTCGGGTTTCAGGGTTCGGCTCTGAGTTTTCGGTTGCCCTTCTTATTTTGCCGCAACGGCCCGGGTTGAGCCGGCAAACTTGTGGCCATTGGCGGCCTCGATTGCCTGATCGAGGTCGGCAAGGATGTCGCGAATGTCCTCAATGCCGACAGAAAGACGCACCATCTCCGGCGTAACGCCCGTTGCCGCCTGCTCCTCAACCGAAAGCTGCTGATGCGTGGTGGAGGCGGGGTGAATCACCAGCGACTTGGCATCGCCGATGTTCGCCAGCAACGAGAACAGCTCGAGCGTGTTGATGAGCTTCTTGCCCGCATCATAGCCACCCTTGATGCCGAAGGTGACGAGCGAACCGGCGCCATTGGGCAGATACTTCTTCGTCCGCGCGTAATAGGGACTAGTCGAGAGGCCGGGATAGTTGACCCAATCGACGCCGGGATGCTCGGCGAGATGCTTGGCGACAGCCAGGGCGTTCTGCGAGTGGCGCTCCATGCGAAGGTGGAGGGTTTCGATTCCCTGCAAGAGCAGGAACGCGTTGAAGGGCGAGAGAGCAGCGCCGGTGTCGCGAAGGCCCTGGATGCGGGCCTTGAGGATGAAAGACAGCGGGCCGAAGGTCTCAGTGTAACGGAGGCCGTGATAGGAGGGATCGGGCTCGGTGAAGTCCTTGAAGCGCCCGGATGCAGCCCAGTCGAATTTGCCTGCGTCGACAATGACGCCGCCGATGGCCGTGCCGTGGCCACCAAGGAATTTGGTGGCCGAGTTGACGACGATATCGGCGCCCCACTCGATGGGCCTGACGAGGGCCGGCGATCCGCAGGTATTGTCGATGACGAGCGGGAGCTTGTGTTCGTGGGCGATCGAGGCCAGGTGCTCGATGTCGGCGATGTCGAGCTTCGGATTGCCGAGGGTCTCGGTGTAGATGGCGCGAGTTTTTTCGTTGATCAGGGCGCGCAGGCCGGCAAAGTCGTCGGCGTCGACAAACTTGACCTTGATGCCCAGCCGCGGCAGCGTGTAGTGGAAGAGATTGTAGGTGCCGCCATAGAGCGAGGTGGTGGAAACGATCTCGTCGCCGGCCGCGGCCAGTGTGAGGATGGTGAGCGTCTCAGCCGCCTGGCCTGAGGCCGTCGCGAGGGCCGCAGCACCGCCTTCGAGAGCGGCAACGCGCTTCTCAAAGACGTCGGTGGTGGGATTCATGATGCGGGTGTAGATGTTGCCAAACTCCTGGAGCGCGAACAGACGGCCCGCGTGGTCGGCGTCCTGAAAGACGTAAGAGGTGGTCTGGTAGATGGGCACGGCGCGCGCGCCTGTGGCGGGGTCAGGGGACTGGCCGGCGTGAACGGCCTGCGTGGCGAGCTGCTGCGGTTTTGGTTCCGGCATGATGATCTCCTTTGGGGTCGTAGCTTCGACGATTCAGGGAAAGCAGTGTGGCCGCGGACCGATCCATTTTAAAGGGAAGCACCAATGAAAAGGGCCCGCATCCTATTCGGGACCGGGCCGCTTTACCTCAGAATCGGTTGCGCTTAGCGCATGCGCCGTTCAAAAGCTGGACGGAGGGATCCCTGGACCATACACATGCACATGGCCATGACCGCAAGTCCGTAAGCCCATAAGAACGACATGCAGGCAGTATCAGGGGGCGTAGGCGCTGGTGTCAAGCACACTTTCGTGGCTCATGGTCCGTGATTCGTGGGTCGCGGTTTGTCATGCTGACCACTGATCACTGACTACTATTTACTCCGCGGGTTTCCAGACGTAGGTCGCGGGCTACTGGTGGTTAACAGGCGGCGCGCTAAATCCCCTGCCCGCCGACCCCTCGTCGAGCGGAGCCGAAACGGGCTGCCGGAAGCTTAGGCGTTAAACTGTGCCGCGCAGGAGTCAGAGGATGGGGCCCTTCAAGCTGTTATGGAAATCATGCACGAGGACTGCAGCGGTGATGCCGATGGCCGCTCCCGCAATGGCAACGATAATGATGACCTTGGTCCCGGTCCCCATCTTCTCGTTGTGCACGCCCGTGACCTGCACATACTGGATCTCCTGCGGCTGAGCAGCGCCTTTGGGCGTTACCGTGAAACTCTGTTCGCCGATTCTCGCGATCACGCCTTTCGTCTCGGTGTTATCGGCCATGGTTACGCGAACATCCTGGCCCACGCCGCGAGCCTGTACCTTCGCCTTCATGACCGTTGGATCAACGGGCTTTTTCGCCGCGAAGGCGAAGTTGTTGCCCAAAAGTGCTGGAACCAGCAGCATCGCTGTCAAGCGAGCCAGTCTTGAAATATTCATATCCGTTCGACCTCCTGAGGTTTGCCCTCAGATGCGTTTCGCTCGCGTCTCCTTCAAATTGGGGAAGTCAGTATGTTGTCGCGGGTTGGGAAGCTGATGGGCGATTATACGGCGATTTCGGCATGCCGGCGCATCTTTCGAAGGAAATCTTAGCTCGGCGGCCCAATTCAGGCAGAGCCTTTGGAAGACGGACCCAATGCTGAGTGCCGTGGGTTCATTGAATTCAATCACTTCGTGAGGCCCGACGGACGGCCGCTATTCTTCCGGCTTCCAGACGTAGGCGCCGGGCTGCGGAAGGCCGATGTGGGCAAGCACACGGCAAACAAATTGGCGGGCCATTTCTTCGGATCCGGCGGGGTGGTCATAAAAGGCCGCGATGCAAGGGAAGATGGTCGCACCGGCCTCGGCTGCAAGCGTCATGTTGCGCAGGTGAATGCGGTTGAAGGGTGTTTCGCGCACGCAGAGCAGCAGCGGGCGGCGCTCCTTGAGCGTGACGTCGGCGGCGCGGGCGATGAGCGAGTTGGCGAGGCCGAGAGCGATCGTGGCCAGCGTACCCATGGAACAGGGCAGGATGATCATTCCATCTGACGGATGGCTGCCGCTGGCGATGGGCGCGCCGATATCAGAGTCGGAAAGCTGCATGGTTTTGATTGGCGCGGCGCCAAGAAGCTTTTTCAGCAGATTGGTGCGGCCGGAGACGCCGAGCTCTTCGGCGAGGACGCGCAGCGAGTTTTCCGAGGCCACAAAATGGACGCGGCCGACGCGGTCATCGGCTTCGAGGGCGCGGAGTGCCTCGCGGGCGAGGATTGCGCCGGAAGCGCCGGTGATGGCGAGAGTGAGATGTGCGCCTTCCATGTCAGTTTCCCAACACGCGCTTGAAGATTGCGTCGACATTGGTGAGCTGCCGTGAATAGTCGAAGGTCCGCGCCAGTTTCTTGGGGCTGAGCAGTTTTGCGATTTTGGGGTCGCGGGCCACTTCGTCGCGGAAGCTCATGTCGTCTTTCCAGGCGCGCATGGCGTGCGACTGCACCAGTTCGTAAGCGGCTTCGCGCAACATGCCTGCCTCGGCGAGATCGAGAAGCAACTGCCCCGAGAAGATGAGGCCGCCGGTCGATTCGAGATTCTTCTTCATCCGCGCGGGGTAGACCAGCAGACGGTCGATGAGGTCGGTGGTTTTGGCGAGCAAATAATCCACCAGGATGGTGGAGTCAGGGAAGATAACGCGCTCAACGGACGAGTGAGAAATGTCGCGCTCGTGCCAGAGCGGGATGTTCTCCATGGCAGCCTGGGCATTACCGCGGAGAACGCGCGCGAGGCCGCTGATTTGTTCGCTGGTGATGGGGTTCTTCTTGTGCGGCATGGCCGAGGAGCCTTTTTGCTTTTCGCTGAAATACTCCTGCGCCTCGCGGACCTCTGTGCGCTGCAGATGGCGGATTTCGACGGCAATCTTGTCGAGCGTGCTGCCGATGATGGCGATCGTGGTGATGTAAGCAGCGTGGCGATCGCGCTGGATGACCTGCGTGGAGACCGGCGCGGGCTTGAGTCCGAGACGCGCGCAAATGCGCTCTTCGTGCTCTGGCTTCAAGTGGCCGAAGGTGCCGACTGCGCCAGAGAGCTTGCCTACGCGCATGTCCTCGGCGGCAGCGGCAAAGCGGGCGGCATTGCGCTCCATCTCGGCGTACCAGTTGAGCAGCTTGAGGCCGAAGGTGGTCGGTTCGGCATGGATGCCGTGGGTGCGGCCAATGGTTGGCGTGTGCTTGAACTCGATGGCGCGGCGTTTGAGGACCGCAAGCAAACCGGCGATGCCATCGTTGAGGAGCGAGGACGCTTGTTTGATCTGGAGGGCTTGGGCGGTGTCGACGATGTCGTTCGAGGTGAGGCCGTAGTGCAGCCAGCGAGATTCGGCGTCGAGCCCCTGCGCTTTGAGCGACTCCGCAACGGCCGTGGTGAAAGCGATGACGTCGTGCCTGACTTCGGACTCGATCTCAGCAACGCGCGCTGCTGACACGGTGGCCTTGGTAGCGATGGCTTTAGCGGCTGCCGCGGGAATGACGCCGTCCTCGGCAAGGACCTTGCTCGTCGCGGCCTCCACCTGCAACCAGCAGCGGTATTTGTTCTCGTCTGTCCAAAGTGCGCCCATCGCCTGGCGCGTGTAGCGTTCGATCAACGGAGAACTCCTTGCGCAGCCAATAGTTGCGGCATTAGGTTCCGCTTTAATTGTACGAGGAGACGGCGATTATCCGCGAGGAATTCCGAGGCGATTGCACAGTTCGTCGATGAGCAGGCCGCGGCCGGGCTTGTAGGGCTGGAACCATTCGCCATCGATGACCAATTGCGGGACGGCGCGCTTGCCGACGCGGCTCAACACTTCGGCGGAGGCGGCAGGATCCGCGTCGACATTGACCTCTGTGTACACGACGCCATGCTCATCGAGAAACTGCTTGGCAGCTCGGCAGTCGCGGCACCAGGAGGTGGTGTAAACCTGCACGTTCATAGGGAAAGTTTACTCAAATCGCGATGCTACGATCTGTGATCATAAGCACTTGGGAGATTCGATGACCGCTGACGAAATTAAGTCGCTTTTACACCTTGTACCGCACCCTGTGGAGGGCGGATGGTTCCGCCGAACATACACCTCAGCCGGAAGCGTGGAGCTGCCGCGCGGCGTGCGGGCGCAGGGCACGGCCATTTATTACCTCCTCGAAGAGGGCACGTTCGACGAAATGCACGTGCTTACTTCCGATGAGGTCTTCCATTTCTATCTTGGCGATCCGGTGGAGATGTTGCTGCTATTCCCCGACGGGCGCTCCGATGTTGTTACTCTTGGACCGGATTTGGCGGGGGGACAGCGGCCGCAGATCCTGGTTCCGGCGGGAGTGTGGCAGGGCCAGCGGCTTTTGGAAGGCGGAAAAGTTGCACTCCTCGGATGCACGGTGACGCCGGGGTTCGATTTCGCGGATTACCGCGGCGGAACCTACGCGGAGCTGGCGGCAAAGTGGCCGGCGGAGGCGGAGCGGATCAGGAAGCTAACGAGGAAGTGACGGAGTTAGCGGGGTAGCGGGATTGGCGGAGCTAGACGGGCGACAAATAAAAGGTCTCCCCGCGAGCGATTGTCTTACCGCCGCTCACGGAAGAAGTTTCGGAGCAGTTCGGCGGATTCCGCGGCTCCGATTCCCTGCTCTACCTGCATCTGGTGGTTGAGTTGAGGGTGATTCAGCACCGCGAGAACCGATCCGCAGGCGCCGGCCTTGGGATCGGCGGCCGCAAAAACCAGGCGGTCGATGCGCGCGTGGATCATGGCTCCAGCGCACATGGCGCATGGCTCAAGAGTGACATAAAGCGTGCAGCCGGCCAGGCGATAGTTGGCGAGAGCCGCTGCGGCCGCGCGGAGCGCGACGATTTCGGCGTGCGCTGTCGGGTCCACGGCGCGCAAAACGCGATTCTGGCCGCGGGCGATGATTTCACCTTTCTGGACGATGACAGCACCGATAGGAACTTCGCCGGCATTGGCCGCCAGTTGCGCCTCGGCCAGGGCGGCTTCCATCGCTTGGCGATCGTCGATCATGACTTCGATGGTACGGCCGCTGGCTGCTGTTGCGTCATGCAGTGCAGCGCGCCGAGGCCCCAGATCAAGTCAACACAATGGACGCCGATCACTTCGTGGCCGGGAAAAAGCTCGGCGATCGTGTTGAGCGCGACGCGGTCATTGGGATCGTGGAATGTGGGCACGAGCACGATGCCGTTGGCGACGTAGAAGTTGGCGTAGCTGGCAGGCAGGCGCTGGCCGCGAAAAATGACGGGGCGCGGCATGGGCAGCTCGATGACGGTGAATTGCTTGCTGTGTGGAGTGCGCGCGGACTTGAGGCGCGCGAGGTTCTCAGCGAGCGGGGCGTGGTTAGGATCGCGCGTATCCGACTCGACGGCGGCAACGATCGTGGTGCCAGCGACGAAGCGGGCAATGTCATCGATGTGGCCATGCGTGTCGTCACCAACGATGCCGCGGCCGAGCCAAATCGTCTGGTCGATGCCGAGATAGTCGTGGAAGACGCGCTCGAGTTGTTCGCGGTTGACGCCGGGATTGCGCTGCTGCACTTCGCTCAAATGACACTCTTCGGTAGTGAGCAAAGATCCCGCGCCATTGACGTCGATGGAGCCGCCTTCCAATACGACCGAATGCTTCGCACCCTTTTTGATTTGGATTGAAGGCTGCCACGAGGACAAGCCAAGCAACTTTGCAACGCGGCCGGGCAGTTTGTCGTCGAGGTGCCAGTCGTCGTATTTGGCCCAGCCATTGAAGCGCCAATTGGTGAGGGCGATGCTGCCCTCAGCGTTGCGGACAAAGATTGGCCCAGAGTCGCGCGTCCAGCCGCGATCGGTTGGCCAGGCGTGGAAAGTCACCTGGTCGAGGATTGCGCCGGCGCGGCTCAGCATTGACTTGACACGCTGTTTCGACGATGTGTTCTCGACGATCAGGTGCACGCGCTCATGGGCGGTGAGCAGGCGGACGATCTCAGCATAGAGCCAGGGGATGGATTGAAATTTGCCGGGCCAGTCCTCGGGGTTGTGCGGCCATGCGAGCCATGTGGCTTCGTGCGGCTCCCACTCGGCAGGCATGCGATAGCCGAGGGCGCGGGGAGTTTTCTCAGGAGGTCGAGCAGGCATGGCTACTTGTACTCTTTGTGCGCGGCGCCCGTGTGCTTCGGACTCGGCTGCGCGGAATCGAGAAAGCGCTGCGTGATGGTCGCGTAGGCATCGATACGGCGGTCGCGCAGGAAGGGCCAATTGCGGCGCGTTTCTTCAATCACCGAGCGATCGACTTCGCCGAAGACGATTTCCTCGGCATCGTGGCCGGCCTTGGCCACGACGCGGCCGAAGGGATCGGCCAGGAAGCTGCCACCCCAGAATTCGAGGCCCGGTCCCGAGGCGCGATTGCCCAGAATGTCGCCGTGCTCGACACCAACACGGTTGACTGCGGCTACGTATACGCCGTTGGCGATTGCATGCGAACGCTGGATGGTTTGCCACGCATCGAATTGTGCGGCGCCGAACTTGTCCTTCTCTGCCGGGTGCCAACCGATGGCCGTGGGATAGAAAAGCACTTCGGCTCCCTGCAACGCCGTGATCCGCGCGCCCTCGGGATACCACTGGTCCCAGCAGACGAGCGTGCCGACGCGACCGGCCGCCGTATCGACGGCCTGAAAACCGAGATCGCCGGGTGCGAAGTAATACTTCTCGTAATAAAGCGGATCGTCGGGGATGTGCATCTTGCGATAGACGCCGGCAATCTGGCCGTCAGCATCAAATGTGACAGCGGTGTTGTGATAGAGGCCGGGTGCGCGGCGCTCAAAGAGCGAGGCCACGACGGCGACTTTCGACTCGCGGGCAACCTCGGCGAGTTTGGCTGTCGACGGCCCCGGAATCTGCTCCGAGAGGTCAAAGAGCGCGAGATCTTCGCGCTGGCAAAAATACTGCGTGCGGAAAAGCTCCGGCAGACAGACGACTTGCGCACCAAGCTTCGCGGCTTCGCGGATGTGCTTGAGCGCGGCGGAGAAATTCGCCTCGGGGTCCGCGCCCATGCGCATCTGCACAAGGGCAACCGTGAATTTGTGCGGCTTCGTCATTGCTGGTCTTAATCCGCCTCGGTTGGGCGAGCCTCCGTTGTGGATGAATGTGGCTGATGCAACAAGGCCAACCCCGGCATGCGGAATTGGCCTCGTGTCCTCTGAATCGTCAACTCGATCGCTCTTCGCCCGCGCCGGATCCTATCCAAAGGTCTGCCGCACGCAGTGCCTATTCTTCCAGGATCAGAACCGCGGCAGCGATGGTGGTTGTCCATTTGCCGCGCTTATCACCCACGGCCGACTGGGTGATGTTGCTGGTGCGGACAATTTTGTTGGAGATGCGATAGATCTCCTTTTTCTCATCCCAGCTCTTGTCGGGATCGAATTCGACATCGAGCGTGGTGGCGAGCATCTCGGCGGCCAGCTCTTCGGCGTATTCCCCGGCCTGATCGTCAGTCTCACCAAAGCTGTGGTGCTCGCTCAAGTAGCCGTAGGTGTTGCGGTCGGCGGGGATGGCCACCCCGATACTGCAGGCGACAAGGCGGTGCGGCTCGCGCGTGGAGTTTTCCGCGATGACCGCGAAGACGACTTCGCCATCATCAAGGTACTTGAGGCCTTCCTTGCGCGGAATCATTTTGCACTGCGGCGGAAAGATAGAGGAGACGCGCACCAGGTTCTGCGAAGCGATGCCCGCATCGCGAAGGGCAAGCTCGAAGGAGGTCAGCCGTTCCTTGTGCTTGCCGACGCCTTTGGTGAAGAAAAGCTTCTTTGGGACCATTCTTTTTCCCAATTTCTATGTGCCCTCCGTGGGTGAAAAAAGTGGGACCGTTTTTTACGTTCCCGCATGAGTCTATCGCATCCTGACGGGTGCGAACAGAGTTTCTCTTATTTTCATATGAGGTTCATCGTGCACGACTTCGGACGGGGCGCGCGTCTGCCCGCGTGTCCGCCTTTGAAGGGACGGTAGTGAAGCACCGAGGTGGCCCGAGAGCCTTCGAGAAGCCGGCGAAAGAGCAACTTTCCCGCATGCGGCGCGTTTAATAGGCATGAAGCAACGTTTGGTTTGGCTTGGAATCCCTGTCTTGAGCGTGGCCATTGGCTGCGCAAGCGCTGTGGCACAGAACCCCGGGGTGTTGGCGGCGCCCGATCCGGGATACGCGCAGGGTGCTGCGCCTACGGCTGCGAGCACGGACATCAGTCAGGCGATCCTGGAGTGGACGCCTCCGGCTCTGTCGCAATTGGGCGGCCAGGCTGTGGCCAAGGAGAGCTTCACGCTGGATCGGACAATGCTCGCTGCGGCTGCCGGGCTCATGCCGGATTCCGACGCCGACCTGCGGCAGACGGTGGCCAAACTCGACGGTGTAAGCGTGCATGTACTGCGATTCGCCGCAGACGGCCAAGCCGACCCTTCGCAGGTTGAGGCGATTCGCGAGGCCTACCACCTGCGCGGATGGAAGCATGTGCTGAGCTCGACGAATCTGGGCGGCGCGGGCCGCAGCGACATTACAGACGTATGGTTGGTGCTGGACGGCACAAACGTGCGCGGCGGAGTGGTGCTGGTTGAAAGCCCGAAGAGCCTGACGCTGGCGACGGTGGCCGGCGATCTAAGCCCGGTCGACATGCTTCACTTGCGGGGCCACTTCGGCATTCCGCGGTTCGACAGCGACAGCACGAGCCGGTAGTCTCGGCCGGAGTGAGTCGGCTCGCCGCGATCTCAACCGCGGTTGCAGCTCGAATTGCGCACAATCCTGGCGAAAATAACGATGCTATAGTCGTTGTTAGCACTCCTTCCGGAGTGAGCGATCCATGCAAAATCGCACGTTAACGCTTCTCTTTCTCATCCTGGCAGTTGCGGGAGGCGGAGCATCCGCTCACGCCAAGGTCGTCGAAGACACAGGCGGAACACTCAAGACCCTGACCAGCATTGCCGATGCACTGGACTCGGCCGATCGGCATCCAGTCCACGTACTCTACGTTCACGGAATCGATGAGGTTGGTGCGGGCGATTCGAAGATGTTGCGCGAATCGATCTGTACCGAGCTGAAGCTCTGCGCGGTGAGCGACCGGAAAAATGCGGGCACCGAGTATGCGGACAAAGGCGAGTTCTCGAACAGCGTTGAGCCTCCCACGCTTGCGTACCTGGGCAACCCAGTGTGGGGCAGCCCGGGGGAGTGGCACGCGGCAGCGCCATTCGTTGTGCACTGGGTCGTGCACCTCAGGGGACATTCCGCAGTGCTGGTGGTGGATGAGATCAACTGGTGGCCTCTTGTGCTGTCGCTCAAGTGCCGCCGCGTGATCGCTGCCGAGGCCCACCTTTCGGGGCCGGACAAGTATCTGTTGCAGGTTTGCTCAGATCGTTCCGCCCAGGACCCCGATGGAAGTGGACGTTTCTATCCCTGGATCACAGCCGATGATGCTGCAAAGCTCGAGAAGATAAAGCCGCGCGGCGTCCTGGTGAATCGAGAGTTGAAAGCCGGCCTTGTGGACTGGGGGCTTGCGGACGTTCTGATGGCGGTGGGACCGCTCGGCGGCATTCTACGCGACGGAGTGCGGCAGTTGATGGCCAAATCGGCGGCATTCGATCCTAACGCGGCGGAGGCCGATTCGAGCGACGGCGGCGGAGTAGGAAAGTACGACTGGAAGTCGCAACTGAGCCGAGACAATCAGCTCGACCAGGAATTTATCGGCGTAACGCACAGCTTGGGCAGCTACCTGCTTTTCAACACACTGAACCCGGAGTTCTCCAGCACGTCTGACGAGACTCTGTCACCGGCGGATGCGGCGAGGAAAACGGCTGAAGAGAACGCGATCCGCTACATCTTTGAGCGATCTTCGCTGATGTATTTCTTCGCCAATCAGCTTGAGATGCTGGAGATCACGAATCTTGAGAGCGCACCGCAATCAACAGAGAGCGCAATGAAGTCGCGTGGGTTGGCGCCTGCGCCGATGGTCCCGACCTCGCCGGCTGAGAACTTCAGATCGCTCGTCAACAGATGGAAGGGCTATCAAACAAACTTTCAGACGGTTCTGCATCCCAACGACGAGACGAGCCGGGAGAAGGTTCAGGTAGTGGCCTGGAGCGACCCCAGCGACGTGATTACTTATCGCGTGCCCAAGATTGGCGACGTGGAGGTTGTGAATCTCTACGTGAAGAATGCCACGCGCTGGTTCGGGCTGATTGAGTCACCGCGCCAGGCGCATGCCGGATACGCGAAAAACATCGATGTACTGCGCGTGATGTTTGGAGAGACGAAGCCGCCGCTGACTCACTGAGCGGAGGCGACCAGGCCGTTGAATGCGCAATCGCTGCCCGGCCTCCATTGCCACTGCTGAATTGTGGATGGTAGCCTCAACACTGGACCATTCTCAGAAGGGACTTCCCTCAAAATCATGCAAAGCACGTACAACGGGCTGGAATTGCCCAAAACGGGCGAGCCGATCGGGTACAAGGACGGGCAATTTGCCGTGCCTGACCACCCCATCATTCCATTCATCGAGGGCGATGGCACGGGGCGCGACATCTGGAAAGCATCGCAGCGGGTTTTCGACGCGGCCGTGGAAAAAGCTTATGCCGGCAAGCGGGGCATTCGCTGGTTCGAGATCTATGCCGGCGAGAAGGCATTTCGACAGTTCAACAACTGGCTGCCTGACGACTCCGTGGCGGCGGCGCGCGATTTGCGCGTTTCAATCAAGGGACCGCTGACGACGCCTGTTGGCGGTGGCATTCGTTCGCTCAATGTGGCTTTGCGGCAGATTCTCGATCTCTACGCGTGCGTTCGGCCGGTGAAGTATTACCAGGGCGTGCCCAGCCCGGTGAAGCACCCGGAAAAGCTCGACATAGTGATCTATCGGGAAAACACAGAGGATGTGTATGCGGGAGTCGAGTTCAAGCAGGGCACAGAGGACGCAGCGCGGCTGATTTCTTTTTTAAATAACGATCTGCTCAAGGGCACAAAGAAGAAAGTCCGCACGGACTCGGGTGTGGGCATCAAGCCCATCTCGATCTTCGGCACTAAGAGGCTGGTGCGGTATGCGATTCGCCAAGCGCTCGAGACGGGACGCAAGACGGTGACGCTTGTGCACAAGGGAAACATTCAAAAATTCACTGAAGGCGCATTTCGCGAGTGGGGCTACGAGGTCGCGACCGAGGAGTTCCGCGAGCAGACCGTTACGGAGCGCGAGAGCTGGATCCTGGGCAATGTGGAATCGAAGCCCGGCATTTCGATCGAAGCGAACGCTGCGCAGATTGAGCCGGGGCTGGAGTTTGGCTCTCCGGCCTTCCGCGATTCGGTGTATGCCGAGATCAAGTCAGTTCTTGACTCCATCGGCAAATCGCACGGCAGCGGCGCGTGGAAGAAGAAGGTGATGATCAACGACCGCATCGCCGACTCCATCTTCCAGCAGATCATCATCCGGCCGGAAGATTACAGCATTCTGGCCACATCGAACCTGAATGGAGACTACATCTCCGACGCTGCGGCGGCGCAGGTGGGCGGGCTCGGTATTGCGCCGGGAGCGAATATCGGCGACGGTTACGCAGTTTTCGAGGCTACGCATGGCACAGCGCCCAAATATGCCGATAAGGACGTGATCAATCCAGGTTCGGTGATTCTATCGGGCGTGATGCTGCTTGATTTCATCGGCTGGAAGGAAGCAGCGAAGATGATTGAGAACGCCATGGAAAAGACGATTCAGCAGAAGTCGGTGACGTACGATTTTGAACGGCAGCTGGCCGGCGCGACGAAGGTGGGAACGAGCGAGTTCGCCACGCGCATCATTGCAAATATGTAACGAAACCGGAACCTATGGGCTTTCATCCCCAGAGAGGTAAGAGGACATGCGTAAAAAAGTGAGCATTGTAGGCGCGGGAAATGTGGGTGCGACGACCGCGCACTGGATTGCGGCCAAGGAACTGGCCGATGTGGCGCTGATTGACGTGGTGGAGGGTATCCCGCAGGGCAAGGCGCTTGATTTGCTTGAGGCCATGCCGATCGAGAAGCGCGACGTAGCCATCGTGGGCGCCAACGACTATGCAGCAACTGCCAACTCCGACATTGTGGTGATCACGGCGGGCATTCCGCGCAAGCCTGGCATGAGCCGCGACGATCTGCTGAACACCAATTTCAAAATCATGTCGGACGTGGTGCAGAAGGTTGTGGCGCAGTCGCCCGAGTGCATTCTTATCATCGTCTCGAATCCGCTGGACGCGATGGCCCAGGCCGCGTATCGCCAGGCAGGGTTCAATCGCGAGCGCGTGATCGGCATGGCCGGTGTGCTGGACTCGGCCCGCTTCCGCAGCTTTATTGCCGCGGAGCTGAATGTGAGCGTGGAGAATGTGACAGCCTTCGTGCTGGGTGGGCACGGCGACACCATGGTGCCACTGGCGCGTTACTCGACGGTAGCGGGCATTCCGATTACGGAGCTGATTGCACCCGACCGGCTTGAGCAGCTTGTGCAGCGCACCCGCGATGGGGGCGCCGAGATCGTGAAGCACCTGAAAACGGGCAGCGCCTACTACGCGCCGTCTGCGGCCGCAACCGAAATGGTGGAGGCCATTCTCAAAGACAAAAAGAAGATTCTGCCTTGCGCGGCTTACCTGGAAGGCGAATACGGAATTCAGGGCTATTACATCGGCGTTCCGTGCAAGCTGGGGGCCGCAGGCTTGGAACAGATCATCGAGATCAAGCTGACGCCCGAGGAAGATGCAGCGCTCAAGAAGAGCGCCGAAGCGGTGAAGGAGCTTTGCGCGGTGATTGGGGTTTAGGTCGGGCCCGCACAATCTCGTCCAAATCAAAAGCCCCGGGATTGTCCCGGGGCTTTTATTTATGCGCAGCGATTCAGGCCGGCGATCAATCCATCGCCATGCTCAACTGGTGGCGCACATCGGCGCCGCGAATCCAGAAGATCACATCGGTAGCGATGTTGGAGGAGTGGTCGGCAATCCGCTCCAGATTCTTGGCCACAAGGATGCCGTTCATGGCCTGCTGCGTAAACTGCGGCTTCTCTTCGATCAGTTTGAGCAGGTCGTTGTGCGCGCGGCGGTTCATGCGGTCGATCTCGTCGTCCATCTCGCGCACAGAATCAGCAAGGCGGGCGTCGCCGTCGAGCAGCGCCTGGAGCGCGTTGCGAATCATTTGCGTGGCAAAATCGCCCATGGCGGCAAAGTCCACCGGAAGCTCAACGTCATCTACGCCAAGAATCTCCTTGGTACGCCGGGAGATGCTCATCGACTGATCGCCGATCCGCTCCAGGTCGCCGTTGATCTTGATGACGGCGAGGATGAAGCGCAGATCGATGGCCATGGGCTGCTGCTTGGCCAGAAGATCATATGCCATTTCGTCGAGTTCGCGCTGCGCGGTGTCAATCGCGCGCTCGTTCTGCTTGACGAACTTGCAGAGTCCCTTATCGCGCCGAGTGTAAGCTTCAACGGCCGATTCGACCGCTTGCTGCGCCAATGCAGCCATGGCGAGAAGCTTGTCCTTGAGCTCTGCGAGTTGCTGATGAAAGTGGATACGCGGCACTAGGTTCGATCTCCCATCCGACTATTTTGCACCAAGCGACGTTACAGGAGAACAAATTTCCACGAGTGCACCAAAACTATTACACACATTGGTAATGTTCCCGAAAGAGGCGCTGGCTGGAGTGTTTGACGGCGGGGGAGGCGAAAAGGCTCCGTAATGGGAGCGAATCGGGCCGGGAGCCCAAACGGCAATAAAGGCCGGTCAAGCAGCTTCAGCCGCGAGTGGCGGAGGCTCGATGGAGCCCAGCAGGAAAAGATACGCCGCGATGCCGACGGCCAGATAGGCGGCCGCTACAGCGAACGCCACAGCGTAGGAGTGGAGCGCGGACACCAGGTAGCCGGTCAGGATGGATGCCGCAATTCCAGAGACCTGGCCGGAGAAATTGATGATCCCGCCGACTTTGCCCACGTCGGGGCGGCGGGCGATGAAGGAGGGCAGCGACCAGGCCACCGGCGCTGCCGCGGCAAGACCGCTGAGCGAAACCGTGATCCAGATGAGGGCCTGCGAGGCACTGTGCGCGTGAGCTGCGCCCAGAATGCCCAGGCCAAACGCGGTGCCACCGATGAGGACGGTGCGGCGGACAGCGCTCTGATTCCAGCCATGCTGGACGAGGTCGTCGACGAGGAACCCGCCGAACAGGAGGTCGGTCGCCGTGGCCAGGAGCCAAGGCAAGCTGGTGTAGAGAAACGAGTGCAGGAGATCGATATGCAGGGCTGACGACAGGTATGCAGGCAGCCAATACAGCAGCAGGAAGAAGACGTAGTTATACGAGCCGAACCCGATGGCGAGGCCAAGGACTTTGCGCTGCGAGAGGAGGCCTAAGAGCGGAGTTGAGCGTCGCTCGCAGGGATTGGGCGCAACGGACGAAGCTGCCTGATCCTCGATGTGCTGGCGCTCGGCTTCGGTCAGCTCGGGGTCCTGGGCGGGATCGCGGTAGACACGCCAGAAGAGAAGGAAGTAGGCGAAGCTGATCGCACCTGTGAAGGCGAAGCTCCAGCGCCATCCGGCGTGGATAAGAACGATGCCGATGACGGGAACTCCGATGGCCGAGGCGAATTTGGCAGCTGCGTCGTTGAGCGAGGTGGCAAGGCTGCGCTCGCGCTCGGGGAACCAGAGGCCGATTGCCTTGCCGTTGGCGGGGAAGGTGGGCGACTCGCCAATACCGAGAAGCAGGCGCGCGCCAAAGAATGCGCTCAGATTTGGCGCAGCCGCCGCGGCGAAGGAGGCCGCGCTCCAGATGAAGGTACCGATGCGCCCCACGCGGCGGACGCCGAGCTTATCGAGCACCACGCCGATGGGCAACTGGCAGAGGGCGTAAGTCCAGTTGTAAGCGCTGGAAAGATAGCCGAAGACAACGTCGGAGATTCCGAACGCGGCGATCAGAGAATCATGGGAGACGGAGAGATTGACGCGGTCAAAAAAGTTAACCAGGACACCGATACCGAGAAGCCACGCGATGCGCCAGCGGCGGCGCGGCAGGCCGGCGTGGCGCGGCGAGTTTCGGACTGCAGCGGAACCCTGGTCGTTCAATCGTCTCCTTGCCTTGATCTGGCGGGATCAAACGGCCGGGGCGAGTCTTCCCTGCACCACGTCATTCTCGAGGGTGCCGATGGGATCAATGGTGATTCGAATTCGATCCCCCGGCGCAAGCGTAAAGTCGTCGGGTGGGACGACCCCGGTTCCGGTCATCAGGAATGCACCGAAGGGGAACGTGTTTTCGCGGAAAAGGTAGGCGGCCAGGTCAGCGGGTTTGCGCTTCAACTCAGCAAGCGTGGTGGCGCCGGAGAAGACCGCGATACCGCCGCGCAGAATCTCGATCTGGATCGGAGTTGTGGACGGTAGCGGATCACTGCTGACCAGAATGCAGGGGCCCAGCGCGCAACTGCGGTCGTAGACCTTGGCCTGGGGAAGGTAGAGGGGATTTTCGCCCTCGATGTCGCGCGAGCTCATGTCGTTGCCAACTGTGTAGCCGATGATCTGGCCACGCGGATTGATGAGCAGAGTGAGTTCCGGCTCAGGAACCGACCACGTGGCGTCGGTGCGTATGCGGACGTTTGCGCCGGGTCCAGCGACGCGACTCGCGGTTGCCTTAAAAAACAGCTCGGGGCGTTCGGCGGTGTAGACGCGGTCGTAGAAATCGCCGCCTCCCGCGTCTTTCGATTCGGCCATGCGTGCGCTGCGGCTGCGAAAGTAGGTGACGCCGGCGGCCCAAACTTCCTGATTACCGATGGGAGCCTCGAAGTGGGCAGATGCAAAATCCCCGGCTGGCTCTCCCGCCTCGACGATCGAGCGCACGTAGCCGCCGAGGTTTTCGTGCGCGACAAGCGCGTCCCAGTTCGATTCCGGGACGCGAAAGGACTTGCCGCCATCTTCCACGTAATTGCCATTGCTGCTCCGGTAAAGCTTCACGCTTTTTTCTCCAATCGAGAGATAATTTCATCGACATCGTAAACGCAGCCGCCCCAAACGCCGCCGCTTGCCGTGACCAGGGCGGCCCACAGGCGAGTGTCCGCAGGAATTTCAGGATGCGGAGCGAGATCGGGGCGGGGGCTACGGGCGCTTAGCCGCCGAGCGCCTTCTTCTGAGCCAAAGATTTCGCCGGATTCCCCAACCAGGTGCACAGAGCCTTCCAACCGCGAACGATCGATGATGATTTCGATCTGGTCGCCGTCGCGCACCTTGCCGATGGGCCCGCCGGCGAGCGCCTCGGGAGATATATGGCCGATGCACGCTCCCGTTGAGACACCGCTAAAGCGCCCATCGGTTAATAAGGCCACGTGTTTACAGTGTGGCAATTCCTTAAGTGCCGCGGTGATCTGGTAGATCTCCTGCATGCCCGCGCCCGCAGGCCCTCCACAAATGAGGACAATCACGTGGCCTTCAGTAATCTCGCCGGACTTGATGGCTTGGATCGCTCCAGTTTCGGTGACAAAAACTCGAGCCGGTCCTACATGCCGATAAACATTGTCGTTGCCGACTAACGAATGGTCGATCGCGGTGCTCTTAACGACCGATCCCTCCGGCGCCAGATTGCCCATGGGAAAACAAACCGCCGACGTGAGCCCGCGCGACCGTGCGCGATCGGGCGACATAATCACATCCCCGGGATCGATTCCGTCCCTCTCTTGCAAGAGGCGTCGCAGCGCGGTGCGGCGTGGGCTATCACGCCACCAGTCGAGGCACTCTCCCAGCGTCTCTCCCGACACGGTTATCACATTCGTATCGAGCAGGCCGTGCGCTCGCAATTCCAACATCACCTCAGGAACGGCACCGGCGAGGAATACCTGCACCGTGGCAAAATTGCGCGGCCCATTTGGCAAGGCATCAACCAGGCGAGGCACGAGGCGATTGACTTCAATCCAATCGGCCGCCGTGGGCCGCGCCAAGCCTGCCGCATGAGCAATGGCCGGGAGATGAATGAGAAGGTTCGTCGATCCTCCGAAAGCGGCCTTCACCACCATGGCGTTCCAGACGCCTGCAGAAGTGAGGATGTCACTGGCGCCGATGTCAAGTTGATGGAGTCGCAGAATAGCGCGAGCGGAGCGGCGGGCTCCATCGAGCCAGACGGGCTGTCCGGAAGGGGCGAGAGCAGTGTGCGGCAATGAGAGCCCCAGCGCTTCGCCGACGACCTGCGACGTGGCTGCGGTACCCAGAAACTGGCAGCCTCCGCCAGGCGATGCACAGGCCCGGCAGCCGACTTCTGCCGCATACTGCAGTGTGATGTGGTTCTGCGCGAAACGCGCGCCAATGGTTTGTACCTTCGCCGCATCCTCGCCCGATTCCGGCAGAAGCGTCACGCCCCCCGGTACCAGCACCGCCGGTTTCTTTCCAGACGATGCCAGCGCCATCATCATCGCGGGCAGCCCCTTATCGCACGTCGCCACGCCAATCACACCCTTGCGAGTGGGCAGAGATCGCATCAGGCGCCGCAGGACGATCGCTGCGTCGTTCCGATAAGGCAGCGAGTCCATCATCCCCACCGTACCCTGCGTGCGGCCGTCGCAGGGATCGGTAACGGCTCCCGCGAACGGTGTTGCGCGAAGAGATTTGAGTTCGCGAGCAGCCTCGGCCACGAGCAGGCCGACTTCCCAGTGGCCGGTGTGGAAGCCGAGCGCGATGGCTTCGCCGTTCTCGCCCCGCAGCCCGCCATGTGTGCTCAGGATCAGGAACTCAGGATCGAGCAGCCGATTCGGCTCCCAGCCCATGCCGGCGTTTTGCGACAGGCCGAATAAATTGCCGGAGGGCTCAGTGAGTAGCATCTCGGGCGAAAGCGGCAGCGCGCCCGTGGGGCCGGGGGCATGCGTCGCCACGCCCAAGAGATTGGCATCCTCTGTTTCCAGCACCGAAGTCAATGAGATGTTTGCGATGGGGAAGCCTCTTCCGCGTCCAGTATAGAGGACACAAGCGGCTTCCGAACTCAGTCACTGACGCGCGCTTGGCGGCGAGACGCGCCCCGTTGGCAATCAATTTCGCTGAGCGGCCAAGCTTACCCCGCCGTCAGGCCTCCGTCGATGGGGATTGCAACCCCGTTGATGAACGAAGCCTCGTCGCTCGCAAGGTAGACCAAGGCGTTTGCAACGTCAGTCGTGCTGGCAAGTCTTCCGAGAGGCACTTCGCCGAGTCTCTCTGCCCGGCGCTCGGGGTCCTTGAGCATCGCCTGCACCAAAGCGGTCTCCACTGTGCTGGGATGGACCGAATTACAGCGGATGTTGTCCTTGGCGTACCGAACGGCCACAGATTTCGTGAGCATGGTCACGGCGCCTTTGGTCGTGGTGTAAGTTTCGTTCGTGAACTTGTGGCCCACCAACCCACATATCGACGACATGTTGAGAATGACCCCACCACCCCCGGCCCTCATGATCGGAAGGGAGTGCTTGATACCGAGAAACGGTCCCTTGACGTTCACAGCGAGCATGGCTTCCAGGGACTCGACGTCCATTTCCTCTATGTTTTTCCTGATATTGATGCCCGCATTGTTCACGAGGACATCGAGGCGGCCGGTCCGCGCGAGCACGGCGGAAAGCGCCGCCTTCCAGCTCTCCTCTGAAGTAACGTCGAGCAGGACGAAGATCGCGCCGATCGAGGCCGCCGTCTTTTCGCCTTCAACCAGATTTGTGTCGGCCACGAAGACCGAAGCGCCTTCTTGCTGGAACCGCTGGGCGATCTCAGCGCCGATCCCTCCTGCGGCGCCGGTGATCAGAGCGGTCTTGCCCGCGAGACGCATCGCTCTCACTTCCCGCCTCCTTTGCGGACCTTGACACCGGCGAGCTTTTCATAAAACTGGATGATGCCGCCATGGTCATCGGTCTGCTTTCCATCGACCTTGAGGGCCTGCATGATCTCCATGATCTGGCTGGTAAGTGGGATCGGAACGCCGGTCTCGTGTGCCGTGTCGAGCGCGTTCTGCAGGTCCTTGATATGCAGCTCAATCCTGAATCCGGGCTTGTAGTTTCCCTCGAGGACCATGGGAGCTTTCGCATTCAGGACGGTACTTCCAGCCAAGCCGCCCTTGATTGCGTTGAATACCCGCTCGGGATCGACTCTGGCCTTGGTCGCGAGAGCGAAAGCTTCCGACATTGCGGCGATGTTCAGCGCGACAATGATCTGGTTGGCAAGTTTGGTCACATTGCCGGCGCCGATGTCTCCGCAGAGTACCGCGCTCGATCCCATTTTCAGTAATACGTCCTTGACCTTCTCGAAGACGGCTTCCTTGCCGCCGACCATGATGGCAAGCGTTCCGTCGATGGCCTTGGGCTCGCCGCCGGAAACGGGGGCGTCGAGCATCTCAATTCCCTTCTTCGCCAGCTCGGCAGCCACCTCGCGGCTGGCGAGGGGCGCAATGGAGCTCATGTCGACAAGCACGCTTCCCGGCTTGGCGCCCTCGATCACACCGCCTTCGCCCAACACCGCTTTTTTCACGTGGGGCGAATTGGGCAGCATCGTAATGATGAGATCGTTTCGCGAGGCCACGTCCTTGGGAGACAAGCCCGCCGTCGCGCCAGCCGCAACCAATTCTTGCACCGGGGCGTCAAGGATGTCGTAAACCACGAGCGTGTGGCCCGCCTTGAGCAGGTTCTTCGCCATGGGCTTGCCCATGATGCCCAGTCCTATAAAACCGATGCGCATTTTTCTCTTCCTTTCAACAGCGTTTTGACCGTCCTGGCAATTTCATCCGAAGTGAGCTTGAAATGCGCGAGCAGTTCGTCGTAGCCCTCCGCCGAGATGCCGAACGAGTCAGGTATGCCCACGAACTCCACAGGCGCGTGGCTCACCCCGCGCAGCGCTTCGACCACTGCCGAGCCGATTCCGCCGATGATCGAATGCTCTTCGGCTGTGACGATGGTATCCACTCCGCGCGCATAGCTGATCACTGCCTCCCGGTCCAGCGGCTTGATGGTGCTGATGTTGATCACCCTTGTCGAGATTCCTTCCGTCTCCAGAGCCTTCGCCGCCTCCAGCGCCTTCGAGACCATAATCCCCGAGCCAAAAATCGCCACATCATTCCCGTCTCGCAGTTTGGTCACCTTGCCGATCGAGTATGGCTCGCCCTCCGGAGATACAAAAGGAAGATCGTTCCTGTTGATCCTGAAGTACACCGGACCGGGCCAATCCAGCATGCAGTCCATCATCTGTTCCACTTCAATGGAGTCCGCCGGGCAAAGCACCGTCATATTGGGCAGCGACCGCATCAGGGCAGCGTCCTCGACACCCTGATGCGTTTTTCCATCGCCAAAGTCTGAAAGCCCAGCGCTGGACCCGCAGATGCGCACAGGCAGGTTCGGAATGCAGATGGAATTGCGCAGCTGATCGTAGGTTCTTCCCGAGGCGAACACCGCGAAGGAGTGAATGAACGGAATCATCCCGGAAAGTGCGAACCCCGCCGCGGTTGAAGCCATGTTCTGTTCCGCGATTCCCATTTGGAAGTATCGATCGGGATACTCCGCCTGAAACATGACAGACTGCGTGGATTTGCCGAGGTCCGCCTCAAGGGCCACCACGCGCTCGTCCTTCTTTCCCAGCCGGACAAGGCTGGCACCATAGGCACTTCTCAGGTTCGGCGAAGTCATTGCACCATCCTCCGTGATTCTTCGATTTCAGCCAGCGCCTGGTCGTACTGCTCCCTGGTCATCGCGCCGTTGTGAAAGGCCGCTGTATTCTCGGCGAAAGAAACGCCCTTCCCTTTGATCGTGTCGGCAACGATCACCGTAGGACCGCCTTTGATCGCGGCCGCCTCGTCAAGGACATCCAGGATCGCGCCCACGTCGTGCCCGTCCACGTTCAACACATTCCATCCGAACGCCCGCCACTTATCTTCCAGGTTCGGGATGTCGAAGATCTCCTTTGTCGGGCCGGTGGCCTGGATTCGGTTTCTGTCAAGGATGGCCGTCAGCGAATCCAGCTTGTAGCGCGCGGCGGCCATCGCCGCCTCCCAAAGCTGGCCTTCGGCAAGCTCACCGTCGCCAATCACCACATAGACGCGCGCCGGGCTTTTTTTCAGCCGCAGCGCCAGCGCCATACCCGTCGCGATCGAAAGCCCTTGACCCAGCGAGCCGGTAACCGCTTCCATTCCCGGAGTCATCATGTCCGGGTGGCCCTGCAATTTGCCCCCTAGGGTCTTCATCTTTCCCATCTCTTCCCGCGGAATCGCGCCCAGTTCCACCAGGGCTGCGTATTGCACCAGAACGGAATGCCCCTTGCTCACCAAAAAGCGATCCCGGTCCAGATCGTGGAGAGCGTTGGGATCGAAGTGCATCTTCCCGAAGTACAACGCCGCAACTGTCTCGGCCAGCGAGCACGAACCACCCAGGTGCCCTGCCTTGCCGACACCAATCATCTTCACGATGTCAGCTCTCAGGTCCCATGCGACCTTCTTGATTCTCTGAATCTCGTCAGGCTTTGCCATCCATCATCCTCCGGCCAAGATTCCACTCTCAGCCGTTCTTTTTGTTCAGCTTCCAGGCCCGCGACCGATAACACTGACCCCGGAGTCGATTGCCTCTTCGCGACTGACAAGTGTAGTTCTGCGAATCGGCCCCTTGGCGTGATCAAGGTCACATGTGAACCGATCTTTCTATTGGGCTGCGAGAGGCCTGCACGCAACACAGCATTGCTTATTCATTAAGACTCACCCCCAGGAACCACGCGTCCGCCGACCGGAGTGCTATAAAGTGATGTGCCCGAAGACGATTCGCATAAAGCGGCGCAAGCCGATGCCGAGAAAATCCAGGCGGGCCTGCGCCGGCGCTGGCTTTACCTGATGCCGGTAGTCTTCGTCACCTACAGCCTCGCGTACCTGGGGCGGTCGAACTTCGGATTCGGCGCAGCGGCCGGTCTGGCGAAGTCGCTCAACATCACCGAATCGCGCGCGGCTTTTCTCGGTTCGGTCTTTTTTCTCGGCTACTTTCTCTTTCAGGTTCCGGCGGCGGCTTACGCCATTCGCAAAAGCGCGACACGGCTGGTCTTCTTTGCGCTCATCAGCTGGGGAATCTTTTCCGGACTCACGGGGATCATCCACAACTACTGGCTGCTGGTGGTGGATCGGCTGTTGCTCGGCGTTGCGGAGAGTCTCATTTTTCCCTCGATGCTCATCCTGCTGACCAACTGGTTCACGCGCTCGGAGCGATCGCGCGCCAACGCCATCCTGATTCTGGGAAACCCGGTGACCGTGACCTGGATGGCCGCCGCAACCGGATACCTGATCCGGGCTGTCGGCTGGCAGATGACGTTTATCCTCGAGGGCATTCCTTCGGTGCTGTGGGCGTTTGTATGGATTGTCGTGGCGCGAGACAAGCCCATCGAAGTTCCGTGGCTGCCGGAAGAAAGCAGCAAGCACCTGGCTGAGACGTTGGCGTTGGAACAGTCTTCCCTGCCCCAGCACGCAAATCTTCGCGCGGCATTACGCGTGCCGGGTGTGTTGGTGCTCTGCTTTCAATACTTCTGCTGGAGCTTCGGCGTGTATGGCCTTGTGATCTGGATTCCGGCGATGATTCGGTCCGGATCGGCGCGCGGTATTGAACAGATCGGCCTTCTCAGCGCGGCGCCATTTCTTCTCGCCGTAGTGCTCATGCTCCTCGTCGCCACCTTTTCCGATCGCGTGCTCCGCCGCACGCTGTTTGTGTGGCCGTTCCTGATTCTTTCGGGCGTGGCGCTGTTTTGCAGCTTTGCAACAGCCGAGCACAATTTCTGGCTGGCCTATATCTGCCTCGTCATTGCGGGCGGAACGATGTACGCGCCTTACGGGCCCTTCTGGGCCATCATGCCGGAAATGCTTCCGCGCAACGTTGCGGGCGAAGTTACCGCGCTCGTAAATAGTTTCGGAGCGCTGGGAGGATTTGCAGGTTCGTGGCTGGTCGGCTGGCTGCAGGCTGTAACGGGAAGCGCCAGATCCGGCTACCTGGCCATGTCGATCCTGCTGATTGTGTCTGGCGTGATGATCTTCTTCTTGCGCGCGCCTAAGCCCGCTGCGGAACCGCGTCCCGCGTAAGTTGGCCGTCGATGAGCCGCATGATTCCGAGCGGATTCGCGTCCTTCAGTTCTTCAGGTAGCGACGCCTGAGGGAAGTCCTGATAGCAAACCGGGCGAACGAAGCGATAGATCGAATAGGTGCCCACTGAAGTGGCACGGCTGTCGCTTGTAGCCGGATAGGGACCGCCGTGCACCATGGCGTGGCAGACTTCGACGCCTGTCGGAAAACCGTTGACGATAAGCCTGCCTGCTTTGCGCTCGAGGACTGCAATCAAGTCGGAGAACGCCGCCAGATCCGAGTCTGAGCCGTGCAGCGTTGCGGTAAGCTGGCCCTCGATGGAGCTGGCCAACTCGATGAGCTGCTCGCGGCTGTCGTAGCGGATCACGAGCGCGCTGGGGCCAAAGACTTCGGTCGCAAGGTCTGGGTTGCCGAGCAAATCCTCGGCGTCAATCTGCATCAGGACCGGCGCGGCGTAGCTGCTGGCTGCGTCATTCGGGGAAGCCTGAGCGACGGTACTCACCTGAGCGCGGGCCTGGCGACCGGCGATGCCTGAACGGTAGCTCTTTGAGATCCCCTCGGTGAGCATGGCCGAGGGCGCGGCCTTTTCGACAAACGCTTTCACTTCCGCAACCAGCGCGTCGGCATCGGCATTGCGCGGCAGATAGACGAGACCCGGCTTGGTGCAGAACTGGCCGACGCCGAGAGTAAATGAGCCGAAGAGGCCGGCGGCAATCTGCGCACCGCGCGTGTGCAAGGCTTCAGGCAGCACGAAGAGTGGATTGACGCTGCTCATCTCCATGAAGCAAGGAATGGGCTCCGGCCGCGCCGCCGCACGCTTCATGAGTGCTTTGCCTGCAGACAGCGAGCCGGTGAATCCAACGGCTTTCACTTTGGGGTGGTCGACGAGCGCTGCGCCAATTTCAGAGCCGGCGCCGAAGAGGAGCGCGAAGACACCGGATGGCAGGCCGCACTCTCGCACGCTGCGCGCGATGATCTGGCCGACCATCTCACTGGTGCCCGGATGGGCGTGATGTGCTTTCACGATGACGGGATTTCCAGCAGCAAAGGCGGCCGCAGTATCTCCACCAGCAACAGAAAACGCGAGCGGAAAATTGCTGGCGCCGAAGACAGCAACAGGGCCAAGCGCTTTCATCATGGAGCGAATATCGGAGCGCGCCAGAGGCTTGCGATCAGGCTGCGCGGGATCGATGCGCGCGTTGACCCACGAGCCTTCTTCGATGACTTGCGCAAACAGGCGGAGCTGGTTGATAGTGCGCGCGGACTCGCCCTTGAGGCGCGCTTCAGGCAAAGCGGTCTCGCGGTTGGCGCGTTCTACAAGCTCTGGCACGATGGCTTCAATGCCGTCGGCAATGTGGCGCAGAAAACGGGCTTTCTCGCGGCCAGAAAGCTTGCGGTAGGCGACAAATGCTTCCTCTGCGAGATTCGCGGCGCGATCCACATCCGCCGGCGAGGCGCAACGATAAACAGGCTCAAGGTTTGCGCCCGAGGTAGGATCAACACCTTGAAAGGCGGTTCCGACGGTTTCAGAGCTCTGGCCATCAATGATCGAGTAGCCGCGCAGTTTCAACTGAGTTTTCTCGTCCAGCATGATTCACCTTTTTTCTAAGCGTTCGGCCGCTTGCTTCTATCTTTAGCTCCGAGGAGCCCGAGCACAAATCTGAGATGCTTCACTCAGCCAGAAGAGGCTAAAAGCTAACACCTAATCGCTCTCATTATTCTTCGCCAATATCTTCGTTCCAAATCGCGGGATGCCTTGCGATAAAGATCTCCATTAACTCGCGGCACTCGCGATTGTCGAGATCGATCACGTCCACGCCGTTTTCGCGCAGCCAATCGAGGCCTCCAGCGAAGGTGCGGCTCTCTCCCACCACCAGCGTACCGATGCCAAACTGACGCACCAGGCCGCTGCAGTACCAGCACGGCGCAAGCGTCGTGACCATCACCAGGTCGCGATAACTGCGCTGCCGGCCGGCGCGCCGAAACGCGTCAGTCTCGCCGTGGATACTGGGATCACCGTCCTGCACCCGTCGGTTACGGCCCCGGCTGAGCAGTAGGCCCGTTTGCGTGAACATTGCCGCACCCACGGGAACACCGCCCTCATTGAGGCCGAGCCGCGCCTCTTCAATGGCTACCGCCAGCATCTTTTCGTGCAAAGTCACAAGTCCAATCTAACGCAACGGATTCCGGCCGACGCTTTAGTTGACGGAGAGCACCAGTTTGCCGAAATGACTGGCTTCTTCCATCCGTTCAAGAGCCTCGCGCGCCTGGCGCCAATCGAACTCCTCGCCGACGGGCCGCAATTCAGCCAGCGAAATGGCGCGGTTCATCTCCACAAAATCGCTGCGCGAACCCACGTAGATGCCGTGAATCCGCGCTGTTTTGTGGAGAACGAGCGGGATCGGAAACGGTTCAGTGGACTGAGTGAGCACACCCACCTGGGCGATCGTTCCGCCCGGCCGGATCGCTCTGAGTGAACGCACTAGGGTACCTCCGCCGCCCACTTCGACCACCAGGTCCACGCCTTCGCCACCTGTCTGATCAAGCGCCCAGCGGTCCCAATCGGGATTGTCGCGATAGTTCAGTCCCGCATCCAGACCCATTGCGCTGGCGCGTTCCAGCTTTTCGTAACTGGAACTGATGCCGAGCACACGCAAACCTTTCAAGCGCGCAAACTGCAGCGCGAAGATCGACACGCCGCCTGTGCCCTGGATTAGGACCGTCGATCCCGGCTTGAGCTCTCCGGCGGCTAGGCCATTCCATGCCGTCACAGCAGCGCAAGGCAGCGTTGCGGCCTCCTGATAACTGAGATGATCGGGAATTGCAACCAGTCCCGGCTCCTTGAGCACGACGAAGTCGGTTAGCATGCCGTCTACATCGCCGCCAAGGGCACCACGGCCCTTCGCCGCGGTCAGTGTGCCGTCCAGCCAGTTCTGCATGAAGATTCCGGCCACACGGTCGCCTGGCTTCCATGCCGTGACGGCGGCGCCAACAGCCACCACTTCGCCCGCGCCGTCGGAACATGGAATCCGAGGCAGCTGCATTTTGGGGTTATAGTGCCCCTTCACGACCATAAGGTCGCGATAGTTGATGGACACCGCGCGAATACCTACCAGGACTTCGCCGGGGCCCGGTGCGGGAGTGGGGCGCTCCACAAACTCCAAAGAATCAATGCCAAACGCAGATACTTGCCAGGCGCGCATGAGAAGCCTCTCTGTCTTTCTGGTTCCACCTTCGTCATTCTGCGGGACGCAATCAACCCGAGCGCCCGTAGAATGAAGATATGGCCCGTGGATGGGAAAGTAAATCGGTGGAGGAGCAGATGGCAAACGCCTTAGAGAGTCCAGTTGCGAAAGCCGGTGACGGCCACGTGAGCGAAGAGGCCAGGCGCGCGGCAGAAGTGGTGCGAGCTGCGCGAGATCGGCAACTACAGGGTCTCAATTTGCAACGGGAGAATATCCTCTCGCAGAAGACGTCGAATGCTGGACGCCGCGCGGCTCTGGAGGCCGCGTTGGCCCATATCGAATCGCAAATCCAGTCCATCGTGTAAGCGATCTGGCAGCCTGAATTGCAGGCGGCGGATTGGGCGCTTCCGCTAGGTCTCACGCCTATTGTTCACGGTGGATGAGCAGCGTATTGGCCTGATGAACTGAGGTAAGCGAGACGCGCGCGATGTTCACGTGCGCGGGCCGCGTGACGGCCCACAGAATCACATCCGCAATATCTTCCGCGGTGAGCGGCTCGATGCCTTTATAAACCTTGGCGGCGCGGCCAGCATCGCCATGGAACCGGACCAGGCTGAAATCCGTCTCGACCAGGCCCGGATCCACGCTGGTCACACGTACCGGCGTGCCCAGCAGGTCCTCGCGCAGCCCATCGTTGATGGCGCGTGCGGCGGCTTTGGAACCGCAGTAGACGGCGCCATTGGGATAAACGATCTCTCCGGCCATGGAGCCGAGCGTCACCACGTGGCCGCGGCGGCGCACCACCATTCCAGGGACCACGGCGCGCGCCACGTAAAGCATCCCCTTGATGTTGGTGTCGATCATCTCTTCCCAGTCTTCAATCTTGCCGGTATAGAGTTTTTCCATTCCGCGGCTCAATCCGGCGTTGTTCACCAGGACATCGATTTCAGCCCATTCCGGAGGAAGATCGTCGGTGGCACGCTGCACGGCGTGGCGGTTCCGAACATCGAGGTCAATTGAGTGCACGGCCTCAGCGCCGCGAGCCAGCGCGTTCGACGCAACCTCAGCCAGTTTGCCGGCGCGCCGTGCGGCGAGCAGCAGTCGAGCGCCCTCGGCCGCAAAGGCCAGGGCAGTTGCCGCGCCAATACCCGCGCTGGCTCCGGTGATGAAGACAATCTTCCCTCTGAGCTTCATTTGCTCCACATCCTACGTGCGCGTTTTGCTCCCCCGCTGTGACATACGGTACATTCCGACAGCCCAATCCTGATTGGCCAGCCCGGCGGCCTTGGCCTGCGCGAAAATCTCCGCGAGGGTGTCGGCCAGCTTTACTCGTGTTCCGCGGCTGGCGGCAGCTTCGCGGAGTAACCTCGTATCCTTCTCGCCGAGCGAGATTGAAGCCCCCGCTTCCGCTGGGGGATTCAGCATGATTTTGCTGTATGCCACATAAAACGGCGATTGAAACAGCGCACTGTTCACCGCCTCAAAGAAAACCGCCGGCTCGATTCCCTGCCCATCGGCGTAAACAAATGCCTCGCTCAGCGAATAGAGCATCGCGCTGATCAGGAAGTTGCCGCCCAGTTTTACTGCATGCGCCTCGCGAGGTTCAGTGCCCACCACGGAGATGCCGCGCGAGAAAGATTCCAGTAGCGGCCGCGCTTTGGCGACTGCATGCTCGGCTCCGGCCATCACCACCCATAGCTTGCCCTGTTCGGCCACGGTGGGGCGTCCAAAAACCGGTGCGGCGACGAATTCATGCTTGCGACGGGCGTGCTCTATTGTGAGGCGCTCGCTGAGCGCGACGCTGATGGTGCTGCACGAGATGTGTAGCGCGCCCGGCGAAAGCGCGTCCATCAGGCCATTCGGGCCAAAGATTACTTCTTCATTGGCGGCATCGTCAAAGAGCATGGTGAAGACGGCGTCGGCGCCCAGCTCGGCCTCAGCCGGCGTGCCCGCCGCGATTGCACCTTCGCGGAGCAGCGGTTCGGTCTTGCCTTCCGTGCGGTTCCACACGCGCAACTCATGTCCGGCCGCGAGCAGGTGCCGCGCCATCGGTGTGCCCATCTTACCCAGGCCAAGAAATCCAATTCTCATGATGGTCGACTCCTCCCAGCAAGCTCGGGGAAATTGATCTTTAATTTAAAGATGATCGAGAAACTCCGTCCGACGCGACGGCTTTGTTAAGTCCAAACTAATTCGGCGTGCCCGTCGTCTCGACGTCGGTGAACGTGCACTCCTGGCATTGGCAAACGCGGCGCAAATACTCCCATGAATAGATTCCGCCGGAGTGGCCGTCCTGCCAATTGAACTGGATGGCGTAGCGGCCCACGGCGTGCGCGCTCGCCGGCTTTGGCGGAGGCGTGTACATAGGCAGCAGAGCGGCAGGCTTGGACTTCGGCTGACCCACCTTGCGGCCTTCATGCAAACGCTCGTCCACGCAGGTGGCGCATGGACAGGCATCACGCAGCCAGGCAAATCCCCACGCGCTCTTGTGCCCATCTGCCCAATCGATCTCCAGGCCCTTGCCCTCGGTCATCAGCACGCGCACCTTTTCCGGCGTGATGGCGATGCGCGGGAGCGGCCGGTTCGCCTGATTCTCCCGTGCCTGCTCGTCTTTGGTGGCGAAGCGGATGCCTTCGTGGCTCATAGGTCCAGTTTACAGGGAACAGGTTTCAGGGATCAGCCTATGCCGTTAGCGACGGGCCGAGCGGGCGTGCTCATAATGCAGCGCCAATGAATAGATGACAATGACCAGCACAAGACTCACGCTGTTTGTGGAGATCACGGCCAGCGATCGGATGCTTATGCCATAGAGCAGCCAGAGCACGACTCCGAGCCCGAAAATAAAGAACATCGTCAGCGAGAGATCATGCGCGCATTTGGAGTGCCACATCCTGTGAAGCTGCGGTACAAGCGACAAGGTCGTGCAGAATCCGGCCAGCAATCCGATCAGTTCCGTCTCCCAGCGTGCAGGCATTTCGGCGTGGTTCTTTCCGGCGTAGGGAATTCCATTCCCGCGCCATCCTCAACATACATTCCTCGCAGCATTCCGGATGTGCCCGCGCTCACTTCTGCCTTGATGCGCTGCCGTCACCTGCGGCTTCTCCGTCCCTCGCTCCCTTGCTCCCTGCCATCAGTAGTTTTTCCAGAAGAACCACGCCGCCATCCCCAGCCCGATCACGACCACGAGCGCGCGCAGCACCGGCTGCGGAACGCGCCTTGCCAATCTCGCTGAGACATAGCCGCCGAGGGCTGCGGCCAACAGCGCCGGCAGGCAATAACGCCACACCACTTGGCCATCGACGATAAAGATGACAAACGCGATGCCGTTGGCCAGCAGGTTGGCCACAACCTTCAGCGCGTTGATGGCGTGGATGTCTTCATAGCCATAGAGCCCAAGCAGCGTCATAAAAACGAAGCCCGCACCGGCGCCGAAATAGCCGACATAAAAGCTGACCACGACTGCGGAGAGAAACAGGGCCATGTGTCGTGGACGAGCCTCACGCGCCTGCCCCGTAGCGGCGCGTTCGTGTCGCGCCCTCTTTAAGCGCTCAAGCCGTCGCGAAACAGGCCCGCTCACGGCGAAGATCGACGCAGCAACCAGGAGCAGCCACGGTACTAAATGCAAGAAAGTCATCTGTGGCGTGTTCAGCAGGACGATCGCCCCGGCTGTGCCGCCGATTAATCCCGCCAACCCCATCAGCACAGCGGTCCGCGCGTTTTTGCGCACATCGGGCCAGTATGCAGCGACCGACGTCAACTGCCCAGGCCAGATGGCCACAGTGTTCGTGGTATTGGCCTGCACGGGCAGGATCTTCATGCTCAGCAAGGCCGGAAACGACAGGAACGAGCCGCCGCCCGCAACGGCGTTGAGCACGCCGGCTAGAAAAGTGGCGACGACCAGCCAGACCCAGCGCCAGTTGATCATCGCCGCCCATCCCAGAAAGTGCATAAAGCGGATTGTATTCGAGCCGACTGGACGCGCAGCCCGCTACGCGACTGAAATCCCCACTGTCTCGACCCGCTCAACGAGCCAAAGAAATCACTTTCGCGCCGGAGCGCGCCATCGTATTCTCTCCTCATGCCCGCGCTTCCCTTTCGCCAGACTCTGGCAGCGGGTTTGCTCGTTGCCGCGCCGTCGGCTCTCTTCGTTGCGCTTCCTGGCGCGCTGTCTGCGCAGACCATCATCACTGTCGCCCCGCAACAGTGTGTCTGGCGCGCCGGGGACAATCCCGCGTGGGCTGCGCCCTCGTTGGACGAGTCCGGCTGGCAGCCCTATGCCCAGTGGAAAGAGCGGTACGACGAACCGCGCATCTGGGTCCGCTGCCATGCCGACTTGAGTTCCCTGCGGACTCTCGTGCACCCTGCGGTTCAAGTAGCCCTCAATGCCGGGTATGCCTATCAGCTCTTCGTGAACGGCACGCAAATCGGCGAGGAAGGCAATCTGCACACCGGCATGGCAAGCAGGAACGAGATCCGGCAGTATCCGTTGCCGGCAGGCACGATCCAAGCCGGGCCCGGCGTCGTTGCCCTGAGGATTACGCTTCGATTCTTTGAGGTGAGCGGTTCTCCACTGGAAGTCCATGCCGGGGACCCTGTGGCGCTGAGCGCGCGGCGCGCGGAAGTGATTCTTGCCAACAGCGCCGCGCCTCTTGCAAATGCTGTCGGTTTCGCCCTTATTGGCGCGGTCGGGCTCATGCTTCTGGGTCTCTTCTACTACGACCGCAGCCGCCGCGAATTGCTTTATCTGAGTATCGAATGCTTGAGCCTGGCACTTCTACGAATCAATGAATTCTGCGCCGCGGCACAAGTGGATTACTCATCCGCTCTCGGAACCGCGTTGAATGCCGTGGGAACCATGGCGGGCCCTACAGCACATCTCCTGTTCTGCTTTGCGCTGGTACGCCGCCGTGTGCCCCAGCTCTATTGGTTGCCAGCCGCTTTCATAGTTTTGGACTTCGCTGTGCTTTCGGTGTTACCTGCTCCGTTTCTCTCCCCCGGACAGTCACTTTGGCTGAGCGGAATGATTTCAGCGCTGAACCTGCACTCGCTTTACCCTTTAATCGCGGCGATGGCAATTGCAGCAGCGCCGTTTGTTGCCTTCTGGCCATATGGAAAAATCGCCGGCCGCATGCGCCCCCTGGCTGTCTTATGCATATTGTGGGCCGCCGTGGATTTGTTCTGGTACGCCGTCGAATTGACTCTGAATCCGCACCTGGGATTGCCCAATCTCTTCTTCGCCTGGCGGCCAGAACTGCTCGGGATGCGGGCCATCGTAACCGCCGGCGTGCTCGTGGCCTTGCTCGCGCTCCTCTTTCACGATCAGAGGCGGGTAACGCAGGAGCGGGCGCTCCTGGCCGGCGAAATGGAGGCCGCGCGCAATGTGCAGCATTACCTCATCCCCGAGCAGCTGCCGCCGACGCCCGGCTTCTCCATCGAGAGCGAATACCGGCCCGCCCGCGAAGTCGGCGGTGACTTCTTCCAGGTCCTTCCCCGGGCTGCCGACGGCAGCGTGCTGATCGTGGTGGGAGATGTGGCCGGCAAGGGGATCGAGGCCGGGATGCTGGCAACCTTGATTGTGGGCTCCGTGCGCACCGCGGCCGCATTCACCTCCGATCCCCCGCGCATTCTCGCTTTGCTCAACGAGCGCCTTTGCGGGCGCGGACTCGTCACCTGCCTTGCTCTCCGCATTGAGCAGGATGGAAGCGCAACCCTGGTGAACGCCGGGCATCTGCCGCCTTATCTCAATGGGAGAGAGCTAGCAATCGAGGGGGCGCTCCCACTCGGCGCGGTCGCGGGAATGAAGTTTCCTACCTTCAACTTCCGGCTGGCCGCCGGCGACTCAATGATGCTCATGACGGATGGCGTCGTAGAGGCGCAAAACGAAAAGGGTCAGCTCTTTGGTTTCGACCGCACCGCTGCCCTTTCGAGGGATTCCGCCCAAAACATGGCCGACGCGGCTCAGCGCTTCGGCCAGCAAGACGACATCACCGTGCTCACGCTCAAGCTGGTTTCGGCGGGCGCTGCGGGGGTTCAAACGCGAGATTCCGGGGCCGGTGACCGCTCGAGCTGAAGTCAGGAAAGCTCTAATGCAAGGCAAAAAACGATTGAAAAATAAAGACTTACATTTGTCTTCACTGTATTAGCGTAACACGCTAATATTTTATGACTCATTTGTGCTATAGTTTCATCAGATTGGATGAGTGGCTGGGCCCGATGGCCCTGACCCCACCTACAAATTTCCAAATCATCTGGAGGAACTCATCATGGCAATCACTCGTTGGGACCCGTTCCGGGAAGTTGTGGCTCTGCAGAATCGCTTCAACACGTTGTTCCGCGATCTGAATGAAGGCGAGGGCACGCTAACCACGGCCAACTTCATTCCCGCGGTTGACGTTTACGAGGACGAGAAAAAAGTCGTCCTGAAACTCGAAGTGCCTGGCATCGAAGAGAAGGACCTGGACGTGAGCGTGGAAAACAACACGCTGACCGTCAAGGGCGAGCGCAAGTTCGAGAAAGAAGAGAAAGAAGAGAACTTCCACCGCATCGAACGGCGCTATGGCAGCTTCTATCGTGCGTTCACGCTGCCCTCGACCGTCGACACCGAAAACGTGGCGGCCAGCTACAACGCCGGCGTGCTGAAGCTCGAGCTGACGAAAAAGCCCGAAGCGCAGCCCAAGCAGATCAAGGTGAACGTGAACCAGACCTTGGCAGCTTAAAAACCAGGGTTCAGGGATCAGGTTTCAGGGATCAGTCGCCCCCTTGCCGCGCCAGGTAATATGCTTGCCAAAGAGCAGGTTTGGTGCCGCGGCGCTCGAGAACGGGCCTCGGCTGATCCCGTTTTTCTAAGCCCCGACATTTTTGAGCCCTGACACCTGAAACCTGACCCCTTTGCAATATAAATTCATTCACTGAGGCATCAAGCGATGGCCATTCGTTGGGAAAAATTGACGGTCAAGACGCAGCAGGCGATCCAGGAGGCGCAGTCGCGCGCTGCCGAGCTCAGCAACCCTGAGCTTCAGCCGGTGCACCTGCTGCTCGCGCTCATCGGAGACCGCGAAGGCGTGGTGCCTTCCGTGCTCGAGAAGATCGGTGTGCCCATTGAACATTTGGAGAGCGACCTGCGCGGCATCGAACAGAAATTGCCGCGCGTAGCCGGAGTTGCCGCTCAGCCCAGCCTCAGCCAGTCGATGAACAAAGTTCTCGAGCAAGCTTTTAAAGAGGCCCAGAACTTCAAAGACGAGTACGTTTCGACCGAGCATTTGTTGCTTGGTATTGCACATCTCAAGAGCGATCCCGCGCGAGATGTCCTGGTCGCGGCCGGCGCCACGCACGAGGCTATTCTGCAGGCGCTCACCGCTGTGCGCGGCTCGCAGCGTGTGACCGACCAGAATCCTGAAGGAAAATTCCAGGCGCTGGAAAAGTACGCCAAGGACCTTACGGAACTTGCGCGCCGCGGCAAGCTCGATCCGGTCATCGGCCGCGACGAAGAGATTCGGCGCGTCGTCCAGGTACTCAGCCGCCGCACCAAGAACAATCCAGTCCTGATCGGCGAGCCGGGGGTGGGAAAAACCGCGATCGTCGAAGGCCTCGCGCGCCGCATCGTCTCTGGCGACGTGCCGGAAGGGCTGCGCGACAAGCGCGTCATCGCGCTCGATCTTGGCTCCATGCTCGCCGGCGCAAAATATCGCGGCGAGTTTGAGGACCGGCTGAAGGCAGTGCTCAAGGAAATCGAGGAATCAAACGGCCAGGTCATTCTCTTCATCGACGAGCTGCACACGCTTGTGGGAGCGGGCGCGGCCGAGGGCGCAATCGACGCAAGCAACATGCTGAAGCCTGCATTGGCGCGCGGTGAGCTTCGGGCAATAGGCGCAACAACGCTGAACGAGTATCGCAAGTACATCGAGAAGGACAAGGCGCTCGAGCGTCGTTTCCAGATAGTCTACGTTGGCGAGCCCAACGTCGAGGATACGATCGCGATTCTGCGCGGCCTGAAGGAGCGCTACGAGTCGCATCACAACGTGCGCATCAAGGACGCGGCGATTGTGGCCGCGGCTACGCTGTCGCACCGTTATATCAGCGACCGCTTCTTACCCGACAAGGCCATTGACCTTGTGGACGAGGCAGCGGCTTCGCTGGCGATCCAGATCGGTTCCGTGCCGACGGAGATCGACCAGCTTGAGCGACAGGCAACTTCGCTTGAGATCGAACGCGCGGCATTGAAGCGCGAGACAGACGCGGCAAGCAAGGAGCGTCTCTCCGAAGTTGAACGGTCCTTATCCGAGTCCAAGGAGAAAATCACGGCCCTTCGGGCGCGCTGGACGAAAGAGCGCGAGGCGATCACGCGTATCTCCGAAACCAAAAAGAAAATCGAGGCGCTGCGCTTCGAGGCCGAGGAGCAGACCCGCAAAGGTCAGCTCGATCGTGCCGCGCAGATTCAATATGGCGAGCTGCCGAAGCTGGAAGCGGAACTGAAGAAGCTTGACGCTGCGCAAGGCGGCAAGACCGGCGTCGCGCGGATGCTCAAGGAAGAGGTCGATGAGGAAGACATCGCCAAAATCGTGAGCAAGTGGACGGGCATTCCCGTTTCGCGCATGCTCGAAGGCGAGGTCAAGAAGCTGGTCCAGATGGAAGATCGGCTCCGTGACCGCGTAGTCGGGCAGGACGAGGCGCTCACAATTGTGGCCAATGCCATTCGCCGTTCACGCGCTGGCCTCAGCGATCCCAAACGGCCGATCGGTTCGTTCATTTTCCTCGGGCCCACGGGGGTGGGCAAAACGGAAACGGCGCGTGCACTGGCCGAGTTCCTCTTCGACGATGAGCAGGCGCTTGTGCGCATCGACATGAGTGAGTACATGGAGAAGCACGCCGTGGCTCGGCTGATTGGCGCGCCGCCGGGATACGTGGGTTACGACGAAGGTGGACAGCTGACCGAAGCGATTCATCGCCGGCCCTACGCGGTGATTCTGTTTGACGAAATCGAAAAGGCGCATCCGGATGTCTTCAACATTCTCCTGCAAGTGATGGACGATGGGCGCTTGACCGACGCCAAAGGCCGGACTGTTGACTTCAAGAACACGGTGCTGATCATGACATCGAACCTGGGCGCGGCCATGCTCGCCGGTGAAAAGCTCAAGACCGAGCACGACTTCGATATGGCGCGCGAGAGCGTGATGCGCGTTCTGCGCGAGCACTTCAGGCCGGAGTTCCTGAATCGCGTTGACGATATTGTGATCTACCGTCCGCTGGGCAACGCGCAGCTGAGCAAGATTCTCGATCTGCGCCTGAACGAGGTTCGCAAGCTGCTCGAAGACCGCGCAATTTCGTTCGAGTTAACGGAACCTGCGCGGCAATTGATCCTGGCTTCGGGCTCCGATGCGGCCTACGGCGCGCGTCCGCTCAAGCGCGCGCTGCAACGCATGGTGCAGGATCCGCTGGCCATCAAAATCCTCGACGGCGAGGTGCTGCACGGAGCGCACGTCCGCATCGATGTAGACCGCAAGTCGAACCAGCTTGTGTTCGAGCCGATGGGGCGAGAATCAATGGCGTGAAATTTGGCTGGGATCGGGTTGCGAGGCGCCTGAAATATCGGATGCCAGACATCTACGGCTGGAGTTCCGTCGGCGTGTAGACTCCGCCCTTCACGAGCAGGTCGAGGATGTCCCTCGTTCTCGCGTGGCACGGCTCCATCTTCATGTACGTGAAGTTATCGTGTTCGGAGTCGATGACGGGTACCGGCTCTTTCGGTCCGGGAATCTGATTAAGCATCGTCCACACGCCTGCCGGGGGCGAAACGGTATCGATGAACCCGAAGCCCGCCATCACCGGCGCCTTTATACGTGAGGCAAAGTTGACGGTATCGAAGTAAAGAGCAGCATTCATCGCATCGGGGTTTTCAGAGGGCCAATAGGGATAGCCGGCTTTGCGGCCGTGCAAATCGCCATTCGTATCGGCTCCGGCCGGCACACAGACCAGCACATCAGTCACCTCGTCCGGCCGAAGTCCTGCAAGCGCGATGCTCTGCTGTCCGCCCATGCTTCCGCCGATGAGCACCACCGTCTTGCCGTTCCAGTCGGGCCGCGTTGCTAGATAATCGAGCGCGCGCGAATCGCGCAGATACATATCAAGAAAGTAGGATTTCTCGCGATCGGTGTTTCCGATGGCGTTGTAGTTCGTGGGAATGTTGCCCGATGGGTCTGAAGGCAGCTTGTCGTGCGAGTCGACATTGAGGACCAGCCAGCCGTCGGCGGCACGCTCAGCGTCGGCGTGCGCATTGAGCGCGTAAACGCCGGCATATTGCAGCATGATCAGCGCTGGGTACTTGCCGTTAGCAGCGGGCCGCGCCATGTAGCCGTGAGCCTTCGAACCGAGCGCATCGAGTGCGAACATGCTCATCTCCACGCCCGGCACGTCAGTCTGGACCGGGGTGAGAACAGCGTCGATGGGAACCTTGGCCTGCAGAGCCAGCTTGCCGTCCCAGAATGCATCGAAGTCGGCCGGGCGCGGAGTCGAAAGCGGAATCTCCATCGGCGCCACGGCAGCGCCAACTGCATAGAGACCATTGTTGCGGCCAGTGTTGCCCCCAATCCAGTGAGGCGACTGGGGCGAGCCGCCTTGGTTCGCTGCCCCGGCGCCGGATTGTGCCGCGGTCGTTGAAGCAGCGTCCGGGGCCGGACTGCTTTGGTTTGGCGTTGCGGAACCGGATTGACCCGCGCTTGTGGCCGGTGCATTCGGCGCAGTGGATGCGGATGTGAGAGCAGCATACGGCTCGATCGCAACATAGATCATCTCGGGCTGGTCGCCGACGATCTCGATCTTGTCCTCGCCCGAGGAAAGATCGAGCTTTCCTTCTTTGAGAACGACAGCGTTGTTTCTGCGAATTGTCCACTTGTAAGCATACGTAGGCGCTTCGGGGCCCGGTGTGACCGTCCAGCCAACCGTTTCACCGATCTTGTATATGCCGTTCGCGTGATAGGGCGCGAAGCTCAGTTGCTGCGGAATCGGAGCCCGTTGGGCAATTGCCGACGAACAAACAAACAGGACACAGCAGAGGTAAAAAGCTCGGACGCGCGTCATTGGAATCACGGGTTGATGATATAGGACGAAGCGAAAACTCTACCTCAATGGCCAGGGGCCGAAATGGGACAGCGGAATTCTGATTTCTGAAATCCGGAATCGTGGTCGCCCAATTCTTGTTTCCCAGCGAGCCCCGGCAGATTTCGATTGACCTCGATCGCCTCAACTGTAGCGCTCTCGTTTTTGAGACCTGGGATACGAAGGTCCCTGATTGTGAAACCTCGCTCGCCGCCCTACTGCCTCAGCTCCACCAGCGTAGCGCCCTGCCCGCCCTCGTTTTGCGGAGCTTCCTCGATCCCGGCCACATGCGGATGGCCTTTCAGGAATTCGCGAACTCCTCGGCGAAGAATGCCAGCGCCATGGCCGTGGATGACGCGCACGCGCGGCAGCCCGGCGAGAAAGGCGTGGTCGAGATATTTTTCGAGCTCGTCGGTCGCTTCATCGACTGTCCGGCCAATCAAATTGATCTCCGCGCGCAGCGCGTCAGTATTGGCGCTCGTAACGGTGACATGAACGCCCTTCTGGCGGCGCGCAGCACCCAATGGGTCCGCCTTCTCCCGCCCCTGCTCTCCTCCAGGACCTGAGGGCTCGGAGAGCTCATCGCGTTTTACGCGCATCTTGATGGGTCCGAGCGCGACTTCGAAAAGGTCCTTCTCAATCTCTCGCTGCACGACCGCGACTTTGCCCATCGATTTCAGGAAAACCCGGTCGCCGGGCGCGACGTGGCGCAGCAGATGCGGCTGCGCATTTGCGTCGCCCTGGTCCGCGCCGGTGCGGTGCGCGACAACCGCCTGATTGAAGCTTTCCTGAAACTCGCGGCGCAGCCGGGTAATGCGCCGCTCGGCTTCTTTGGATAGTTTTTGTTGCGCCGCACGATCTTCGACGGCGCGCACGTTCTCCCGTATCTGAAATTCGAAATCCTTGAGCAGTGACGCCAGCTTCGCTTCGAGTTCGCGCACACGATTTCGTAATTCGACATCGCCCTCGCGTTCGAGCCTTTTCCGTTCCACGTTGAGCGCGTATTGTTGCTCGCGAGCCGCTTTGCGCTCCACTTCGAGCTCCGCAAGGTCGCTATGCAGTTTGTCCAGGAAGCGTGCGATGTCGGCCTGTTGCGAACCCAGCCGCTCCCGCGCCGCTGCGATGATCTCGGCGTTCAACCCCAGCCGCTCTGCCGTTTGAATTCCAGCCGATGCGCCCGGCACTCCCAGATGAAACTGATAATTGGGAACGAGCGTTCGTTCGTCCACGCCGGCTGCGGCATTGCGCACACCGGGGGTGTTGGCTGCGTAGACCTTGAGTGACGTGTGATGCGTCGAGATCAGTGACCAGGCGCCGGCCTTGAGAAAATGGTGCGCCACGGCCACGGCCAGAGCAGCGCCCTCTTCGGGATCGGTCGATGAACCCAATTCATCGAGCAGCACGAGCGAGCGTGAATCGGCAAGTCGCGAGAGCCGGTCAAGATTGGTAATGTGTGCAGAAAAAGTAGAGAGTGCAGCCTCGATCGACTGCGCGTCGCCAATGTCGGCAAGGAACGCAGTGAACACCGGAAAGCTGGCGCGCGTGGCCGGAACCGGAATTCCCGCCTGCGCCATCATTGCCAAAAGTGCCGTCGTCTTCAACGCTACTGTTTTGCCGCCAGTATTTGGGCCACTGATAATCAGCTGGCGCTCATCCGCTGTCAGCTCTAGATTGAGCGGGACTGATTTCCCGCCATTCGCGCGCAGACGCTTTTCGAGGAGCGGATGGCGGCCACCCTGAATCTCCAAAAGGTCTCGTCCAAAAGTCGGAACCACGGAGTGGTCGAACTCGCGCGTAAAACGCGCCCGCGCCAACAGGCTGTCGACCAGGGCCAGCACGCGCGCGCCCTCAACCAGGCTGAGCGCGTAGCCGGCCACCTGGCGCGTGAGCGCGACAAAAATGCGATGAATCTCCTCCTGTTCTTCCTCGATGAGTCGCACCAGTTCGTTGTTCTGCTCGATGGTCTCCAGCGGCTCCACATAAACCGTCTGCCCCGAAGAGCTCGCGCCGTGAATGACGCCGGTGACGCGCCGCTTGAGTTCCGCTCGCACCGGAATCACGAAGCGATCGCCGCGAATCGTAATCACATCGTCTTGCGTTGCATTCTCCGCAGACAGTTTTCGCAGCGCGGCGCGAAGGCTCTCCTCAATGACTCGCTGCTGCCGCTCCTGCTCGCGACGGATACGGCCCAACTCCGGCGACGCGTCGTCGGCCAGCGAGCCGTCGGGTTGAATTTTGCGTTCGATGGATTCAGCGAGCGGTCGCAGGCTCGAGGTGAGCGATGCCGACAACTCCGCCAGCCCCGGCAACTTGCCGGCAAGCCGGGCCGGCGGCTCTTTGAGGAGTGCCTGCCACGACGCGACGTCGTTTGCCAGCCGCGCGATACTCTGCAATTCAGCTGCTTCAAGCGCCGCACCGGCAATCTGCGCCTTGGCTGCCAACTGAGTGGGATCGAACAGGCCGCCCAGCGCGATGGAGAACTGCTCTTCGAGAAGCAGCCGCACTTCGGCGGCAAGCAGGTGCTGTCGCGCGATCCATCCCTCGTCTGTTGAGGGATGCAAAGCGAGAATCGCCTCGCGACCGACCGGCGACACCGCGAACCCGGCCACGAGCGCCAACAGCGGCTGCCACTCAAGCGCGGTCAGATCGGCGTGCTCCACCGGCGACGGAATGGGATCGAGCAGCGGCATCTTCAGGAATTATGGTAGCGTTTGGGGGCCGAAGGTGGAGCGGACTGCGCGATCTAAAATGCGAAGTTAGTCTGGATTGATAGCGCTGCCGGCGATCAGCTCGTAGTCGACTTTGGCGTCGCAGCTGGCGCGGGAGGGGTGGTGGTAGCGCTGCTCTTGTCTGCGGCGGGGGCCTTCGTCTCGGATTTTGTGTCCGATTTTGTCCGTTTTTTTGAATCCGACTTCGCGTCCGCCTTGCTTTCAGCCTTCGAATCGGAATCTCTGCTCGACGAGCTCCCCTTTGCCGCGTAGTCGTTCACGTACCAACCTGCACCCTTAAAGCTCAGCCCCGGCGCGGTGAGAATCCGCTCCAAAACTCCGCCACATTGGGGACAGACTTTCTCCTGTTCGGAGTTGAAGTGCTGGATTTTTTCGAATCGATGGCCGCACTGCGTGCAGCGATACGGATACAACGGCAAGATGCTTTAACCCCTCGGCAGGAAATGCCCCACTATCACCATTGTATCGGTAGGGCGGCGAATCCTATGCGAACTTGCCGCCCTTGATAAATGCCGGAGGTAACGGTTCAATCAGCTCTCAATGCACCTGAATGGGCACCGACGCGCTCACATTCTCCCAGGCCAGCGTCAGAGTGCCCTTGCCGCCACCGTTGTCAGTAATCGTATAGACCAGGTCTTCGACCATCGAAGGCGGCGCTGCCATCGTCATCTTTGTCCTGCCAAGATCCTGACTGACGTCATGGGCAAGTCCCCACTCGCCGGTCTTCTTGTTCACAATCAGGACCCAATTCGCCGGATCTGAAATGTTGACGAACAGCGTGTAGGTCCCCGCGGGTACGTTCAGGTCGCCGATGGTCAGGTCGGCATCGGTTTTCAGCGTGGTAGCGGCGTTCGCACCCCCTCGCCAAATGGGATACTGCGACCCACCGCTCGTAGCGATCAGACCGTCCTTGGTATAGATCTTGCCCTCGCGGCCTCTTACGCGCGGCGAACTGTAGGCGATCGAAATTGTCTTGCCGCCGATCGTCCCGGTCGCTGTCGCGGGCGGGCTCAATGGCGGCGTCTTTTGTTGGGCGATCAGAACTGTTGCAGCGAGCAAGAGGCCCGTACAAACCAAAGTGTGCTTCATGGTAGTGTTTCTCCTCCGGGCAGAGCCTCGTATGTCTTGGGGTCGGCTCCGACGCGTTGATTGTCGCACCGCACGGGTATGTTGCGAAAGCCGCCTGTGTGAAAACCCTGTTATGATGCGCCAAAGGAAGAGGAATGGCGGACGGATCGAGCCACAATTCGGCGGGAGCGCGCTTCCGCGCCGCACTGGCGGCAGAAAAGCCATTGCAAGTGGCGGGCACCATCAACGCCTACGCGGCAAAGCTTGCAGAAGCTGCGGGATTCCGCGCGATTTATTTATCTGGCGGCGGCGTCGCCGCCAATTCGCTTGGCGTTCCAGACTTGGGGCTAAGCACCATGGAAGATGTGCTGACTGACGTCCGGCGTATTACCGGCGCATGCGCCCTGCCGCTGCTGGTCGACATTGACACCGGCTGGGGCGGAGCGTTCAACATCGCGCGGACAATTCGCGAAATGATCAAGGCAGGCGCAGCCGCAGTACACATTGAAGATCAGGTGAGCGCCAAGCGCTGCGGACACCGCCCGGGTAAGGAGTTGGTGCCGTCCGAAGAGATGGTCGACCGCGTTAAGGCTGCTGTGGACGCGCGCACCGATCCGCACTTCGTCATCATGGCCCGGACCGACGCGCTCGCGGGCGAAGGGTTGGCGCCGGCGATTGAGCGCGCGCAAGCCTACGTGAGTGCCGGCGCCGACATGATCTTTGCCGAGGCGGTGACGGAAGCCTCGATGTATACCGCATTTCGCAAGGCCGCCGGCGTGCCGGTTCTGGCCAACATCACAGAATTTGGAAAGACGCCGCTCTTCACGCGCGAGGAGTTGGCAGCGGCAGGCGTTGACATCATCCTCTATTGCTGTGCCGCGTATCGCGCGATGAATGCCGCCGCGCTGAAGGTCTACGAGGCGATTCGTGCGGAGGGAACGCAGAAGAGCGTGCTCCCGATGATGCAAACCCGCGACGAACTGTATCGCTATCTCGATTACCACGCATACGAGCGGAAGCTGGATGAACTTTTCGCCAAGGGCGCAAAGTCAGAGTAGACATTTCCCACATTGATTCGTTACGTTAATGCTCTCCGGGGGTCGAACCATGAGCGTTCAAGAGGCGAGCCACGCGCCCGCCTTCAAACCCAAAAAATCCGTCGCGCTTTCCGGCACCGCCGCCGGTGAAACCGCCATCTGCACCGTCGGCCACACCGGCAATGACCTGCACTATCGCGGATACGACATTGCCGACCTGGCTGAGCACTGCGAGTTTGCCGAGGTGGCGTATCTTCTCATTCACGGCAAGCTGCCCAACGCCTCGGAACTAGCCGCTTACAAGGTGCGGCTACTCAGCTTGCGCAGTTTGCCAGTTGATGTGAAGCTGGCGCTCGAACTCGTGCCCGCACACACGCATCCCATGGACGTTCTTCGCACCGGCGTCTCCGTCCTGGGTTGTGTACGGCCTGAAGCCGAGGACCACAACATTGCTGGCGCTCGCGACATCGCCGATGGGCTGCTGGCCTCGCTTCCGTCGATGCTCCTCTACTGGCACCACTTTGCGCGGAACGGCAAGCGCATTGCGGTCGACGCGGACAGCGAGCCGCTGGCGGCGCATTTTCTCCATCTGCTGCATGGCTCGCCGCCCAGCAACGAGTGGGTCCACGCCATGCAGGTTTCGCTCATCCTGTACGCGGAGCATGAGTTCAACGCGTCAACATTTACTGCCCGCGTCATCGCTGGCACCGGCTCCGATATCTACTCGTGCATTGTCGGCGCCATCGGCGCGCTCAAGGGACCGAAGCACGGCGGCGCCAACGAAGTAGCCCTCGAAATTCAGCAGCGCTACGCGACGGCCGACGAAGCCGAGACAGACATTCGCCGCCGCATCGATCAGCGCGAGGTCATTATCGGGTTCGGACATCCCGTGTACACGGTCAGCGATCCGCGCAGTCACTTTATCAAGGAGCAGGCGCGCGAGTTGGCAGTGGACGCCGATGGCCAGCGCCTTTTCTCCGTCGCCGAACGAATTGAGAACACCATGCAAGACGCCAAGCGGATGTTTCCCAATCTCGACTGGTATTCAGCGGTGGCCTATCATCTGATGGGCATTCCGGTCGACTTGTTTACGCCGCTTTTTGTCTTGGCGCGAACCGCAGGCTGGTGCGCGCACGTCATCGAGCAGCGGCAGGACGGAAAGATCATTCGGCCGTCGGCCATCTATACTGGGCCGGAGAATCTGAAGTTTGTGCCGATTGGGGCACGGGAATAAGAACGAAGGAGCCCGCGTGTCGTCGCACACCAGTAATGAACGCCCAGCGCCAGACAAAGTCCTCACCGACATCGCCGACTATGCGTTGAATTTCAAGATCGAGAGCGATCTCGCGTATACGACCGCGCGCTTTTGCTTGATGGACACGCTGGGTTGCGGCCTTGAGGCGCTCGAATATCCGGCTTGCACAAAACTGCTAGGACCGATCGTGCCAGGAACGGTTGTGCCGAATGGCGCGCGCGTTCCCGGCACCAACTTTCAGCTCGATCCCGTGCAGGCCGCCTTCAATATTGGCGCCACGATCCGCTGGCTCGACTTCAACGACACATGGCTTGCCGCGGAGTGGGGCCATCCGAGCGACAACTTGGGCGGAATCCTGGCGACGGCTGATTGGCTCTCGCGCGAGGCGATTGCTTCGGGCCGGCCGCCGCTGACGATGCGCGATGTGCTGACAGCGATGATCAAGGCGCACGAAATTCAGGGGTGCATCGCCCTTGAGAATTCATTTAATAAAGTCGGCCTGGACCACGTCGTACTGGTCAAAGTGGCGTCAACCGCTGTCGTGAGCCAACTGCTTGGCCTCAGCAGCGAGCAAACCGTTAATGCGCTCTCACTCGCCTGGGTCGATGGCCAGAGCCTGCGCACCTATCGTCACGCGCCCAACACCGGTTCGCGCAAGAGCTGGGCCGCAGGCGATGCGACCAGCCGCGCAGTTCGGCTGGCACTGATGGCACGCGCGTGCGAGATGGGCTATCCCTCGGCGCTCACCGCGGAGACCTGGGGCTTTTACGATGTTTCGTTTCGCGGGCAGGAGTTCAAATTCCAGCGGCCCTACGGTTCCTATGTGATGGAGAACGTGCTCTTCAAAATCAGCTATCCTGCGGAGTTCCACGCGCAGACCGCCGTGGAAGCAGCGATGAAGCTGCACCAAAAGCTCGATCAGCAAGGGCTCTCGTCGACGACCATAAAAAAGATAAGAATTCGCACGCACGAGGCTTGCATGCGGATCATCGACAAGAAGGGACCGCTCTCGAATCCGGCCGACCGCGACCACTGCGTGCAGTATATGGTTGCGATTCCGCTGCTCTTTGGCAGACTGACGGCTGCCGACTACGAGGATGCGGTCGCTGCCGACCCGAGAATCGACGCGCTCCGCGCAAAGATCGAATGCGTTGAGGAGCCGCGGTTCACGGCCGACTATCATGATCCCGAGAAGCGTGCGATTACGAATTCGCTCCGCGTAGCACTAAACGACGGCAGGATCCTCGAAGAAACGGTCGAGTATCCCATCGGCCATCGCCGCCGCCGCGAGGAAGGAACGCTGCTGCTGATCGAAAAATTCAAGACCAACTTGCGCCGGCGCTTCAATGAGGCCCAACAGCAGCGGATTCTGAACGTCTCGCTCAACCCTGCGCACATCGACGCGATGCCAGTGAACGAGTACGTCGATCTCTACGTGCCACGAGATTGATGGAGGACAGCGCGATTGATTTTTTCTTCCGAATTGCGCGAAAAAACCAGGCGAAAAATCGAAAACAGAAGAACAGAACTGTGAGACTGTGAAACTGTGGCTGCAAGTTGTTGATTCGGCGGGTTCCACAGTTTCACAGTTTCACGGTCCCGCAAAACGGCATGGGGGTGGGGTGTAAGTGAAGGAGTGAAAAAGTGAATAGGTGAAGAAGCGAGCGGGGACCAAGGGAGCGAGGTGCCGAGAGCACAGAGATCGAAAAGACCGTGGCCAGCGAACAGTGGGCGGTAAACAGAGATCGCGTCAAGCCGTGTGGGGCGGAAGGGGTGGCGAAGAATTTTTCGGAGTTTCGCGGAGAATTGCAAAGCGCACCTCAGGGTGGTCAATGATTCTATTGTGCGCCGATTGGGGAAATAATCGGCAAATGGAAGTCGTGATAGTGCAATGGTTTAGGGATTACGGCTCTTGACAAAACGATCGATGGGCACCTGGGAGCGGATTGGATCGCAGTATCCCGGGTGCCCCAAGTGCGAGGGACTTGGGGCACCCGGCTGATAAGGCGCGATTGTGTGGGCGAGGACGCCCGCACATACAGCCGGTCTGGAGACCGGCGCCACAACCCTTTACGCTTTCGCCAGCACGGGTTTTCCCAGCCGCTCGGCCATGATCTCGTGAGCGTGGGCGAAGAACTCGTCCTTTGAAATTTTGCCTGCGTCGAGGTCGGCAAGGATCGCCTTCTGTGCCTGATATTCGCGATTCACGATTCCGGCCTTCGATTGCAGCATCCGCCAGGCCTTGCGCCGCTCCACGCAGAACATGACGAGTTGGCGCGAGAGCGCGTAGTAGATCGTCTTCCCGTCCTGGTCGAACGTAATATAAACGCCGAAGTCGGGAATGAAGCTGCGGTGCTCGGGCAACAGGTAATAGCGGTAGACCACGTCCTGCTGCGTGACGCGAACCAGCATGTTGTCGAGGGGCACCATCTTTGCAGCCTGCTCAGGCTTGATCTTCTTGAGGTGATTCCTGAAGCGCGCCTCAGTGACGCACCAGTGAGCAACCGTGTAGCGATACGGCTCGCTGGTCACCTTGGACTTGGTTTCATACCAGTCGAGATCGATCGACGGATTGCCCTTGATGTCGAGCGCCTCCTGATACGTTTCACCCATCCGCGGATTGAAGACGAACTCCGGAGCGCCGCGCGAATCGCGCACGCGCTGCGCCTGGAAGAGCGCCATGTCGTCGGCTACGCCGTGTTCCGGCTGGCAGGTGGTGAAGCATTGCAGGAACATGGTGCCGCGGTACTCAAGGCCGTCGAGAATGGCGCGGTAGAGCTTGGGCGCATTAGCCATCGAAACCTGCGCGACGAACGGCGAGCCATGGCCGGCGAGGAAGGTCTCGGCTACCGTCTTCTTCTCGGTATTCTTGCCCTGCGTGGCGGATCCGAAGACGTTCATGTCGTTGCCGCCGAGCATCGGCGTCGAATCGGAGTTTTGGCCGCCGGTGTTCGAGTAGACCTGCGTGTCGAGCATCAGCACCTTGACGTTCGGCCGATTCTGCAACATCACCTTTGAGGTGTTCTGGTAGCCGATGTCGCCGATGCCGCCGTCGCCGCCGACAGCCCACACCTTGGGCAGCTCGCGGATCTCCTGATCGGTCATGAGCGCGTCGGTAAAGTGCGTGAGATTGTAGTGTTCTTCTTCGGTTAGCACGCCGGATTCCGATCCCGGTTCGCGCGTGAGCAGCGCGTCGGCGAGCCGCTCGGGGATGACGGAGCGCCGCGCGTGATCGACGATGAAGCTCTCGCCCATCAGCCAGCCCACGGTCACGCCGTCCTGGAAGAGCGAGTTCATCCACGGGTAG
>JBKQOX010000005.1:0-8804 GCA_052145255.1 Occallatibacter sp.
CTTAACTTGCAAATCCCGCAAACTACTCGGGATTCGCACTTTCCCACCGCCTCGACGGCTACTAATTTATGAAACCGGACACTTCATTTGCTACCAAAAGCGGACATTTCTACTTGCTACCGACACTGACGGATAAGCGGATAAGCGGATAAGCGGTCAGGCGCAAAGCTCATCTGCTCACCACAATCCCAGGATGAGCAGGCTTGCGAAGAGAGAGGACATCGCCAGCGCCCGCTGGCCAACTTTCGTGAGTGGAATCTGGAGGGCCGCAGTACTCCGTTGGCAACGGAGATCGTACTCGTAGCCCACAACAGCCACCAGCAGCGCCAACGCGACAAATCCACGCCTGAAGACGATCGCGGTAACCGCAGCGCAGACCAGCACAATCAGCGAGATTTGAGCTGCGCGACGGAAATCTTCCCTGGCGGGTTCGGTTGTGCGCAACGCAACGCGCGCGGCAATACGTGCGTCAAGACGAGCGTGAACTACCAGGATTCCGGCAGTGGCTTGCAATGCCATTAGGAGCCACAGCCACCAGCACCAAGGTGCAATGGTGCCAGTTGCCGAAAGTGAAGTGGCCAGCGAGCTGGATGTCAAAGCCACCGCGCTGGCGATCTGAAACAGCGTAGAGCGCTGGCGGTTCTTTACATTCACTGCGATGGCCAGCCCCGAAAAGACAGCAAAGCCCAGCCCCATGGCGACGATCGCTTTAAGGGGCCAAGCAAAAACAAGCACAAGCCCGCTCACGATGAGGATCGCCATCCAACCGGTGGACCACCGCGCGGCCGCGGCGGTCTCAGGATGCCGCGCTTTCCAAATGAAGCGCTGCCTCGCCAATATGACCATAGGATCTTTGGCGGTCAACGCAGAGAATGCGGCCGCCAAAGTGGCGACTTCACTCCAGCGCCACTCTCGCGCAAGAATCGCGGCGCATACGATAGGCATAAACAGCATCGCCGTCGCCCCGTGCTCGCGCGGCAGGAAACACCCGCTCTTATGTGGTTGCCCCACATTGCTTATGATTGCCTGTTCTGCTGCCATGAATCTCCGATGCGCTCCGTGCCACCTGTCACCTTCGCACACAGTGCGTCGCGAACGCTGTGACTTAAGTCCTTTTTGGGGCTGCGGACGCCGGCTATCGTTAAGCGCAGAAGGATTCCATGTTGACCTTATCCGCGCCCCCGAGCGAGGCTGCAGCGACCCACAACGTCCCGGCAAAGCAGAAGAAACTTCTGGTGCGCAGATCATCGCCCGACCGCTCGCAAGAGATTCGCCGTTCTGTGCAGATTACTTTACTTCTGCTCAACGCATATATCGGGATCCGATTTGTGCTGTGGGTCCGGTATTTTGAGAGCCAGGGCAATTCGCCCTATATCGAGCGCCCTGCGGGGGTGGACGGCTGGTTGCCGATCGCCGGCCTGATGAACCTGAGGTATTATCTCGTCACACACCATATTCCAGCGATCCATCCGTCGGCAATGATTCTTGTTTGCGTCTTTGTCCTGTGCAGTCTACTGGTTAAGAAGTCGTTCTGCTCCTGGCTCTGCCCGGTCGGTACGGTTTCAGAATATCTGTGGAAGCTGGGACGCAAGCTGTTTCGACGCAGCTTTACCGTGCCGCTGTGGCTCGATCTGCCGCTGCGCAGCGTCAAGTATTTTCTGCTGGCTTTCTTTCTCTTCGCTGTTTTCACCATGACGGCGCAGGAACTCGGCGATTTTCTGGTGTCGCCGTTTGGGATCGTGGCAGACGTGAAGATGCTTAACTTTTTTCGTAACATAGGCACCTTCGGAATCGCAGTGCTAGGGGCGCTTGTCGTGTTTTCAGTCCTTATCCAGAATTTCTGGTGCCGTTTTCTCTGCCCATACGGAGCACTGATGGGCATTGTCTCCATTCTCAGCCCGGTCAAAATTCGCCGTGACGCTCAAGCCTGCATTGACTGCGGCAAATGCAACAAGGCCTGCCCATCGCATCTGCCAGTGGACAGGCTGGTGCAGATCCGGTCGGTCGAGTGCACTGGGTGCATGGAGTGCATTGCGGTGTGCCCCGCGGAGAACGCACTGCAGCTCTCGCTCGCGCCACGCAGGTCGCGCACCTCCGATGGCCTGCCGGCCGAAGCTGTTGCAGTTCGATGGTGGCATTGCGCACTCAAACCGCAGGTAGTCGCAGCGGTGCTGGCACTTGTGTTTTTTGGATTGATAGGCGCGGCGCGCGCTACGGGCCACTGGCAGACCAACATCCCGCGCGAAATCTACATGCAGCTCGTGCCCAATGCGGATAACTACGATCACTGACTCTGCTACGGCGCCGCCGTCAGCAGGGCGTTCAGGCCGGCCTTATCTTTCAACACGATCTGCCGTGCGTCCACATCGAGGAGGCCCTCGGCTTGTAACCGCATCAGGTTGCGAGAGATCAATTCGCGCACGGTGCCTAACTGGCTGGCCAACTCCTGATGGCTCACCGGCAATTGAAATTCGATTCCGCGCGGGGTCTGCCTGCCTTCGCTCTCAGCAATCCGCAGAAGCAGAGAGATGAGGCGCTGGCGAATGGTGGTGAATGAGAGCTCCTCGATGATACCCACCAGCCTGCGCAGCCGCGCGCCCACCACAGCCAGCATCTTGAGCGCAACCTCGGGATGCTCCATGCAAAATGCGTGAAAATCCTGGCGCGAGATAAAGGCAATCTCCACATCGTCGACCGCCTTGGCAGAAGCCGGGTAGCGACCACCGTCAAACACAGGCAACTCGGCCACCGACTCGCCCGCATGGTTCATCGCCAGCACCTGCTCGCGTCCATTCACCGAGGTTTTGAAGATGCGCACCTTACCCCGCGCGATGATGTGCAGGCCGTGGCAGGGTTCGTCCTCAGAAAACAGCAACTCGGCGCTTTTGAAGTGCTTGCGCACCGTCCGCGCCGCCAGCGACTGGAATTCCGCGCGTGACAGGCCTGAAAGCAGCGCGGTCTTTTCGAGGATAACCGCGAGATCTGCGTGTTCACTCGCCATGGGAAAAAGTCTAGCGCATTGCCAAGACTGTGCGCCGCCAATTGATTTCGTCCCCAGTGACTAAAGTCGCTGCACTGCGTACGCGGCGCTTCTAACGTGACTTCAGGAGAACATCATGATTGCCCTTACAAAGACCGTTCGCGAAATTGCCCTCGAACAACCCACTTCGATTCGCGTCTTCGAGCGCTTCGGCATCGACTACTGCTGCGGCGGGCGCAAGCCCCTAGCCGAAGCCTGCGCCGCCAGCCAACTCGAGGTTGACGAAGTACTCGCTGCGCTCGACTCTGCCAAAAATATGGATACGACATCACCTATCGATTGGGCGCAAGCCTCGCTGGGTCGGCTGATTGAACATATTGTCGCCACACATCACTCGTACGTGAAAAGGGAGCTGCCGCGCTTGGCGGTGCTGGCACAGAAAGTCGTGAACCGCCACGGCGATACGCAGGCTCATTTGCCCGCCATGCAGAAGACGCTGGCTCAACTCGACGACGAGCTGATCCACCATCTCGGGAAGGAAGAGCACGTCCTATTTCCCTACATTGCAAGTCTCGAGGCCGCTGCCGTCTCAGGCAGTGCCTCACCCGATGCGTGCTTCGGCGCCGTGGCCAACCCCATCGCCATGATGACCCGCGAACATGATGCCGCCGGCGCGCTGCTTGTCGAGATTCGCCGCTTGAGCGACGACTTCACTACGCCCGCCGGCGCCTGTCCCACCTACCACGCCTTTTATGGTGGCCTCCAGGAATTCGAGCATGACCTACACCAGCACATTCACCTGGAAAACAACATCCTGTTTCCCCGCGCCATCGATCTAGAATCGTCCGCAATTAGCGCAACAGTTTAGTGAGCGAACCGCCGCACCACAACCTCGTCGTCCAGGGGGAGGTTCGGATCAAAGGATCCGCGCTCCGATGTCATTCGTCTCGCCCTGGAGTTGTCGTACCGGTGATGTCAGTCGTTTCTGCGGGATTGCGGTTTCGCCATAGGGGATAGGGCACGCCCGCAAGCCGATTGATCGCGAAAGCTTGGGCCGTAAGCAGGATCACTGCGACTTCAATAATGACGAGTTCTTTGGGTTGGGAGATGATGCCGAGCGAAACGATGAGGGTCGTGGCTCCTGCGGGCGGATGGCTTACCCGGAACAGCGCCATAAGCGCACCCGTAGCCGACAGCGAAAGCGCAGCGGCCAGGACCCTCGGGCCATGGACGCCTGGATGCAAACCGAAAGGTGGGCTGGAAGCCACAGTGAGGGCGAAGGCGGCATAACCACAGATAAGTCCGATTGCGTGGCCGAGGATGGTATTGCGCGGACTCGAGGCCTCCGCCAACGGAGAAAAGAAGAACAGGTAGGCAGTTGGGCCGAGCGATGGGAAGACAAAAGGGCTACCCGTTAAGAGGGCCAGCAACGCGAGAAGCCCGATCGTGATGAAGCCGTTGATGAATACATAAACCGCCCAGACGACACTCGCTGGAAAGTGCTGTAAGAGCCACTCCAGGCGCAGATGAGCAAGTAACACAGGCACATGGTCGACAGTGCCGGGCGTTCCATTCGCAGAGTTCTGATCATTCATGGAAATCATCAGATATTAGGTAGCAGATCGAAGTACTCATCGTCTTCATTCTTACCGCCTTCTCCCTTGCCGAGCTTCTTTTCCGATTCGACAAACTCGATGCGCTCGATCCACTTCACCATCTTGTAGCCGAGCTGGTTTTCGACCCGCAGCCGCAAGGGGGCGCCGTAGACCTCGGGCAGCGGCTGGCCGTTCATCTCGCAAGCGAGCAGGCATTGCGGCTTGAGCACATTCTCAAGGCTCTGCGTATCGTAGTACGGTCCTCCGTAGAGCGCTTCGCCGAAGGAAAAGAAGGCGACGGTGCGGGCTTCGGGACTGGGGCGAACGAGATCGATCAGCGTCTTCATGGGGATGCCGCCCCACTTGGCAATGCCGCTCCAGCCCTGGATGCAATGATGCATAGCGATGTGCTCCAACTCGCCCAGGTCGCGCAGGTCGGCCAGCGAAAGCTCGACGGGATTTTCGACCAGGCCGCCGACTTTTAGCTTGAAATCGCGGAAGTGGTCCATGGCCAAGTGCTTCCAGTCGTCGCGCACGGGCAGCTTGCCATTCGGCCACATGTAGGGTGAAATGTCTTTCTCGGAATACGTCTGCTGCGGCATGAGCCGGTTCAGCGTGAGCAGTTGCATGGGATAGGTGACAAATTTGAGCGCATGTTGCAGCGCGCGCGGCTGAAACCAGGAGAGATAGTTCGCGGCGATCCAGCAAAGCACCACGACGCCAATGCCCACAAAGCCCAGCCAGATTCCCATGCGGCCCGCGTCATTGGTGCCGAGCACGATGTGATTCATGTTGCGCGCAAAGCCGGTCATGACCACCAGGGTGATGTGCACGACCAGAAACGCGAGAAAGCTGAGCATGGTGAGGAAGTGAATGGAGCGAGCCGATTGCCTGCCGCCGAATAGCTTCGCGTACCAGGTGAAGTGATTCACCACTGCGGGCGACATGGCGATGCCGGTGAGAATCGCTAGCGGACCGAACACGAAGACGACGGTGAAGTAGGCGATCTGCTGCAAGGCGTTGTAGCCGTAGAAGCCATTGGGCTCGGCAGGCAGATGAAAGGTGGCGTAATGGACCCAGGTATTCCACGCCTGCAAGACGACCGTGGGCGATGCAGGCACGAGACGCCTCCACTGGTCAGTGGTGAAGAGCATGGTGATGAAGTAGACGCCGCAGAGGATGAAGCCATACACGTTGATGAAGTGCCAGACGCGCGCAACGCCGATGGTATGCCGGTAGCCGGGTGTGCCGATAAGCGGAGTGAGGTAGCGTGCGTCGTCCTTTGCCGTCCACAGACGGTCGCGCGGAACCTTCAAGGGTGTGAGGCGGATCCATTCGCTGTTCGGCGTGCAGTCGTCGTTGAAATAGAGCCGGGGATGATCGGCGAGGATAGAAAGGCCGCTGCGAATGAGCATCGTGACGAAGAGGAAGTTAAAGAAGTGGGAATAGCGAACCCAGAGCGGGAAGCCGTGGGGTCCGGCGAAGTCGCTGGGATAGACGAGTGGGACGGGCGGAATATGTGGCAGGCCGGCCACGGCCACTTCAATCCAGGCCGCGGCTACAAACGCGGCAAGCACCGCGCCGATTCCGATCAGAATCGAAGGACGAATCCAGAGGCGGTGGCGGCGATCCGAGGGATAATGAACGGCGGCGTGTTCCGCGTCAAACTTGATCACTGAATGTCTCCTTTGGCGGTTTGGAGCTCTGCCCACCCCGGATATCGTTTCGACTAAATCTGGAAGGATATGCTTCGTTCCGACTCTCGCACCACTGCTCGCCGTCGTCCCAAAAGCAACTCTTGCGCCCCGATATTCCCGCAGACGCGCCCCGTTTTCCGATCCACGACCGGCATGTTCATCACTCCTGTGGTCGCCATTTCCTCCGCGACTGCCCGGCAGGTCTCATCGGAGTAGGCAAAAGCGTCCGGAAACGCATCGCTTGCAGCTTCCACTCCGCCCGATTCTGACAGCTCTGTCATCACGTCCGCTACACTCACCATTTCGAGAGGGTCAACGCCATATTCACGCGATAAGTGGTATCCTCGGCGGCTTACCTTCTCCGTCAGGATCGACCGCGGCATGACTAATGACGTCACCAGATAGGACGCGGTGCACGCTAATGTAAGAGGCAGTATTGCCGGCAGAGCATGGGTCAGCTCCAGAGAAAAGAGAATCGCCGTCAGCGGCACACCTAGCGCGCCTGAGAGCATCGCCCCCATTGCCATTAGCGTCCAAAGTGCCTGTGTTTCGCTTGGCAAATGCGCCAACTGCGCCGCAGCCTCTCCTATCGCAGCGCCAATCATCAGGATCGGGGCCAACACGCCGCCTGAAGTCCCGGAACTGAGTGAAAACGCCCACATCAGCGATTTGGCAAAAATGAGTCCCAGCAAAAGGGCCACTGGGGCATTCCCGCGCAGAACTTCCGCGATGTTGTCGTAGCCGACGCCTAGTCCGCGCGGAAAGAAGAATCCGCCCGTTCCAATACCGATGCCCCCAATCGCTGGCCACCACATCCAGTGGATGCGAAGGCGGCCGCAAAAGTGCTCAAACCCATCTTCGAAGCCATACATCAATCGGCTTAGCCCTGCAGAAGCAAAGCCAACGATTATCCCTAATGGGGCGGCCGCAAGGAGCGACTGCTCTAGGTGAATCGCGGAGTGTAACGTGACGGGGAAAAGTGGCCCTGGACCGAGCCAGCGAATGCGCAGCGCGCCTGCCAGGACACTCGCCACCGCTACAGGGACCAGCGAGCGCGGTCGCCACTCGAATAGAAGTAGTTCCACGGCGAGGAGGATCGCAGCAATCGGCGCCGCAAACGTTGCCGACATTCCCGCAGCGGCGCCTGCCACCAGTAGTGTCGTCCGTTCCGCATCCGAAAGATTAAGCCACTGCGCGACCAGCGAACCGAAAGCTCCACCCGTCATGATGATCGGTCCTTCCGCACCAAAAGGGCCGCCGGAGCCAATTGCGATCGCTGCAGAAAGCGGTTTGAGAACCGCTACTTTGGGGTCGACGCGTGCGCCATTTAACAGAATTGCCTCAATGGCTTCGGGAATTCCATGCCCGCGAATCTTGTCGGAGCCGTAATAGGCCATGAGTCCAACAATGATTCCTCCAATGACTGGCACCAGCGTCATCACCCAAGGCGCTTCAGTTGATCCGGCCGGACCAACCATCGCCACGCCGATTCGGTGGTAGTAGAAGATGTTGGTCGCGAACGCGATGGCCCTGAGCAGAAACACAGCCAGCGCGGCTGCTCCTGCGCCAATCACTGCTGCCACGCCGGTCAGCAGCCATACGCGACGGTCCACGGTGAAGTCGCGCAGCGCAGAGGGGCGCGATCTCATCGAGTCACCGTGTCAGAGACACCACACGAATGAGCCTTGATGCGATCCAAAGCTTCTGCCAGACGCGGCGCCAGTTCGTTCAGCTCCCGCGCATGATTCGCTGAGAGCCGGACCAGAAGCATCTTGCCTTTGCGGGTTGCTCGCAAAATCACCCGCCGCTTGTCGTCTGCGTCGGTTTTTCGTACCAACAGGCCCTCGCGTTCCGAACGATTGACAAGCTCGACCGCACTGTTATGCCTCAACCCAAGCCTCTGGGCGGCATATGCGATCGTCACACTTATTCCCTCAGGGGCCCCTGCGACCTGTAAGAGAAGCTGATGTTGCTTTGGGTGCAACCCTGCTTCCAGCGCAGCGCATTCGCTGAAGTGCTGGAAGCAACGCACCTCGTAGCGAAAATCTGCCAAAGTTCTGAGCAACGAGCCAGAAGTGGTCTCTGGAGAAGATCCAGTTTTCATATTTATATCGTATCACGACATATAATGAAACGACGGACCACCTTACATTGAAACAACGATCAACAGTTCCAGAGTTGGCACTTGCATGTGCAAAGGATCCAGTGAGCCCACGCGAGAATTGATTGCCCAGTCATGAATTGAGCGCTCAGACGGACCTCGACTGTCGGTACATCGAGCCACCCTCTGAATTAGCAACGAAAGACGCCGCAAGGTCTGCCGACGGACTAGAGCCCGGATTGTCGCCCAACCGGACAGAACCCAAAAATGAGGTTGTGTACGGATGGGCGACGATCCAGGCACAACCTCATTCCTGGACACTGGGGCGTTTGAACTAAGTCGCTGGCGCGACGGACGCTGCGGCGTGGGCTTTCCTTGGGCATTTCTGGTTGTGTAAGCCTCGGGTCACAGGAGGTTTACCGTGACCCATC
>JBKQOX010000006.1:0-49194 GCA_052145255.1 Occallatibacter sp.
GAGCTGACGTAGTTGGTTCACAGAGAGTTCCTCCTCTGCGAACCAAACTACCGGGATAGCCACAAATGTCGGCTCAGGAACACGCGAATGCGTCCGCCGCCGCAGCGGCTTCGTTCATGTCGGCTTGTGGGAACTGGCGCAAGCGACTCGGCTGAGGAACCGGAGCATTTGCTTTTCGCCGGACCTGCACGCCATTCGCGTTTGCGCTTCTTGAGGCGCTAAACCGCATGTCAAGACCCCACTCCCGTAATTTCCACACAACCCGCTGAAAACACTCACAAAACTCATCCGCCAAGTTTGCCGATCATTTCCACCTTCGGGCGCATACTCGTCCCATGATCCGCAAACAGAACAGATCCCGGCATCTGGCTACCGGCTCTCTGTTGTCGGCCAAAAGCTACAAGATACGGGCCGCAACTTCGCCCTCTAACTTCATTGTTTTCTTCGAGGAAAAATAATTAAATAAAAAATTTGGGATGTTTCGCTAACTTTTCTCCACCTAACTCTTTTAGAATCAACAAACCGATTTTGGGAATATCGATAAATGGCGTCAAATGACGCGTAATTGATGCCTTATAAGTCCTTTGTTTCTGCCGTTTCCTTCGCGTGTTTTGTCACTTGCCGTAAAGGTCGGTTTCCGAGACCACCGGCTCCAGGTTCTCGCTGCGACCCATCTCGCGACTCGTTCGGTTGACGGCGCCGAACATCGATCCGCGCGCGGGGACGACCGGGGCGAAGGCCATGAAGCCGATCTTCGGCGCGACGTCGTCCCCGGAGGCAATGTCGTCATAGATGGCTTCCATGCCGCTGCGCATGGGGAAGAGCGAGAACATGAAGTTCTAGTGGCGGAGCAGGCCGTCGGGTTGATCGGCGACAGACTTCGTGATTCTGGGGCCCGAAGCCGAAGAGAGTCTTGAGGCCGGTGAGGCGGTTGACACGCATCCCAAGGTACACAACGACGAGATCGGGATAGGCGCTGAGATCGACGGTGCGGCGGTTGACGGGTGTGGGCATGGGATCCTCTGGGGAACGATGGGAGCAAGGCAACATGGAACAGACGATAGCCTGTAGCCATTCGTCAACAGGGAGGTCAGCCCGGAAACTCCAGGGCCTGAATCAGCACAGACCTAAAGGACGCTCACAATGTCCTGCGCAAGCGTGACCTCCATCGCCTGCTGATTGGCGAGGGGAACCCCCCGCACCTGCAGCATGAAGTAGACATCGCCCTTTTGCACGGACAGCGTGCCTCCCAGCGGCGTCGTCTCGTACGTAGTTCGCAGCATCGCCAATGCTCAGCGGCGTCCTGGTCACCGGAGCTGGCATCGGCGTCAGCCGGGTGGCAAACTCGTTCGCCGGCACCATCACCAGCTCGACCTTCTTGGTCCCATTCGGTCCGCTCGGGCCCGTCGCGATCCATTCGCAGATCTTCGCACCCGCCGGTATCGGCTTACCGAAGTTCGCGCCCAGCACTGCGCTCACCTGCTGAGTGGTCAGCAGAGCACACGGGCTGGGAGCCGCGTACGCGGTTCCGATGCACAGCAGCGTCAACCCCAGGGCCCGGAATACGATTGCGCCAAAGCGTCGAAGCTCCATACAACACAGTCTCCTTTCGTTGATCGTTTCTAGCTTACCCGGGATCTTTCACCCGCTCAAGCGGGCTGCTTAGCGATCGAGCACCTGGTAGCGCGCCATCATGCCGGCCAGCATGTGGTCGCTGATGTGGCAGTGATAGAGCCAGATGCCTACGGCGTCGGGCACCATGTCCGCAGTGATCATCTGCGCGGATGCGATGTTCAATACATCAGTCCGTTGGCCGCCCACCAGCACGGTGTTGCCATGCCAATGTGGCGTGTGTCCGTTGAAGAAGTCGCCGAGCGTGGCCACGTACCAACGCACGTGATCGCCCTTCTTCATCACCATCATGGGCCCGTTGCCGTAGATGTATCCGTTGATGGACCACTTGATGTTGGTTTCGAAAAATCCTGCACCCGCGATGGTGCCCAGGATCCCTGTCGTTGTGACGGGCTTGGACTCGTAGCGATTGAGTTTTGAAGGATCGGGGATGTGGGCTTTGATGTTGTCGTCGAGATACCAGCTCTCGTTCTCGTTAATGGCGATGTAGATGGTCACGAACTGCTTGTCGACATCCTTCGGAGTGCCGTCAGGACGGGCCATGCCGCGGCGCGTGATGACGAGGCCGCCGAAGAGGCCCGAGGCTACGTCGCGCAGCTCATCGCAGTGCGAGTGGTAGAGCCAGAACAGGGAACTGGGATCGTTGGGGCCTGGTCCGGCACGCTCGGGAACCTGCCAGGTGTAAGTGTGGGTCGAGCCGGGCGCGACGCAGGCGCCCCGATCTTCCATGTCGCCGCTGCCGCCGTTGTAGTTCGCGCCTTCGGAGTCCTTCTGGTAGAGAACGCCGTGGGGATGCATGCCGTAGGGATGTGTGGCGTTGTTCTTGAAGACCACCTTGATGGTGTCTCCCACTTCCGCGTACAGGATCGGTCCGAGGATACCCTGGTACGCGTCCTGGGCCGCGCGCGGCTTGATTGTGGTGAAGGTGGCGTCCGTGTATTCGTGGTAGATCGCTTTCTTATAGACGCGGCCGATGTGGTCGGCGCTGGTCTCGGTGAATCCCTTGGCAACGGAGTCGAAGGGCATGCCCATGGCCTCATCGCGGCCTGAGGGAGCGTAATCCCACTGCACTTCCTCAGCGGCGACGAAGTAGGTGCGAGTCTTGCCGGTGTGGGCAGCGGGTGCGGCGTGAAGGGGTGCGGGAAGTGCGCAGAGAGCGACGGCGGTGAGGCAGATTGCGCCCAGGGCGGCGCGGGGGAGATTTCCCTTGGTCATCGTTCCTCCGGGGAATCGGTTCGGGCGGCGTGCGCATGGGAGCGAGCCGCGCGTCGCGTTGGAAATGGAGCCGTTGAGGGTTCTGGGGAAGCTACGCCCGTGATTCTAATTCGGCTGAGAAGGCTCGGCAAGGTTCATTTTTGGCTCGGAACAGATTCTGGCTGATCGAGGGTGTATTGAGTGGGGCTCGCTGCAAGGGCTCGCAGCCCGGCTCATATAAACTGGAGGGAGCGAGTTGTGCTCTTTGTGCGCAGTGCGGAAGCTTTATGCGATCCGTTGCAGCGCGGGAGCAGCGGCCGCGCCGTTGAAGCCGTCCGCCCCGGCGGATGAGTGCAGAGACACCTCACAAGGAGAACCAGCTACTGATGGCAAAAATTGCAAAAACAGGTGACCGCAAGAAAGTAATGGACACCACCAAGTCCACCGACTGTCCCAAGTGCGGCAAGCCCACGCGCATCGTCAAGCGCGTGAAGGATCGCGAAAGAGGCGTTCCGGGCGGAGTATACATTTCATGCTCCGCGTGCGAGTTTTACGAAAAACTTTAAGTTAAACTTGAATCAATGGGCTGCCCCTCCGGCAGCCCATTTTCCCTCTGAACCCCCAACCGCCTGTCGCTCCCTCGCCCGCAAAGATACGGCTGGCCTCCGGCCCCGGCGGAACCGGTCTAATTGCTGGATTTCCGGAACCTCTCACACGTCCCATGCGTACTCCACACTAACGGGAGAACTCAATGAGAAGCTTTGTTCGCCTCACCAGCCTCGCGGCATTGCTTTGCCTGACTGGCTCGCTCAGCCAAGTGGCCGCAGCTGCGCCGCCAAAAACCACGTCCGGCGCCATCGTCATCGTCTTCAAGGACGGCCATCGCCAGACTTTCAACCTCTCTGACGTTGACCGCGTCGAGTTCGCAGGGATCCCTGCGGCTTCAGCTGACAGCTTCGACTCCAGAGTTCCCAGCCGTGGTCGGTTCTTTGGCAAGTGGGAGTGCGGCGACGGGCAAGGAAATGATTTCTACATCACACTGGACGAGGATGGCGCCGCCTACAGAACTATTGGTGACGTTCACGGTCATTGGGAGTATGTTGACGGCGAGGCTCGCATCACGTGGGACGACGGCCGCAAGGACGCGATTCGCAAATACGGATCGCAGTTCCTGAAATTTGCTTACGGGCCCGGCAAGTCGTTCACGGACGATCCTGACAATGTGGCCCATGCGCGCAATACGATGTCCCACTCGAGCTAGGCTGCTGGTCCACTACAGCGCTTCCGACATCTCCTCCAGCACCCCCTGTGCCGCCTGGGCAGGATCTGCCGCCTGCGTGATGGGTCGCCCGACGACCAGGTAACTTGCTCCGGCGCTCAGCGCATACGCCGGTGTGGCCATACGTTTTTGGTCGCCGGCTTCTGCGCCGGCGGGTCGGATTCCGGGAATGACCAACACACCGTCGGGGCCGGTGAGCGCGCGCAGAGCGCCAACCTCCTCTGAAGAACAGACAAAGCCGCGAATACCGGCGGCGATGCACATCTTCGCGAGCAGTTCAACCTGTTGCGCAGGCGAGCGGTCCACTCCGGCGGCCTTCAACGCGGCAGCGTCCATGCTGGTGAGCACTGTGACGGCGAGAAGCTCAGGCGGATTTGCAACGCCGTCAAGCGCAGCCTTGGCTGCAGCCAGCATTAGTGGCCCTCCCGCGGCGTGGACGTTCATCATGCGCACGCCCCACGCGGAGGCAGAGCGGACCGCTCCAGCAACGGTGTTGGGAATATCGTGAAACTTGAGGTCGAGGAAAACGGAGTGGCCGCGCGACACCAGAGGCTCGAGGACGGCGGGGCCAGCGGCAGTAAAGAGCTCTAGCCCCACCTTGAACCACTGGCAGGTTCCTTCGAGCTTTGTCACAAGCTCGGCAGAGGCGGCGGCGCTTGGCACGTCGAGCGCGACAATAAGCCGCTGGCGCGCAGCTTCAACTCTGTCCGCGAGGGGCTGGCGCGCGGGAGCGAAGGTGGGATTCAAACGCTCGGGGATGGGCATACTTCGATCCTAACGGATTGCGGGCGATACGATAAGAACGTGGGGAGACAGGCATTGGGCGCGGGATCGTTGCGTATGCGATGGTGGATCATCGGGGTTCTGTGGTTGGCGGCGACCGGCTCGGGCCGGGCGGAATCTGTCGATACCAACCCCATGAACTTCGACCCACAGGTTCGCGCGGCATTTGAGGATTTCTATAATCTGGATTACGCTGGCGCGGTTCAAGGCTTCGAGCGCTATCACGCGGCGCACCCCGGCGACCCTCAGGCGACGGCGTACCTGCTGAACGCGATTATCTTTCAGGAGCTTTACCACGAGGACTTGCTGGATACTACCTTCTACGCGAATGACGGTTTCCTGACCGGCCGTCATGCGACGGAGGAGGATCCGAAGAAGCGCGACCAGATTTTTGCGCTGGCCGATGAGGCGGTTCAGGAAGCAGATTGGCGGCTGAGCCAGAATCCCAATGACGTGAATGCGCTGTTTGCGCGAGCCTGGGTGCGCAGTTTGCGCTGTACGTATGTGGCGATGGTGGAGCGCGCCTATGGCACGGGGTTCCACCTGGCAACGAAGGCCCGGGACGATGCCGCTCGTGTGCTCGAGCTCGATCCGAATTACGTGGACGCGAAACTGATCACCGGGGTTTATGAGTACGTGGTCGGCGCGCTGCCCTGGCCCTTCAAGTTGATGATCGGCTTTGCGGGGATTACGGGATCGAAGGCCACGGGTCTGGCGATGTTGCGCGACGACGGCGACCGCGGCGTGTTGACCAGCGTCGACGCGCGAACCGCGATCGCGCTGTTTCTTCGCCGCGAGGCGAAGTACGACCAAGCCATCGCGGTGGTGCTGCAACTCAAGAACGAGTATCCGCACGATTACCTCTTTTGTCTTGAGGAGGCAAACCTGCGCAAGGATGCGGGCGAGGGTATGCGAGCTGTGGAGGCGTACCGTCAGATCCAGGACGACAACGCGAAGCCGGGATATTTTGCCGATGCACGCATGGAACTGGCCGACTTTGGGCTGGGCGACGCATTACGTGGCCAGCGACATGACGATGAGGCTGCACAAGCCTATGAGCAAGCCGCGTGGACGCCCGGCGTGGGTCCGGAGCTCAAAATCCGTTCGCTGCTCGATGCCGGCGAATGTCGCGATATGGCCGGCCAGCGCCAGCTTGCGATTCGCGATTACCAGGCAGCAATCGAGGCCGGACCCAATACATCGCGGGCCGACCAGGCCCGAAGGTACATCCGCGCACCGTACGGCGGAAACTGAAGACCATAGAACGAAATGCGCGATGGAACCGGTGGGGATGTGAATCCGTATGATGAAAGCAGTGGGCTTATTCCGCGGAGGGGTTGATCATGGCAGCCTTTTGTCAGCAATGTGGTAGCGCTTTGCACCCAACGGCGCGGTTTTGCTCGGGCTGCGGGACGGTTACGCCGATGGCGCAGCCCATGCCGGGCCGGCCGCTGATCCGGCCGCACGCGGGGCGAATGATTGGCGGCGTTTGCATGGCTTTGGCACAGGCCAATGGATGGGACGTGGCCACAGTCCGCATTCTTACGGTGATCGGCTTCTTCGTTTCGAGCGGACTGGTCGGCGTGGCCTACGTGGCCGCATGGATCGGCATTCCCGAGGAGACGATGCCGTATCCGGGAGTGTATCCTCCCCGAATATGAGCCCGAATATAAGCCCGGGCATGAACGGTGAATACCTTTCTGGCGGCGCAAGACTGAGCTATAGTGACGCTGGCGAGGGGCTGCCAGTTGTTCTGCTGCATCCCACGCCTCTCGACCGCGAGTATTGGCGACCGCTTATGCGAGAGCTTGCGGGGATTCGCGCGATTGTTCCCGACCTGCGCGGACACGGGCGCTCGGAATTGGGATCAGGGCTACCGGCGGGAGCATTTACCCGTGTTCCGGGCGCGCCAGTGCTGACGATGGCCCAGATTGCCGCGGATATTCTCGCGCTGCTCGATCACCTAAGAATCTCCAAGGCGGTTTTTGGCGGATGCTCCATTGGCGGCTACGTGATGCTGGAGTTGTGGCGAAAGGCGCCGCAACGGATGCGCGGCATGATGTTTGTGTGCTCCAAGCCGCAGCCGGACGCAGAGGCAAGCCTGACCAAACGCATGGAGACCATCGCGCGGGCGCGAGCGGACGGCGTTGCAGCGCTCTTCGACGGTATGGCGCAAAATACGGTCGCGCCTTCGGTTCGCAAGGAGCGGCCCGAAGTGGTGAGCGAAGTGCGGGGGCAGATGACGTTGACGGCCGAGGCGCTCGTTGCCGTGCAGGCAGGGCTTGCGGCGCGGCTGGATTCGGTTCCGACCGTGGCCACGATTCGCGTGCCGGTGTTGGCCATTGCTGGCGCAGAAGATTCAAACGTGACGGCGGCCGATATGGAGGCATTCCGCGCGGCTCCCGGCGGATGCGAGTTGCACGTGTTGCCGTGCGCCGGCCATTATGCCGCGTACGAGCAGCCGAAGAGGGTGGCTTTGTTGATGGCGCCGTGGTTGAGGCAGTTTGCAGCTTAATTGCCGGCGCGAAGCCGAATCAGATGCCGCGCTGATAGAATTTCGCTCGAGTTGTTTTCCCATCTCAGGGGGTCCCATGAGCAAAGTTGATCTGAAGCATCCGGGCCGTCGCGAATTCCTGCGTGCCGTGCCGGCGGGTGCGGCTGCCGGTTTCACGATTGCCAATGCGTCGCTGTTCGCTCCGGTCGCCGTTGCGCAAGCGCGAAGTTCGTCTGGTGGGCCGAGCTTTCAGCTTTTCACCGCGCAGGAGATTCAGGATGACGTGAAGGCGCTCGAAGCCAGCCCGGGCAACAACAATCTTGTGCAAGGGAAGAACTTTGCGGTGGTGTTGACGGTGGAAACGGCGAAGACTGGCGCGGAGTATGAGTGGCACGAGGGGCGGGATCATGTCTTTCAGATTCTGGAGGGCGAAACGATCTACGAAGTGGGCGGAACGCCGAAGGGCGCGCACAGCATCGGGCCGGGCGAGTGGCGTGCGCCGCAGGCCGACGGGACAACGACGTTCACGCTTAAGAAGGGCGACATGTTGGTGGTTCCACGCGGGACCCTGCACAAGAGGAGCACCGCGGGAAGCGTGACGTTCTACCTTATATCGCCGCAGGGAAGCAGCCAGTAGCTCTTAGCCGTTGGCGAAGAGCAAAGGCCGGATGGCAAGCACTTGAAGCTATAGGCTTGTCTCTAATTCCGGCTGCGCATTTTTGCCAGCAGATTCAGGATCTCGATGTAGAGCCAGACCAGCGTGACCATGATGCCGAATGCGGCATACCACTCCATGTATTTGGGCGCGCCGTAGGCAACACCCTGCTCGACGAAGTCAAAGTCGAGGACAAGATTAAGTGCGGCGATGGCCACGACGAGGAGGCTGAAGCCGATGCCGATGGGAGTGGCGCCGTTCACGGTTGTGAAGTTGATACCGAAGAAACCGAGAACCATCTCCAGCATGTAGAAGAGAAAGATGCCGCCGGTGGCCGCGACCACCCCGAGGCGAAACTTCTGCGTGACCTTGATCAGGCCGGATTTGTAGGCTATCAGCAGCACTAAGAGTGTGCCGAAGGTGAGGCCTACGGCCTCCATGGCAATACCGGGATAGCGCTGTTCGAGGATCGCGGAGAGGCCACCGAGCACAAGCCCTTCGAGAAGCGCGTAGATGGGCGCAGTGATGGGCGCCCACGTTCTTTTGAATGACGTGATCAAGGCGAAGATAAGTCCGCCGAAGAGGCCGATCATCAACGCAGGGCCGGCGAAACTCATGTCGCGAGTCTGCATGAACGAGTTCCACGTCCACGCAGCAGTGACTACGGCACACAGCAGCAGAATGCCGGTTTTGTTGATCGTGCCGCTCAGCGTCATGCGCGCCGCAGCGTCGATGAGGCTACCGCCGTACTGGCTGCCCTGGAAGTCGCTGAAGGTATTCTTCCCGAGGGCGGGATTCGATGTCTTCATCAGTGCCATTGCGATCACTCCGTCGTGCGGGCCTTGCAATCCTGACGCAGATTCAGGATAGTTTGGCCGCAGTTCTCATTTTATTTGATGGAAAAAAGCCCGCGAAAGTTTCAGGTACGCATTCGGTTGGCTAATCGAGAGCCTGCATGCCGTATGTGGCTTCACGGCGAGCGGCCGTGGCCATCAGGTTCTCGATGGCGGCGACGGGCTGAATTCCGCCACGCGCGCCTTGCGCCATGCAATTCATAGCAGCGGCGGCGCAGGAGAACTCGAGTCGCCGCTCGAGCGGCCAGTCGCGTAGCAGCCCGTAGATGAAGCCGGCGCGGAAGATGTCGCCGGCGCCGGTGGTGTCGACAACAGGCACGCGGAAGGCTGCGCTGTGGATCAACTGCTTGCCGTCCCAGGCCAGCACGCCGCTTTCTCCGAGGGTAGCTGCGCTCAGACGGCATCCATAGCGCGACTGCATCCGGCGCAGTGCGCGCTCGAGATTGGTTTCGTTCATCAGACGGCAGGAGAAATCCTCGCTGACGATCAGATAGTCGATATTGGCGACGAGCTCCTCGATGCCGGGATAGGTGTCATCGAGGTCGGCGACGACGGGAACGCCCGCCGCGCGCGCCCAGGCTGCGGCTTGCGTGGCGGCGGCTGTGTCGTGGCCGTCGACATGTAGAACGCGAGCATTTACGACCCATTCGCGGCGAAGATCGGCGGGTTGAAGAATCATCTGTTCGTTGCGCTGGCAAATGACGGTCCGCTCGCCGGCCGCATCAATGAGGATGACGTTGTGCAGGCTGGCGCTTCCGGGAACAGTTACGATTCGCGCTTCGGCGCCCACGCGGCGGAATGCGTCCTGGTGCAGGCGCGCCGCATCGTCGTCGCCGAGCTTGCCAACGTAGCGGGTGCGCAGGCCCCAGGTCTGGCAGGCGACAACGGTGGTGGCCACCTGGCCGCCGGGCTGCGTGGACCAATTGCCGTAGTGAACCTTGGAGCCGGGCTGGGGAAATCGTTCGAGCGGAATCAGAGTGTCGGTGGCGTTCAAGCCGACGCCGACGACATCAACGAGTTCAATGGGAGCCAAATCAGCCACAAAAACATTGTAATGGGCCGGCGAAAGAGGCCGAGTGTGATGAGAATTCGAGGGCCGAATGCTGTAGGCTCAGATTATTCTTTTGGTTCTGGACGAGACCTGTGGCTCAGCAAACATCCTCGCGCCCATTTCAACGCCCTGAGGGCGACGCGCTCTATTGCGGAGCGGTGTCGCTTGAGGTCCTTGCCAAGCAGTTCGGCACACCGCTTTATGTTTACTCGGCAGACCAGATTGCAAAGCGGCTGGCGATGTTCCAGCGTGCGCTCAAAGGACGGGACCACCTGGTTTGCTACGCGGTGAAGGCCAACTCCGCTCTGGCGATTCTGAAGCTTCTGGCAGAGCGCGGCGCGGGTTTCGACATCGTGTCGGGAGGCGAGCTGGAGCGCGTGCTCGCGGCAGCACCGGAGGCAGCTGATCGCGTCGTTTTTTCAGGCGTGGGGAAGACGTCCGCGGAGATGGACGCGGGGCTGAAGGCCGGAATTCTGGCCTTCAACGTGGAAAGCGATGCAGAATTGGCACTGCTGGCTGAGCGCGCGCGAAGGCTCAAAACTCGCGCCCGCTTTGCGTTGCGCGTGAACCCCGATGTATTTGCGGATACGCACCCGTACATTTCGACCGGGCTCCGCGAGCACAAGTTTGGCATTGATATTCGGCGGGCGCGAACGATCTACAAACACGCTGCGCGAAATCGCTGGCTTGAGCCGCATGGCATCAGCGTTCACATCGGGTCGCAGATCCGCTCCGCTGAACCGTTTGGCGCGGCGATCGAGCGAGTGGGCAAACTGGTGGGGAAGTTGCGGAGCGAAGGCATCGAGCTGAAAACGATCGATGCGGGCGGTGGCCTGGGCATCGACTATCACGACGGTGGTTTTGACGCGGCTGGCAAGGTGGACGAGTACGCCGAGGTGCTCAATTGCGCGCTGAGCGATTTTGACGGCCGATTACTGATTGAGCCGGGGCGATTTCTGGTGGCGCAGGCCGGCGCATTGCTGGCGCGGGTGCTCTACGTGAAGCGCAATGGTACGAAGAATTTCGTGATCACCGATGCGGCCATGAACGATTTGATCCGCCCTGCGCTCTACCAGGCGTATCACGAAATTGTTCCGGTGCGGCCGCGGGCAGGGAGGGCGCTCGTCGTCGATGTGGTGGGGCCGGTTTGCGAATCTGGCGACTTTTTTGCGCGCGACCGCAAGCTCGTGCCAGTCGAGCCCGGCGACTTGGTGGCGCTGCTCGATGCCGGCGCCTACGGCATGGCACAGAGCTCGAACTACAATTCGCGTCCGCGCGCGGCAGAAGTGCTGGTGGAAGGCGGGATGGCACGGCTGATTCGCAGGCGCGAGACGATGGCCGATCTGCTGGCGGCGGAACGGGTTTAGCTCGTTAGGCGAGATGTATTCTCCGACGAATTCCAGGGTCGAAGTATGATGACCGGACCGCCGGGCCGGCATTGGATGATGACGATGAAGGCGACAGAATTTGAGTTTCGTCACCAAACACTTCTTCACCTCATCGTTGTCGGTGCGGCTTTTTCGACGTATCTCGTCGATCCAGTCGACATTGTTTGGGCAGTTGTGGGGCATCGGCCCAATGCTAGGTTTCTTGAGCGTCTGTGCTTTGCTTTGGCCACCGCATTGATCGGCGCCGGCGCGCTGCTATGCACTGCTGCGGTTGAATCAGAGCCGGTCAAAATCCAAAACGGTGAGCAGGGCTCGGGCATTCGCCCGTCGGGACATATTGGCAGCGTTCTATTTTCGGCGGGGGTTGCTTCGCTTGCTCCTTTTCCAGGGGCCGTGATTCTTCTGCTGGGCGAGTTCGTTCTTGCTCTTCGACTGATCTTGTTGGAGCGGTCATGGGGTCGCGAGCAGGATCCCTCAGCCGCTTCGCCGACCTCGTGGCTCGGAGCCATACGCGAGGAATCTGCGAAGTGGGGCATCTTCGTGACGATGGTCGTTTTCACCTGGCTGCTGATCGACCGTGTGGCCGAATACCTGGCCATCGCCAGCCTGCTGATGTGGGCTGCGCTCAACTGCAAGACAGTCTGGAGTCGCGCCACCCGGTGAGGAGCGGCAATTCGCGCCTGCGTGCGGCAGAGACGCAATTCCGCCGCATACGACGTCGACTCCCATCGGGGCCGATCTGATATGGTGTTGCGCGGGAGGTTTCCCGATGCGATTCGCGACGTGGACGGCACGAGCACTGATCATCACAGTGGCGGCGGCTGGAATTTCTGCCATTGCCGGCGCAGACCCATTGAAGGTGAAGACCGAACAAGGCAAGATCCACGGCAAGCTGATCAACGACGGCAAGGTGCAAGAGTTTTTGGCGATCCCGTATGCCGCGCCGCCAGTGGGGGACCTGCGCTGGAAAGCCCCGCAGCCGCCTGCGCACTGGAAGGGCGTGCGCGACGCAACGATGTATGGCGCGCACTGCGCGCAGAACCATGTCTTCGACGACATGATTTTTCAGGATGCGGGCCCCAGCGAAGATTGTCTCTACTTGAACGTCTATACGCCGGCCGGCGCGAAGGCTGCCAGCAAGTTGCCGGTGATGTTCTGGATTCACGGCGGCGGATATTCGGGCGGCAGCGGAGACGAGCCGCGGCATAACGGAGACTTTCTGCCGACCGAGGGAGTGGTGCTGGTAACGATCAACTATCGCCTTGGCGTTTTTGGGTTCCTGGCAACGACCGACCTGGCGAAAGAGGCTGGCGGGTCCGCGGGGAACTACGGACTGATGGACATGATCGCGGCGCTCGAGTGGGTGAAAGGAAACATCTTGGAGTTTGGCGGCGATCCCGGAAACGTAACGATTTTTGGTGAGAGCGCAGGATCGTCCGCAGTGAGCACGCTCATGGCGGCACAACCGGCGCGGGGGTTATTCCAGAAGGCGATCGGCGAGAGCGGAGCAGCATTGAATGTCGGCTCACATGGGCCGGAGGAGCTCGCAGGACGAGAGAAAAAGGAGCAGCTCTGGGTGGAATCGCTGGGAGCAGCCAATCTGGCCCAGTTGCGTGCTTTGCCGGCGGGAACGATTCTTGCAGCCGCAGCTGCAAAGGGCGCGCCGAGTTTCCCGGTCGTGGTCGATGGCCGCTTTCTGACCGAACCGATTGCCGACACCTACGCCGCCGGCAAGCAGGCGCATGTGCCCTTGCTGGTGGGTTGGAACCGGGACGAGGGCAGCTTCATCACTTTTCGAGGGAACGTTACGGCCGCGCAGTGGAAGGAGACGGCGACGAAACTGTTCGGCGATCGATCGGCTGAGTTTCTCGAGCTTTATCCAGGAAACGACGACCAACAGGCGCTGCGGTCGGCGATCGATTACAACGGCGATACGTTTATCGCGTTCAGCACGTGGAAGTGGGTTGTGGCGCAGGTGAAGACGGGGGAGGCGCCAGTGTATCGCTATCACCTAGAACTGGCCGCGCCGCCGAGCAAGTTTCATCCCGGCTCGTACGCTTTTCACTCCGATGACATCGAGTATGTGTTCGGCACGCTCGACACGCGGCCTGGAGCGGTGTGGCGCCCGGAAGATCGCAAGCTGAGCGAAGAGATGATGGATTACTGGACGAACTTTGCCAAGACCGGCGACCCCAACCGGGCGGGACTGCCGGAATGGCCGAGGTTCGACAATACCAGCGAGTTAATTCACCTGGACAGCACGATTACTTCCAGGCCTGACACGACGCTGGCGCGATACGAGTTTCTTATGGAGAATCCGCCGAAGTCGGATCAGTGAGCCAGGGGATTCGAGGGATCTATTGATGGACGCCGGAGGCTGCGATGAAGCCCGCGTTTTGCGAAGCGGGCGCGGCTGATGAAGGCGGGGCTGCGAAGCTCGATCCGCTGGCGTTGAGGGCCGTGGAATAATCGGGGCCGAGGCCGAGACTCTTGAGCGCGCGGGAGTCGGGCATCAGCTTGGTTTGCCAGCCATGATCGGCCTGATACTTCTGCATTGCAGCAACGGTAGTGGAATCCCAATTGCCGCTGGCTTCGCCTGTCAGGTAATGTTCGCGGATCAGGGCCTGCTGAATCTGCGTCACGCGATCGGAATCGATTGCCTGCTGGCCGCGCGCGCGGCGCCTTCTGTGCCGGCCATGCGAGAGCTTGTGGGACGTGCTGGTGTGGCTGGTGGTGGTTCGGCGCGCGTTCGCCCCGAACGCGGGAGGCGCAAGAAGAGCCGCGGTGATCAGAAGCGCCAATCCTGCGCGAGATGGAAACATCCTAAACCGCCCGACCAAAAAGAAGATTTCAAGAACTATTCCAAGAAGTTTAGCGAACGAACTGTTGCGCGGCAAGGGGAAAACGAATCGACTGCCACGGAGCGGATTACTTTGGATACCGGCGCCGGAGGCGAAAGTTCGCCACCGGCGTGGCTCCGGAACTGCTATAGCGTGCCACCAATATAGTTAATGCCCAGTTCGGGATGATGCGGGTCTATGACTTCGAAGACGACATCGTCGCCGGTCTTGAGTTTGCTTACAACGGCATCAAATTGTTCCTTGTTCGGAGTTGGCTGCCGGTTGACGTGCGTGATGACCAGGCCCGGCTCTAGTCCCTGCAAGTCAGCAAAAGAGCCGGTGCGGACCGACTCGATCACCACACCGGAAGTATGGATGCGGGAGACCGTTGCCTGAGGGGCATCCTGCACGACCACGCCGAGCTTGGCCTCACCAGCGCCGCCACCGTTTTCCTGATCGCTTTCGGGCTGCGGGTTGTTGAGATCGGCGAAGACCTTGTCGCGATCGCCGATGGTTACGGTGGTGTCCTGCGGTTTGCCATCGCGCATGTAGCCCAAACGGATACTCGAGCCGGGAGCGCGGCTGGCGATTTCGTTTACGAGATCATCGCCGTCCTTGATGGGGCGCCCGTCGATGGTGGTGATGATGTCGCCGGCCTTGATGCCTGCCTTATCAGCGGGTCCACTGGGCTGGACTTCCTGGACGAGAACGCCATTCTTGAAGCCGTAAACGCGATTGACGGCGCCTGACAATCCCTCGCGGAACTGAATTCCAATGGAGCCGCGCGTGACCTTGTGGCTGGGACTGATGAGATCGTTGTACACCGAGACGACGGTGTTGGAGGGCATAGCGAATCCGATGCCCTGATAGCCTGCCGATTGCGTGTAGATGGCCGTGTTGATCCCAATGACTTCGCCGTTCATGTTCAACAGCGGGCCGCCGGAGTTTCCGGGGTTGATGGCCGCGTCGGTTTGGATGAAGTGCTGGAACTGGCCGGGTGCACCCTGGTCAATGGTGCGGTTTTTGGCGGAGATGATGCCGGCGGTGACGGTTTGCGCGAGCGCGAATGGGCTGCCGATGGCCTCGACCCAATCGCCGACTTCAGCCGTGTCAGAGTTGCCCATTTTGACGGTGGGCAGCGGCGAGCTGGTGTCGATCTTGATCACGGCGAGATCCGTGGCCTTATCGACGCCGATGACGCGAGCGGGACGGCCAAGATCCTGGGTGTCAGGATCGGTCGAAAGCTTAACGTAGATTTTGTCGGCTTTATCTACGACGTGATTGTTGGTGATGATGTAACCCTTGGCGTCGACGATGAAGCCGGAGCCTAGCGATTCCTGTACCTGGCCGTTGTCGCCGCCGTCATCGGGACCTGGGACCTGGCCGCCGAAGAAGCGGTTGAAGAAGTCCTGGAAATTGTCTGGCCCCTGTCCCGGCTGACCGTTGTCCTGATTGTTGTCATCGCCTGGATTCTGCTGGTTGGGCTGAGAACGGAACTGATGGAAGTTGCGCCGGCCGCCGTTATCGGACTGCTTGGGCAGAGTCTGAGTGTTGATGTTCACGACGGCAGGCCCGACAAGCTTGGCGATTCTCACAAAGTCGTTGGGCGGCGTGGGATTGGTGACGACCTTGAGAGGAGTAGCGTCGCTGCTGCTCTGACTTTCCTGGCCGTGGACTCCGTGAGCGACAAACGATCCGGCCACGATGGCGGCGGAGATCGTGGCAAGCAACACGAAAACCGAAGTAAGACGGCGCGAGCGAAGCCGTTCGAAGAGCGATTTCATAAAGTTCACTGACCTCTGATCGAGCACAGCCTGACGGCTGGGGTGTGGTTGGCGCTGCTCCTTCAGTATAGCGATCCGCGAGCGGGTCGAGCACTGATTCTTCCGCGTCACGCGCGTGGACGGATGGGGCCGAAGCCACGCACTGAGGAGTTAGACGCTGCACAAGCTAAAAGAGCCGCCCAACAGCAGACGCTTCGTGCAGCGCCGCGAAAGGCTAGGCTATATTTCCGCAGCCCAATCCAGCATGGCGAGAGTGAGCAGAAGCACCCGCTTGAGCGCCAGGTCGCGGTCCTTGGCCGAATACCATTCGTGCAGCGTATGCGCGGCTCCGCCATCGCCACCGGCGCCGATCGACAGGGAAGGGACGCCCAGTGCAAGTGGAATGTTTGCGTCGGTAGAGCCGAGGCGGAGATCGGTGCGCAAGCCGAGATGGCGGTCGACGGCGCGCAGCGTGGCCAGCAGAGGAGAATTGTCGGGCAACTGCGCGGCCGGGCGATCGCCGATTTTGGTGACAAAGAAGGACAAGCGCGAACGCGAACCACCGCCAAACGATTTCGACTTTTCATTCCAGTGCTCGACGGCATCTTCAACGGCGCGATGCAGCGCGACTTCTAGGCGCAGGAGTTGATCAGGATCGGTGGAGCGGAAATCGATGTTGGCCTGCGCGCTCTCGGGAATGGAATTTACGCTGATGCCGCCACGGATTGTGCCAAGGTTGAGGGTGGTGCGCGGCTCGTTGGGAAGAGGGATTTCGGCAAGCACGGCAAGGGCGGTGGCAAGCGCAGCGATGGGGTTGGGAGTGCCGGCGTCGGTAAAGCTGTGGCCCCCGGGTCCGGTAATGGCGACCTGGTACCGTCGGCTGCCGAGGGCCTGCGTGACGGCGGCGTCGGCGCCTGGCCCATCGAGAACAATGTGAGCGGCGATACGGCCGGCGAGGGGGCTGTGCTCGTAAATATGACGAACGCCGCGCAGGTCGCCTTCACCCTCTTCTCCCACATTGCCGAGGACCACAAGAGGCACAGGCAGCGCAACATCTGCATGGCGGAGCGCGGCAACGATGGCCAACATTCCGGCCACGCCGGCCGCATTGTCGCTCGAGCCCGGGGCTTCAAGGCGGTCACCGTCAAGGAACGGATGGAGTGGAGTTCCGGCGGGAAAAACGGTGTCAATGTGCGCCGAAAGGAGAATGACGGGACCGGTGCTATCGGCGGGCAGGTTTTCGGCAGGCAAGAGGCCGAGGACATTGCCGACGGCGTCGATCTCGACATTGCTCAAGCCTGCTTGAATGAAGCGCTGGGCCAGCCACTCGGCGCGTTCGCGCTCACCGTGCGTCGGAGCGGGGATGGCCACGAGTCCCACTTGCCAATCCATGATGGTTTTGGGATTGGCGTGGAGCCAGGCGAATGCGGCGTGAATGGGCCTTTGCGCGGCGAGGGCAGTGACGCGCGAGAATGCCGAAGCTGAGGAGAGGACCGGCATCGAGGTGAATTCAGAGTAGCAGGCAGTGGGATGAGTGAGCGCCGGTTGCGCGATGCAGAAGTGGGAGTTTCAACGCAATCACGATCAGAGATCTTCGGGAGGATAGTCGACGGAATGAAGGAAGAGGCCGCGCGCCGGGGCGGTGGGTCCGGCTTCGGAGCGATTACGAGCTGCGAGGATGCGAGGAATTTCTTCAAGGGCCAGTTGACCGCGGCCGACATCGATCATGGTGCCAACGAGATTGCGCACCATGTGATGAAGGAAGCCGTTGCCGCGGACGCGGTATACGAGAAGATCGCCAGCGTCGGTGGAGCGCTGCTCCCAGGTCGACTCGAGAACTGTTCGAATTGTTCCCGTCTTCACGACCGCCGACGGTGCGCAACAAGTCAAGTCGCGATCTTCGGGTTCATCTTCCTCGGCCAGAATCCTGTGCGCTCGGTCGGGATCGATTGCGGCAAAGCTGAGGAAGTCGTGCTCATCCTCAAAGAGGCACGCACAAGCCTGAAGCGCGTTAAGGTCGAGCGGCCAGGCGCATGCGTACACGTAGCGGGCCAGGAAAGGCGAGCAATCGGAAGCGAGTTTGAGACGGTACTCATAGGTTTTCGCGATGGCCGAATGTCGCGCATGGAATGTGCTTCGCGCGGTTCGAGCCTCGGAGATGAGTATCGACGGAGGGAGGGTGCGATTGAGCGCGCGTTGAAGATTTTCGGGCGGGATGGGCGCGCGGAGCTCGAAGCTGGCGACCTGGGTGAGAGCGTGGACGCCTGCATCGGTGCGGCCGGAGCCCTGCGGCAGGGGCGATTCTCCCGTGACGCGGCCGAGCGCTGCCTGCAATTCGCCCTGGATGGTCGGGTGGCCGGGCTGCACCTGCCAGCCCTGAAAGTCGGTGCCGTCGTAGGCCAGGGTCAGCTTCCAGTTTTGGAAGCCGGGATCGGATTGAGGCTCGTTCGTCACTGGAGTCGATTTTAGCGGGACCAGCGGAAGCATGCAGACTGATGAACGTTGGACGGCGATCCGTGAGTGAGACGAGAAAGAAGTGAAACAAGAGTAAAGAAATGAGACAGTTAAGGAATGAAAGCGCACCGGTTGCAAATGAGCAGGTTGGGTGTTGATTCCAAATGAGTTGTGGGGCATATATTCGACGAAATTCGACGACAATTTTCGACGATTCTGAGTTCGGTTTACTGATTCGAAACGGGTTAAAGTCACTTTTTCGCTCCAAAGTGCTTAATTTTTTTTATTTAATTATTTTTGTGAGAGTGACGCAGTGAAAAAGTGAAACAGTGAACCGCGAGTCGTGAATGGTGATCCTTGGATCGTGAACTGTGAATGCCGATCAGATGCAGCCGAGTGCCGGATATTTATTTGGTTTCAGTATGCGCCAAAGGCCGGTAATTATCGGCAATCTTCAAAGAACAGTGAAAGAGTGAATAAGTGAAGGCGAGTGAGTGAGTTGGGCGGTTCAGAGTAGCGGCAAATCTGAGCGAGAGGCTTGACAATGCTTTAGAGAGGGCACCGAAGAGTTGCGTGCGGGGAGGGACCTGGAGTATTTTACTAACCAGTTAGTTAAATAACTGTCGAGCGCCGAAGTCGTCGTGGTGGCGAAATGGATCTGCGCGGGCTGGGACGCCGACAGGGCGATTCGAAAAGTGGATTGACGACTGACGCTCGTCGTATGCGGGTCCGAGAAAAAGATTTGAGCGCATGGCGCAACTCGCCGGTCTAAAGAAGCAAACAGGAAAACGAGTTGGGAAAGAATCAGGGAATCAAGCGATGTGTGGAACGACAGGGGTATCGAATTCGTAATTAACTTCGTAACGTGCAATCGACTATTCAGGGAATGTTGAAGCGATAATCGATTTGACACTCTCAAAACGTGCATCCGGAGCAGCAGAGCCGCCTCCGCGAGGCATACAATCCGCGCGGCGCAACCCATTGGAGAAGAAACATGCACTTGAAGAGGACCGGTGTGTTGAGTGAAGAAATGACTGCCACAGAAGGTGAATGCGCAAACGCGAAACCGACGCAGGGTGTACCGAGGCGAGGCGGCGAGCGGTTGCGCGCTGTAGCGGGCGTGCTGCTGACGCTGGTGGCGACGATGCCGCCGAGCTACGGGCAGCAAGCTGGGGCCGGCTCGAATGGGCCGGACAAGGCAGCTTCGGCGCTGCCGTTGGCGCCGGTGCCGGTGGCGACGCAGCCGTACCCGCTGCGCACCTCGAGCCGCGACTATTCCAAGCCACTCGGGAGTTGGCTGCGCAATCCGATCGGCGTCTACATGCCGACGAACATTCCCAAGGCGAGCTTCACCAACTCTGTTCGGCTGGCCGATCTGGTGAAGGACGGCAAGATTTACCTGAGCCTGTCGGATGCGATTGCGCTGGCGATTGAAAACAACTACGACATTGCCATTGCGCGCTACGACCTGGACATTGCGGACACGGATGTTCTGCGCACGAAGTCGGGAGCGTTGCCGCTGGGCGCGCCCTCAGGGCTGGTGACAGGAACGCTGGGCGGATCGACTTCCACGCTGTCGACCGGCGGCGGCCCGGGTGGGACGACAGTGGGAGCAGGCGGCGCAGGATCGGGCGTGAACGGGTTGACGTTGACGACGGCTGGAGCTGGGCCAATCCCCGAGAATCTCGATCCGGCGGTCACAGGGACCATTCAATTGGAACGAAGCCGGTCCCAGCAAACGAGCCTGTTCAGTCCCAGGTCCACCAGCAGCACTGACGCATACGACTTCACCTACAACCAAGGCTTCGTTCCGGGAACGTCGCTGGCGATCTCCTGGAACAACAGCCGCGGGAACACCAGCAGCTCCTTGGCCAGTTATACTCCGCAGCTTAATTCTTCGTTCAAGGCCACGGTGACGCAGCACCTGCTTCAGGGTGCGGGAATCTGGGTCAACAAGCGCTTCATCTATCAGGCGCTGAATGACCGGCGGATCACGGACTCCTCGTTCCGGCAGCAGATTCTTTACACCGTGAACCAAGTGGAGACGATCTACTGGGGGCTGGTGCAGGCTTATGAGGACGTGCAGGCCAGAGAGCGCGCGCTGGATCAAAGCAACCAACTGCTGACCGACAACAAGAAACAGTTGGAGATTGGCACCATGGCGCCGCTGGATGTGGTGAACGCGGAGTCGAGCGTGGCGACGGACCAACAAGGATTGATCAGCGCGCAGAGCGCCCTGAACTATCAGCAGGAGATCATCAAGCAGGCGATTGCGAGGAACCTGAACGATCCTGCGCTGTCGGCCGCACCCGTCATTCCAACAGACCGCGTGACGCTGGAAGCGATTCCGGAAGAGAGCCAGCCGGTGGAGGCACTGGTGCAAGAGGCATTCCAGCAGAGGCCGGAGCTGGAGCAGGCGGTGCTGACGTTGAAGAACGACGAGATCACACTGAAAGGGGCGCGCAATCAGCTGCTGCCGGCACTGGATGTCTACGGGTTCTACGGCGCCAGCATCATCGGCGGCCCGGTGAATCCAAACTGCAACTTCGAAGGGTTTTCGTGCGTGGTTACCGGCAACGCCGCGCCGGGCAGTTATGGGGGCGTGCTCAACGACCTGGTGAACAGCACGGCTCCCGACAAAGGAGTGGGATTCAGTTTGACGGTCCCAATCCGCAACCGCGAGGCGCAGTCGCAGCAGGCGCGCTCGCTGATGGAGTACCGGCAGGCGGAGCTGCGGCTGGAGCAACTGCACACGGAGATCCGGATGCAGGTGGTGAACTCGATGTTTGCGCTGAACAACGATCGCGCACAGGTACGGGCCGCATTGGCCGCGCGCGATTATGCGCAGCAAAGCCTGGAAGCAGAGCAGAAGAAGTTGCATCTGGGCGCATCGACGACCGCGAATGTGCTGCAGCAGGAGCGCAGCCTGGCGTCGATGGAGGACAGCCTGATCGCCGCGCACGCCAGCTACGCCAAAGACCGTTCGGGGCTTTACCAGACGCTGGCGTCGACCCTGCAGCATTACGGCATCAATCTGACGGAAGCCGCGTCAGGAACGGTGACGACAACGCCGGTCGTGCCGGGCGTGGAAGCGGCGACGCCGGGGAATGAGCCGACGACGACACCTCCGGCGACGCAGGAGCAGCCGGCACCGCCGCCGGCGCAGTAGCCGGGTTGGCAAATCAGTCAACGAGCAGTGTTTAAACTTGAGATGGCCCGGCCAAGAAGCCGGGCCATTTTGTTTGTGAGTGCATGCGCGTTTGAGTGCGGGCGAGGACGCCCGCACGACAGCCAGCGAGGACGCCGGCGCTACATTCGGTCAGGAGACCCCGCTACATTATCGAGGACCGGCGCTAAGTCAGCGTTCGGCGACTTTGTCCAGCAGCTCGAAGAATTCAGGGAAGCTGATGGCAGCGGAGTCGGCGCCTTGGATGAGCGTGTCGCCTGTGGCGCGGAGCGCTGCGACGCTAAAGGCCATGGCGATGCGGTGATCGCCGCCGGAGTCGATGGTTGCGCCGTGGAGGGATTGGCCGCCGGGGACATCGAGTCCATCGTCAAACTCCTCGACTTCAGCGCCCATGGCACGAAGGTTCTTGGCGACGAGGGCGATGCGGTCGGATTCTTTGACGCGGAGCTCGCGCGCACCGCGGATGCGAATGCCGCCGCTGGTGAAGGGCGCGATAGCAGCGAGGACGGGCAGTTCGTCAATGAGCTGAGCGGCGAGAGCGCCGCTGACCTCAGTTGAGCCAAGTCCCTCAGGCGGTGCAGTGATTTGTAGGACGCCGACCAGCTCAGCGTGTTTCTCTTCGAGGTTGAGGACATTGATGCGCGCGCCGAGAGCGGTGAGGACGTCGAGCAAAGTGGCGCGCGTGGGATTGAGGCCGATGGAGTCCAGAACGAGGCTGGAGCCGGGGAACAGTGCGGCGGCGCAGAGGAAGAAAGCGGCAGAGGAGAGATCGCCCGGGACGGCGGCGCTGATGGCGTGGAGCGATTGCGGGCCGGTGATGGAGATGCAGCCGGATTCGCGCGTGAGGGTGGCGCCGAAGGCGCGTAGAGCCAGTTCGCTGTGGTCGCGAGTACGCACTTCTTCGAGGATGGATGTGGGGCCAGCGGTTTGCAGAGCGGCAAAGAGGATGCAGCTTTTGACTTGCGCGCTGGGAACAGGCGTGGCGTAGTCGATGGCGCGCAGCGGACCGCCCTCGATGGTGAGCGGTGCGTGGCCGTCAGTGAGCGTGAGGCGTGCGCCCATGGCTTCAAGAGGCTTGCGAATGCGCTCCATGGGGCGGCGCGAGAGTGAAGCGTCGCCGATGAGAGTGAAGCGGCCGGACTGTGGAGCGAGAAGGCCGGAGATCATGCGCATTGTTGAGCCGGAGTTGCCACAGTCGAGCGGATGCGATGGCGGCGTGAGATGGCCGGCGACGCCGGTGATTTCGATGGAGTCGGCGGAAGTATGGCTTACCTTTGCGCCCAACTGCTCCATGCAGGCGAGGGTGGAAGCGCAGTCAGCGCCCGTAGAGAAATTAGTGAAGTGCGAAGTGCCCTCGGCGAAGCCGGCGAGCATGGCGTATCGATGGCTGATGGATTTGTCGCCGGGAAGGCGAAGGCTGCCGATGATGTTGTGAGCGGGGCGAATGAGGCGTTCCTGGGCGGCGGTGGACAAGAGGGCTCCGAAAAGCGGCTTTCAGCTTCTAGCTCCTAGCTTCTGGCTACATCCTGCGGCAACGCAGATGGTTCTCTGGGTTCGCAGAAGGGCCGAAGGCAGGGAGAAGAATGACTGCTTTTAAGAGTTTATCGAATGTGGAGCCATGGACCGGAAGTGAAAGCTCGATTTCACTCTAAAAAAAACACGGCTTAGAGGCTTGCGACTGGACCGGATCGAGGCTCCGCGGAGGCCCGAATTCAGCCATGGCATAAAATCTGCGGGAACGTTATCATGTGGGAGATCAGATTCGTCTAATTTTGCAGAAGACGGGGAAAACTTTGAAACGAATTCTTGCTCCTTTGGCGTGCGCCGTGGCGTTCAGTGTGTGTTTGGGAGGTCTGGCCGGCTGCGGTGGATCGTCGGGCTCCACAACGCCACCACCGCCAGTCGCCTCCATCACAAGCTTCACAGCGAATTCAGCCGCCATTACTGCAGGAGCAAGCGCAACGTTGACGGGAGTCTTCGTGAACGGCACGGGCGTCATTACCCCCGGCAATCTTCCGGCTACCAGCGGGGTCGCGGTGACCGTGAGCCCAACGGCAACGACGACCTATACCCTTACGGTCACGCCTTCCAGCGGCGCCGCGGTCACGGCGACCGCAACGATCACCGTGAATCCCGCGCCGACGATCAGCAGCTTCGTGGCGAATCCCACATCGATCCTTGCAGGCGGAACTTCCAGCCTGACGGCGGTCTTCGCCAACGGCGCAGGCGTGATCACCCCGGGCAATCTGGCCGTTACGAGCGGAACGCCGGTGAGCGTGAGTCCCGCGACGACCACTATCTATACCCTCACGGTCACTCCTCCGGCCACTGGGACTGCAATCACACAGCAGGCCACGGTAACGGTGTATCCACCGCCAACCATTACCAGCTTCGTAGCCAATCCAACGTCGATCACGGCGGGAGTAACCCCCGTCAGCTTGACGGCCGTTTTCTCGAACGGCACAGGCGTGATCACGCCGGGCAACATCGCTGTCACGAGCGGGAACCCGGTCACCGTCAACCCGACGACGACCACGACCTATACCCTCACGGTCACTCCTCCCATTGGGACGGCGATCACGGCGCCAGTTAGCGTAACGGTCGATCCCGCTCCCACGATCACCAGCTTTGTAGCCAACCCAACGACCGTCGGGCCGGGAGGAAGCTCGAACCTGACGGCAGTCTTTGCGAACGGCACAGGGGTGATTACGCCCGGCAACCTCCCCATCACAAGCGGAGTACCAGTCAGCGTCAGCCCGACAGCGACCACCATCTATACCGTCACGGTCACCAATCCCTTTGGGGCGACGGTGACGGATGTTACAACGGTGACGTACAGCGCCACCGCGCCGGCGATCACCACCTTCAACGCCACTCCCGCAACGATAGCCGCGGGCACAAGCACGAGTCTGTTGGCTGATTTCGTCAACGGCACGGGCATGATCGCGCCGGGCAACATTCCCGTCACCAGCGGAACGCCAGTGAGCGTGAGCCCCGCGGCCACAACCACCTATACCCTAACCGTTACTCCTACCACCGGAACAGCGATCACGCAGACGGTTACTGTGACTGTGGTTCCCGCGCCGACGATCACGAGTTTCGGGGCGAGCCCAGCGACCATTAATTCAGGATCAAGCTCCAGCCTGACTGCCGTGTTTGCCAATGGCACGGGCGTGATCACTCCGGGCAATCTCACCGTAACAAGCGGAACGGCGGTGAGCGTGAGCCCCGCGACGACAACCATCTATACGCTCACGGTTACACCGACCCTGGGCACTGCGATCACGCAGACCGTTACGGTTTTCATACAGAGCACGGTCTCGGTGAATGAGTCGAGCAGCGGCCCGGCGATAAGCGACCAGCTTATCGGGATGAACCTGGCAATGTGGTACGACCCGACCACCCCTGCAATTCAGACCGCGTTCGCGGCGACCGGCGTCAAGGCGGTACGTTGGCCGGGCGGATCGAATTCCGATCTTTATAACTGGGAAACCAATACCGAATGCGGCGGCTATTCCACACCGAATAGCAATTTCACGAGTTTCGTGAACGATTTTGTGATTCCATCGGGTGTGGATCTGGCACTTACCGCGGATTATGGCACGGGCGCGAATTGCGCTACCGGTGGTGGGAGCCCAGCCGAAGCCGCTGCGTGGGCCGCCGAGGCGTTGACTCTCGGCGTCACGGTGAGCCATATGACAGTGGGCAACGAGGAATACGGACACTGGGAGACAGACACTCATACGGTGAAGAACGACCCCACAACCTACGCTGCTGCGGTAGCCGGATCGAACGGTTACTACGCGCTCATCAAGACAGCCTCGCCGAACACACTGGTGGGCGTCGATGTGGATGGGGGAGAACCTGCAAGCGACGGTGTCACCGCCGGCTGGGATCCGAACGTGCTCGCAAACGCGCCGTACGATTTCGTCGAATACCACTTCTATCCGCAGAACCCGGGAGGTGAAAACGATACGACCCTGGTGCATTCGGCGGCGCAGGAGTTGACCGCGGGACTCAACACCATCAAGTCGGAACTGGCGACGGCTGGAAAACCAAACACGCCCATTTATGTCGGCGAGATGGGTTCGGTCTCCTCCAATCCCGGCAAGCAGACCTGGTCGATTACTCAGGGCTTGTATGCCGGCGAGTTACTGGGCGAAATGATGAACGATGGAGTCTCGCGCGCGACGTGGTGGATTGGATTCGGCAATTGCAACGGCAGCGCCGGAAATAACAGTGCCTCGCTTTATGGATGGCAGGATTTCGGAGCCTACAATATCTTCTCCGATGGCCCTGCCGATACCACCTGTCCGAACGCGGGCCCAATCGGCACGATGTCTCCCACGGCGGTCGCATATCAGCTATTCAGCAATGTTGCCGTCAACGGCGAATCTGTTCTGACCGCGGCCGTAGCCGGCGATACAACCAACGTGCGTGCATATGCAGCAACCGCCAGCGGCGGTGGCACGGCGTTGGTGTTGTTCAACCTGGACGAAAATGCCAACGCGCCGGTCACCGTCACGCTCTCTGGGATATCCTCCGCTACTACCGTGAGCGTGGAGACCTACGACAAGGCAATCTACGACATGTCGAACCCGGCTACCACGAACACGTGGGTTCCGCCCGTGACAACCAGCCTTGGCGCTCAAACGCTGCCGTTGACTTTGTCGCTCGCTCCCTGGAGCATGAACGTGGTCATGATCCATTAATTGGTGCGGGAAGGTTCGCACCCCAGTGGTCCGGCACCGACAAACCCAGGGGCGCACCGTTACCCCTGGCGCTCCGGTGTCGGGCCCTTTCAAGTGGGAAGCGAAGCTACCAGTTCAAGAACCTGTTGAAAAGCAACCATAGATCCGCGTTCGACTCGTCCACCGCGGCGGATTCGCTCAGGGCAGGCTTTCGACTACACAGAGCGCAGAAAGCGTGCTCCACTTTGCTCAGGATGACAGGTGAGATTTTGTAGCGAGCTTCAGAGGAGCGGCTCGAGATTCGCGGTGAAGTGGCGCAGGAACGGCGCTTCGTAGGTGAGGCGCATGCCGCGTATCTGCTCGCGATTCTTCCACACCTCTAAAATCACTTCGACGAGATAGTCGACGTGGCTTTGCGTGTAGACGCGGCGTGGAATGGCCAGGCGCACGAGGTCCATCTGCGCAGCGGCGGCAAACATCAGCGTGCCGATTTCGACGGAGCGAACGCCGCCTTCAAGATACAACTCGCAAGCCAGCGCGACGCCGGGAAATTGCGCCGAGGGAATGTGCGGCAGAAAGGCGCGCGCGTCGAGGTAAATGGCGTGGCCACCCGGCGGCTGGACGATGGGTACACCCGCAGCGGCAATGTGGTTGCCGAGGTACGCTGTGGAGGCGATGCGGTAACGCAGGTAGTCTTCTTCGAGCGCTTCCTGCACTCCCACGGCGATGGCTTCGAGATCGCGGCCGGCCAAGCCGCCGTAAGTGGGGTAGCCCTCGGTGAGAATGAGGAGATCCTTCTCCTGCTGGGCGAGCAGATCGTTATTTGTGCAGAGGAAACCACCGATGTTGGCCATGCCGTCTTTTTTGGCCGACATGGTGCAGCCATCTCCCATGTGGAACATCTCCTGCGCAATTTCCTTGGGCGTCTTTTGCGCGTATCCAGGTTCGCGCAGCTTGATAAACCATGCGTTTTCGGCGAAGCGGCAGGCATCGAAGTAGAGCGGAATGCAGTGCCGCTTGCACACGGCGCTTACTTGGCGCACGTTTTCCATCGAGACCGGCTGTCCGCCGCCGGAGTTGTTAGTGACCGTGAGCACGACGAGAGGAATGCGGCCGCGACCCACGCGCTCGATGAGGCTCTCGAGTGCAGTAACATCCATATTCCCTTTGAAGGGGTGCAGCAATGCGGGCTGGCGGCCCTCGGCGATGGGCAGATCGACAGCTTCAGCTCCGGCAAACTCGACGTTGGCACGAGTGGTGTCAAAGTGCGTGTTGTTGGGAACGATGTCCCCTTTCTTACATGTGACGCCGAAGAGGAGGCGTTCAGCTGCGCGTCCCTGGTGGGTTGGGATCACGTGCTTGTAACCGAAGATGTCCTGAATGGAATTCCGGAAGCGGTCGAAGCTGCGGCTGCCCGCGTAGCTTTCATCGCCCTCCATGATGGCGGCCCATTGATGGGTCGACATTGCGCCCGTGCCTGAGTCGGTAAGCAGGTCAATAAGGACATCGTCGGCGGGCAGGAGGAAGAGGTTGTAGTGAGCGGCCTTGAGACGCTGCTCGCGCTGCGCGCGGGTAGTCCAGCGTATCGGCTCAACACTCTTGATGCGGAACGGCTCGATGATAGTTCTGGCGATCACGAGGGGTCTTTCGAAGTTTGCGGCAGCGAGGCCGACTCGCGCACTCTGAGCACGATGATGGTTTCGTCATCGAAGCGATCCTTGCTGCCCTGAAAGCGGGTGACGTCGGCGAGGATGGTTTCAGCGATTTCCGAGGCAGGCAATTCGCGACTATCGCAGAGAAGGCCGGCGAGGCGGTCTTCGCCATACATCTCCTCCTTTTCATTTTCGGCGTCGAGAATTCCGTCGGAGATGAAGACGATGGCATCGCCGGGCTGGGCGGCGATGCTGAATTCATCGTAGGTGACGTTGGGAAACATGCCCAGGGGAAAGCCCTCGGCGCGGACGGGAAGCGACTGTCCCGCACGGCAGACGACGGGCTGAATAGCGCCGGAGTTCGCGACCTGAAGGGTCTGGTTCTCATCGTTCCAGAGCGCAAAGAGCATGGTGACGTATTGCGAATCGAGCTTGCGTTCCTGAAGGGCATCATTGAGGAGGGCGAGCATGGCCGCAGGTTCAGGTTGCTGCGCGGCAGCGGCGCGCATGATGCCGCTGACGAGCGCGGCGAAGAGTGCGGCGGGCGCGGCCTTTCCGCTCACGTCACCGAGAACGATGGCGGTGCGGTTGGGGCCGTAGTCGAGAAAGTCGTAGAGGTCGCCGCCGATGGAGCGGGCGGGCAGAAAGCGGACGGCCATGTCGGCGTGGGGATGTGATGGGGCGTCAGACGGAAGGAGACGGAGCTGCACCTCGCGAGCCATGGTGATGTCTTTCTCAAGCTGGCGCTCCTGCCGGTGCACGGCTTGATAAAGGCGGGCGTTTTCGATGGCGATGGCGATTTGCGAGGCGAGCGTGGTCAACATGCGCTCGTGTTCTTCATTGAAAAAGTTGGGACGCGTGTGTTCGAGATCGAGGACACCGATGACGCGGCCTTTGTAGAAGAGCGGGACGATGAGCTCCGAGCGCGTCTCCGGATTCATGGGCAGATAGCGCTGATCTTTGCTTACGTCGGGGACGTTGATGGGACGCCACTCGCGGACGGCGGCGCCGACGAGGCCACTGGAGATGGGAACGCGGCGAATGGGCGCGTGGACGTAGCCGAAGCGCCAGGCGTAGCGGGTGACGAGGGTTTCGCCTTTCTCATCGAGAAGCATGACGGTGAACATCTGATAGTCGATGAGGCGTCGCAGAAGCTGACCCACGCGCTCGAGCAGGGGATTGAGATCGAGGATGGAGGCGAGCTCGGCGGCGATTTCGTTGAGAATCTCGAGGGTCTGCGCCTGACGGGAGACGCGAGCGTAGAGGCGGGCATTCTCAATGGACTGGGCGATGCGCGAGGCGGTCATGGTGAGCACATGAAGGTGCTCGGGGCGGAAGAAGTTGAGCTGCTCGCTTTCGAGATCCATGACGCCAATTAGGCGGTTTTTGGCGATGAGGGGAACGGTGAGCTCGGAGCGCACGTCGGGGTTAGCAGCAATGTAAAAGTCGGCGGTGGAAACGTCGTTGAGGAGGATGGGCTGGCGGGTGAGAGCGACCTGGCCGACGACACCTTTGCCGACGGGAACGTGAGTGCGCTCGATTTGCGGTGTGTGGCCGATCTGGAAACGCATGCGCAGGTCGTGCGCGCGCTCGTTAAGAAGAAAGATGGCGAAGATGCGATATGGGATGAGGGAGCGAACAAGCTCGGAGGTTCGGGCGAGGAGGGTTTGCAGATCGAGCGTGGTGTTGAGCGCGTCGGTGAGACGCATCAAATAGGCGACATCGGCGGGCTCGATGCGGGCGTTGATGGGGTCGAATGCGACCGATGAGGTCGCGGAGTCGGCAGGACGATAATCGCCCTCGAACTCGTGCGATGGCGGAGATGGGGGACTGTCGGACATTAGGGGTCAAGGAATGATAACGCAGTGGAATAGGGAACTGCGGACAGTGAATCGCGGACAAAGGACGGCGAGTAGGCGGGCCAGTCCCGAATCGGCTTGGTTGACCGCTGCTCCTAGTCGGCGCCGAGTTCGCGGAGGATGGCGACGGAACCGGAGGAGCCGATGCGGTTGGCGCCGGCCTCAAGCAAGGCCCGGACCTGATCGACGGTGCGAATGCGACCGGCGGCTTTTACGCCGCAGCGCGCCCCGACGACTCCGCGCATGAGAGCGACGTCGACAGGGGTAGCGCCACCCGAGGCAAAGCCGGTGGCAGTGTTGATGAAATCTGCGCCGGCCTGAATGGCGATCTCCGATGCGCGCAGCTTCTCCTGCATGGTAAGCAGACAGGTTTCGAGGTTGACCTTGAGTACAGCGCCTCGATCATGGGCCACTTTTGCGACGGCATGAATGGAGTGTTCGACGGCGTGTTGATTGCCGCTCTTAAGTTGGCCGATGGGAAGAACCATGCCGAGTTCGCGAGCGCCGAGCCGGATCAGTGCTGCGGCTTCTTGACGGAGCGTGGAAACCAGCGATGCGCCGAAGGGAAATCCGATGGTTGCGGCGACGGGAATGCCGGTACCGGCGAGGAGCTTGACGGCTGTTGCGGTCCAAACGGGATTCACCACGACGGAGGCGAAGCGGTAGTGCGCTGCCTCTGAGCAGAGGGTTTCAACTTGCTGGCGGGTGGCATCGGGCTTTACGAGCGAGTGATCGATCACCGCGGCGAGAGATTGCCAGCCGGCGAGAGCTTTGGCGGTAAATGCGGCCGAATCGAAGGTCCCGTTATCAAAATCCAGATCGGAGTTCTGGATGGCGATGGAGGCAGTCATTTTGGGGGATGCTCCTTTTCGATCGCGGACCTAGCCGGCTCGAGCGGCCGGGGCGACTGATCCGTGGTCTCCGGGAGATGAGTATACGGCGGCGGGGGGCGGTGGCCAAATAAATCGATGGAAAATCGAGAAGCACGCCGAAGCGAGATATGGAGTTTCGTCCGTTAGTCCACGGTTTCCGGCGATTCGATGTCCATCTGTTCAATCAGCCCGTTTCGGATTCGATAGGCATGGTGGGCGATGGTGTCAAGGATCAGCTTGCCTTCCAGGTCGTGGACAGTCTGGTGAACATGGACGATTAGGCGGCCGGTATGATCGGGCTCAATGCGGAGTGGCTCGACGTGCGGGTCGAGAACCTGCCACTGGCGGGTCCAATAAGCGCGCACAGCTTCAACCCCGTGGACGTGGCCGCCCTCCATCCCGTTGGCCCACGTGACATCCGGGTGCATTTTGGCAAGAACGGCGTCGATCCGGCGGGCGTTGAAATCGCGGTAAGCCCCGCAAGCAGTTCCCGGTCATCCATGCATCAAATCTCTCCAGGGCTACTCGGGCTGGCCGGGCGCCATGATGCAGATGTCGGGCAAGTTGCGGTAGCGCTCGCCGTAGTCCATGCCGTAACCGATGACGAACAGGTTGGGAATGGAGAATCCGACGTAATCGGCGTCGATTTTTTCAATGCGGCGGGAGGGCTTATCGAGGAGCGTTGCGATGCGGAGCGACTTGGGATGCTGCTGGATGAAGAGTTTGCGCAGATAGGCAAGAGTAAGGCCGGTATCGAGAATGTCCTCGACGATGAGCACGTTTTTGCCTTCAATGGGTTGGTCGAGGTCCTTGATGACCTTGACGGCGCCGGATGAGCGCTGGCCGTTGCCATAGCTGGAGACAGCGACGAAGTCGAAGGTGGCATCGGCCTGGATGGCGCGCGAGAGGTCCACGAGAAAGAAGGCAGCGCCTTTGAGCACGCCGACCATGACCAGCTTTTCGCCGTTGAGGTCACGGGTGATTTGCGCGCCCATTTCGGCAACGCGTTCGGCGATCTGCTGGCGGGAATAAAGAACGTCAAGGCCCTTATAGGTCATGGTAGCCATGCACACAGTATCGCGCGATTTCCATTGGAAATGGCTGTGTAAATCGGGGCGGAAAAGGAGCGAGTCAGCGGGTCTTTGACCCAACCCCGGTTAAGCCAGGACGGGGCACCCCAAAGGGTTCTCGGAGTTAATGGGCTGAGGGCGCCATAGGGAACGGATTTGCGCCGTCGAACGTCTATACTTGAACTGACATGCTTCCCTATATCCCGCTTCCGTTTTGGCCCCACCATTTGAATGCTTTTGGCCTGATGCTTTGGCTTGCCGCTGTTACGGCCGCGATCATCGCCGACCGCGCGTTCAAGCGGGCGCATATTGATGCTGACGCGGTAGGAATGGTCGCCGTGGCGCTGGTGGTGGGCATCATCGGCTCCAAGATCTGGCACGTGCTGGACACGCCGTCGGAGTTCCAGGCCATCGGCTGGGGAGTTTTATGGGATAACGCCGGATTTGCATGGTATGGCGGGTTGACATTCGGCATTGGTGCTCTGGTGGTGATGGGCTGGCGCGCGAAGCTTGGTGTGCTGCGCACGCTGGATTTGCTTGCTCCCGCAGCGGCGATCGGTTACGGAATAGGTCGGATTGGGTGCTTCCTTTCCGGGGACGGCTGTTATGGGATTCAGATTCAGCCAGTGCACATTTTCGGGTTCACATTTCATCCATGGGGAATGGCATTTCCGAATGGGATCGAGCCGGTGCTGGTTCCGGTTTATCCGACGCCGCTTTACGAGCTGGGAGCCGGGCTGCTGATTGGCTGGTATTTATGGTGGCGGCTGGGCAAGCCGCACGCAACGGGCGCAATTCTGGGGCAGTATCTTGCTCTGAGCGGGATTGCTCGTTTTCTGGTTGAATTTATCCGGCGCAACCCCAAGGTTATTTGGGGTTTATCGAATGCACAATTGGCCAGCGCAGGGGCGGTGCTGGCTGGGATCGCGCTGACCTGGTGGGTTTCGACGCGGCCAGTGCGGGTGAAGGATAAGGCTCGGGAAAAGGCGGCGCCGCCGGTCGAAAAGACGGCGTAGGCTCCCAAAAATCTCAAGCATCCGCCTTTGATCTTTCCAGCGCGTTGGTTTCAGCCTCAGACACAACTTCAATGATTTCCATCGCACCGGCCACGACTGGCTAGATTCGGTGATCTCGCGTGGGTTCCGGAGTGATTTGGCTCACGGGGAGATGCCCCTCCTTTGTCGAAAAGTGATTTGCGACACCTGTGATGACGCTCACAGCCACTCGTGTTTTCGAGTAAGTAACGTCGGTCACATTGACCGGCGCATCCTTGGATTTCAGCAAGCCTCCTAAAGATTCGAGGGTCCGCCGGTCTGCAATGCGAGCGAGGTAGGCATGGGCGGAACGATTTGGCAGTCAATGCAGCAGAAGGGCTACAGCCGCAGGGATTTCCTGCAATTCTGCACGGCGGCCGCGGCAGCGGCAGGGCTAGCGCAATCCGGCGTGGCGCAGGTTGTTTCAGCCTTCGAAAAGAAGGAAAAACCGGCTGTGGTATGGATGCACTTTCAGGAGTGCACCTGCTGCAGCGAGTCGTTTATCCGGTCGTCACACCCGATTGTGGCGGACGCGCTGCTGGACGTGCTTTCGCTGAACTACACCGAGACGCTGATGGCCGCGAGCGGCTTCCAGGCGGAGAAGAGCCTGAGCGACACCATCGCGAACAACAAGGGCAAATACATCGTGCTGGTAGAAGGCGCCGTGCCCACGAAGGACGACGGCGTTTACTGCATGGTGGGCGGCAAGACCGCGGAACAGATTCTGCAGACGGTAGCCGCCGATGCGGCGGCAATTGTGGCGTGGGGAAGCTGCGCGTCGAATGGGTGCGTGCAGGCGGCGAAGCCGAATCCAACCGGAGCGACGCCGATCTACAAACTGGTGAACAAGCCGGTGATCAATGTACCCGGTTGCCCACCGATCGCAGACGTGATGATGGGCGTGGTGACGCACCTTCTGGTGCTGGGTCAGATTCCAGCGCTTGACAGCCAGGGACGGCCCAAGGAGTTCTACGGGCGCCGCGTGCACGACACCTGCTATCGCCGGCCGAACTACGATGCCGGGCTGTTTGTGGAGTCGTGGGACGACGACGGCGCGCGCAAGGGATATTGCCTGTACAAGATGGGCTGCAAGGGTCCAGTCACGTACAACGCCTGCTCTGTGACGAGATGGAACGAGGGCACGAGCTATCCGATCCAGTCGGGGCACGGCTGCATTGGTTGCAGCGAAGCGGGGTTCTGGGACAATGGCCCGTTCTATCAGCATCTGGCTTCGTTCCCAGGGTTCGGCGTAGAGAGCACGGCCGACACCATCGGTACGGCGGTGGGGGTGGCCACACTGGCCGGAGTTGCGGCGCACGCGGTGGTGACCAACATACGCAAGCGCAGCGTGATCGCAGAAGTGCACACTGAAGATGAGAAAAAGGAGTCGTAAACAGCCATGGCAACGCGTGTCGTCGTCGATCCCGTAACTCGCATTGAAGGCCACTTGCGCATCGAGGCAGTGGTGGAAAATGGCGTCATCACCGACGCGTATAGCGCCGGGACCATGGTCCGCGGACTGGAGAAGATCCTGATGGGCCGGGATCCACGCGATGCGTGGGCCATCACGGAGCGCGTATGCGGCGTGTGTACCACGGTGCACGCGCTGGCCAGCGTGCGCTCGGTTGAAGATGCGCTGGGCGTGAGCGTGCCGCCAACAGCGGAGCTAATCCGCAACATCATGCTGACCACGCAGTACGTGCAGGACCACGTGATCCACTTCTACCACCTGCACGCGCTGGACTGGGTGGACATTGTGAACGCGCTCAAGGCCGATCCCAAGAAGGCGGCGGAGCTGGCGCAGTCGTTTTCACAGTGGGACAAAAACACGCCGGCATATTTCACCGCGGTGCAGGACAAGATCAAGGCGTTTGCGGCGAGCGGGCTGGGCATCTTCGCCAACGGCTACTGGGGCCATCCGGCGTACAAGCTGCCGCCGGAGGTGAACCTGATCGGCGTGGCGCACTATCTGGATGCACTGGAATGGCAGAAGGAGATCGTGAAGATTCACGCCGTATTTGGCGGGAAAAATCCGCACCCCAACTATCTGGTGGGCGGAGTGCCGTGCTCGATCGACGTCAACGAAGTGGCGGCGATCAACTCGGACCGGTTGAACCTGGTGTCGCGGCTCATTGGGCAGGCAGACGAGTTCATCAACCAGGTTTATATTCCCGATTTGCTGGCGGTGGCCTCGTTCTATAAGGACTGGGCTAGTTTCGGCGGCGGGCTACACAATTATCTCAGTTACGGCGAATTTCCGACCAACGGCTACAACCATCCTGAGTCGTTCAAATACGCGCGGGGCGCGGTCCTCAATCGCGACCTGAGCACGGTGTATCCAGTCAATCCGCGCGATTCGCAGGAGATCAAGGAGTACATTGCGCACTCCTGGTACAAGTACGACGGGGGCGACAGTGTAGGGCTGCATCCGTGGGCAGGAGAAACGAACATCGCGTACAGCGGGCCGAAGCCGCCGTTTGAGAGCCTGGAGGGATACGACAAGTACTCGTTCCTGAAGACGCCGCGATGGAAAGACAACGCGATGGAAGTGGGACCACTGGCAAGGTTGCTGGTTTCCTACGCTTCGGGTCATGCGGACGTGAAGGAAACGGTGGGCATGGTGCTGGGCAAGCTGAACGTGCCCGTCGGTGCGCTCTTCAGCACTCTGGGCCGCACGGCAGCTCGCGGCATCGATGCGGCGCTGGCCATGATTTGGCTCAAGGAGTTCTACGGCGATTTGATGGGTCGCGTGAAAATCAACGAGGTGTCGACATTCAACGGCGAGAAGTGGGATCCGAAGACCTGGCCGGCAGATTGCGAAGGCGTGGGCATGGAAGAAGCTCCTCGCGGCTCGCTGGCGCATTGGATCAAGATTCACAACGGCGCCATCGAAAACTATCAGCTTGTCGTGCCAACGACCTGGAACGGCTCGCCGCGCGACGGCAAGCAACAACGCTCGTCGTTTGAGGCTGCGCTAATCGGGACGCCGGTGGCGAAACTCGATCAGCCATTGGAGATCATCCGCACCATCCATTCCTTTGACCCGTGCCTGGCCTGCGCCGTGCATCTGTATGATCCGCAGGGAAGGCACCTTCACCAGGTTTCATTCGAGTAGCCGCATGAGCACTGTGGTAAGAGACGTTTTCAAGCTGAACGGCGGGGCGCCGGTGGAGTACCGGCGCGTCTATGTGTGGGAATTGCCGGTGCGCGCATACCATTGGATCAACGCCATCGCGCTGACCATGCTGTGCGTGACCGGTTTCCTGATTGGGCACCCGATTCGCATCGCCTATGCACAGGAGGCATACCAGCAATACTGGTTCGGCTGGGTAAGGTTTATCCATTTTGCTGCTGCATACGTCTACGTCTTTAATTTTCTGGCGCGGCTCTATTGGGGTTTCACGGGCAACAAGTACGCCAGGTGGAGCGCATTCTTTCCGCTGAAACGGTCGCAGCGGCAGGAGATCGTCGACGTCGTCAAAGCCGACGTGCTTGAAACCAAAATGCGTGGGCCTATCTCCACCGGGCACAACGCGCTGGCCGGTCTGATCTACTTCGGCACATTCTTAGTCTTTGTCTTCCAGACGATCACCGGCTTCGCCCTCTACGCCCCCATGAGCACATCGTGGTTCCCACGCATGTTCGTCTGGGTTGTGCCGTTGCTGGGCGGCGACTTCGGCGTGCGCTTCTGGCATCACCTGTTCCTGTGGTTCTTTGTCACGTTTGTCATCATTCACGTGTATCTCGCCTTCTATCACGACTACATCGAGGGCCGCGGTACGGTAAGCTCGATCATAGGAGGGTGGAAGTTTGACAGAGTCGAAAGTGGCGGAGAAGCCAAAAAGCCATAAGAAGACGCTGGTGCTGGGCTTGGGCAACGTCATCATGGGCGATGAGGGCGTTGGGGTTCACGTGGTGCGCGCGCTGGAGAGGGAGACGCTGCCAGCCGGTGTAGAGTGCCTGGACGGCGGGACAGGCGGCTTCATTCTGCTGGAGCCACTCGAAAACGCCGACCGAATCATCCTGGTCGACGCGGCGGCGGACGGAAATCCTCCGGGGACGGTGACGCGGACGACGCCTCGCTTCTCAAAGGACTATCCGCCGACGCTGACCGCGCACGACATCGGAGTCAAGGACCTTCTCGACGTGTTTTATATGCAAGGAGGAACCCGCGAGGTGGTTTTGTACGCGATTGCCATCGATCCCCAGCAGCCGATCTCGATGGAATTGTCGGCGGAATGCGCCAGGGCGGCGGAGACGGCTACATACGAAATTCTTGAGGAACTGAATACCGTCGCCGCCCGCGCGTAAGTCCTGTCGTTGGTTCCTTTTATTATGTTCAGGATTGCAATTCGGACCAAAACAGTCTAATATTTAGACCATGGTACCCATGGCCTGTTGTCGCTCGTGTAAGCTGCTCACGCGGCACCGGTGACCTGGGTCTGAAGTTCGCAATACAAGTCCACGGCTTCCCGATGCCCGCGATTGAGTCAAAAGCTCACGCGGGCATTTTATTGCTTTGAAAGAAGAGAAAAGAGTGAGGATGAGCGAAGTACCGGCGCCAAAGGAAACCAAAGCCCAGCGGATGGAGCGGCTGAAGCGGGAAAAGAATCCGTGGGAGGCTTTTGACGAGGTTCGTGCGTTTGCGCGCGAAGGGCGCTCGAGCGTGGTGCCGGATTGGGCTTCTGCTTATTTCAAATGGTGGGGCGTGTACACGCAGGGCGACGGCGTGGGCGCGACCGGCGGCAAGGGCGGCGAAGGTCTGACGACCGAATGGTTCATGATGCGGATCGGGATTCCCAACGGGATCATCTCCGCAAGCCAGCTTCGCAAGATTGGCGGGATCACACGCAAAAACGCGCGGAACCTGGCAGACATTACGGTGCGCCAGAACATTCAGCTTCATTGGCTGACCATCGAGTCGCTCCCGGAGGTGGTGGACGTACTGGACGCCATTGGTTTCTCGCCGAAGGGTGCTTGCGGTGACGTGGTGCGCAATGTGACGGGATGCCCGCTGGCCGGCGTAGATGCCGACGAGTTGATCGACGCCTCGCCGATTGCACGTGGAATCGCGAATGAACTTACAGCGAACTCGGAATTCTACAATCTGCCGCGCAAGTTCAAGATTTGCGCAACCGGCTGTCCATCGTGGTGCAGTTATCCGGAAATCAACGACATTGCGCTGACGGCGGCGGTGCGCGACGGCGAAGTGGGCTACTCGCTGCGCGTGGGTGGAGGACTTTCCAACGAGCCGCACCTTGCTGTAAAGCTCGATGCGTTCGTTCGGCCGAATCAGGCGATTCGCGTGGCGCGCGGCGTGACGGAGATCTTCCGCGATCAACAGGGACTGCGTGAGAGCCGCGACAGGGCGCGAATGAAGTACTTATTCATGCGCGAAGGTTGGACGGCGGAGCGCTTCCTTGACGAACTCCAGATGAAAATTGGTTTCAAGCTCGATCCGGCGGCGCCGGAGCAGGTTCCGGACGATATTCTTCGCGATCACGTGGGTATCCATCCGCAGCGGCAGCCGGGACTGGCGTATGTGGGCGCATCAGTGCTTCGCGGCCGCGTGAGCGGCGAGCAATTGGAGGCGGCGGCGGAATTGGCGGAGCGATTCGGAAGTGGCTCTTTGCGCCTGACGGTCTCGCAGAACCTGGTGATAATCGATGTGCCGTACGCGAAGACCGGCGAATTAGCACGTGAACTGGGCCAGATCGGATTGCAAGTAGAAGGGTCGATGTTCTGGCGCGGCGCGGTGGCCTGCACAGGAACTGAATTCTGCAAACTGGCGATCACGGAGACGAAGGGGTTTACGCGGTGGCTGGTGGATGAGATGGAAGAGCGCCTGCCGCAGTTCGATCAGCAGCTGAAACTGCACGTAACCGGTTGCCCCAACGGTTGCGGGCAACACTGGATTGCAGACATCGGCCTGGAGGGCAAGAAGATCAAGTACGAGGGCAAACTTACGGACGCTTTTTACTTCTGCCTGGGCGGAGCGGTGGGACAGCACGCCGGGATTTCGCGGCCGGTGGGCTATCGTTGCCCTGCGCCTCTGGTGCCGGAAGCGATCGAGCGGCTGCTGCGACGATATATGGCGGAGCGCGACGGGGCGGAGGATCTGCGCGCCTGGTTTGCGCGACGTACGAACGACGAATTGCGCGCGCATTTGGCCGGAGAAACCTTGGATCCGGTGGAACGCGATCTGCCGACAGCGTGCGTGCCGCATAGCGTGGCGGAATAACGCAGTCAATTGGGAGTGGAACTACGCGATGAGTTTGTTGCCAATATTCCTGAACCTTGAAGGGCGGCGGTGCCTGCTGGTGGGAGCGGGAACGGTAGCTCTAGAGAAGATCAGGACGCTGCTCAAGACCGGCCTGCATCTACGGGTGGTTGCGCCTGAGGCAATGGGAGAAGTTCGCGAGCTGGCGGCTAAGGAAAAAATCGAGTGGATCCAGCGGGAGTTTGAGCCAGCGGACCTGGACGGCAACTTTATTGCGATCGCCGCGACCAATGTGCCTGAGGTGAATGCCGCAGTTTATCGCGAAGCAGTGAAGTGGGGGATTCCATCGAACAGCGTGGACGACATTCCCAATTGCGACTTCTTTTTTGGGTCGGTGGTGAGCCGCGGCGATTTGCAGATTGCGATTTCGACTGCCGGCGAGAGCCCGGCGGTGGCGCAGCGGCTAAGGCGAGAGATCGACGAACAATTGCCGCAGGATTTGGGACCGTGGCTTGCGCAGCTCGGTGAACTGCGGCGCGAAGTGCTGGTGACACATCCGCGCAGCGAAGAGCGGAGGTTGCTGCTGCACGAGCTGGCGCAGAGGCAGATTTGCGAGTCGGCGCTGTGCGAGACGAAGCAGTTAGCGCGGACGGGCAGAGAAGTGTTGGCAGTTGCAGGGACCGTTTATCTGGTTGGAGCGGGGCCGGGCGATCCGGAGTTGCTCACGGTGAAGGCGGTGCGGCTGATCGAGGGCGCGGACGTGATTTTGCACGACGACCTGGTGCCAGAGGCGATTCTCAATCTGGCGAAAGCAGGCGCCGATGTGGCCAATGTTGGCAAGCGATGCGGCGCTAAGACCATTACGCAGGAAGAGATCAACGTGCAGATGATCGGGCACGCGGAGGCGGGGCGTAGCGTCGTGCGCCTGAAGGGCGGCGATCCGATGCTGTTTGGTCGAGCGAGCGAGGAGCTGGCTGCGCTGGCCGAGGCCGGCGTGCCAGTAGAGATTGTGCCAGGTGTGTCAGCTGCGTTTGCAGCAGCAGCCGCGATTGGTCGATCGCTCACAGATCGCGATTGGGCGTCGCACGTGATTCTTTCCACTGGCCACCATGCGCAGTCCCATAACCGCGAGGCGCTGCCTGCCATGGAAGCGGGCACGCGCGTGGTCTACATGCCGGGCCGGGACCTGGCCTTGCTGGCTGAGGAATGGCTGGCGGAGGGATTACCGGCGGAACTGCCGTGCGCCGTCGTTTCGCACGCTGCACAGCCGGATCAGCAGGTGGTGCGCACCACGCTTGGCGCGCTGGGCGAGGTTAGGCCTGCCGCGGCGCCGAGTCTGTTGATTGCCGGATGGGCGGTTCGGGAGAACCGCACGGGCGAGCGGCCCATTGAACGTGCCGCGTTCGCCGAGGCTTCAGACTAATAGAAACGCTCCCTATTCAGGGACGAACCGCTCACAACAAGGTCTCAACCAGCAATACCCCATCAAAACAAAGACCAAAGGCTCATTTGTAACGTTACAGTGGCGTGTTGAGACTACCGCTCGGGCGATGGATAGGTGAATCTCACCAGCAACGGCGGGAAGTCTGACCGGCTCGGTGGCCGATGGGGGGGACCTAGCTGGCTTACTTCTCCGATCAGGCTTCCGCCGTGCAAAATCCTGTCTTCCCCGGAGGAACATATGACTCGACTGCACACAGTAGGAGCGCGGCTTGGCGCGATTGGCCGGTGCGCTTTGGTGGGGATGCTGGTGGGAATGTTGGCGACACAGGCCGTGGCAGAGGGCGCGGCGATAGTGAGCCCGCAAACGCCGGCGAAGCCCGAGACGGCAAGTGTCCCGAGCGGATCCCCGGAACAGATCAATCTTGCGACAACGGCAAATCTTCCACTCACGTCGGAGGACAACTCCGGAACCGACCTGAACGCGCTGCCGGATGCGCCGACGGCACCGGCGGGGACAAGCGACTCGGCGAGCTTGGCCATGCCGCCCGAATTGAAGGCGATGATGGACGATGCGAGTAAGAACTCGCAAAATCTTCAGCCGGCTCCCGCAACCAAGCCTCACGGGATTCAGCGTCCGGGAATGCTCACGATGGGGATCATCGGGCTACCATTCCTTGCCTTTGGGTCCCTCTTCTACGTGGCAGCGGCCGGTTCGAAGAATGCGGCGGCAGCGGTCGGGGTCGGATCGATATTCTTTGTGCCTGGCGCCCTGATGTCTGGAATCGGGTTCCACTATGCGTTCAAGCCCAGGCAGTGAGCACTAAAGATGGGTCGCGGCAAATATTGCAGGGGGGCTCCAGCTTCGGCGAAGGCCCTCTGAGCCTTATGTTTCGCCTTCGCAAACATCGCGTTGATGCTCGATGGAGACGTTGGTTATGCTCTCCGAATCAGGGTCTGCATGGCCAAAGTGGGGTACTTCCGCGCGTGGTAAGATCATCCCATATCCGCGGAAAAGGCTCCAGATGCCTGGCATCATCGAAAGCCACGCTTCCCCCCGCAATCCCGACGCGCGCTCACAGGAAATTCGTGCAACGTTGGAGCGGTTGCTCGAGACGCAGCATTTTTCTGCGTCGAGCCGCCGCGGGCAATTGCTCCGCTACCTGGTGGAGCACACGCTCAAGGGCGACGCTGACCAAATCAACGAATATGCGATCGGACTGGAAGTATTCCAGCGGCCGGAATCGTTCGATCCGCGCATTGAATCGGTGGTGCGAACGGAGTTCAGCCGACTGCGCCAGCGCCTCAAGGACTACTACGCGGAAGACGGACTGCGCGACGGGATCGCCATCGATTTTCCACCGCGCAGTTATGTGGCGAGCTTCACATTTCGCGATGCCTCGAAGCTTCACGAGCCAACTGCATTTCCGGAAACCGCTCGTGCTCCCCAACTGGTGCAACCGACTGCGCGCCGAACGCGTCGAGCTTGGATTATAGGGGCCATCGCAGTGCCATGTATCGCTGCAGGTGCGGTAGCTGGAATCATGCTGTGGAGACAGCACGTGTCCCTCGTAGTGGCCAGGCAACCAATCCACGCGATCGTGGTGCTGCCGTTCGAAGATTACTCGCCCAACCATCAGGACGAGTATATTGCCGATGGAATTACGGAAGAGCTGACCAACGACCTGGCGCAATGGCGGGACATGCGCGTGGTGGCACGAACCTCGGCGTTTGCGTTCAAGGGCAAGGGCGAAGACATTCGGCAGATTGGGCAGCAACTGAATGTCGATACGGTGCTGGAAGGGAGCTTCACGAAGCTGGGCGATCATGTGCGGATCACCGCGCAACTGAACCGGGCGACGGACGGGTATCATTTGTGGTCGCACTCCTACGAAACGCAATCGAACGACGTGCTGGCCATGCAGGACGAAGTGGCGACTTCCATCACCGATGCCATTCGGCAGATCGGTGGCGGATCGCCGCCAGCGATTCGACCTCCAACGACGAACTCGGAGACGCTGGACCTCTATCTGAGGGGCGAATACGAACTGAATTTACGCACGCCGGAATCGCTGAAGAAGGCGATCGAGTTGTTCAACGAGGCCATTCAAAAGGATCCATCGTTTGCACGAGCATATTTGGGAATCGGCGACGCGGAGATTGGCTCAACGTCGCTGACGACCTTAACCCAGAAAGAAAGCATTCCCTTGGTTCGAGAGGCGGCGCAGAAGGCGATCGATTTGGATTCGAGCCTGGGCGAAGCATACGGACTGCTTGCTGACGTTGCGTACACGTGGGATTGGAAATGGAACGAGGCGGAAGAAGAATTTCGGCACGCGCTCGATGAGGGAGCTGGAGCGGACACACGGGTGCGGTACGGCTGGTCACTGGGAACGCGTGGCCGGTTCGCCGAGGCGCACACGCAACTGCGCCTGGCGGCGGAACAGGATCCGCTGTCGGTGGCGGCGCCGTTCGATGAGTTTTTTGTCTACAACTTCGAGGGCGACGTGGCGGGCCAGAAGCAGGTTCTGCAGCGGATGTTGCAGCTCAGACCCGATTTTCTTGGTGCGCATGCGCTGATGGTGGTTAGGGCCGTCGAGCAGCACGATTGCGGCACGGCTCGCCGTGAGGCGGACTGGATTGCGAAGACATACCCGACGGTACCGGCAACGCAGGCAGTGTTGGCTTTCGCTGCCGCCTGCGCAGGCGACAAAGCCGAAACGTCGCGGCGGATCAAGCAGATGGAGGCGCTTAGCGCGCCGCATTATCAGTTGGCCATTGCTTATACACTGCTGCACGACACAAACAACGCGATCACTGAACTGGAAAGGTCGGCAGACGCGCGCGAGGGACAGATTCTCTATATAAAATACGATCCTTTCTTCGACGAAATCCGCAGCGATCCCCGGTATGTAGCTCTGGAGAAGCGTGTCGGGCTGATACCCTGAATTCATGAAATTCGGCGTGGTGGTTTTTCCGGGGTCGAATTGCGATCACGATGCATACAACGTGATTGCCGAAGTTGCGCGGCAGCCGGTGGTTTTCTTGTGGCATGACAACGAAGATTTGCAGGGCGTGGATGCGGTGCTGGTTCCGGGCGGATTTGCCTATGGCGATTACCTGCGAACTGGCGCGATTGCGCGTTTTTCGCCGGTGATGCAGGCCGTGAAGCGCTTTGCCGCGGGCGGCGGACCGGTGCTGGGAATCTGCAATGGGTTCCAGATATTGACCGAGAGCGGATTGCTGCCCGGTGCGTTGATGAGGAACGCGGGGCTGAAGTACATCTGCAAGCAGGTGCACCTGCGCGTGGAGACATCGGACAGCCCATTTACGAATCAGTTGAAGGGCGCAGTGCTCCAGATTCCGATTGGGCATATGGAAGGGAACTATTTTTGCGAGCCCGAAGTGCTGAAGAAGCTGGAGAGCGAGGACCGGATTGCGTTCCGCTACTCCACGCCGTCGGGCGAGATTACTCCAGAGGCGAATCCCAATGGGTCGCTGAGCAACATTGCGGGAATCCTGAACGAAGGACGGAATGTGCTGGGCATGATGCCGCATCCGGACCGGTCGAGCGAGGCGTTGCTCGGGTCGGCAGATGGATGGGGGATTTTCGCGTCGATGCTACAAATGCAACTGTCACCCATCAGCACTTAGTTAATAGCCTTCATTCGGCGAGCTGGCATTTTCAAGTTCTGCAGGAAGAGGCCAGGAGCTAACGGCTAAAAGCTGGACCTCGGAACGATGATCGATATTCACCATCATTTGATTTATGGAGTGGATGACGGAGCGCCGGACCTGCAGGCGTCGCTGGACATGGCGCGAACCGCTGCCGACGAGGGCGTGACGCACATTGTGTGCACGCCGCACGCGAGTGGGGAGCATTCTTTCGACAATCCGCTGATCGAGGAGCGTTTCGCTGAGCTGAAAGAACGGCTGCAAGGCGTAGTGGAGTTGAGCCTGGGATGCGACTTCCACATGACATCGGGTAATGTGCGCGATGCGGTGGCGAACCCGCTGCGCTACTCAATCGGCGGAAAAGGCTATCTGCTGGTTGAGTTTTCGTGGCAGGAGATTCTACCGAGCATGAACGATGCGCTGTTCCGGCTGCAGGCTGCGGGATACAGGCTGATTATCACGCATCCGGAGAGGTATCCGGCGGTGCTTCGGCAGCCGCATCTTCTCGGAGAATGGATGCGAAACGGATGCCTGGTACAGGTGACGAGCAGCTCGCTTTATGGGCGATTCGGAAAGGAGCCGGAGGCGTTTGCCAACGAGCTGCTCGAGCGGAACTGGATTCACTTTCTGGCGACGGATGCTCATCATCCGGTTTGGCGGCCGCCGCACCTGAAGAGCGGATTTGAGTACGTAGCCAAGCGGGTTGGCGAGGAGACGGCGACGCGGCTGTGCGAGACGAATCCACGGATTGCGGTTGAAGGCGCTCCTTGGCCCGGGCAGCCGGAAGCGAAAGGATTGCGGGAGAACGTGCCGCTACGGTTTGCGGAGCGGTTGGGGGGCGAGAAAGAGGAGAGCGGATTCTGGAAGAGGATGATGGCGAGAAAGCGGAGTTAGTTGAGGCCGAGGCCGCCGTCGACGACAAGTGTCTGACCCGTGATGAAGTGGGGGCCGGTGGCAAAGAAGAGGACAGCCTGAGCGACGTCGTCCGCATCGCCATTGCGGCCCATGGGGGTCTTGGAAGCGAATCGTGCCGCCTGCAGTTCCGCTCGTCCGGGAGCGGGCTGAGGAAAAGGTGCGGCAGCCGAGGGATCGGGTGGCGCTTGTTCCTGAACGGCGCGCACGTCGTCGAGCGCAATCCAGCCCGGAGCAACGCAATTCACACTGACATCGGGCGCGAAGGCCTTGGCCATGGCTTGAGTGAGCATGTGCAGAGCGGCCTTTGAGGCGCAGTAGTGTGCGTGACCGGCCCAGGCGTGGAGACCGCCGAGAGAGCCCATGTTGACGATGCGGCCCCGAGCGGCGCGGAGATGAGGCAGGGCCTCACGTGCAACGAGAAACGGACCGCGGGTGTTGGTTTCGAAGGCATCGTCCCACTGGTCGAGAGAAAGGCTCTCTAAGGCCGCGGAGCCGAAGACAGCGGCGTTGTTGACGAGGACGTCGATGCGGCCGAATCCGGCGATGGCTTGAACGACGGCTGCGCGGACGGACTGCTCGGAGCGAACATCACAGGGAATGGCGAGTGAGCTGCGGCCTAGAGCGGCGATGTCAGCGGCAGTTTGGGCGGCGTCCGATTGAGAGGCGCGGAAGGTGATGGCGACGTCGGCGCCCGCCTGGGCGAGGGTAAGCGCGATGGAGCGCCCCAGGCGGCGCGCGCCACCGGTGACGAGGACCGCTTTGCCGGCGAGGAGATCGGTGGGCATTACAAGATCAGTTTAGCGAGAGAGGCGAGCCAGCGAAGCTCGAGTGATGCGGTTCACTTGGGTGGGGGCTGTGATGGGGTCGAATTCGACGGAGGATCGGACTGGCCAGGTTTGCTGTTGGAGTCCGGCGGCGGGGAGTTCGGCGTGGAGTTCTTGTAGGTGGAGTATTGCGAGGTCGGCCTGTTCATGCGGACTTCCATCGCCATGTTGAGCTTGTCGATCTTGTAGACCTGGCCATAAGTCTGGAAGCCATCGGCGATGACTTGAAGAGTGACGGTGTCGCCAAGGGGAATCACATCGATGGTGGCTTTGCCATCCTCATTGGTTTTGAGCTCGAGAGCGCCCTTGTCTTTGTCGCCTTCGATGGGGTGGAAGATGACATGGGCGTCGGAAATGGGCTTGCCGTTGTAAGCGCGAACAACAGTGACGCTAATTGTGGCGGAAGGCGGCGGAGCCTTGTATTTGCGGCCGTGGTGGGAGTCGTCGTCCTGGGCACGGAGGGTGATGCCGCCGGCGATGAGAGAAAAACACGCGAGAGCGATGCAAGAAGGCCGAAATGCGCTGCGGAACATGCTCTTCATTGTAAATGGAAGCAATAGAGGCGGCAGCGGTGTTGGCGGAGCTTGCGGATGCTGGCGGAGTGGGGGAGAGAATCGCTTGAAAGAGCTGGAATTCATGAGAGACTGCAAAATATGAGTGAAAAGCACTCAGATTTTAACGGAAAGGCTATTGACAATCGGGTCCGGCTTGCCTATCTTTAGCAATTGGAAGGTGAGAGTGCTAGCAACCATCCGGTGAGAGCGCTTACCGGGGGTGGGTGAAGGTTCTCTGCGGTTAGCATTCTGCAACCTCCTGAATCTTTTAATCTTACCAATCACCAAGAGCCGCGTTCCGGGAGCAAATCGGTGCGCGACAAGGAGAAGCAAAGCGATGGCAGTAAAGGCAGCAACAACGACATTCACTCCGCTCCACGACCGGATTCTGGTCCGCCGCGTGGAAGAGGGCGAGACGGTTCGCGGGGGCATCATCATCCCCGACAGCGCGAAGGAAAAACCCCAGGAGGGAGAGGTCATCTCCGTGGGCAAGGGCAAGTCGAACGACGAAGGCAAGGTGTTTCCGCTGGACGTGAAGGCGGGGGACAAGATTCTCTTCGGCAAGTACTCGGGAACCGAGATCAAGATCGATGGCGAAGAGTTCCTGATCATGCGCGAGGAAGAAGTTCTCGGCATTGTGAAGAAGTAGTCCTGGCCGGACGGGCGGACCGCGCATGGGCGCGCCAGCGAGAGAATGCTGAGGCGAGCGTGGAGGCGGCGCCGGAAGGTGAACGGGCAAATCCAGATTTTGAAAACAGATTAGGAGAGTTCAAGCAATGGCAAAGCAGATTTTGCACGGTGAAGATTCCCGGCAGGCGATTTTGCGCGGGGTGAACATCCTCGCGGACGCGGTGAAGGCGACGCTCGGCCCCAAGGGGCGCAACGTCGTCATCGAGAAAAAGTTCGGCTCGCCCACCATCACCAAAGACGGCGTGACGGTGGCCAAGGAAATCGATTTGAAGGACCCGCTGGAGAACGTCGGCGCGCAACTGGTGCGCGAGGTTGCATCGAAGACGAGCGACGTGGCCGGCGACGGCACGACGACGGCGACGGTTCTGGCGCAGTCGATCTTCCGCGAAGGCGTGAAGACGGTTGCGGCCGGCGCGAATCCAACCGCACTCAAGCGCGGCATCGATTAGGCAGTAACGGCCGTGATCGGCACGCGCGACAAGGACGGGAAGTTGCAAGGGGACGGTGCACTCAGAAAGCTGTCGAAGCCGGTCAATGAAGGCTCCGTCGCTCAGGTTGGCGCAATCTCGGCCAACGGCGATCAGGAGATCGGCGACATCATTGCCGAGGCCGTGAAGGTCGTCGGCAAGGACGGCGTGATCACCATCGAGGAGTCGAAGACGATGCACACCGGCCTCGAGACCGTGGACGGCATGCAGTTCGACCGCGGCTATCTGAGCCCGTACTTTGTGACGGATGCGGAGAGGCTAGAAGTAATTCTTGAAGATCCGTATGTCCTGATCTACGAGAAGAAGATCAGCGCCATGAAGGATCTGCTTCCGCTGCTCGAGCAGGTTGCTCGCGGCGGCAAGCCGCTCTTGATCATCGCTGAGGACGTCGAAGGCGAAGCGCTGGCCACTCTGGTCGTTAACAAGCTGCGCGGCACGCTCAATGTGGCCGCGGTCAAGGCGCCTGGATTCGGCGATCGCCGCAAGGCCATCCTCGGCGACATCGCGATCCTGACCGGCGGCAAGGCCATCACCGAGGATCTCGGCATCAAGCTGGAAGGCGTGAAGATCGAGGATCTGGGCAAGGCCAAGCGCATCACCATCGACAAGGACAACACCACGATCGTCGACGGCGCAGGCAAGGCGAGCGACATCGAAGGCCGGGTCAAGGAGATCAGGTCTCAAATTGAGAAGACCACCTCCGACTACGACAAGGAGAAGCTGCAGGAGCGGCTGGCCAAGCTGGTGGGCGGCGTGGCCATCATCAAGGTGGGAGCGGCCACCGAGACCGAGCTGAAGGAGAAGAAGGCTCGCGTCGAAGATGCGCTGCACGCAACGCGCGCGGCAGTCGAGGAAGGCATCGTCCCCGGCGGCGGCGTAGCCCTGGTTCGCGCCATGCCTGCGGTGGAGAAGCTGATCGAGACGCTCACGGGTGACGAAAAAACCGGCGCGAAGATCGTGCTCCGGGCGCTCGAAGAGCCGTTGCGTCAGATCGTCGACAATGCCGGCGAGGAGGGAGCGGTCGTCGTCGCCAAGGTGCTGGAATCCAAGGAAGCGCACTACGGCTACAACGCGCTAACCGGCAAGTTCGAGGACCTGGTGAAGGCCGGCGTCATCGATCCCACGAAGGTGACGCGGACGGCGCTGCTCAACGCGGCATCCATCGCGGCCCTGCTGCTGACCACTGAAGCTCTGGTGTGCGAGATTCCAGAGCCGAGGAGTGCGGCGCCGGCCGGCCACGGCGGCGGCATGGGCGACATGTACTGAAGACAGGGACTAGGGAATCGGGAATAGGGAATAGAAGGCCCTGGACTCGACGCCCCGGCAACCAGCAAAACAAAGGCCTCCAGCTTCGGCTGGGGGCCTTTCGCGTTGCTTATCGACATTCCTAGGAATATTAGGTATGATTCCTATACTGGAAGATATAAAGGAGGAAGAAATGCCTATTGCTTCATCGGAATTGCGTCTCGCGGACCGTATCTGGCTTGCTGTTGCCGCGCTTCATCAATTACACCCCCATTCGGTTGCTTTCAATAGGACGGATATCCGCGATCAACTCGATAAGTCCGGGCTTGGAAATGGAACGAACCCTCTTTCTGTCAATGCGCACCTGAAGCAGCACCTCGTGGCGAATGCG
>JBKQOX010000007.1:0-30116 GCA_052145255.1 Occallatibacter sp.
GCCCAAACTATGCCCGAACAGCAAGAGGGGCTCCCGGTACACTAGCTGTAAGTGCTTGATGCGCCGTGGGGCACACCCGTGGGAAGAACTTAAAATCCGCAGGCCTTTACCGGCCGTGGGGGTTCAAGTCCCCCTCTGGGCACCAGTATTGCGAGGTCCCTCGACTGAGCTCGGGATTTCGCCAGCGGGCTCAGACGCCCGCCACACGGCTCAAGTTCAAGTTCCTCTCTGAGCACCATTTAATCAATAGCTTACGGAAGGATTGCCAGAATTGGAGGTCGCAGAGTTTGGCGTAAGTCATCCTCTTGGAGCTCCTTTGTACTTAACTTTTTCTGCGTGAATGGAAGATGCCCAGAAAAGAGCAGCCAAGGGTCGAGGGACTTTGGAGAAAGAGTCCGCGATAGCGGCATTTGGTGGATTCGGTATCGCGTCAACGGAAAACTCAATCGGGAGAAGGTTGGCCGCAAGAGCGACGCCATCGCTCTTTATCCACTACGCAAATCGCCGTCCAGCGCAGGCAAGAAGCACCCATTAAATCTTCGAAGTGCAGGAGTCAGGTTCAGAGAGCTGAGCCACTGCGCAGCTTCTCTCGTGCTGTTGCGCGGGGAGTTTTTCATTGAGATCTGACGTTGCGAACTGCGCAAAGAAGCGCGGATGGACTTCTGGGCCTTTGCGAGTGCAATCATAGGCAACCGCCGTCATCGGAAGTACCGGAAATTGAAACAAGCAAAGCCATTTTTCACTTGATTTTCCTCAAATGCCCAAGTTATCCTGCCTGCCACCGCAGGTAAGTGTAGAGCTTCCCCTCTGGTAAGGCTCGCCGGCTTCATGAAAGGAAGACACGTGCGTACCCTCCGGGCTCCCAACTTGCAGCGAAAGCAGAAGTGTGTCCCTGGTGCGCGTCCCGGGTGGTTGCCGGGAGCCGTGTTGCTGGCCATGCTCGCTGGTGCGGCGGCGCATGGGCAGGGTGTCCCGACAATTACGTCGATTGTTCCGTCGAGCGTGACAGCCGGCGGCTCGGGATTCACGCTCACTGTAAACGGCACGGGATTCCTCGCCGGGTCAGTGGTGCAGCTGAACGGAGCGGCCCGGACCACTGTATTCGTGAACGCGACGCAGATTACCGCGGCGATTCTGGCCTCGGACATCGCGACCCAGGGCACTGTGCAGATTACAGTCTTCAATCCGTCGTTGACTCTGCCCGGAGGAACGTCGGCGCCATTTCCTCTGATCGTCTCCCCGGCGGCCGGGGCACCTCCAGTGCTGACCAGTGCGGCTCCCGGCCTGGCGGTGCAGGGAGCGGGCCGATTGCTGCTCACGCTGCAAGGTGCAAACTTCAGGCCCGGCGCCATGGTGGTCATCTCACCGCAGCTTGCGAGCCTGGCCAACTCCAACGGCCACACGCAAGCGGCAGACATTGCGGTGTTGACCGTGAATCGGATTTCCGCCACGCTAATGACCGCAACCGTCAGCCTGAGCCCTGACGCAACTGTGGGGCTGCGCGCGATCGACGTGCTGAACGCCGACGGAACTTCGACGGCAACGCCAATTGGTCCTGCCGCTGCGGGCAGCGGTACGACGCAGCCATTGCAGATCAGTTCGTCCACATCTATCGGCGCGCCGGTGTCGGTGCTCAACCTTGCATTGCTTCACCCGCGCGACGGGACAGTGGTTTCTCTTGGGGGCGAGCTCTATGCAGAGGCGGTGATGTCGGGCGCGGGAACGGGCACGATCATCGGCCAATGGCTCTGGGATAACCGTGTTGTCGAGCAGTTTGCTGTGAACCTGGTTGCCGGGCAGAGTGTCACCGTCAGGACCAAGCAGCCGCTGCCCACATGGTTCCTGGGCGGACATACTGTGCAGTTGCGTATGCAGCAACCGAGCCAGATCGCGACGCGGCCGGTAACGGTCGTTGTGAATCCTGCCGGATGGCAACTTGAAGAGCTCCTGGCGCCGGTGTATGGGGCAGCGTCAACCGATTCAGAGCCCCCTACCTTGCTGTGGGCGCCGGTTCCAGGAGCGGTTCGCTATCAGGTCGGATTTTCGACGCAGCCATATTTCTCATCCATCTCGGATTGGCACAATGTTGACGACAACCATTGGCAGGTTCCCAGTGAAGTTTGGCGCCAGCAACCTGAGGGCAATCTTTACTGGACGGTTCGCGCCATGGACAGCGCCGGAGCAACGCGGAAACCGCTTCCGATGCGGCCCATCGCGCACCTGCCGCAAGGCGCCCTGGCACCAGTGAGTGCTGTTTTGACCCAATCGGCCGCCGGGCACATGTCGCTTGATTGGAACCCTGCGAACCCTGGCGCATTCTATCTGGTCACCTTAAGCAACGACGCTAAGGGCAACAGGGTTCTGCGGCGATATCTGACAGACAAGGGAACCCTCGATCTGCACGCGGTGGAAGGCCTCATCATTCCGGGCCAAACGTATTTTTGGCGCGTGGATGTGTATTCGCATTGGGGCGATTTTCTGTTTTCCGGGCCGGAACAGCGATTTGTCGCACCGCGTGTTCCCGGACCTCCGTCGGCGCGGATGAGACAACCAACCAGAAGCTTGAATGTCGAATTCGTTTCGCTGACGACGCTGCGCAGGCACGGATACTTCGATCTCTCGTCGCAGATCACCAAAGAAGCGCCTGCTCCGAACAGCAGCGTGAGCCAGACCGAGCCCGCGATCGGCGTTCAATTCCAGGCGCCGGTGAATCCCGCGGACGTGAGCCTGGCGATGGACGACATCGACATTACATCGCTTGCGCAAGTGACCCAAACGCAGGTGGCGTATACGCCGCAGCTTCCGCTTTTGAACGGCGAGCACGACGTAAGCCTGACGGTGGGCAACGAGGGATCAGGATGGAAGTTCTCCGTGTCTGCGCCGACGGCGACGCCCGCAACGCCCAGCTCAACGCCTTTCCAACCGGGCACAGATGCTGAAGCAGCGCCCGCGCCGAGTTCGTCTTCCGCGCTTGGAGCTTCGCTCACACGTGTACCCGCACCGGCGAAGCCCGCAGCACCAAAGCAGAAATTCGGCGGTGAAATCGACATGCAAATCGGTTCCACAACACAATGGGCTTCGGGCTCCAATCCGCCGGACTCGAACGATCTGACGCTCTCGGATCGCATGATTTTCCAAGGCAACCCGTGGCAGCCAGCAGTGAACGGAAGCGGATTGCTCGACTCGGTGCTGAACCCTGCAGCTTTGCGCTCCAGCATAGGGCGCGTGAATGATTACGTCGCACAGTTCGAGCGCAAGGGAGAACATTGGGGCGCGAGCTTACGCTTCGGCATCGTGTCGCCGGTTTTGTACACTGACGCGCAATTCGTGACTGCGGCAACGCCGCGCCAGGGAGTGGAGGCCACGCTCACCACACCCGGCGGAAAGCTCGGCTTCTATACCAATACCAACGACGAGGCGCTGGGCGGCGGCGCGGGAATCTCGTTTCATCAGCGACTGTTGGGTGCGAGTTGGCAGGCGCCGTTCCCGAAGTGGACGGAGTTCCGACTGATGTGGCTTAGCGCTCGCGATATTGGCGCGCCGACCATCGTGGAGTATGACTCGGAGGGCAATCCGATTGTCGTGCCCAACCCGGTCGCGCAAGCTTCGCGCGGGGATGTCTACGGCGGCTTGCTTACATTCCATCTCCCCAAGAACTGGCAGTGGCAATCGGAATATGCGTGGAGCTACGATGATGCGAATCTCTCCGATCCGACAGTGAAAACGCTATTCGGCCGCGCGTGGAGGAGTAGCATCTCCGGGTCCGCAGGCAAGGTCGCGCTCAGCGCGGATTTCCGCGACCTCAGCGCGAACTTCGGCAACCCCGCCAATCCCAGCCTGACGCAGTCGAGCAATCCCGATCTGCGCGGAGTGGATGCTTCGGCAAGCGCGCCCACAAAGGCCGGGACATTTGCGGTTACCTATAGCTTTCTGCAAAACAACGTACAGTCAGCCACAGCCGTCGAACTCGACCTGAACACGGCGACGGAAACCTGGTCAAAGCCGCTCGGCGCGAAGACCAACCTTAGCGTCAGCTCGACGCAATCGATCACCAAGACAGGCAATGTTCCGTTGGCGCTGCAGGGCCAGCCGCCCTCGCAAAATGGAAGTGCCGACCAGCGCGACGTTTCCGGCAACGTTACGGTGAGCCGCCAGGTGGGCATGGTCTCACTCAATGTAGGAGGCACGCGAGACTGGCTCAGAAACAACATTCAGCCCAGCGCCGGGGCGATCACTTCGTCGATTTCCGCCGGCGCGAATCTGGTTACAAAGGGCTTCTTCCAGTGCAACACGCAAGTCAACGTCAGTTGGGTCGCTGCAGATCCCGTGGCCATTGGCGATACGCGCAACATCAGCGTGTATGTGCAACCGTCGTTGGCTTGGAAGGCGCCGGGACTGCAGATTTCACCGCTTTTGAGCGTGGTGCAGGCCGAGTCGCAGCTGGCGAGCGGCACATTTACCAGCAACACGCTCAGCGGCCAGTACGGTGGGCGGCTGGCATGGACGCTTCCCGGCTGGCTGAAGACGAGCACGCTCTCCGCACAGGGCAGTTACAACCAGAATCACGATAACGTAAACCACATCGACACGGCCTCAACGCAGCTTGTGGCCATCTGGACCTTTGCGTGGGGACACAAGAAGACTTTTTGAGAAGAATGCATGCAAGTGGCGCGAGCCAATACGTGTTTGGATCGTAAACAAAGTGCGAGGTTGTGCTCAAGGTGGATGGCTTGCGCGCTACTCGCCGCTTTTGCGATCGCGCTGGCAAGTCGCGCCGTGGGACAAGCCGCTCCTCGTGGCAATCCTTCACTCGCGTCGTACAGTCCTACGCAAGGAACGCATGGAACGACCGTCACGCTCACGTTTACGGGATCGAATCTTACTCCGCGGCAGCTCAAGCTGCTCTTCACACCTTCGCAGGGCTTGACCGTGAGCAGCATTTCGGCGGTTTCGGCAACGCAGATTGTCGCCCAGGTGCAAATCGCCTCAACCGCCGCTGTCGGCAGCTACCGGGTCGACGTCGAGGACGCGGATCACGATCTCATCGCGGGAGCTCCATTCAACGTGGTCGCGGCAGCGAAGCAACAGCCAGCTTGCCCTAATGGCGCTTTTGCGGCGACCTGCGGAACGCCCGCGCCCACGATCAAGGAAATGTCGCCGCTTTCGGGCAGGCAGGGAACAACGGTTGTGCTTACGCTCTCCGGCGCCAACCTCGTTGCGAATGAGAGCCTGCAACTCATCCCCTCGACGGGCCTGACGATAGGGCACAGCAACCTGGTAAATGCGAACCAAGTGCAGACCCAAATCACAATTGCCGCGACTGCGCCGCTGGGCCCGCGCTCGGTAACACTGCTGGCTGGCAACTATCACACGCCGGCACCGAATACATTTACTGTGACTCCGGCTAACCCGAGCGCGGTTGCTGCTCCCATGCAGATTCTTCGTCTGGTTCCCAGCCAGATCACGGCAGGCGCGCAGAACGTGGATATCGCGATTGAAGGGACGAACTTCGTGCCCGGAATTCAAGCGACCTTCAGCGTCGGAGCGGGAGTTCCCGCCGCGGTGTTTGCCGCGGGACCGGCGCGCTACGTTAACAGCACCGAGATTCACGTGACAGTGAGCGCGCTGGCCACGGCGCTGCCTGGCGGGCGCGATATTACTCTCGAAACGCCGGAACATCAGCAAGTGACGGGACCGCGCATGCTCGACGTGATTACGCAGACGGTCACCCAGGGACCTCCGCCGTCGCTCAAGATCACGCCCATCACGTTGCAGAAGTTTACGATGGGCAAGATCGTCCTCGACACGCCAAAATGGGGCGATCAATACGAGGGAGAGATCGAAGAGCACTACGGGATACCGGTGCTCGATGACAGCGTTCAGTTCTCGTGGCACGAGCAGAACCCGGGCATCGCCGACTACTACGTGCTCAACATTTACTTAAAGGACGGCGTCACGCTCCTCGCTTCAAAGCGCATCAATGGCATCTCGGTTCTGGCGATGGGCGGCAACCAAACCACGCTGATGAAGGTTCCGAACTATTTCGATCCCGACGCGGCGTTTCTTGCTTCGGCGCTGGAGCCATCGAAGTTCAAGATGGCCCCTGCTGGCTTCCATTATTCGTCGCACAGTGCCCCAACTCCCACGGTCATCAATGGCGTGATGATCTATAAACCCCCTGCACCTTCAAGTTCCAGTCCGCAACTGGCTGAGGGGGATCTGCAGTGGGAGGTGGTTGGGTATCACACGTACAACACAAATGGGGTAGCGCCGCAAGCTGCCAATCCGCCGACGAAATCGGGCGGCACGCAATCGGCCGCGCCGAACTATATGGTGAATAGCCAGAATTTGGCTACGCAAGCGAACCAGCAGCCGACCCAGCCGCAAACAACCGATATCGAAGTGGAAGTTTCGGATCGCTGGCCGCTCGACCGGCCCGCCGCTCCCACGGGCATGTCCTGTCCGGCAAGCGGGTTTGGCAATGGGCTGGCGGCGGTGGACATCGACGATGTCGGAAACGATCCGAATAACTATGTTGGCGATCGTATCGCGGTTACCGGCAACTTCGATCTCACCAACTCGCCCTACGCAACCAATCCCAATTTGATCTACGTGCCGGGATCGAAGAAATCCGGTCAGGTCGTTGGGCAAGTCGGGCAACTGGCGATGGACAACGTCTTCGTCGATTGGGGCGACGGGAAGATCGAAACGCTCTCTCCAGCGCCTGCGGATCCAAACATGACGAACTGGAACCGTGACGAAGGCCTGACTTTGCCGGCGCCAAACACCACTTCGGGCTCCAAGTTGCAATCGGAGGGAGTTTACTTCCACCCGTACAACAATCCCGGCAATTACACGATCCGAGTGTTTCAGCTATCGGAAGCCGACGCGCAACACATTAATGCGTCGCTGCTTTCGGCAAGCGTGGATGGGCCCGCCAATTCGCCATTCTTGCAGGTAGCTACTCTGGGCAAGCTGGTGATGTCTGGCGGAGGCGCCACGCAACAAAACTCGGTGGGCAGTGCATTCCAGTCGGTTCTGTCGCAGGGAGCGATGCCGGTTGCGCCGAAGGGCGGCTCATCTCAAGGATCAGCCAACAGCGCGCCGGCAGGCCCCGATCTTTCGGCGATCGCATCGCGCGCGTACATGGTTTTCTGCGCAAACAAGACGCTCACCTATCCAGAGGACCTGGCCGCCGATGGGCCGTTGCACCTGAAATCCATTGCTGACCCGGATTACCCCGGTCACGATAACGGGCCATCCAAGCTGCCCATCCACCTCGCGCCAGGCGCGGTCGCCGATCTGGGGAATCAGGCTGCGCCCGGGCCAGCGACGCCGGCGCCAGCGCACATGCCAACCCTTGGGGCGAAGCCCGCGCAGGCACCTGCTTCGGGACAGCCCAAGTTGACCCTTGAGCCGATGCGCGCCGGCGGCGGCAACGTGACCGCCGATGCCACATGCAGTACCTGCGACGACGCAGCGGTGGCGCAGTCGCAAATTGGCTACTATGGGCGCGGCGAAGTCCAGGTGACGTGGCACGTCGATGGCGCAACCATGCAGCAGACATTTGCGCTGGGCCCGTCAACGCAGCGGAAGCTTATCGCCCATCCTCAGCCGGCCGAGGTGGGCGGGAAGCTCGCAATTGTGCTCGAGCCGCCGATCATCGTTTCACAGAGCAAGCCGTTCGATACGCCATCGCCGCTGACGACCAAAGATGAGGGCATGCATGCGGTGATGGTGGAAGCCAATATCGTGCCCGATCCAGCCCTGCCCAATCTGCCTCTTGGAGTCCGCGAGGCGGTGGGCAAGATTGCGGGAGACAGCAGCAAGAGCATCGATGCGGATGCGGGCGCACAGGCGCAATCGCTGCTGAACTCGCTTTCGCCGCCGGCGGGCAGCAATCTGCCTCCACTGAAAGTTGGCATCCTTTCCAGCTCGAACCACAGCGTCACCGGGCTTGGAGCTGTGCAGTACGTCAATGACGCCTTGCAGCACGTTGTCTCGCTCACTGCGCCGAAACCCCTGCCCGACTCGCACGTGGAGTCGAACGTGAGCCACTACGAAGTGGTTGCTTCGGACCCCACCAAGCCTTGCAAGTTCCTGTTCCCGGTGACGAGCGGCGGGGCCTTCGAGGTGGGGGATATTCAGGGTCACGTCACGCAGCAGGGCTCACAGTACAGCGGGAACGGCAATCTCATTATCCATCTCGCCAATCAGTCGAGCGGTGGCTACGACATTTATCCGCCCATCCCGATCAGCTTCACCAACTGGAGCGTTCCTGACGGCCAAACGGTCGCCTCTGGAACGATCGATGTGTCACCAGGAGTCACGCTTCACGCCAGCGTCCCGGGAGTGACAGGAACCATCGATCGCATCCAGGGCCATACATCATCCCAAGGGGGCGCCGCACAAGGTGAAGTGGACGCGACACTCAGCCTGACGCTAAGTGACGACACGCTGCGGCTGCCCGGCGCAGAGAAGCCGCAAACGTGGAGCGGAGTGACCTCAGAGCTGCATGTGAACGGCGACTGGATGAAGGATGGGCTGACGCTGCCTTCGACGATCATCGGCTGGAGCGCGTTCCAGATGCAGTCGAACAACGTGCGCATCGACCTGAGCCACAGCGGCGGCGACGCTGCAGGCCCGCTCTGTGGCGGCTTGAGCGGCGGCGACTGGGTGGGCGTTCGTTTTCCGACACTTACAGTCGTTCCGTACACGATGGGTCTTGTTGCCGCATCTGCGCTCTCGCCAACTGTCACCGATTGGGGCGTGATCGGCGGCGGGCTCTGCGGCAGCCTTACCACCGGCCAGTTCCACTCCAATTACGAGGACGGCACAGTCGACTTTCAAAAGCTCGTGGCGACGGCCGCGCCCGGCCAGGGTGATTTGACTGCAACCTACTACGGCATGGACATCTACGTTCGGTGGCTCGATACGCACATCAAAGGTGACGCACATCTGCAGTCGGGCGGGGGCCAGCAGGCCTCGATCACCTTCCCCACCACCACCGCTCCAGTCACCAAGACGTACGGCAACGTCTCCTTCACAGCGAAGAATCTAGTCTTCACCCAGGTGCAGGGCCACGGCTGGGCCGTGCAGACCTCCACGACCTACACCTTCAACGCCGAAGGCAAGAGCTTCACTTCGATTCCGCTTACACCGTTCATCTTCGGCATGGATGGCCGCGCCTATCTCGCGAACAGCGCAAGTTCGATCGACGTTCCACTGGGCGGCAGCACCAAGCTTGGCCCCACACCCGTCGACCTGGTCTCCGCGCATATCACAGTGCCGATTAGCGGCAGCCAGATCTTCACCGCGCAGTTCAGCACGCACGTTCACTTGTCTGAAGTGATGGCGGCCGCACCTATGCAGGTGAACTACGAGCTCGATGAGTCGGGCACCAACATCACCCAGCAAGGCCCGACCAATTCCCCGTTCACGGTCGACGTGCCGTATCCCTCAGGGCAGCCGAGTTCCGACGCCAAAGTGCACCCGGTTTACAACGGTGGCAGCACCACCGAGTACTCCGGCACAGTGGATCTGAGCGAGCTTGGTGGGCCGCCCGTGACGGCGCAGTTCCGGCTGGGCTACGGCAACGGCCATGACTACTGGTTGACGCGCGCCATCATCAGCCTCGGCGATACGGGCGTTCCACTCGTCCCCGTGCCGCCCATAATGAACCTCTACTCAATTTCCGGCGGCATGGGCCACAACTTCCCCATCAATGCGTTTACTGACACGGGCGACCTGAACGCCGCCAGCCCGGTCTACGACAACTCGTTCCTCTTTTATGCAGGAATGCGGGTGGGCATGCCGGATCATTTCACCTACACGCTCGACGGCGATCTCACCATCAAGGCCAGCGGCCAGGATGCAGGCGCACGCATGGACTTCCACGCCTGGCTGCTCAAGCTGGCCGATAACGGCAACGGGGATTTCCAGGGATATTTCCAATACGCGGGCGGAAACTTCGACGGGCGCTTGTGGGGACAGCTCAACTTCATGGACGGATTGGCCTCGCTCGATCTTGGCAACAGCGCCAACAATGCTGCCGTCGATCTGCACTTTGGCAATGGCCCATGGCACATCGATGCCGGCAAGAAAGAGGGCCCGCGGATTCAGGGTCACCTCCTCGTCTCCAATGCCGACATGTATTTGATGCTGTCGGACCAGGGGCTCTCCCTGGGAGGCGGAATCAGCATCGATCTTGAAGTGGGCGATAACTCGGTGGCTTCGGCTTATGTGAAAGGAAACGTCGACGCGGGCCTCACGATCACACCACAGCCGCACATCTCCGGCGACTTTTCGGCCAATGCAAGCGCGGGAGTGTGCGTGTCAGGGGTCTGCGTTTCCGACTGGGTCAGCGCGCAGATCCACGCCGAGGCCTTGCCGCTCGATATTAACGCCAGCGCTTCGCTTGGCCTGCCCTGGCCCTTGAGCAGCGTTTCGTTCTCGGTGCATTTATGAAGAGAGTCTTCGGCAAACTCGCTGCCATCGGCATTCTGCTGTTCGCGCCGTTGATCTGCGCGGCGCAGCAGAATGGCGGCGCTGTCTTTGCCGTCTCGGATGGCCAAGGGAACATTCAGTTGTTGTGGTTTCCTCCTGCGCAACAATGGCCGGCGGGCGGATGGAGCGTCTCCAATTCTTCGGGAAACGTGCTTATCCCGCATGTGGCGATGGGCGATGCATCGGCTCTGGCAGCGTTGCCGATTGAAGACGCCGATACCATCAAGCGGTTGCCCGATGTGCTTGGCAAACCGCAGGCCAATGAAAAGCAGCAGCAGAACTTCATCAGCTTGCTCGGACTGCGCGCCTTCAGCGATCTCAATTTCGCTCGCGCGCTAGGTCTCTATGCAACTCTCGCCAACGTGTCGCCCGGTGCGCGCGCCTATACCGTCCAGGGCCTCGACGCCCAAGGCAGTCCCACCGGCGTCAAGCTCGTCTCGCAGGCAGTGGATGCATCGCAGGCCACGGCGCTGCCTCCTTCGCCCGATGGTGTGCAGGCCAAGGTGGATGAGAACGGCGTCTCGCTGTCCTGGAATCCGCCAGCGGAGGATCGTGCGCTGCCAGCAATTTCGTGCGTGGTTGAGCGGAATGGAAGCTCCATCAGCGTGAAGCCGTTTGTGGTGGGCACGCAATGGAACCCGAAGCTCTCGTTGGTGGTGGACCGCAACGCGCCACCGAACACAGCGGTGGTCTACAAGATCTACGCCGTGGACGCATTCGGCCGCCGGAGCCAGCCCTCTTCGATGCGCATCTTCTTCCCGGACTTTCGTGCGCTCGCGCCACCGGCAGTGGTCCAGGCGGCGGGTTCGCCGGGAAAGATTGTAGTGACCTGGACCGCGGGAGAGAAACCCAATCTCGCCGGCTATGTTGTCGAGCGATCGTTCATGCCAAATGGGCCATGGGAGACGCTGATGACGCAGGCGCTGCCGCCGAGTACTGGACAGTACGAGGACGATAACTTGCGCGGCGGAACATCCTACTACTATCGCGTGCGCGCCGTCGGCCCACGCGGCGATCTCGGGCCGCCGTCATTCGCCGCCAGCGCCATCCCGACGAATCCCGGCGCGCCGCCTGCCGTCACCGGTCTTGCCGCCGATGCGGGCCAGACCCGCGTTCGGCTTACCTGGACGCCTGTAAGTTTTCCAGTGGCAGGCTATTTTGTGGAGCGCAGCGCCGTATCGTCTTCTGGGCCGGGCGCGGCTGGGACGACCAACTGGGTTCGCCTGAACTCAACCGCTGTTCCCGAACCACTGTACGACGACCATATCGGCGCGGCATCGGGAGCCACGCTCGAGTACCGCGTTCTCGCCGTTGCGCTCGACAATGCCGAAGGTCCGCCGAGCAATGCGGTCGAAGTAACTCTGGCGGATCGTTCGTTGCCCGGCGAGCCAACGATCACTAGCGCATCCGGCGCGGACGGCAAGGTGGTGTTGACGTTTGCTCCGGCCATGCCCGAGGAGCGCACGGCGCAGTTTCTGGTCCTGCGCTCAGGCAACGCCGCCGACCAGGGCGTTGTGCTCGGCGATCCGTTGGCAGCCAGCGCGCACGAATATCAGGATCTCTACGTCAGTGCCGGAAGTACCTACTTCTATCGTCTGGTTGCGGTTGACGCCGCAGGAAACCGCAGCGATGTCACTGATCCCGTCATCGTTCGTGTCGGATCGGCCACGATACCCAAGCCTTCAGCGCCGGTGCTCAAAGCGGCGAGCCAGCCATCGCCGAGCGTCACCCTGCAATTCGCAAAGGCCCCGGAAGGCCTAAGTGTTGTGATCGAGCGCCAAGACGCTCCCACGGCCGGCTGGATTCGCATCGCAGGCCCCATCGACGGAACGGCGGCAAGCGACTACCCGCCCGCGGGCAATACGCAGGTTCGGTACCGCATCGCCTACGTTGCAGCTTCTGGGGAAGCCGGAGATCCGAGCGACCCAGTGGCTCTCGCCAACGCCGGACCGGGCGCGCCCGCCGCGCATTGATGGAGACCGTGCCGTGATGCGGATGGAATAACGAAGGAAGCATTTCGGCGTAGTGTTGCGCAGCGCCCTTTCGAAACAGGTCCAGCCTGACCCACTCCATGCGATGAATCTACGGGCTGAAGCCTCGAGCTAAAGTAGCTCACGAAATGGGAAGAATCTCGGGTTTTTGTGCGTTGTGGTCAGGCAGTTGATCGAGCAGGACCACATTCAGGAGCGACCTATGTACCTGGATGCGGCCGTTGTAGCTGACAAACCCGAGCTTGCGAAAGCGATTCATAAAGAAGCTCACACGGGAGCGGGTGGTGCCGATCATATCCGCCAGCGTTTCTTGAGTAATCGCAGGAATAAAGGTTTCCGGTTCGCCAGGCTTGCCAAATTCCGCCATCAGGAGGAGAATCCGCGCCAAACGCTTTTCGCTGGAGTTGAAGAGTTGGTCGACAAGGTCGGCCTGGGTTCGCATGCTGCGGGTCAGGAGGAACTTGAGAAACAGATCAGCGAATGCGGGTTCGTCGTGCATCACTCGAATCATTTCGCTTCTGCTGATCTTGAGCGCTGTACAGGTGTTCACTGCCGTTGCGGTGGCCATATGCAAGCCGGTGATCGCCGCGAGCGACTCCTCTCCGACAAATTCACCGGAGGATAGAAGCGTGATTGTGGCTTCTTTCCCCGCTTGCGAGACGACAGTGACCCTTGCACGGCCTTTTTGCAGATAAAACACAGAATCCGCTGTATCTCCCTGGCAGAAAAAGGTCTGCTTGGGCTGAAACTCGATGATGGATCTGCCCAGCCCGGCGTTTGCGAGAAAGGCTGCGGAATCGAATGTATTGCTCTGATCGCTCTTCAAAATGTTGCCTCGATTTGTGCCGGTTCTTCGGCTGGACGATTCGTGCCCAGGAAAGCATCGTCGCTTCGTACCGGGCTTAGCGTTTGTGGCAAATGGATCAAAGTCCGCGAACGCGGTGCTTGAGGGAATACAGGTCAGTCTCTCTTTGCGACCTGGCGCCGCCAACGCAGGAACGAGTCAATCCCTGGGCACTTGCACAAAATGGGGACAGTCCATCCCGTGATCACCCGCAATTACGATCAATCTCTGTCCATCATCGCCCGGATTGAAAGCGGCCGTCTGTTCAATACTGCTCACTTCTGGAAATGCAAGGAGAGCCCGGCAGAGTTGAGTGTTGCGAGACAGGTTCCGCAGTTTCTCTACCACCACTCCCCGGAGTGCTCCGATCGCGGCTTCGCGGTGGCGTCAGGCTTGGCAGAGCGCAGAAGCAAGAGGGGACATTGCACGAGCTTTACGACCTTTTCGGCAATCGACCCAAAAACCAGTGGATGCCAGCCGGAGATGCCGTGCGTGGAGATCACCACCATGTCGACATGCTCGCGCTCCACCACTTCCATAATGTTCCCGGCGATGTCGTTTCCGACTTCGACACTGGAAGTTGACTTCAGTCCCCTGGCCGCGAGTGCCGCATGGCATTTCGCAAGGCGCTGCTCCGAGAATGCTCTCGCCTCCTGGATAAACTGTGCCTCGGGAACCAGGTCGGGAAGTGTTGTGGCGGGAAACATCGGAATAACATTCACAAGATGGAGTCCTGCGTGAAAGTGCTTCGCGAGGTCAGCAGCCATCTCCAAAGCCGCCTTTGAAGATGAGCTGAAGTCGATGGGCAACAAGATCTTCGTCGGAACGGAAGGGAAAGCATGAACTTCAGGCATGGCAAGCTCCTCAGCAAACAGTGTAAACATCTGGTTTTTTGAATTGTCCTCCGATCTACAGGACAAAAGTGTGCTGTTTTACACACGGGATCGGCAGATTAGATGCTCCGAACGAGTGAATTTCGCCTCGATTGGCTTGTGCAGTCCTTCCACACGCAGACAAGTTGCGATTCCGAGCAAATATGACCATTCCTTTGGGTCTCGACTCTGCGACGATCTCCACGGGTGTAGCTACGCGAATGTTCGCTGGTGGCGCATGCCGTGCGTGAAATGGGCGATGGCGACCAAAGGAGCGATGATGCGGTTATCCAAATGGGCTTCGGAGTCGCATTTCTCATTGGCTCGCTGGGCAGGCTTAGCGAAATGGCGTGCTGACAAATCGGGCGAGAAACCGGCCGACACGATCATGCACCGGGCGACGCTTCTGGTGTTGGTCACTGCATCCTTGGCCGCAATGCCGGTGCTGGCGAAGTCGCAATCAATCCTCTCGTCTGGAGATTCTTCCGCAACGTCAGGAATCACGGCTCCGGGGATAATCGACCTGACCTATTCCCGCCCGACTGAAAGAACAAAGATCAGCAACTACGCCTTCGACACATTCGGACCGTATTCAATTGTCGGAGCCGGAGTCGCGGCAGGAATCAACCAGTGGAGCAATGCACCACCGGAGTGGGGCCAGGGGGTGAACGGTTTTGACAAACGGTTTGGATCCGACTTTGGAATCGCAGCAATCGGAACAACGACGCGCTATGGGCTGGCGGAAGCCTTCAGGGAAGATACGTTGTACTACCGCTGCGAATGCATCGGCCCATTTCCGAGGTTGCGCCACGCAGTGATCTCCACGTTGACCGGGCGCCACGGCGAAGACGGCCATCGCGTCTTCTCTTTTTCCGCAATTGCCTCGCCCTATGCGGGTTCCATGATTGCGGTTTATGCGTGGTATCCGGACCGCTTCGGGGCAAAGGACGCATTTCGGATGGGCAACTACACCCTGCTGGGAAATCTGGGCGGCAACATTGCCCTGGAGTTCTTCTATAGTGGACCCCACGCCCTGATTTCACGTATGCACCTCAACAGTGCGCATGGCTCGCCAATTCAAGGTCCGAACCAATGAGCGACCGCGGATTTCCAGCAGTGGTGAGCTTGAACCCTCCTCTTCCGGTGCGGCGGCCGGAACATCTGTCTTCCGTTGCAGGTTATGCGACGAAGCTGTTCAACGGATTCTTCGAGTGGTTCGGCTGCCTGGGCATCTTTTCCTGGCGGGTGTTGCGGGCCGCGGTGACTTCGCCGTATGAATGGCGCGAGCTGCTTCGGCAGCTCGACGAAGTTGGTTCGAAGTCTCTGCCGTTGGTGGCTATGGCAGGCGCCGCAATCGGCGTTATCCTCTCGCTCGAAGCGCGCTACAGTCTCAGTCGTTTCGGCGCCAAATCGATGTTTCCTGCCACCCTTGTTTACTCCGTAATTCAGGTGATGGGACCGGTCGTAACCGGCCTGGTCGTAAGCGGGCGAGTCGGCGCGGGAATGGGCGCGGAACTGGCATCGATGAAGGTCACCGAGCAAATCGACGCCATCGAAGCCTCCGCTATCAACCCGTACAGGCTGCTGGCCGCGCCACGAATTCTGGCCTGCATCCTGATGCTGCCGCTGCTGACGGTTGCCACAGACGCATGCGCATTGATGACTGGCTGGTTTGCACAGGCCATGGTTGAGCCGCTCTCATTCCATCAATTCATTACAAACGGCTTCAATGGCGCCACTTTCAGCGCATTCCTGCCGCAGACATTCAAGACCAGTGTCTACGGCCTGATCATCGGGCTCATCGCTTGCTTCCAGGGAATGCGCACGCGCGGAGGAGCTGCCGGTGTGGGACGCGCTGCGACCAACTCGGTGGTGCTGGCCTCGCTCTTCCTTATCCTGGCAGACGTCATCCTGGTGAAATTCATCCTCGTCTTCTTTCCTTAATCGTTGTTTGAAGCACGCGAAACAAATATGGCCACAGCTTACGACATTGCGACGAAGCAAGCGGAACCCGAGCAAGACAGTCTTGCGCCTGTGGTTGCCGTCGAGAACGTGTACAAGTCATTCGACGGCTACAAGGTTCTCAACGGGATCAGTTTGAGCGTGAACCGTGGAGAGACTCTGGCAGTGCTCGGGCGCAGTGGCACCGGGAAGAGCGTGCTGCTGAGACTCATCATTGGCCTTGACACGCCCGACTCTGGAGCTACTCGCATCCATGGGCAGGCGATCGCCGGACTGGCCCTTGACCGCATGGGAGAAATCAGAAAGAAGATGGGTTTCCTGTTTCAGCAGGCAGCGCTTTACGATTCGCTCACAGTCCAGGAGAACGTGGCCTTTCCGCTGGAACATCATCGCAGGGACATGTCCAAGTCCGAGCGAGCCGATCGCGTAAGGCAGTTACTAGCAGAAGTCGGTCTGGACAGCGACATCGATAAGATGCCGTCCGATATCTCAGGCGGAATGCAGAAGCGCGTGGGCCTGGCGCGTGCGCTGGCCCTGGAGCCGGAGATTCTGCTGCTCGATGAACCGACAGCCGGCCTCGACCCCATCAGCTCCGCCGAAATCAACGAGTTGATTCTCAAGCTCCAGAAAGAGCGCCGGATGGCTTCCATTGTTGTGACGCACGATCTGCATAGCGCCAGGACGATTGCCGGCCGTCTCGCCTTGCTGAATGAGGGCGACGTAGCAATTGAGGGCACATTTGAAGACCTTCAACAAAGCGATATCGGCTTTGTGATGGAGTTTCTGAAGCAATCGTAGGAGGACTTATGTCGAGAGTGGCGAGGTTGGGTGCGTTTATCGTTGCGACGCTGGTAGTTCTGGCGGCCGGGGTCTTCATCATCGGGAGCAAGGAGTACCTGTTTAGTTCCACATACAACTTGAAGGCGCAGTTCGAAAACGTGGCGGGATTGGCTGACGGCGCCGACGTGCAGGTAGGCGGAGTGCATAGCGGAACAGTCACTGGAATCGAGTTGCCGAAGAGGCCTGGAGAGAAGGTCACTGTCATCATGGAACTCGCCAGATCGACACACGCGATTATCAAGCAGGATTCTGTGGCTTCGATCGAAACAGAGGGGATGCTGGGCAATCAATATGTTGCGATTTCGTTTGGATCTGCCGGACAAGCCGAGGTGAAGGATGGCCAGACCATCCAGAGTGTGCCGCCGCTGGAATTGGGGCAGATGCTTGCAAAGACGAACGCGATCCTGGATAGCAGCCAGCAGGCCATCCTAAACACAACTTTGGCTACTGCCCATCTGAACTCAGTAAGCGCCAAGATCGATTCGGGACAGGGAACCGTGGGAGCCCTGGTAAACGACAAGCAAGTCTATGAAAACCTGGAACAGACTACGGCCACCCTTCATGACACGATGCTGCAGGCACAGACGGGCATTACTGACTTCCAAGAGAATATGGAAGCCTTGAAACACAATTTCCTCCTGAGCGGGTATTTCAAGAAGCGTGGATACGAGGATTCCACAGACTTGGCCGCCAACAAGATCGCGGAGCTTCCGCAAACGACTCCAGAAAAGACATTCACATACGCAGGCAAACAGATTTTTGATGACCACGATTCGGCCAAGTTGAAGGACCAGAAGACTCTCAAAGATGCCGGCGACTTCCTGGCGCAGACTCAATTCGGAGTTGCAGTCGTCGTGGTCTCCACTGGCATGGATGGCGATACGCAGAAGGATCTCGTTTTAACCGAAGCCCGGGCAATGGTCATCCGCGAGTATCTGGTCGAAAACTTTGGATTTGACGACAGCCAGCTCAAGATCATGGGCCAAGGCAAGCAGGCAGGCGCGAACCTTGACGCAGATTGGGGCGCGATCCAGATTCTGATCTATCCAGCAGGAACAGAGATACCGGCCGACAAGACGGCACCTGCGGCTAGCTCATCCACAACCGATGCCGACCGGCCCGTCCAAGTCAATGCAGCGGCAACTCAAAAACCATAACCCATAGTGCGCTCGGGGTGAGCGCCGCCACTTCGTCGCCGTCTACGGCGGGGCTCGCATCCTGCTTTACTCTCTCATCGCCTGGCTCGGCGTGATTTACGGACGTCACGCCATTCAGCTATGGTCGGCGACGCTCCAGGAATGGTCGACTCCGTTGCTTTGCGTATTCGCGGGTCTGCTCGTGGCCGCACTCGCTTTGGGATCTGGAAGGTTAGACACCCGCCAGACGGCTCAACTTTCAGACGGCTCAAGTTCAAGTCCCCTTTAGGCACGTCCAAATCAATTGCGCGGGTCAATTGCCCGGCCGCCGTGAGGGGGCCGAACCTCACTGTGCTGCCAGGGCCGTCGAGAAGCGATAGATGTTTACGCTGATGGGGGCGACCGAGATCGTCTGCGCATTGGCGACGGAGATCTCCTTGATTTCGACCTGCGGCGGCTGGCCGACGCGATCCGTGGCGTCCAGCGTGTTGCCGGTTAACTGCCAGAGGGTCGATGGTCCCGCGATGCGTGTACCACTCACATTCAGGTCGAACTTCTGCTCGGACTCTGTCGCGTTGATTACGGAAAGGATGAGGAACTTTCTGTCGGGAGAGAGCGCGGCAAACATGTCAAGCGGGTAGGTCGCGCTGCCGGAGCTGGTCTTCGGCTGATCGCCGCCGGGAGGAAATCTCGGCGCGGGTTGTGGCGAGTTTCCGGAAAGCGCGACAGGGATGGCGCCGACGAAGTGATCGGCATACAGCTTGAACGTGAGCCCCAACGTGTTCATCGTGACCGAGGTGCGGTTGAAGTCGATGGTGGAGGTGCCCATGGTGTGCGCCGTCATGGTGAGGAAATCAGTATGGCGCAGCATTTCATTGAAGATCATGCCGTAAGCAAGCGACTGCTTGAGCGTGACCGGCCGGCCAAAGCCGCCGCCGAAGTAGGCGTACTCGTCAATGGAGAGAAAGATGTTTTTGCCGGCCATTGCGGGGAAGCGCTGCTGGTAGCCGAGCCACTCCTCAGCTTCGCCATGGACAAGATCGGCGGGGTAACGCGCGAACTGGAGCAGGGTTTGATCGACCTTGACGTAGCCATCGTCGGTTGGCGCATCGAGCGGGAGGTTGCGCACCTTATCGATGTCGAGATGACGGCCGGGCTGGCCATACCAATGCTGTGAGATGCCGTCGAAGTTGCCCCAGCAGTCTTTGAGGAAGCCGCCGGTCCAGTCGACGTCAGAACCATATAGCGGCCCGAGATTACCGGCGTACTTGGCGCGGTTTTCACCGGTCAGGTACCAGTCCTCGAGCATCAGGCCGGAAGCAATCAGAGTGATGGATGGATCGACGGCACGCATGGCCTTTGCGAATTCGTTGTGCTTGATCATGAAGTACTTCAGATCGGTGCGGCCGATCTGCCACGATCCCCAGGGCTCGTTGCCGATGTTCCAGAACTTGACGTGGTACGGCTCGGGATGGCCGTACTTGGCGCGCTGGGCGCCCATGAAGGTGTTGATCGATCCGTTCATGTACTCCACTTGCTGGGCGGCGGAGTGCGAGTCGCCCAAGCCCGCATTGACGCTGATGTAGGGCTCGACGCCAATCAGTTTGCACAGCGTCATGAATTCGTCCATGCCGAGATCATTGGTTTGCATGGCGCTCCAGGCGTTGTCCCAGTCGGGCGGGCGCTTATCGCGATCGCCGATGGTGTGGTACCAGATGAGATTCGAAGTATAGTTGCCGCCATAGCGCCAGAAGCCCGACTTGATCTGGCGGATGAGCGGAATGGTGTCGGCGCGGAAGCCGTCGATATTGTCGGCGGGCATGAGCGAGAGCGTGCCGATGTGAAAGTTGCCCGTGCCGGTTCCCGTGATTTCAAGCGCGGCGTCGGTAGAGTCGGCTCCGGCAGTGAAGGCAATCGGATACTTCTTGTACTCGTAGGAGAGGGCCGGGATGGAGATGGCCTGACGATCGTTCGGACCGGTGCCCCAGACGAGTGTGAAGTGGACCTTGGCACCGGGAGTTCCGCGAAGATAGATGCGGCCGGTATATTTTTTCCCGCTGACGAGGGCGAGGCCCGCCTGCCGGATTCCATGCGGAGTTGAGGCGTCAAGCTCGATGCGGGGACTTTGGTCGCCGACAAAGGGATGGTCCTTATCCATGACGACGACTTCGTCAGGCCCGACGGGACGCCATTTGCGGAGCTGCATGCGCATGGGGTTGCCTTGCCGCGGCGCCTGGGATTCGGGATCTTTGGAGACGATGGGGAAGTAGAATTTGCGATCGTCGAGCATTTCAGCCCAAAGGCTGCCATACATGGTGCCGCCGATGTGCTCGATGAACATGCCGTACTCGTACGGAGAGACGGGCACACTGGTCTGCGTGGCGTCGATGGTGGCCACGATCTTGTCGGGCGGCGCCGCCGTTTGTTGAGCCGAACCTCGCGCCGCGCCTGCAAGACACAGCGCTGCCACCGCCAAACCTGCGATTTGAATCTTCATGGAACTCCCTGGTCGTCCCGTCTTTGGGTTTGTTGTTGTTGCGATTGGACAAGCGAGACGAGTATACGCTTTCTCGGGGAGGAAGAGAATCGATTTTCGGCGCTACAAGCTCCGTTCCTTCGTCGAAGCTTCGTCGAATTTGGCGCGCCCTTTCGAAATCGCTTGTGGAAACTGGCGGTGAACCTGTTTGATGGAGGGGAATGACTCTTGAGACGATCACGAACGGGGCAAGGCACTAGATCGCAGTTCCACACGGGCAGGCATACTCGAATGACGACACCAGAAACTCGACGCATCTCATCTCCATCCGGCGCCGGCACGCAGATGATGCAGAGCCTCGGACTGTTCAGCGCCACCACGCTGGTTGTCGGCTCGATGATTGGCAGCGGCATTTTCATCGTCGACTGCGATATTGCGCGGCTCACGGATTCGCCGGCGCTGTTTCTCGCTGCGTGGGTAGTGACCGGAACAATGACGTTGATCTGCGCGCTGAGCTACGGCGAGCTGGCGGCGATGATGCCGAAAGCCGGCGGCCAATACGTTTACCTGCGCGAGTCGCTGGGGCCGCTGTGGGGATTCCTCTACGGCTGGACCCTTTTCCTCGTCATTCAGACGGGAACTATCGCTGCCGTTTGCGTGGCCTTTGGTAAATTTCTCGGCGTCTTTTTCCCGACGGTCTCAAGCACGCACTGGCTGTGGCACATCGCGCACGTTCCTGCGATCCCTGTTGGGCCGATGGTGCTGGGCAATATGGATATCGGAGTGAATACCGCCAATCTCGCGGGAATTGCTGTGGTGGCGTTTGTTGCGTATGTGAATATTCGCGGCGTGCGATTCGGCGCGGGCTTACAGAATATCTTCACCGTGGCCAAGGCGCTGGCGCTGGCGGGGCTGATTCTTCTTGGGTTCACGATCGGCCGCAACGGCGCGGCGCTTGCGGCGAACTTCGGCGCCCACTGGAGCGAGTTCTGGCGCAATGCCAGTTGGCATTCGCTTCATCCCGTGCAGGTGGGCGTGCAAGGGCCCATTGCGTTGGTTGGGTCGATCGTGGTGCTTGCGGTGGTGCAGGTTGGATCGCTTTTCTCCTGCGATGCGTGGAACAACGTGACGTTTACCGCGGGCGAGATCAAGCACTCGAGGCGCAATGTTCCGCTGTCGCTCGGACTGGGTGTGGGCTTTGTGGTGATCACGTATTTCCTGGCCAGCGCCGCGTACATGATGGTGCTGCCGCTGCACGGCGATCCGCATGGAGCGACTGTTTTTACGCGAGGCATCCAATACGCCTCCGAGGATCGGATCGGCGCCGCCGTTCTGCAACAGATTTTCCCGCACTTCGGCGGCTACCTGATGGCGGCGGCGATCATGGTCTCGACTTTTGGCTGCGCCAACGGGATGACCCTTGCAGGAGCGCGCGTCTACTACGCGATGGCGCAGGACGGACTGCTCTTTAAGTCCGTGGGCAAGCTGCATCCACGATTCCGCACGCCGGCGGCGGGACTGATTGTGCAGGCGATCTGGACTACGGTTCTTTGCGTGTCAGGATCGTATGGACAACTGCTCGACTACATTATCTTCGCGGCTCTGGTGTTCTACATACTCACGATTGTTGGTTTGTTCGTGCTGCGGTTCAAGCAGCCTGACGCGCCGCGGCCCTACAAGGCTATCGGCTATCCCGTCCTTCCGGTGGTCTACATCGCGATGGCTTCCGGCATCTGCGCCGCGCTCCTGCGCTACAAGCCGCAGTACACGTGGCCGGGAATGATCCTGGTTCTGCTGGGCGTTCCGGTTTATATGCTGTGGTCGCGGAGTGCGAAGACGAAGCCGACCGGACACGACGCTACCGCTCGGTAGGGCGAGATTCTGAGCAGAAATGCAGAACTGGGATGTCCTGGACGTTTAGGGCGGCTCTATTTACCCAAAAGTAAATAGCAGATTTTACCGATCAGTTAACATCTAAGTGATTGATTATGTTGGTTCAGTCGTGCAAAAGGCCCGAAACTGCACCAAAGATGGGTCAAATCCGCCTCAAAAAAATCGCCAAGCTACAGAGATTGGCGATTCGCCGCCGGGAGCAGATTCCGCTCACCTAAAACAAGTATAGTGAGGCGCGCGAATTAATCGGCAAACTTGCAGCTCTGAATCGTTCGAATGTTTTCAGTGAGTTGTGGAGGAATTGGCGAGCCAGGAGCTTGACAAGTCTTCAACACGAGATCCGGGCGGTCCAGGGGCGATCACTTTGCTTGAGCGGGGGCGGCGTAGATTGTGGCGTTGCCGCCAATCGTTGAGTCGACTAACGGTTTGGTGAGGATGCCGGTCCAAGGTTTGCCAGGATGACGCGCGGCCCAGAACTCGGTCCAGGCGGGCGGCTTTTCCTTGGAGAAGAGCGAGAAGGTCTGGGGCTCGGATGCATACTTCTTCACAAGGCCGGGGTCGGCGGAGGCGCGCACGAGGAAGTCTACGGCATCGTCGATGGTGTGGCCGTTGACGCGGAGGCTGTAGAGGTCGACACCCTGACGCCGGGCAAGCTCGGCGATCAGGACCAGAGGAGCGAGCGCGAAGCTCTGATAGTGGAGCGCGTTCTCGTGGCGCGCCATTTCAAGCGGGAGGGAACCATCGGAGTTCATTTGCCCGATGGCGCGGAAATACTGCGCAAGACCGCGGCGGTAGAGCTTGTCGTCGGAGGTGAGGATGCCGACCGACGTAGCGCAGAGGGCGCGCCAGTAAGCGTGGTTGTTCTCGTGAGCATCGTCGCCGGGATGGGGATCTTGATCGAACATGAACTCGTTGACTTTGTGCATCCATGCGAGGATCGCGGTCCGCTGCGCGGGCGGAATGGCGGGGTCGGCTTGGACGATGGACCATGAAAGCGAGATGGAGCTGAGCGTCCACTCGACCTGGTACCAGGCCTGACTGCTTTCCTGATAGCTGTAGTCGAGAAGGACATTCGCCGCGGCCCAACGGGCGAGCAGGTTGGCGACGCAGACGGCTTCTCTGGAGTCGCCGTTGACGACGTAACGGCTGGCGCCGTCGCTGACTGCGTCGTTCAATTGGCGATAGGGGGCGGTGGCGATGTTCTCTTGCGGATTGATGGGGCCGTTGCTGCCGTTGAAGTAGTGGTGGGGAATGATCATGCGGCCGGTGGGCGGCGACGGTTGTTCGGAACTGACGCAACCGGATTTCCAGCCGATAGCTTCAAGCACGCGGGGCATGGTGGCATGCGCCAGGTCGGCGCGGCGAGCGGTGACATCAAGGAAAGAGGCGGAGGGGTTGGTGACGGTGGCTTTGGCGTAGTGATTTTTTTCGGCTAGGCAAAAGGGAAGGGCGAGGGCCAGCAGGGAGAGGACGGCGACGGAGCGGAGGATGTTAGCGCGGGCGTTCAATACCCGTTTTGACGCGCTACCGGGCAAAACAGATGACAATATTCGCGCCAGCGCAGTCTGCGCGCAACAGAAATCTCGTCCGACCGTCAGAGCGAATCCTACGGACGACAACGTCTCTTGCAGCTGGTCCTTGCTGCCGCTAATCGAGCTGAAGTTCGAAGTGGCAATGCGGACCGCCGCGACGCGGAGACTCCACGACTTTAACTGCAACCGGCTTTCCGCTGACCATCTCAAAAAGCAGCTGGTTGTTTGCGGCCGAACAGTTGCAATAGGGGTCGTCAGGAGAGGGCGGGCGCACCGGACTCCAGCCGCAGACACATTTTGAAGTCGGGTAGATCAGTGTGATCCTGTTGGCTTCGCGGCGGCAGTTCTCCGGGCCAACGATCTTTCCCATCAACTCCACCAGCTTGTCGACGTTTCCCTGACTGTCATCAATCAGCTTCTGCCGGAAGGCCAGATTACGGCAGCAGGCGCGTCCCCTCTCCTGCATCAGTTTGAGAAGGGTATCGTGGCTCAGATTGGTTTCATCTTTGGCGATGAAATCGGAGAGGAACTGGCGTACAGCGCCGGCATCGGACATGCAATTTGCGTCGCCACACTTTCCGGTTTCGGCTTTTGCCGCAAGCGACAGGCAAGGGATCGCGGCGCCAGCTGCGGCCAGGGTTTTCAAGAATGTCTTTCGATCCATGGAATGCCCTTTCAACGCTGAGGTTTTGAATGGTTGAATTGGCCCGATGCCAAGCCCGGGACTCGAGGGCGCACAATCCCACTCAGCGCTGTGGCTTCGAATTCTGGGCTTGGAAAGTTGTAATCAATCTTACTGCAATAAAGTGCCCTGTTCTTCGTGGCCGTTGCCGTTGAGCTCTTCTGGCGGGATGATGACAGTGGCGGCGACCTTGTCGTCGGGCTCGAGGTTGAGGATGCGGACGCCTTGCGTGGCGCGGCCCGCGGAGCGAATGGTCTTGGTGTCGCAGCGGATGATTTTGCCGAACTGGCTGATGACCATCAGCTCAGACGTCTCGTCGACGAGCTGGATGGAGTTGACGCGGCCGACGCGTTCGGTGACGGAGAGGTTCTTGACGCCCTTGCCGCCGCGCGTCTGCAGACGATACTCTTCAACGTCTGTACGCTTGCCGAAGCCGTTCTCAGTGACGGAAAGAATGCGGTACGCACCCGGCGCGTGCTCCTTGGGCGTGACCACCGTGCCGACCACGTAGTCGTTCTTGATGAGCGAGATGCCGCGGACGCCGTAGGCGGGGCGGCCCATGGAGCGGACGTCACTCTCTTCAAAGCGGATGCCCATGCCGAGATGCGTGGCGATGAAGATAACCTGCGAGCCATCGGTGATTCGCGCGGCGACTAGCTCGTCATCGGAATCGATGCCGATGGCGATGATGCCACGCGCCATGACGTTGGAGAAGTCCTTGAGCGGAGTCTTCTTGACGGTGCCTTTTTGCGTGGAGAAGAAGATGAACTTGCCTTCTTCTTCGAGATCGCGAACGGGCAGGATGGCGCAGACCTTTTCGCCCGACTGGAGATCGAGCAGGCTCTGCATGGACTTGCCCTTGCCTGCGGCACCTACGTCGGGAATTTCGTAAACTTTGAGCCAGTAGACGCGGCCCGTGTTGGTGAAGCAGAGCAGGAAGGCGTGCGTGGAGTTGACGATGAGCTGCGAAACGAAGTCTTCTTCGCGGGTCTTCATGCCCATGCGTCCGGTGCCGCCGCGGCGCTGCTGGCGGTAGATGGAGATTGGCGTGCGCTTGAGGTAGCCCTGGTGGCTGACGGTGACGGCAACCTGCTCGTCGGCGATGAGGTCTTCAAGCTGAATCTCCGCGCTCTCGTCGACGATTTCGGTGCGCCGCTCATCGCCGTATTTGTCGCGAACGTCTTCAAGCTCCTTGACGATGACCGCGCGCAGCTTTTTCTCGCTGCCGAGGATTTCCTCGTACTCGGCGATCTTTTCGCGGATTTCTTTGAGCTCCCTGAGGAGCTCGTCGACGGAGAGTTGCGTGAGGCGGTAGAGCTGGAGCTCGAGGATGGCGTCAACCTGGCGCAGGGTGAGGCCGCGCTCTTCGTGACGTGCGAGCTCGCGGTCGAGCTGAATGATGATTTCGGTGCCCTTGCCCCAGGCGTAGAGGTTTTCGCGTGCCTCAGCGCGGGAGGCCGATGCGCGAATGATCTTGATGACGGTGTCGAGATTGTCGAGCGCGATCTTGAGACCTTCCAAGATGTGCTCGCGCTCGCGCGCCTTGCGCAGCAGATAGACGGTGCGGCGCTGCACGACGTCGATACGGTGGTCGATGAAGACGCGGATCGCTTCCGCGAGGCCCAACTCGCGCGGCTGGCCGTTGACGACGGCCAGGAAGATCATAGAGAAGCTTTCCTGGAGTTGCGTGTGCTTGTAGAGCTGGTTGAGGACAATCTCAGGCTGCGCGCCGCGCTTGAGGCCGATGACGAACCTCATGCCATCGCGATCGCTCTCGTCGCGCGTGCGGTCCTGACCGATGTCGATATCAGAGATGATTTTGTTTTCGACCAGCTCGGCGATGCGCTTGAAGAGCGTGGATTTGTTGACCTGATAGGGAAGCTCGGTGACAACCAGCGCCTTGAGATCCTTGGTGACATTTTCAGTGGCTACGCGGGCGCGCAAGAGGAAGCGGCCGCGGCCGGTGCGATAAGCGTCAACGATGCCCGCGCGGCCGTAGAGAATGGCGCCGGTGGGGAAGTCGGGCCCCTTGACGTGCTTGAAGACTTCAGCGAGGCCGGCTTTGGGATTTTTGACCAGATCGATGGCGGCGTTGACGACCTCAGTGAGATTGTGCGGAGGAATGTTGGTGGCCATGCCGACCGCGATGCCGCTCGATCCGTTGACGATGAGGTTGGGGATACGCGTGGGCAGGACGGAGGGTTCGACGGTGGACTCGTCGTAGTTGGGCACCAAGTCGACGGTTTCCATGTCGATGTCGGCCATGAGCTCGCCGGTGATGCGTTCCATGCGGCACTCTGTGTAACGCATTGCAGCGGGAGGATCGCCGTCGACGGAGCCGAAGTTGCCCTGGCCGTCTACCAGCGGATAGCGCATGGAAAACGGCTGCGCCATACGGACCAGCGTGTCGTAGATGGCGGAGTCGCCGTGGGGATGGTAGACGCCCATGGCCTGACCGACGACCTTGGCGCACTTGGTGTACTTCTTGTTGTGCTCCAGGCCCATCTCGCTCATGGTGTAGAGCACACGGCGATGCACGGGCTTGAGGCCATCGCGAGCGTCGGGTAGCGCGCGCCCGATGATCACCGACATGGAGTAGTCGAGATAGGAGCGGCGCATCTCCTCTTCAATGTTGATGGGGACGAGATTGGTGCCGCCGGGAGGGGTCGGTGGATCGAGGGGGAGCTGTGGGTTCTGATCGTCTGCCATAGAATTTTCGAGGTCCGCGGGGATGCGGCAGGAAGGCGAGAAAAAAGCAGGGCCGGATCCGCAGGTCTCTGCTCTTATTTTAGTGGTTTGAAGCGGGTTTTAGCAAGGACGCTAGCTCGAAATAAATCCTTATTTTGCTTGAATTTATGAGGCGATTTCAACAGCGTGCTGGAGGCCGGCGGAGAGGCGCAAGTCGAGGCCGATTTTTGCGACTGAAGCAAACGTTTGGCGCAGGCGTTTGCGCACCGGTTCGCGGTGGTTTTCGAGTGAAAGGCAAGCGAGGAGTTTTGGTGAGATTGTCTGTTATTGCGAGACGAGCGGAAGGCTGCGGAGGCAAAGGATTGCCTGCGCGAGAACGATTGCGCCGCCGGCGCCGAGAGCCAGCTTTCCGCGCGGGCCTTCGTAGGAATCGGCAAAGACGCCGCCGATGAATGTGAGCAGAAAGGGCAGCGACCACAACCACGGAGTTCCAGGAGCACCGGTCATCACAAGGAGCATGAGCAAGGCCGCGCAGAGCAGGGGAACGGTGTTGCCGAAATAGCGCGACTTGCGGGCGGCAAAATAGAGGATTACCGAGGCGCACGCCGCCAGGGATACGCCGCCGCTCGAAAGCGTCGAGAAGAAGCGGCGGGCGGGATCGGTTGAGAAACCGAGGAATCCGGCCGACGAACGAAAGACATAACTAAAGGCGTCAGGCGAGAAACCATAGCAGGCAAAGACGAGGATGAGGCCGCCAGCGACGGCCACGAGCACGACGGGCAGCGCCTGGCTCCTGTGGCCTTCGGCGATCCAGATCATGGCCGCGAGGCCCAGCAGCGCGGCAACGGGAAGAGCCGCAATATGCGCGGCTGCCGCGATGCCGAAGATGACCGTGAGCAGGATGATACGTGGACGCCACTTGCGCCGCGGTCCTTGCATAGCGTGGGTCACTCCGATGCACGTATACACCCCGCCAAAGACGCCAAGGGTGGCCAGCACGTCAGGATTGGGCGCGACACAGGCCTTGAGGATGGCCGGGGAGAAGCAATAGAGAGCGAGCGCGGTGTAGCCGCCCAGATTGCCATAGAGGCGCCTTGTGACCCACCAGATGCATCCGCCCAAGGCACAACCAGCAAAGAGGAATGGCAGGCGCAGGAGGAGCAGGATGTGAGTCATCTGATGGCGAAGCTCCCAGGTGCTGAGCTGAGCGCCTGGATTTTGCACGACGCGATTCTCGGGATTGCGAAAAAGATCGAATCCGCGCTCGAGGAGGAGGTTTAGGGTGAGCGGAAGACCGGCGAGGCGGTAGGCGAGAATGCCGTCGTGAATGTTGCCGCAGGAGGTGTAGTAGCCGGCGAGGGGCGAAGGCTTTTCCCAGGTTTCGCGGCCGCAGCGCGCGTGTTGGTAGTCGCTGTCAGTGAGCGTCTGGCGGCTTACGATCCAGAATCCCTGGAGGAGAAAAGCTGCCAAAAGTGCCGCCGCGATACGTTGCGGGAGATTGAAGCGAAAGCGGCGAAGCATGCCAAAGCGATGGGCCATCACGTTCAAAGGAACCTTATCAGTCTAACCGGTGTGACAGGAGGGCCGGATTGCGCAACGCGGGCGAAGTGCAGTGGCAGCGCCCTGGACGCGTGTTGCGCAGCAACAAGAAAGCCGCCCCGAAGGGCGGCTCTCATGAAGGATGCGAAGGGCCTAGTTGAAGATTACTCCGACTGTATCGTCGAAGGTGAGCGTGACCTGGCATTGGTTGGGCCCTGCCGCTGTTACGCTTCCCAGGGGCACGCAGTTGTAAGACCATCCGCCGAATGCTCCCTGTCCGGCCGGCGCCGTGAGTGTAACGGTGGTGCCAACGGGGTAAGTTGCGACGCAGACCGATCCGCCCAGCCCATCGCCGCTGGAACCTGGGCCGCAATGGATCACGTTGGGCGTTCCGGTGGCGGAGGGAGCCAGAACCAGCCAGTTCGTGGTGTTCAAGCCCTCGTTGTAGATGGTCAGTGTGGACAGGAGCGAGGAAGCCTCGGAGCCTGGATAGCACGAACCTGCGGTTGTGGGAGTAGGCAGGATCAATGGGCAACTGAATGTTGCCGTCGCCGTCTGGATCGATCCCGTCTGCGGATCCGTAGCTTCGGCAATAATCGTGGCGCTGCCGTTTCCGTAGGCGGTGACCACGCCGGCATTCGCGCCGCCGCTCGGGACACCTGTTCCGTTGGTATTGACTGGGAACACGCTGGGGGCAGAGGTCAGCCACTGCACGGAGTTCGTCAGGTCTCTGACCGTGGGAGAAGTTGAATAGGTGCCGATCGCCAGGAACTGACCAGCGTCGAGGAGATTTCCGACGGTGATCGTACCGGGGATAATAGACAGGCTTAGCAGCGGTTCGGGCGCAGGAGCATTGGTTACATCGACAGTGGATGAGCCCGAAACCAGGGAACCATCGGGATTCTTCAGTTCGGCAGTGATGGTACTGGTGCCGAGGCTGACACCGGTGGCCACGCCATTGCCGGAGGAAAGCGCTGTGCTGACCGTGGCGACGGATGGAATGCTCGAGATCCAGGTGAGCTGCGGGGAGTTGGTCACATCTTGCTCAAGACCGTTCGCTCCCAACGTAGCAAGAGCAATGAATTGGCCCGTCTGGCCTGAGGCAGAGACAGACTGCGAGCTGGGGACGATGGTGACAGCGGTATATTCTTCGGT
>JBKQOX010000008.1:0-5747 GCA_052145255.1 Occallatibacter sp.
TGCTCGTGGCTCTTCTGCCGGGGCGTATGCGCTTGCGCGAAAGCCATTGCCAATATAGCTTGAAGCCCGCGCGATGCCAACGGACAACAGTCTCCGGTTGCACGATGAGGAGCGCCTGTTTCCATCCAGACCACAATCGCCGCAGCACCATCCAAAACAACCGATCTGGCGCGGCGAAACGCGGTTGCGGATGTTTCTGCTTCAGGACTGCAAGCTGCTGCCTCAATGCCAGGTTTTCCAGGAGAAGGTCACGACGAGCACGAAAGAACCCGGCCACGAAAACGAGCAAAAGCCCCATCGAGCGAAGCATAGGTCTGTTGTAACAGAGAGTCGGCCCTTCCCCCGGGACATCGGCCTGAGGATCGGCCGTGGCGTATGCAAGGGTGCGGGTTTTGAGAACTGAAATCTGGCATTCCCCCGGGATGGCTGGGATGATAAGCCGTGGCTGGGAGGCCGGTGTCAAGGCTCTGCGACCGCGGAGCGGCGTCCGCCACAGCGGACGGCCTTGACTCCGGCCGGGCCTCGGCTACGCTGCTGCTATCCGGGGAATGTCAGCTTGGATCTGAATTACATGCCCATTCCGAATCCCTGACCGATCTCGTGCTCGTGGGCAGGACGCTGCTCGAAGGGTTGCTCGATGGCGTGTGAGATTGAAGTTGGTTGGATCGCTGGTGCGTGAGACACGTCGCGGCTGAGAACTTGGCCGAGCGAAGCTGCATTGTTCGTGAAAATTTGCGCGTCGTGCGCGCCGCGTGAAACTGAAACATAGGCCATGCGGCTGTTGAGCAGGTCCTTTGCGCCAAGGTCGGTGTCAACGTGGATCAGTACGCGGTCGGCGGTCTGGCCCTGGCTCGAATGGCTGGTGACAGCGTAGCCGTAATCGAGATGCAGTTGTCTGTTTGGGTCGAGTTCAACTGCGCGGCCATCATCCATCTTGAGGCGCAATTGGCCGCTGCCGCCGATGCTCTCGATGGTGCCCAGTTCGCGGTTCGACACCTTGAGGTTGTTCACGGGCGCGGTGAACTGGATGCGGTCTCCCTGAGAGAAGCTGCGCAGCTCTTCGCGGTATACGCTCACACCCTGTTGCCGGCGCGGGTCGTATATTCGTTCGGTACCGTTCTGCAATTCTACTGTCAGCCGATTGGCTGCTGCGTCGATGGATTTGACCCTTGAATACTCTCCTTTGCCAATGCCGTTCTCCTTCGACGCGCGCGAATAGCGCAGCACGTCGCCCACCTCGTAGCGCTCGGCCCAGGTACGATCCGCGCCGGTGAGATCCTGGCGCGGTACCAGCGTTCGGATGTGATGCTCTACGCTCTTCACAGTACCCCGGCTCTGCAATTCCGCATGGATACGTTCGTTGATCTCCATGCGGGAGCGATTGTCCGGAGAAACCACCAAAGTCCGCTCCGGCGAGGTCGCATACTCTCTTGCGATCGCCGCAATGCGCTCGCTGTGATCTGGAATCTCGTGGACCCGTCCCTGCCGATCAAGATTCGCGACTGCCTCATGAACCTCGCCGCGCGCAAGCTGCTCGACCACTCGTTTCAATTCCGGGTCTTTCTGGCGCACGATCTCTTGCAACCTGACCGTCACCATGCCCGCGTCCTGAAGCTGGGCAAACGGACGCCCCGCCTCTACCGCCTCATGTTGCCGCCGGTCGCCAACAAGCAGCACGCGGTCATTTGGATGGAGCCGGTGTACAAACTCATGCAACTGCCGCGTCGATGCCAGCGAAGATTCATCGAGCACATAAAGGCGCTTGTCGGCCGTCTCGGCGTGCTCGCCTCGCACCAGATGTTTTTGCAGCGTGGATGTTTCCATTCCCGCCTCGGAGAGCTTCTGCGCCGCCCGCGATGTGGGCGCGAAGCCTTCCACTCGATATCCATCCGTCTGCGCCGCTTCGCGAATCACAGACAACACTGTTGTCTTGCCTGCGCCAGCCACGCCGTCCAACCCGACGATCCTTTCACGAGAGAGGAATAGATCTTCGACGGCACTGCGTTGCGCTGCGCTCACCTCCGGGTGCTGGTCTCTGACGCTGTCGCGCACTTGCGGAGAAACCAGCATGGGCTCGCCGTAGCCGCGTCGGTTGCCCTCCTGCATCCACGCAATAATCTCGCGCTCCATGCGAATCATCTCAGTTGTAGTGAACCGACGGTCTGCGCCACTATGGGCAATTTCGCGGAATTCGCCGGTTCGGACTCGGCGCTCGAACTCCTGCCGGATGCCGGCATACGTAGTCTCTCCCATGCCGCGCGCCAAGGCGGATTCGAGAATCGCACGCCGATCGATGACCGCAGATCTCTCGAAAACATGATCTCGCGCCCAAGTCAGCGCGCGCTGCGCACTCACCTCGGGTTCACGCGACTGATACTGTCCGTGTGTTCGCGCCTGAGCGACCACTCGATCTGCCTGGTTCCCGAACTGCGCGGCCAATTCCCGGTGCCGCCGCAAGACCTCCTGCTGCGACAACAGCTCCTTTCTGTCGCGCGTGTGATGCGCGGCGATCTGCGCGGCTTTCGCTCCATCGATGCCCTGCTCGCGGAGATGGTTTCTGATCTGCTCCCGGCGCGGGCTGGATGCTTCCAAATACTCTTTCGTATAGCCCTTGATTTCCGGCTGCCCGTGCTTGCCGCGCTCGATCTCGTAACCCAGCTTTTCGAGCCGTAACGCCAACTCCGAGCGGTAAACGGCCGTGATGTATCGCTGCGAAACGAACATCTCGTGCGGCTGAAGCGCACGCGTCTGGCCGTTGTCCCGCTCGGTGACATTGAAGATAACGGCATGAGTGTGCAACTGCGGCGCCGCGTAGCCATCCACGGGACGGGCGGTGTCGTGCTCAAACATCGCTGCAACGAACTTGCCCGTTGACTCTGGCGCGTGGGTGTTTCCGATGCGGGCCTGCGTGTATCGCTCCACCTCTGCCAGTGCCGCGCGCACGCTGTCCCTGTGGGCAATGCGGACGCGATCATCGCCGCCGACGAGAGCGGTGATCGAAACCGACTTCGGCGCGGAGAATGTCGCGTCCCACCCGGCGCGATGTTCGACGCTGGTGACTTCCTTGCCGTTTTTGCCCTCGTAAGTCCGCGAAACCTGGTGCCGGACAAGCTGCGCTCCCGATTGCGGATGCTGACCTTCTGCCAACCGGGCGAAGTGTTCGTCGTGGACGGGGCCGCTAATCTCCCACTCTTTTGCGAGCCTGCCCTGCCATTCGCTGAACACGCGCTGGTCGCGACTCCAGTAGTTCTGTTGGTGTGAGGCGAATTCCTCTTTGTGGTAGGTTCGCGCCTGGCTGGCCGATAGAGGCTTCGAGATGGTGAGCATGGGGAGTGCTCCTCAATCGCCCGGGTTCGACCGGGCCGGGACTTCCGTTCATTCGATCTCGTCCTTTTCGCGCAAGAGATAGCCTTCGCCAGTTCCGCTGTAGACGCCAAAGATTGGAATCGCAAACGATGGCGGACTGGCTTCCGGCTCGCTTAACGCAATGCTGTGATTCGTTTCAGCGCGGTGCTGCTCGATGCAGTGCTGTGCGCGCCTGTGCAACGCGACTGCGCAGGAGCAGAGCTTTTGCGCCTTCTCCGCGCACCAGTCCAACGGACTCCAAGATGGCTCTTTCCACCATGATCGCTGGCGCCGCAAGGAGCGTTCAACGATACAGTCCGCGAACCGATTTGCAAGCCGGACGAATCCGTAAAGCGCATAGCCAAACGCCACAAGCCCGCACGCTTCCGGCAGAAGGAGAAAGCTCCAAAGGCTCTCTCCCTCAAAGGCAAGATCGGCCAAACCGCGCTTGAGGATCGGCGCCGGAACTTCCCGCGGCGGTTCCTCGGTCAGACCCCTCCAGCCTGCATCGAGAGCCGACTGAGATAACTTCAGGTCAGTTGCGCCTTGAGAATCAACATCGTCTTCCGTGGCCAATTCCCGCTTCCGGTGCCGGCCGGTCTTCCAGATGAAGCGGACCTCCGCGGACGCCGGTGTAATCACCGGAAGCGAGCACCAGACATAGGCTGCGAGGTAATGGCGCTGAATGGGCGTCCAGAACCAGTGGGAACATGCGCAAATGGCGCCTGCCTCGACGACAACTGCGAGCGCGAGGGCCCAGGCCGCGTGAGTAAGAATCGGCCTCCAATTCATCTCACTTCGCCATCCTTTCCGATGGGCCGAGCGACGAAATCGGCGAACATTCGGCGCGCCTCCTCGAACTTCCTTTGGTCGGTTCGGTCTCGGATCTTCGGAATCGATTCAGGCAGCATCGGCTTCCCTTCAACCGTCGCTACAATGCCCGCGTGGAACAGGCCCAGCACGATATGCCGCACAGCCCACACCTCGGCAAGCAACAATTCCATGGGATCGGCGGGCCGCTCGCGCGCGGCGCGCAAGGCCGTCTCTCGCAGCCATTCCGAGAGGGGCTGACCCGCGCGCTCGGCCGCGGCTTCGACCTCGGCAAGCTCGTCGGGAGGCAACCGCGTGGAAATTGTTTTGGTGCGAAAGCCCGGCTTGCTTTCGTCGGCTGGAGAGAGATGGTTCGCCTGTACGGTCGTCGTTCGGGAGGCGTTCATGAGGGAGACCTCCGTTCTGACTTGCGATTCTGGAGTTAGAGCACCGATCTATGGAAATTCGCGCAAAGCTCTTTCGCTTCAACGCGTTTACGCCGTGGCGTTCTCCGGCGCGTTTTCTGTTTACGAACGTAGACGCGCGTTTACCGGCGTAAACGCGACTGAGCTATCTTGCTGTCGCAGCGGATGTTGACATTTGTAAACGCCATCGCATCTCCGATATCTTTGCAGTTCCCAAATCGGGGGTGTTGTGTCGCAGCGCCAACATCCGGTGCGTAAGCACCTTGTTCTTTGAGGGCAGTAGCAACCACCTTCAAGGAGCGCGATGCTGATTGCACCGTACAAGCCGGCAAGATGTAGCGAATGAAAGAGTCGTACGGTGAGGGCCTAGCAAGCCACACCGGCTCCGAGTCATGCGGGCACGGTCGCGAGGCCGGATACGAAGCGTTGACAGGAGGAACTATGGGCCAGGTTATCGAGCCGCGAAATACCCCGAACTTCAGGACGCCGACGCCCTGACACGACGCGGAAGGCAACATTCGGTGGAGCGTAAATGCGAGCTTCACCGGGGTCCTGCGCGGTCTGTGACCCTGGCACGTAGGGACACATCTTGCACGGAAGTTGAGAGATCCCGGGTTCTCCCGAGAGCAGCCAGTGCGCTTGGGACGTATCGGGAAGTCCAAGGACAGAAGCCGATGACGAACGAACACGGGAAGTCGGACAGACCCATAGTACCGAGGAAGTCTCCGAACAAGGCCAGAACACCGGCGGCGGAGGAGATGGAGGGAAGGAGTCTGGCCAAGGGGAACCCGAGCCAGCAAAACGCGTCCCGGACTCAGAGCCGGATCGACGCGCCCAGTGCGCTGGAGCAGGTACGACAGACGGCAAAACAGAACAAGGCGATGAAGTTCACCGCTCTGCTGCATCACATCTACCGCATCGACACCTTGCGTTTCGCTTACTCGCAGTTGAAGAGGCAAGCGGCTCCGGGCGTGGACGGTGAGACGTGGCGGCACTACGGCGAGGCTCTTGAGGATAATCTCCAGAACCTCTCCCATAGACTGAAGCGCGGAGCGTACCGGGCCAAGCCGGTTCGCAGAGTGTACATCCCCAAGGCGGACGGGCGCTTGCGTCCTCTGGGCGTTACGGCGCTCGAAGACAAGATCGTCCAACGCGCCACGGTGGAAG
>JBKQOX010000009.1:0-50594 GCA_052145255.1 Occallatibacter sp.
GGCGCGGCATCAGAAACAACTGATGGTGCAGGCGCTCCTGGCCGCTAGATTCAAGCTCAAGGTCCATCAGGAGACGCGGCAGCTTCCTCTCTATGCGCTGGTTGTCACTAAAGACGGCCCCAAGTTCAAGCCGTCGAAGGCCAATGGCACCACCATCGATACCGGCCAGACGCGCTTGCATATCGCGGGCAGCGATGACACCATGAGCATCCTCGCGCGCGAGCTAGCTCAGATCTTGGGCCGCATTGTGGTGAGCCAGACCGGGCTCAGCGGCCGCTACGACGTCAGTCTACGCTGGACCCCGGACGATGCTGCTGCCGCGGCTCCTTCCACTCCCGATATTCCGCCTGACATCTTTACCGCGATCCAGGAGCAGCTTGGGCTAAAGCTAGAATCGACAAAAGGACCCGTTCCCGTGCTCGTCATCGACAGCGTAGAGAGACCTTCGCCGAATTAGCAACCTGTAAATCGCCAGAAAAACGACGTTCTATTCAGGAGCGAAAATCTCCTGGTGCGGTGCCGTTCCGACGGGTCGCTGAACACGCCATCCGCCCTCGTAGAGCTCAATGTAAAAATGACCAGTTGTCGAGCGAGCCGGCTCGCCATCGATTAGCACGGTGCCGGGATAAGGCACTCCGTTCTGTTTGAGCACCGGAGCGAAGCGCTATTTTCCGTGAGCCTTGATATACTTCTTCAGGTTGGCTTTGGGAGCGACTTTACTATCCATGCGTACTATCCACATGGCCTTCAGTGAAGCGTTTGGAGTTCGAATTTCAGAGGATTTTTCTTGCAGACATTCTAGTGATTTGGATAGTTAGTTGGTCAGTAAATCGCCGTCGTTTGCATAAGTTATTGATGATCAAGGGCGGGAGTAGTTCAGTGGCAGAACGTCAGCTTCCCAAGCTGAATGTCGCCGGTTCGATCCCGGTCTCCCGCTCCAACACCCATCATGATCGCCGCTTAGCGAAGTCAGCGCCTAGATGACCTCCTGCACTTTCATCACCAGTGCAGTGAATGTATCCTCCGACTTCACCAGCATTTGATGCGGCGTCCCTGCCGGCACGTGCGCCACTTCCCCCGCCCGCAGCGTCTGCCGTGTTCCTCCCTCAATCGACACCCCGCGCTTCTCGCCCGGAGCGATCGTCCGCGCTCCATTCACCACCCCGCCTGTAACCAATATTGCCTTGCCCGCCAGCACGGAAAAGAGATCCGCAAATTTCTCGTGCACTTCCACCTCGCCATCGCGGCTGCGAAACGAAAGCATCGCGCAGTGCTGCGGATACTCCTTCAACGTTTCCGACGCCGAACCATCCCCATGCTTGGCCAGCTTGCGCAGGTACGCCGCACGCTCCAGCAGAACCGCTGACGACCAGTGGTCCACTGGGTTCTTCGGTTCGCTCGCCTTTGGGCTCACTTCATCCAGGTTCACATCCTTCAAGATTGCATTCGATAGCAAATCCATTCCGACTCCTTTTACCTCCGCACTTTCCGGTCGCGTGCTGCCCGTCACAGCTCCGCCAGTTTCCTCGCCCGCTTGAAAACCTTCAGCAGCATTGCGCGCGTCAGCTTGCCGGTGTTCGTGTTCTGCAGTGAAGGATGATAGCTGGCTATCGCGATCAGGCCGCTCGGGAGTTTGTATTCCGCTCCATGGGCAAAAACAAACTCCGCGCGCGTCCGCAATATTCCTGTTCTCATCCCGTGCGCCAATAAGCCATCAAACGCAATCCGTCCCAGGCAAACCACGACGCGCAAATCCTTCAACAGGCTCATCTCCTGGTCGAGCCATGGTGCGCAGTTGCGCAGCTCTTCCGGGGTAGGTTTGTTGCCCGGTGGAGCGCAGCGGGCCATCGCTGTAATCCAAAGCCCGTTCAGCTTCATCCCATCGTCGCGCGCCGTCGCTTTCGCCTGCGACGCAAAGCCCGCCTCGTGCAGCACCGGGTACAAAAAGTCGCCCGATCCGTCGCCCGTGAACGGCCGTCCGGTTCGATTCGACCCATGCGCTCCCGGCGCCAGGCCCAGCGCCATCACGCGCGCCTTCGGATCGCCAAAAGACGGCACTGGCCGTCCCCAATACTCCCAGTCCACGTAGGCTCGCCGCCGCGTGCGCGCTACCTCTGTGCAATGCGCGCGCAATCGCGGGCAAAGCTCGCACTCTACAATCCGCGCATTCAACGCTGCAAGAGTTGAGGTCCCGGCCATGAAGAAATTCTACGTCGCGGTGCCGCGAGCTTATGGCAAACTTGGTGCGGAGGAGTTCGCACGATGAAACATGCAAGGCTCTTGCTTCTCGCCGGCGATTTTGTTGAGGATTACGAGATTATGGTTCCTTTTCAGGCGCTGCAAATGGTCGGCCACACCGTTCACGCCGTCTGTCCCGGCAAGAAAAAGGGCGATCAGATTCGCACCGCGATTCACGACTTCGAGGGCGATCAAACTTACACCGAAAAGCGCGGCCACAACTTCACGCTCAATGCCACGTTCGACGAAATCGACGCCGCGCGCTATGACGGCCTCGTCATTCCCGGCGGCCGTGCGCCCGAGTATCTTCGCCTCAATCCGAAGGTTTTGGACACGATTCGCCACTTTGCCAAGGCCAACAAGCCCATTGCCGCGCTCTGCCACGGCCCGCAACTCCTGGCCGCCGCAGGCGTAATCAAGGGCCGAAAGCTTAACGCTTATCCCGCTTGCGCTCCCGAGGTCGAACTCGCCGGCGGAACCTACGTCACGGTTGACATGACAAGTGCCGTCGTCGATGGCAACCTCGTCACCGGCCCCGCCTGGCCTGCACACCCCGCCTGGCTTGCTAAATTCCTCGAGGTTCTTGAGGCCCGCGCAGCATCCTGATCGCGGTTTCCGTTCGCCTCGAACGCGCTGACTGCGGCGCGCGAACATCAACATACCGCGCCGCATCTGTTCGTCCGCACCCTGTGCCATACTGAATTTGTCTTCGCCTTCCTCAGGAATCGGAATCGCTCCAGATGCCCGGCCAACCCAACCCGGAGTTCCTGCGTCGCGCCATCGCGCTGGCCACGCGCAACGTTCTCACCGCGACCGGTGGACCCTTTGCGGCTGTCGTCGTGCGCGAGGGCAAAATCGTCGGCGAAGGCGCCAACACTGTCACCTCGACGAACGATCCCACTGCGCATGCCGAGGTCAACGCCATCCGCGCCGCTGCCAAAGCTCTGCGGACCTTTACGCTTGCCGGTTGCGAGCTCTACACCAGTTGCGAGCCATGCCCCATGTGCCTGGCTGCGGCTTACTGGGCGCGACTCGACGCCGTTTATTACGGTGCCAGCGCCAACGACGCGGCCCGCGCCGGCTTCGACGATGCGTTTCTTTATGCCGAGCTTCGCAAAGACGCCGGCGAGCGCAAACTCATCTCAACGCAATTGCTCGCCGACGAAGCCTGGGCCAGCTTTGCAGCCTGGATCGCCTCGCCCAACAGAGTTGAGTACTGACCGCATCTCCCTTAACTGAGGTGCTTGCCATCCTTGACCCGGCCCAGCTGCCTTGCGTATGCTGCCAGCGTTTACGCACGGCGCCGAGTATCTGAATTCACGCCGCAAGGGAGAGCCCGCATGAGCGCCGCCAAGGCCGCAACTCCCGCCATGGAAGTCACGTCCAAACCCCTTCTCGTGCGCCGCGCCGCCGTCCTTGGCGCCGGAACCATGGGCTCCCGCATCGCCGCACATCTTGCCAACGCCGGAATCCCCGTTCTTCTCCTCGACCTTCCTCCCAAGGATCAATTCGCGCAGCGGTCTCTCGACGCGCTCTCAAAATCCAAACCCGCCGCCTTCTTTGAGCCCTCCCGCGCAACGCTCATCACTCCCGGCACGTTCGACGACGATCTGCCCAAGCTCGCAAGCTGCGACTGGATCATCGAAGCTGTCGCCGAGAACCTCGACATCAAAACCGCGCTGCTCATCCGTGTCCTGCCTCATCTCGCTGCGCATGCGCTTCTCACCACCAACACCTCCGGCCTGCCCATCGCCCGCATCGCCGCGGCGATCGCGGCTGCCCGCGCCCGCTTTTTCGGCACACACTTCTTTAATCCCCCGCGCTACATGCGCCTTCTCGAAGTCATCCCCACTGCCGATTCCGACCCCGCCGTCGTCTCGGCCTTCTCCGCCTTCGCCGATCTCATTCTCGGCAAACAGGTTGTTTTTGCGCACGACACGCCCAACTTCATCGCCAATCGCATCGGCATCGCGGTCATGTTCAACGCCGCCAACCTCATGCTCCAGCAGGGGCTCACCGTTGAAGAAGTCGATGCGCTCACTGGTCCGGCCATTGGCTGGCCGCGCACCGGAACCTTCCGCCTCGCCGATATGGTCGGCATCGACATCCTGGCTCACGTCGCTGCGAACTTCCCTCAGGGCGTCAAAGGCGGCAGATTCGCGCCCATCCTCAATGAACTCGTCAAGCGCGGCTGGCTAGGCGATAAATCCGGACAGGGGTTCTATAAAAAGACCCGCGGAGCCGACGGCAAAGACGAGCGCCTTGTCCTCGATCTCTCCACTTTCGATTACCGGCCTTCCAATAAGCCCGCTTTGCCCGCGCTGGAAATGGCGAAAAACGCCGCCACACTTCCCGAGCGTTTGCGTCTTCTGCTCGCGAACGACCCCGCTAAAGATAAAGCCGCTGCCTTTCTCTGGCCATTTCTCTCATCACTCTGGAACTTCGCCGCTGATCGCATCGGCGAAGTCACAGATGACGCATCCTCCATCGACGCCGCCATGCGCGCCGGATTCAACTGGGAAATGGGTCCCTTCGAAATGTGGGACGCAGCCGGCGTCCCCGAATCCGTCGCCCGCATGAAGGCTCTCGGCCTTCCCGTCGGCGCTCCCGTTGAAAAACTTCTAGCCGCCTCGCGCGCTACTTGGTACTCGCCCGGCCGTGACGCCTGCTTCCAGCCCGCGACCGGCGAGCTCATCCACATTCCCGCCGTCCCTGGCCACGCTCGGGTCGCCGATTTCCGCTCGCTCGGCGGCCTTCGCTCCAACCCCGGCGCATCGCAGGTCGATCTTGGTGACGGCATCGCCTGCATCGAACTTCACTCGCTCAAGAATGCAATCGGCGGCGATGTTCTCGCTCTCATTTCCGCGGTCCTCAATCCATCCTCCGACGCCGTCCGCGATTTCTCGGCCTTCGTCATCTCTGGCGACCGCGACAACTTCTCCGTCGGCGCCAACCTTATGCAGCTCCTGCTCGCTGCGCAGGAGGGCGAATGGGACGAACTCGCAAGCGTGATTCACAACTTCCAGCAGATGACCGCGGCCATCAAGTTCTGTCCGCGCCCGGTCGTCGCCACGCCCTTCGGCCTCACTCTCGGTGGCGGCGCAGAAATCTGCCTCCACGCCGCGCGCCGCCAGCCTCATGCCGAAACCTATATGGGATTGGTCGAGGCCGGCGTCGGCCTCATCCCCGCCGGCGGCGGCACCAAAGAAATGTTCCTCCGCGCCTTCGACGCAGCATTCGCGCTCGCGCCGCCAGATCCCGGCGACCCGCCTTCGCGCTTCGCACAATCCGCCGAACTAGCGACAGCGCTCAAGCGCTCGCTTGAAACCATCGCCATGGCCAAGGCCTCCACCTCCGCCGCTGAAGCGCGCTCCCTTGGCCTGCTTGCTCCCTCCGATCGCATCACCATGAACCGCGATCGCCTCCTGCTCGATGCAAAGGCTCAGGCCGCCGCCCTCGCCGAGTCCGGGTACGTCCCGCCGCAGTTGCGCACGCAAATCCCCGCTCCGGGCCTCGCTGCGCTCGCCACCCTTGAAATGGGCATCTATTTAATGGGCGAAGCCGGCTACGCGTCTGAGCACGACCAGAAAGTTGCCCGCTGGGCCGCGTACATCCTCAGCGGGGGCCGCATCACTCCCGGCACCGTCGTCAGCGAGCAGTATTTTCTCGACCTAGAACGCGAGGCATTTCTCTCTCTCTGTGGCGAGCGCAAAACCCAGGAGCGTATCGCCTTCACCCTCAAAACCGGCAAGCCGCTCCGCAATTGATTCTCCTCGGTCGCTTTCAGTTGCGGTTCTCGCTCGCTCGGCTTAGAGTGCTCGTGAGAGTTTTCGATGGTTCGCCCGCTGTTCAATTCGCTGCTTGCACTCGTTTCGCTGTTTTTTTTCTGCTGCCCTTCGCAGGCCCTTTCGCAGGAGCCAATTTCCGCGCCCCTCAACACCGCTGGCTCGATCGTGATCGACGGTCACCCCACTCCCTACCTGATCCGCCACCTTCCCGTCAGTTCGTTTCCCGATCTGCCACGCCCTGTACAGGAGCAGCTCGACGACCGCGGCTGTCTCATCCCGCAATCCTATGAGGCGCGCCAGCCTGAAAACGTCGTCCGCGCCAGCCTCGAGCGTCCCGGCTCGACCGACTGGGCCGTCCTATGCTCTGCGCATGGAACCGTCACTCTTCTCGTCTTTTTTGGCAGCGGTTCAAAACAGCCTTTCACGCTCGCCTCGGGGCCAGAAACTGAGCGCCTTCAGTCTCACGGCTCATCCGGAGTCCTTGGCTTCAACTGGGCCATCGATCCCGCTTTGCCTCAGGATGTCCACGAAGCGCAACTCGGCATGCGCCATCCGCCACCTCGTCTTGACCACGACGCCCTCGCCGATTCCGTCATCGACCAGCGCACCGTCTACCACTTTTATTTGAGCAATGCCTGGACCCTCATCGATACCCAGGATTGATCCTCACCTCTCGCGATCCCCCGGCTTGACCATCGGCCGCCTCGCCATCTAACAATGAGCCAATGGGTTGCTGTCATTCTGATTACTGTTCACTGATCACTCACCACTGCTCCGCAGGAGCGCTCCATGCCTGAAGCCGTTCTCGTCGCCGCCGTTCGCACGCCAGTTGGCCGCGCCCCCAAAGGCGCGCTCTCCACCACGCGTCCCGACGATCTCGCCGCAACGGCAATCACCGGCGCGCTCGCCCGCGTGCCCGCACTCGACAAATCTGCCATCGACGACGTGATCCTCGGGTGCGCGCAGCCTGAAGGCGAGCAGGGCTGGAACATCGCGCGCATAGCTGCCCTTCGCGCCGGCCTTCCTGTCGAAATTCCCGGCGCAACCGTCAATCGCCTTTGCGCTTCCGGTCTCGAAGCAATCGCCATCGCCGATCAACGCATCCGCTCTGGCTCCGCAAAGGTCGCCGTCGCGGGCGGCGCAGAATCCATGAGCCTCATTCCCATGGGCGGCAATAAGCCCAGCCCCAATCCCTGGCTCGCCGCCAACTATCCAGCGTCGCTGCTCACTATGGGCCTCACCGCCGAGCGCGTCGCTCGTCATTACGCTGTCTCGCGCGACGATCAAGATGCTTTTGCCCTCGCGAGCCACCAGAAAGCTCTCGCCGCGCAAGCCGCGGGCCGCTTCGCCGAAGAACTCGTTCCGGTCAAAATCACGACCGCAACGCCTGACGTCCCGCCGCAGAAACCTCACATCCAGGAAAAGGAATTCTCCGTAGACGAAGGCCCCCGTGCCGACACCTCCTCCGCCGCGCTCGCCGCGCTCAAGCCCGTCTTTCATGCGCAGGGAACCGTCACCGCCGGGAATTCTTCGCAAACATCCGACGGCGCTGCCGCCGTCATCCTCATGGAAGCTGGCCGCGCGCGCGAGCTTGGCATTCAGCCGCTCGGCCGCCTCGTCTCCTACGCGGTCACAGGATGTTTACCTGAAGAGATGGGCATCGGTCCGATTACCGCTATCCCCAAAGCGCTATCGCTCGCCGGCCTCAATTTCGCAGACATCGATCTCATCGAACTAAACGAAGCCTTCGCCGCGCAGGTACTTGCAATCATTCGGGCTCTCAATCTGGACCAGGAAAAAACCAACGTGAATGGCGGCGCCATCGCGCTCGGCCACCCGCTCGGCTGCACAGGTGCGAAGTTGACCGCAACTCTACTCCAAGAGTTAAAACGCTGCGAGGCTCGATACGGAATGGTCACGATGTGCGTTGGCGGAGGCATGGGCGCCGCCGGCATCTTCGAGCGGCTTAGCTGAGCCGCTCGAGCTTCCCAACTCCGTTCTCGGCGTCTTTAGTCTCTGGTCCCTACGTCCCTGGTCCCTAGTTTTTGAAGAACTCCCCATGCCCGCCGCTCGTCCACGGATCGTAGTGCAGCGCGAAGTTGGCGCGGTGCTGCGTGCTCGGGTGATCGTAGAGCCAGAACTCGATGAACGCGTTCGGATTCGGATCGTCGAGCCATGACTGCCCCAACGCGTTGAACGCAGCAACTGCAGTCTTCTGTGGATCCGGTACGATCCCGTGGATCGCCTCCTGCCCGTACACATCGGCCTGGTGCTCAAAGTAGCGGCTCACGGCATTGCTCACCGGCTCCAAAAGAAAACTCGCAATCGAAATCGCGAAGAGCAGAACGACAAATCCTGCGCGCGACGATAGCTCATTCGTCCCCCAGCGACTCCCAAACCGCCGCACCATCCACGCCGCAAATCCCGCGCAAGCCCAGTAGACAAAAAACAGCCCCACGGCCGACAATGCAAATCCCTTCGGAATGTGGTTGAGCACGTAATGCCCGCTCTCGTGCCCGAAGATGAACAGGATTTCATCGTCCGGCAACTGATCTGTCGCCGTATCCCACATCACGTACCGCTTCGTCGGGCCCATTCCCGCCACGAATGCGTTCATCCCCGTAAACTTCGCGCTGGCTTTCAACAGATACATGCGATCCGGCGGAATATTGATCCCCGTCCGCGCCACAACTTTCTCGAGATTCGCCACCAGCGCAGCGTGGTTCTTTTCGAGCGGCTCCTGCTTGAAGAAAAGTGGCACAACCAGCGGCTCAATAAAAGTAAGAAACGCCAGAATGGGTAGAGTGACCGCCCATGCGCCGAGCCAGTAGCGCCGTGGCCACCGCCGCACAATCCAATTGAACAGCAGCATCAACGGCACGCCGACCGCGAGCGTTAACCCCAGCAACTTTCCCTCATCGCCGATCCAGCCGCCCCAACCCTGCACGCTGATTCCGTAATTGCGCTCATAGTGCTCGCCGATCCAGTCCAGTGGCAGGCCGGCAACGGCTGCGATGATCAGATACGCCGCAAAGAAAATTGCTCCCTGAATCCAGCGCCGACTCGAAATTCTCTCGGCCCATCTCTCCATCCAGGCCCAGGTCCGCGTCGCGAGCGTCAGCCAGAGAAATACAAGGCCCCAAACCGATCCGGTAATGCTCAGGATGTCGCGGATGCGGCTGAGTTGAATCGCCTTCTCCAGCTTGTCCGGCGGCAGCGTGTACGCTTGCTGCGAGTTCGATGGCGCCTGCGCGTTGGCAGCCACGGGAGGCTGCGCCGTCTGACTCGCTCCGCTTTGCGCGCGAAGCTGCGGCATGATTCCCGCCAGCAGCGCGGCCGCGCAGACCGCCAGCCGCATAGAACGTCTAAATCTCATCCCCCTCCTCCCTTGGTTAGCCAAGTCTGCGAGAATCGAACAAACCGATGCTTTCGCCAAAACCTCGAGCTTTCACGCCCCATTATTCTAAAGGCCCATCGCGCCGCATGATCGTTTCCTTCATCCACTGCGCGCCCGCGGCAACCGCCCTTTCGCTGCTCGTCCTACTGCCCATTGCCCGCGCCCAGCAACCGGTCCCCGTGGTCCTTGACGTCATGACGGCCGAGCTCAATCGCGCATACACTTCGCTGGGCAAAGTCCCGGTTGCCCCATCCTTGGCGTCCGCCGGAGCGGACACCAAGGGTGGCGACGGAGCGGACACCTCGCAGCCCCCGGCCACCGCCGAAAAGCTGTTGCCGCCATACTTCCTTAGTTACACCGTGCGCGACACGAACTTCGTCTCCATTCGCGCGATGTACGGCGCGCTTGCCGAAAGCTCGGCGGGTCGTACGCGCACGGCCGATGTTCAGGTCCGTGTTGGCGATCCCAAACTCGACAATACGCACGGCGCGCATCGCGGCTCGGCCGTCAATAGCCAGCAGCTCCCGCTTGGCGACGACCGCGAAGCCCTCGCGCGTTCCCTTTGGCTGGCCACCAACACTGGCTATGGCACCGCTCTTGACAACTATCTTCGCGTCCAGACTGAAGCTGAGGTCCGCGCTAAGGAAGAAGATACTTCGCCTGACTTCAGCCAGCAGGCGCTGCAAAAGCACATCGGCGCCATCGCACCGTCCATCGTCATTGACCGCGCCGCCTGGGAGCAGCGGGTGAGGAAACTGTCTCGCATCTTCCGCGACTACCCCGACGTTTACGAGAATATGGTTTTTCTGACGGTACAGAATGAGACCGACTACTTCGCCTCCTCAGAGGGGTCCGAGATCGCTGCGCCCCACTTGCAGGCGCGAATCGTAGCCGTCGCCGTCACCCGCGCTGACGATGGAATGGACCTCTTTCGCGAGCAGACCTTCGAAGCTCCAACCGTTGACGGCCTTCCCTCGCAGGCCGATCTCGCTTCCGCGATGCGCGAACTCGGCAAGAGCCTCGAAGCCCTGCGCAAGGCTCCGGTCACTGAGCCTTTCGATGGCCCCGCCATCCTCTCCGGCCGCGCCGCCGCTGTTTTCTTCCACGAAGTCCTCGGCCATCGTCTCGAAGGCCAGCGTCAGCGCGGCGACGAGGAAGGACAGACTTTCACCAAGGACGTTGGCAAGCCGATCCTTCCCGGCTTTCTTTCTGTCGTCGACGATCCCACAGTGAACAACTTCGGTAGCACTTGGCTCAGCGGCAGCTACCAGTTTGACGACGAAGGACAGAAGGCCGAGCGCGTCGACCTCATTCAAGACGGTGTTCTCAAAACCTTTCTGATGTCGCGCTTGCCCATCGCCAGTTTCGGCGCATCCAACGGTCACGGTCGCGCTGAAGAAGGTCACGTGCCCACCGGTCGCCAGGGCAACCTCATCGTCACGTCCACCAAAAGCGTCCCCGACTCCGATCTGCGCAAGCAGCTGATCGACGAAGCCAAGAAACAGGGCAAACCTTACGGCCTCTACTTTGAAGACATCTCCTCCGGCTTCGCGGTCACGCAGCGCTCCTCGCCGCAGGCCTTTCAAGTCATTCCGCTCGTCGTCTGGCGCGTCTATGTCGACGGCCGTCCCGACGAGCTGGTCCGCGGCGTCAGCATCGTCGGCACGCCGCTCGCCGCTATGAAGAGCATCATCGCCACCGGTGACAAGAGTGAAGTCTTCAACGGCGAATGCGGCGCGGAATCGGGCACCATCCCCGTCAGCGCAGTTGCGCCCGCCATGCTCCTCAGCGGCATCGAGACGCAGCGGCAGCCGCAAGGCACCGCGCGCCCGCCTATACTGCCCATCCCCGGCGCGGACTCCCAAACTTCCGCAACGAAGGGGGCCCAATGAATCCTCGCCGCTCCCTCGCCGCAGCCCTTTTCATTGCCGGTCTCGTCGCTCCGTATCTTCACGCCGCAGAACCCACCCGCGCCGACGCCGAAAAAGATCTTGTCCTCAGAGCCATGCTTACGGAGCTCGACCGCAGCATGAGCCAGCTCCAGTTGCAGGGCTTTGCCAAGCCGTTCTTTATCCAGTACCGCATCGAAGAGGTCGACGACTTCCAGACTACCGGCGAGTTCGGCTCGAGTGAAGGCTCTGACCACGCCCGCCAGCGCGTCGCGCGGGTCACGGTGCGCGTCGGCGACTACAAAACCGACAGCTCCGGCGCCCGCGGCGATGGTTCCCTCGAAATTGCCGTGCTCGACGACGATCCCATCGCTCTCCGCTCCACTTTATGGACCGGCACCGATCAGGCGTACAAAAGTGCGCTCTCCGCTTACGCGCAAAAACAAGCCGAGCTGAAGCAGGTGCAGACCCCTCCGCAGGCTGACGACTTCAGCCAGGAGAAGCCTGTCATCTCGCTCGCCGATCCCATCGCCCTCCACGTTGACGAAAATTCCTGGGCAGATCGCGTCGCTCGCGCCAGTGGCCTCTACCGCGCGGATTCTTCCGTCAGCGCAGGTCAGCGCGACATTCAATATTCCTCCGCGAGTTTTCGAGCCCGTGCAACAACAACCTGGATTGTCAACAGTGAAGGAACCATCGTCCGCAAGTCCTCTGTCGAATTGCAAGAGACCTTCGCGGCAGGCGCACAGGCGCCCGATGGCATGCGCCTCGACCGCTCCTATGGTTCCTCCGGAACTTCGCTCTCCGACCTCGACTCCGAGGCCACATTCAACCAGCACGCAGTCGACGAGCTCGCCTCACTCGCCGAGCTGCGCAAAGCGCCTCTTGTCGAAGAGGAGTATCACGGTCCGCTGCTCTTCTCGGCGGACGCTGCGGCCGACGCGCTGCGCACGCTTCTCGGTTCCGCGGTCACCGCCACGCGCCCTGCTCTCGGCACTGAAGCACGCACCAACGGACCGTTTGGGTCCAGCTACCACGCACGCGTCCTGCCCGACTTCATAAACGTCGTCGACGATCCCAACCTAAAGACCTTCGACGGCAAAGGTCTCCTCGGCGCCTACGAGGTCGACGACGAGGGTGTTCCCGCCCAGGCTGTCAAGCTTGTAGACGACGGCCGCCTCGACAATTACCTCATCGGCCGCCAGCCCGTCCGCGACTTTCCGCAGTCCAACGGCCACGGCCGCGCCGGCATCACTGGCCCTCCGCGCCCTATGACCGGCGTTCTCAAAATCACCGCGGACAGTGGTCTTTCCATCGCCGATCTCAACCAGAAGCTTCTGGACATGGCGAAGGAGCGCGGACTTCAGTCCGTTTATTTCGTCCAGACTTTGGGCGGCGGCCTCACGCCCCGCCTGCTCTATCGCCTCAGCCTTGATGGCAAGCGCGAGCTGGTGCGCGGCGCAGCGCTCGATGACATCGACCAACGCGCTCTTCGCTCCAGTATTGAAGCCGCAGGCAAGGATCTTTGGGTCGCCAACTTCTTCGGTGACCCGCCCACCACGGTCCTCGCTCCGGCGCTGCTCTTCGGCGACGCGACCGTCCGGCGCGCCAACGCCAAAAACGACAAGCTGCCCTTCTATCCCCCGCCCGACTAGCACGCTTGTGCGCTGATCGGGGCCCAAACTCTTCGATTCTGCCCACGCATCTCACCCTGTGAACTTTCCCGCACCCCGATCGCCGGTTCCCGCATCCATCCTGTTAGAAGGCATTTCCCGCCCGGCCGCTGAATTTAATCAACACTCAATTCATCCGGGCCACACCCACAAAGTACAATCCGAACGAAGGAGAATTTCCCCAATGGCATACGAGTTACCACCGCTTCCCTACGAGTACTCGGCGCTTGAGCCTTTCATTGACATCGAAACAATGAAGCTCCACCACGACAAGCACCACCAAACCTACATCACCAATGTGAATAACGCCCTGGCCAATCACCCCACGCTCGCCGCCAAGTCAGTCGACGATCTCATCAGCGATCTCAATGCCGTCCCGGAAGACATTCGCGGCGTTGTGCGCAACAACGGCGGAGGCCACTCCAACCACTCGATGTTCTGGACGATCATGGGCCCGGCCAACTCGGCCGGCATCGGCGGCAGCCCCTCCGGCGATATCGCCAAACAGATCTCCGCCGACTTCGGCGATTTCGAGGCTTTCAAGAGGACCTTCAATGAGACTACGGCCAAACAGTTCGGCTCCGGTTGGGGCTGGCTCGTCTTCACCGGCGGCAAGCTCAAGGTCATCACCAGCGCCAACCAGGACTCGCCGTTGTCGCAGGGTCTTTATCCCATCCTCGGCAACGACGTCTGGGAACATGCGTACTATCTCAAGTACCAGAACCGCCGCCCCGATTACCTCGCTGCCTGGTGGAATGTTGTCAATTGGGCCGAAGTGAACAAGCGCTTCGCCAAAGCCAAAAAGTAAACTCAGCTTCTAGCCTTTAGCTATTAGCTCTTAGCTTCTCTGTGCTGATTTGATGTGCTCTTTTCCCGCACGATGGGCTAAAAGCTAATGGCCAAGAGCTAGAGGCGTTCTTCCTCGCTGGAGGTGAACCGACCCATGGCCACTATGCAAATGACAGTGCGCCCCCAGGATCTCTCTCAACTCCCCAAAGGCGCTGAGCGGATTCCCGACCCAGGGATCCTGGTTATTTTTGGCGCCTCAGGCGACCTCACCAAGCGCAAGCTCCTGCCTGCGCTCTTTCATCTCTGGCAGAGCAATCTTCTGCCCCAAAAGTTCGCCATCGTCGGAGTTGCACGCCGCCCCCTCGGAGATGAATTTGCCGCCGACATGCGCTCCGGCATCGTCGAATATGGGGGCATCGACGCCAAAGACCCCAAGCTCGATGGCTTCGTATCCAAAATCAGTTACTTCCCTCTCAACTTCGACGATCCCGCGCACTACGCCAATCTCAAGACCGAGCTCGACCGCATCGCATCTGAGAAGGGAATCGGCCCCGATCGCCTCTTCTATCTCGCCACCGCGCCTGAGTTCTTCACCAGCATCATCGAAAATCTCGGCGCGCAGAATATGGCACAACCCGAGAAAGGCCGCGTCGCCGTGGTCATCGAGAAACCCTTCGGCCACGATCTCGACTCCGCCCGTGAGCTCAACCACCAGGTGAATGCCGTCTTTCACGAGAGTCAGGTCTTCCGCATCGACCACTACCTCGGCAAGGAGACGGTCCAGAACCTCCTCATCTTCCGCTTCGCCAATGGCATCTTTGAGCCGATCTGGAAACGCAACTACATTGATCACGTTCAGATCACAGTCGCCGAGACCCTCGGCGTCGAGGGCCGCGGCCCCTTCTATGAGAAGGCCGGCGCGCTGCGCGACGTTGTACAGAACCACATGATGGAGCTGCTTGCGCTCGTCGCCCTCGAGCCGCCCTCCAGCTTCGAGGCCGAGAGCGTACGCCGCGAAAAGCTCAAAGTCTGGCAGGCCATCCCCGCCATCCCGATCCTCAATACAGTCCGCGGTCAGTACGGCCCAGGCATCGTCGAAGGCGAGCACGTCGTTGGCTACCGCGATGAAGACCGCGTCAACCCCGAGTCGGGCACCGAGACCTACGCCGCCCTCCGCCTCACCATCGAGAATTGGCGCTGGGCGGGCGTGCCCTTTTTTCTCCGCGCCGGCAAGCGCATGAAGAAGCGCGCCACCGAAATCAGCATCCAGTTCAAGCAGCCGCCCCTGCTCATTTTCAACCGCATGGCCAGTTCCGGTCCCTGCAGCGAAATTCTGCCGAACCTGCTCACCATCCGCATTCAGCCCGACGAAGGCATCGCCCTGCGCTTCGGCGCCAAGGTCCCTACCAGCACTGAAATGGCCGTCTGCCCCGTCAATATGGATTTCGATTATGAGTCTGCCTTCGGCAAGTCCAGCGCCAATGGCTATGAGCGCCTGCTCCTCGACGCCATGCTCGGCGACCAGACTCTTTTCGCCCATCGCGACGGCGTCGAAACCAACTGGGCTCTCTACACTCCCATCCTGCAAGCCTGGGCTGCCAAAAAACCGCAGGTCTTTCCCAACTATTTCGCCGGCTCCTGGGGTCCCGAGTGCTCCGACCACCTGCTCGAACACTCCGGCCACACCTGGCGCAACGACCTCGGACGGAACGGATCGTGAACGCTCGCCAAAGGGCGGGAACCGGGATTAAAGCGCTCGCGTTAACCCGGCTTCTTCATCCCTTCATCCATCGCCTCATTCGCTAGCCGGTCTGCTTCCTTGTTCCCGCCTCGCAGGGTATGCCGCATCTCAAACCCATCGAGCTTCATCGCCAGCCGGTGCGCCTCTTCCCACAGCGGCCGCAGCCCCGGGCTCTTCACCTTGTAACGGCCCTTCATCTGCCGCACCATCAACTCGGAATCCGAAACCACGCGCAGCCGCCTGGCCCCGTTCGCCAGCGCCCAATCCAGCACTGCCAGAAGCCCCTTGTACTCGGCGAAATTGTTGGTCTGCCGGCCCAGGTACTCGCTCAATCTCGCGGCGACCCGGCCCTCCGGGTCCTCGATCACCGCCCCGTACCCCGCCGGCCCCGGATTGCCCCGCGACCCACCGTCGCAGTGCGCAGTGAACCACCCGCCGGCCCTACCGTCTCCGGCTGCCTCATTCTCGAACAGGTTTCCGCTCATCGCTTCCCAGTGTAGCGGGAGCCGCCGCCCGGCTTCCGGCCGGCTCGCCTTAACCCCTTTGCCTGCCATCCCGACGCAAAGCCGGTTTACCACCGCTCATCTGCTTCCAATTACCCCCTTCCTTCGTCTACCCAATCAGCAAAGGCTGCATCTTCCGCAAGCGGAGAAGCGATGGCTACGGACGCGATTGGCGTTTCCATGACCCCGACGATGAGTCTCGCCCAGGCGGCGGACACTTTGGCCTGGCCGGGCTGTGGGAAGGTACAATCCTCTCCAGACGTGGCTTCCAGAGCAATGGGCGGAGCAAGGCGCCAGAACCCTGGCCAGGACGACGCGAGCCGTGCGCAAGGACGTGCACAAAACCGCGCCCTTGAGATGGACCTCATCCGCGAGGCCCAAGCCGGTTCCCGCGTCGCATTCGATACCCTAGTTCGCCAGTATGAGCACCAGGTTCTTCGTCTAGCCCTCCATCTCACCGGCTCCGAGCAGGACGCCGAAGACATCTACCAGGACGCATTCCTCAAGGCCTATCGGTACATTGGTAATTTCCGGTTTGAATGCTCTTTTTACACCTGGATCTACCGCATCGTCACCAACCTCTGCCTCGACCAGTTGCGCCGCCGCAAGACCCGCCGCGAGGACCACGCTGTCGTCGTCGACCGTACCGGGGACGAGATCGACATTCTGGCGTCCGTCTCCGACAACCGGTCGTTTTCCAACCCCGCCCGCGAGCTCGACCGCAAGATGCTGGGCGCAAAAATCCAAACGGCGCTGGGCAAGCTCACCCCGCGCGAGCGCATGGTCTTTGAGCTGAAGCACTACCAGGGCCTTCGCCTCCGCACCATCGGCGAAATGTTGAACACCACGGAAGAGACCGCCAAGAACACCCTCTTCCGCGCAACCAAAAAGTTGCGTGCACAACTGGCGGAGTTGAGATAAGCCACAAGCGGCAGGTTTTTCATTCCTAGCCGCCAAGTTGTACGTAGTTATACAGCCCGTCGATTCAGCACGACGAGCTGAAAGCTAAAAGCTGAGAGCTAAAAGCTGTACTTAAGAGGCTTGAAGGACGTAACCATGAATTGTGAACTTGCACACGAACACATTGTCCCGGCCGCGTATGGAGAGCTGCCTGTCGATCAGGTCCACCAGCTTGAGCGGCACATAATCGCTTGCCCGGAGTGCCAAAAAGAACGCGAGCAGATCCTGGCGCTTAGAGTCCTCGCTGATGCGCATCCCCTTATCGAACCAGATCCGAATCTGATTGCCCGCGCTCACCTGCGCCTCGACGATGCCCTCGACACCCTGCCGCCCAGGCGTTGGTATGAGGTTCTCGGCCAGCGCATCGTGAACAACTTCGCCAGCCTGCAGTCTGCGCCCGTCGCGGCGCTGCTTCTGCTCGTTGCTGGCGCCGGCGCCGGAACGCTCGGTGGCTTCGAATACGCGCAGAATCGTGCGGCACACGCCGCAACCGTTGCCCAAGCTGGTTCGCCTGCCGGCAATCATGTCTTGCCAGCTGCGGCCGCGCCTTCGCCGGGCGATGTGGCTGGCATCTCCGCCATCGTGCGCCATCCCAACAGCGAAATCGTCGACGTCAGCTATAACCAAGTGGTCCCGCGCCAGATCGAGGGCTCGCTCGACGACCCCGGTATTCGCCAGTTGCTTATGCTGGCCTCTGAAGATTCCGCGTCTCCGGGTGTGCGCGATGACTCCATTGCCCTGCTTGCCGCCGAGTGCCGCGAGGGCCATAGTTGCCAGCCATCCGGCATCCGCGATGCGCTCATGTACGCCCTTCGCAACGATCGCAGCCCCAAGGTTCGCCAAAAGGCCCTCGAGGGGCTGGAACCGTACGTTGCCGACGATGTGCGCGTTCGTGACGCCGTTCTCGAAGCAGTTTTGAACGACAAAGATCCCGCCATCCGGACCGCCGCGATCGCTTTGTTGGAGCCCGTTGACGCCGATACCAGCGTTCAGCAGGTTCTCTATTCAGTCTCGAATTCCGACCAGAATCCTCAGATCAGGTATGTTTCCCGGCAGGTTTTGAGCCGGGTTCCTGAAACGCAGTAGCAACCACGCAACAGCCACGGGTAAATATGTCAATGATTGTTTGAATTCGCTAACCCTTCCGGCCACTGCACCGTCTTGATGAGTGCGGACCGGACGATGAAATGTTGGGAGAAACCGAAATGAAGCACCTTTTGAGGCCGTTCCGTCAATCGTATCTAATCCTTGCTTCCGCCGGGCTCGCCGCCGTTGCTGCCTGTCTGCTCTTTGTGCCGTGCGCCATGCATGCCCAGGCGAGAGAAATCGCACCATTCCTTGAGGACACCAACCCGCTCCTCGCCCACGCCAGCGTTCCCGGCTACCTCGGCGTTGATGTCTCCGACGTCGATGCCGACAAGGCCCAGGCCCTCAAACTCAAAGACATGCACGGCGCCGTCATCACTCTCATTGATCACGACGCTCCTGCCGGCCAGGTCGGGCTCAAGGTCAACGATGTCGTCGTCGCCATTAATGGCCAGAACGTCGACAACGCCGATGCGCTCCGCCGCATGCTCCGCGATATTCCGCCCGGCAGCAAAATCAGCCTCGAGATCAGCCGCGACGGCAACATTCAAACGATGGCCGTGCAGCTGGTCGACCGCAAAGCCATGGAACACGACATCTGGGCCCGGCTCAACATGGGTGTCGATGGCATCGCGCCCCCCGCGCCGCCGGCCATGGGCATCACCGGCTCTGACGTCCCTGTCTCCAGCGGTTTCCATATGTCCCTCTTTACCAGCACCCTCAACGTAGGCGCACTGGTTGAGCCGCTCACCTCGCAGATGGCCGACTACCTCGGCGTCCCAGGCGGCCTCATGGTCAAGCAGGTGGCGCGCAAGAGCGAAGCCGCCGCCGCCGGATTCAAGGCCTTTGACGTGATCATCAAAGTCGGCACGGATTCCATCAACACCTCCGCCGACTGGGACCGCGATCTGCGCTCCAACCGGGGCAAGCCGGTCCAGGTCACCATCCTGCGCGACAGGAAACAGCTGACCCTCACGCTCCAGGTCGATTCCAAGCATCGCAGCGCAGTCACGGTCCCGGATGTTGCCCCGCAGCAATCGTCAACTGGCGCATCCGTTTAGCCGTTGCATTTGGGATTGAAGGCCGACTCCGCATTCACCCGGGCGCCGCATCATTCGGCGCCCGCTGTGTTTCGCGCACTAAACTAATTCCATGGAAGTTCTCTACGGCCTGCATCCGGTCTCTGAAGCTCTCAAGGCCGGCCGCCGCCGCTTCGATCACGTTCTAGTCGCCCGTGAGCGCCACGACGAACGTCTCAATCGCCTCGTCGCTCAATGTCGCGAGGCGGGCATTCGCGTCCTCGAGGAATCGCGCGAGCAGCTTACCCTTACCGCGAAGACCCCCACCCACCAGGGCGTCGTCGCGCTCGTACGCCCGCAGGAATCTCTTGCCCTTGAAGATCTCTTCGAGCCCGATCCCGCCCGCGCCTCCTCCCCGCGCCTCCTCCTTGCTCTCGACGGCGTTGAAGACCCACAGAATCTCGGTGCTCTTCTTCGCGTTGCCGACGGCGCCGGTGTCGATGGCGTTCTCCTCACCGAGCGCCGCGCCGCCCCGCTCAGTCCCGCCGCCATCAAAGCAAGTGCCGGAGCTGCCGAGCACCTCCGCATCGCCCGTGTCGTCAACCTCGTCCGCTCCCTCGAAGAGCTCAAGCGCCGCAATCTCTGGATCGTGGGTCTCGATGAACGCGGCGCCACCCCATACGACCAATTCGATTTCACCGGCGATCTGGTCATCGTCCTTGGCCGCGAAGGTGCCGGTCTCCACGATCTTGTGCGCCGCACATGCGACCATCTTCTCTCGATTCCCATGGCCGGCGCCGTCAGTTCCCTCAACGTCTCCGCCGCCGGAGCCGTCGTTCTCTACGAAGCCGCTCGCCAGCGCAGGACCGCTGCCAGTTCGCCCTCTTCGCTCGTCCAAGAGTCTGCCGCACGCAGTGGCAGAGGCGGCGGTGCCCAGCCAAAGAAGCAGAAAGGCCTCGGTTCATGAAGTTCGCCTCAATCGGTGCAGCGTGGCTTCTTCCGGTTATCCTCTGCCTCGCCGCACTCCCTGCGCTCTCCCAAACAAACCCCGCCCCCACCACGCCCACTCCCTCACCCGCCACCACGCCCGACCAGCAGCCCCACGGCCAGGTCATCTTCTCCCGCTCCGTCGATGACAATGGCCAAACCACATCCGCCGCCGGCCCCGCCGCAAAAGTTGGCGGCCAACTCGTTCCGTCTCCCGTAGCCACCGACGCCGAACGCGAAGCTCTCACCTTCACCGCTTTCGACATGGACGTTCATCTACGCCCTGCCGCTCAGCACATCGCCGTCCGCGCCCTTCTCACCGTGCGCAACGACAGCCATTCCCCGCTCGCCCATATCCCGCTGCAGATTTCTTCCTCGCTCGACTGGGAAACCATTCGCCTCGCTGGCCATGACGTCGCTTTCACCGTCGCCACGCTTAATTCCGACGTCGACCACACCGGCCAGCTTCACGAAGCCGTCGTTGTCCTCAGCGCTCCGCTCGCTCCTGGCGCGACTCTCCAACTCGACGTCACTTACTCCGGTACCATCCCGCAATCCGCCCAGCGCCTAATCACCATCGGCACACCCACGGACGCAGCTCTGCACACCGACTGGGACTCCATCGCTGTCGACTTCACCGGCCTCCGCGGTTTCGGCAATGTCGTCTGGTATCCGGTCTCCAGCGTTCCCGTCATTCTCGGCGACGGCGCTCGCGTATTTGACGAAATGGGCGAGCAGAAGCTCCGCATAGCCGCCGCGCGCTTCCGCCTCACGCTGACGGATGAATTCCCCCACGGCCGGGCGCCCACGGTTGCGTTCATCAACGGCCATCTCGTCCCTCTCACCCTCACTGAGCCCCCTACCGCGGGCGAGGAAGTCGCCGGCATCGCTTCCGCAAGCCTCGACTCTGCGTTCCTCGGCTTTGAAGCTCCCAGCCTTTTTCTCGCCGTCCGCAACGCTCACCAGGCCACCGACTCAACGCTCTACACCGTCTCCGATGACGACTCCGCCGTTGAAGGTTGGGCCTCTGCCGCTGCCTTCGTCGCACCATTTCTGCAAGGCTGGCTCGGCCAGGCGCCGCGTTCTCAACTCACCATTCTCGATCTGCCTGATCCAGAAGACGCGTCTTTCGAAACCGGTTCGCTCCTCGTCACTGCCATCCAACAGGCCACACAAGACGAGCTCGACGACGTATTCGCGCACGCCCTCACGCATGCCTGGATGTGCACATCGACGTCCTCTCCTGCCGCGTGGCTCTCGGAGGGCGTTGCTCACTTCATGGGAACCCTCTGGCTCGAAAAACAGCAGGGCCGCAAGAAGGCGCTCGAATCGCTCGAATCCGGCCGCACGGCTCTTGCGCTTGCCGAGCCCGCCAGCCCCGGCGAAGGCCCCGGCCAGCCTCTCGCTCAGGCCATCTCGCCCGTCTATTACCGCACTAAGGCGACTTACGTTTTCTGGATGCTCCGCGACCTGGCCGGCGACGTCGCTCTCTCCGCCGCTCTCCGCGCCTACTCGCCCGCTGATGATGCCGCTCGGGGCCTCGGCCCGAACGCCCACTTCGAATATTTCGAAAAGCTCATTGAGCAGGCCGCAGCTAACAGCGGTGAGTCTTCGTCGCTTGGGCCGAATTCCAACACTCGCCGCGATCTCTCCTGGTTCTTCTCCGATTGGGTCAGCGCCGACAAGGGCCTCCCTGACATCTCCATCGACAGTGCCTTTCCCTCGCACACCGAAGGTGACAATTGGCTCGTCGCCGTCAACCTCTCTAACTCCGGCTACGCAGCCGCCGAAATTCCTGTCACCGTCAGCAACCCTCAAACCTCCGTCACCCAGCGCGTCATCGTCCCCGCCCGCGGCAAGGTAACGCAGCGCATCCTCATACAGGGCCGGCCCGCAAAGGTCCAGGCAAACGACGGCACCGTCCCGGAAACCGAAGCCAGCGTCCACGTCCGCACCCTCGGCGAAGCCGACGATGGCTCCCCTTCATCCCCCCCCGCCGCCGTCCCGCAATAAGAAATCGCTCGCCTCTCCGCGCGAATCACCGCAAATGAAAAGAGCTGCGCGGCACGCAGCTCCTCCACTCGCTATGCTCATTTCCCTAGTCCCTAGTCCCTAGTCCCTAGTCCCTAGTCCCTGGTCCCTTCCTCGCCTTCACTTTGAACCACACCGGCGTCCCCTTGAACCCGAACGCCTCGCGAATCTGGTTCTCCAGGAATCGTTCAAATGCAAAGTGCAGCTTCACCTGGCGATCCGTAAACAGCACAAACGTCGGCGGAGCCACTGCCGCCTGCGTCATATAAAAGATCCTGATTCTTTTCGCCATCGGCACTGGCGCCCGCTGAAAGTCGATCTTCTCCAGGAATCGGTTCATCGCGCCCGTCGAAACGCGCTTGCGGCGCTCCTTGGCCACCACGACCACTTCGCGGAGCACGCGCGTCATGCCCTTCCGCTCGCGCCCAATCGCTTCCAGCGCCGACAGGAAAATCACCGGCGCATAATCGAGATATTTCAGCGCCCCGCGCACCTGCTTTTCAAAAATCTCCCGATCCGCGGGCTTTTTCCCGTCTGTCCGTGCCGTGGTCACCAGGTCCCACTTGTTCACGATGATGATCACGCTGCGCCCGCTCTCGTGCGCATAGCCTCCAATCGTCGCGTCGCTCGCCGTCACGCCCTCCGTCGCGTCAATCAACACCAGCGCCACGTCCGCAGCTTCCAGGTGCCGCCGTGCCATCACCACGCTCATCTTCTCCGCCATCAATTTCGTCTTGCCTTTGCGCCGGATCCCCGCAGTATCCACAAAGCGCAGCGTCTGTCCCTCGAACTCCACCACTTCGTCCACCGCGTCACGCGTCGTCCCCGCAATCGGCGACACGATCGATCTCGTCGTCCCCGTCAGTGCATTCAGCAGCGTGCTCTTGCCCACATTCGGCCGCCCGATGATTGCCACGGACGTCTCGCGCTGCTCAAACTCTCCGTGTGTCCTGATCCGCTTTTCGTCTGTCGCTTCGTCTTCCGCATTCTGTGGTTTTTTGCTGTCGCGCTGACTCGCCGGCTCGCTGACTGGCTCTCCCGCTCCCTTGCTCCCTTGCTCTCTGTCTGGAATCGCCTCCGCAATCGCGTCCAGCAGGTCGCCAATCCCTTGTCCATGCTCCGAACTCACCGCAAACACATTGCTGATCCCCAGCTTGCGAAAATTCTCCGCTTCCGCCGCCAATCCTTCTGTCTCGACTTTGTTCACCACGAGAAACAGCGGCTTTCCGCCACGTTTCAACAATTGCGCCAGGTCGTAGTCAGGCCGCGCCAGTTCCGTCCGCGCGTCCACAACCATCACCAGCGCGTCCGCCTCTTTCAGCGCCACCTGCGCCTGCGCAAAAATATCTACAGCCATCAGTTCCGGATCGTCAGGCACAATTCCGCCTGTATCCACCAGCCGGTACTGCCGTCCCGCCCACTCGTACTCGCCGTAGATGCGGTCGCGTGTGATCCCCGGCTCGTCTCCCACAATCGACCGCCGGCTCCTCGTGAGCCGGTTGAACAGTGTGCTCTTGCCCACGTTGGGCCGCCCCACAATCGCCACTAGGGGCAGCTTCGCGGCCCCGGCTTTCGCGGGCACAACCGATCTGCGATACGTCGGCAAGACTTGTCTCCAGCAGCGGACCATTCGAACATTCGCTGCTTCATCAGTGTACTGTCCGGTTCAGGCCGCGTGTCCGCGGCGTCACATGAGCCCACGAAGACCAGAGCCCGTCAAACGCGCCCAAAAGGCAACATTGATGAGCGCATTCTCATCCTTGTTCGCATTTCGTGGCCCTCCACTTACCCTCTTACCCGCCGGAGGGACCCATGCACATCCACCCTTCCGCCATCGGCCTGCACCCCATCAATACCTCGGCCGCCGGGAATGAACGCGCCGCCGCCACCCAGAGCGCGGCTGAGGTCCGCAAGCGCCTCCTCAAAGCCGCACAGAGCGCCGCCGCCTCAACACCCGAAGAAACTCTCCTCATTGGCCAGTGGCTCGACTGCCGCCACAGCCAGGTCCTGCCAGGCGACGAATACTCCACCGCATCGCAAGGTGAAGACCCCGACTTCGCCTGATCCGCCAGCCCCGAATTTTCCTCCATCCCGGTAGGATCCTCGCCAGCGCTCCGCACATGCGGCCCTTCTCAACGTAAGGCTGCTGTGCAAAATCTTCGTCGGCCTGCCCCATTGTTCGGTTACACTGTGCCATCTGTTCAAGCAGCAGAAGAGGTCGTACATGCCAAAGTTCGTCATTGAGCGCGAAATCCCCGGGATCGGTTCCGCGTCAGCGGAGCAGGCCCAGGCCATCGCGCAAACGTCCTGCTCGGTGCTCAACAAACTCGGACCGCAGATCCAGTGGTTGCAGAGCTATGTGACCGACGACAAGATTTACTGCATTTACATCGCGCCCAACGAGGAGATGGTGCGCGAGCATGCGCGCCAGGGCGGCTTCCCGGCCAACAGCGTCGCGCAGGTCCGACGCGTCATCGATCCCACCACGTCTGAATCCGCCTGACTGAACCATCATCGCGTCAACCCAGCGTTGCTCATCCGCAGCGCACGCAGTCGTCCGTTCTTACTCCGCTCCCTCGCTCTCTTGCTCCCTCGGTCTCTACGCCCCTGCTCCTATGATGGAAGCAGCGCCTTCATGCCCTCCTCCGACGCCTCAACTCGAGCTCTCCCCTCGCTCCACGAGTTTTTCTCTCCCGGTGGAATCCTTGCGCGCTCACCGCTTCCATTCGAGTACCGTCCCGGCCAGTACGAAATGGCCAAAGCCGTCGAACGCGCCCTCGCTGAGCGCCGCCATCTCATCGTCGAAGCTGGCACGGGCACCGGCAAAACCCTCGCCTATCTTCTCCCCGCACTCCGCACGGGCCAGCGCGTCATCATATCCACCGGCACCAAGGCCCTCCAGGATCAGCTCTTCTTTCGCGACGTCCCTTTTCTCGAAACTCTCCTTGGCGAGCTCCGCGTCTGTTACATGAAGGGACGCGCCAACTACCTTTGCCGCCGCAAGCTCTTCGCTCTCCGCGACCAGCCCATATTGTCGGGCCTCGACGAAATCGACGAGTACCGCCAGATCGCCGAGTGGGAGCGCATTACAGAAACCGGCGACCGCGTCGAGCTTTCTGCCCTCCCTGAATCCTCCGCTCTTTGGCACAAGCTCGACGCACGCACCGACGCCTGTCTCGGCTCAACATGCCCCGACTATCGGCGCTGCTTCATCACCGAAATGCGCCGCCGCGCCCTTGAGTCCGACCTCATCATCGTCAATCACCACCTCTTCTTTGCCGACACCGCCGTCCGCCTCGCCGCAGGCAATGCGCCCGACGCCCACATTCTCCCTGAATCCGCCGCCGTCATCTTCGATGAGGCGCACGAGCTTGAAGAGGTCGCCTCGCAATACTTCGGCCGCTCACTCTCCAATCTGCGCTTCGAAGATCTTGCCCGCGATACCGACGTTTTTCTCCGCGGCAACTCCGGCGCCACCCAGATTCCAGCACTTACCCAGCAGCTTCGCGAGCGCGCGCGTCTCTTTTTCGCCGCCCTCCCGATGCCCGCCGATGGCCGCCATCCCTTCACCAATCGCGAGGAATTCCTCGAATCCTCGGGCGACCTCTACCTCGCCGTCCGCTCCACGCTCTCGCTCATCGAAGCCGAGCTCGATCGCATCGCCGATCTCGATGAAGCTCCCGGCCTCAAAAACCGCGTCGCCACCCTCCGCGCCGACCTCGAGTTTATGCTCGAGTCCACTGCCTCCAACATGGTCTTCTGGCTTGAGCGGCGCGCTACGCCCATCGCAGCCGCTGCCCAAAACCCCGCGCCACGGAGTGGCGCGCGCGGCGGCGCCCGAAGTACATTTCTCCAGGCCACACCCATCGATGTCTCCGAGCTTCTTCGTGATCTCGTCTTCGATCAGATCCCCACCGTTGTTCTCACCTCCGCCACGCTTACCGTCCAGGGTGGTTTTGAGCACCTCCGCCGTCGTCTCGGCCTCGCCGACACACGCGAGCTCGTCGTTCCCTCCCACTTCCAATACGGTAAGCAGGCCCTCCTTTATCTCCCGCCTTCCATGCCCGACCCGCGCGAGCCCGATTTCGTCGAGGCCGCCGCCAAAACCATCGAGCGTGTTCTCAGCATCACCCGCGGTCGCGCCTTCTGCCTCTTCACGAGCTACAACCAGATGCGCACCCTTCACGACCTGCTTCTTCCGGTCCTCGATTTCCCGCTTCTTCTCCACGGCACTGCCCCACGCAAAGCTCTCCTCGAGGAGTTTCGCTCTACTCCCAACTCCGTTCTCTTCGGCACTTCAAGTTTTTGGCAAGGCGTCGACGTCCAAGGCGAAGCGCTTAGTTGTGTAATCATCGACCGCCTTCCCTTTGCAGTCCCTTCCGACCCCGTCGTCCAGGCTCGCATGCGCGCAATCGAAGAATCCGGTGGCCGCCCCTTCTTCGACTACCAGGTCCCCGAAGCCGTTCTCACTCTCAAGCAGGGTTTCGGCCGCCTCATCCGCTCCCTTGAAGATCGAGGCGTCCTCGTCCTCCTCGATCCACGCATCACTCGCCAGCGCTACGGCCAGATCTTCCTTCAATCCCTGCCTCCCTACCGCATCACCAACACCATCTCGGACGTCGAATCGTTCTTTGCGCCTGATGCGGCGCAACTGCGCGGGCCCTCGGCATAGACCTGGGGTCGAAAACCACAAACGTTCCCCTAGCCCTCAAGGGTGCGCCAAAGACGAAATTCCAACGACTTGGTTTTTGGGATGTGCCTTATTTGTTCTCTGCTTCCTCAATCGAAGCGGCAATCGGTATCACGGCATCCATCTTTGTAATTCGGAAGACTTCGCGCACCTTTGGGCTCAATCCCGCGACAATCATTCTCAAGCCTTGCTTATGGCAGCGAATATAGTGAGTCGCGATGATTCCCAGGCCTGAGGAATCCATAAAAGGACAGGTGCTCAGGTCCAGAATATTTAACTTCGGCGGTTCCTCGCCCGGAGCCGGTTCCAATCCGAGCAATCTATTCAGCTCTCCGGGCGGCAGGGAACTGTATGCGTCGCGCACGGTAAACGGTCCGCAGAAACGCAGAATCACTGTGCCTTGCGATTTACCAGGTTTGCGTTCGATGCTGAAAGGGCCGCTATTCCACGTCTGCCATCCGGATGTACCCATTGCTAGCTCCTTATCGGCCTCAAACTGATCCCCGGCGCCCGCATATGGAGCAGCCACTCCTCACGCAACTACCGCACTGATTGTCGCTATCCCCGGGGAAATCATTGGCCGGCACCGAATACTCGAATTCTCATCGAGTCCGCTGGTGAATTGCAAGAGCTATTCATCAATTGCAATGAAAATACAGATTCGAGCGCCCGTCCCGCGGAGCCGATAAGTTGGTTCGCCATGCTCTGAGCAGATCCAGAAGCGAGAACCTAGAGCCGCGTGCTAAAAGCTAAGCGCTAAAAGCTGCCTTTCGCACTTCCCCCCAACGCCTCAAACAGCGTCGCGGAGTCGGTGAGCCGGCTCGCCGCCGCATTCTCGCGGTCCAGCGCTGTCTGCAGTTGCTGCCGCTCTGCGTCCAGTAGGCTCATCTCGCTAATCCCGCCGGCCTCGTAGCGCTTCGACGCAATCCCGTACGCGCCGTTCGCCTCCCCGGCTGCCTCACTGCGCGCCTTCAGTGTCTCCGCATCGCGCTCCGTCGCATAAAGCGCATCGGCCACTTGACGAAAACTTTCCAGCACCGTACCTCGATACGCGCTTGCCGCCCCGTCATACGCGTCCTGTGCCTTGCGCTTCTCCGCCTGTAGCGCGCCGCCGTTAAAGATCGGCGCCGCCAGCGATGCGCCCACGTTCCACACGTCGCCGCCCGAATTGAATCGCGTGCCCGATCCGCCTCCGCTTCCCGTCAGCACAATCTGCGGAAACTGGTTTGCCGTAGCCACGCCAACATTCGCGCTCGCCTCGTGCAGCAACGCCTCCGCCGCGCGAATGTCTGGCCGCTGCCGCACCAGTTCCGAAGGCACAGTTAACGGCAACTCCTCGGGAAGATGCAACGCGCCCAGTGAGATCTCTGCCACGCGCGCCTCCGCAGGGCTCACTCCCATCAGCACCGCAAGCTGGTCGTTGATCGTGTCCAGGTGCAGTTCGAGAGGTGGAATGGCCGCCTGCGTCTGCGCCACGAGCGTCCGCTGGCTGCGCACATCGAAATCGGAGACGCCGCCCGCCCGCTCGCGGTCTTCTGCAATTTTCAACTCCTTCTGCTCCACCGCCAGCAATTTGTTCGTGACTTCGATCTGCTGGCGAATCTGCGCCTGCCGGATCGCCGCCGCCACCACGTTGCCCGCCAACATCAGCCGCGCGCCCTCGATCTGCCACTCTTCGTAATCCCGCTGTGCCTTCAGCGCCTCAATCGCTCGCCGGTTCGCTCCAAACACATCGAGTGCATACGAAACCGCCACCGATCCATTCAGCAGCGTGAACGGCGACGGGTTAGGGAAGGGAACTCCCAACGCTGCCAGGTTCAACTGCTCTTCCGTCACCGAGGCATTGCCCGTCACACTCGGATACTTCGTCGCTCCCGTCCGCGCAATCACTTCTTCCTGCGCCTGCTTCAGCCGCGCAGTCGCCTGCTCCAGCGTCGGGCTGTTCTTGAGCGCTTGTTCCACCATCGCATTCAGTTCAGGCGACTGAAATGCAGTCCACCAGTCGGATGGAATCGCCGCTTGCTCATTGAACCGCTGCGCATTGCCGTTCGCTCCAGGACTGCCCGCGGTCTCTGCCGGCAACGGCTGCGGCGTATAAACGGTCACTGTCGGCGGCGCCGGTGCGCGATAGCGCGGTCCCACCGTGCAGCCCGCAATCGTCCCGAGGGCCGCGACGCCAATCATCCACTTCCAGTTCTCCGATCGCATCATCGCCTCGCCCTCCTCAGTCGAGCGTCCTCCGGTACGTTGCCACGGCCACGCCCATCACGACCACGGTGAACACCATCATGGGCCACACGCTGGGCCATGAATCCGCCCACCCGTTCCCCTTCAGCAGAATCCCGCGCACCAGCCGGTTGAAATACGTCAGTGGCAATAGATTTCCGATCACCTGCGCCCATCCCGGCATGCCTTTGAACGGAAACATGAACCCCGACAAAATTATGTTGGGCAGAAAATAGAAGATCGCCAGTTGAACCGCCTGCAGTTGATTCCGCGCCAGCGACGAAAATGTAATCCCCACCGTCAAATTCGCCGCGATAAACAGCAGCGCCGAAAGATAAACCGCAAAAACATTGCCGAAAAAAGGCACGAAAAACACGTAGCGCGCGGCCGCAAGAATGATCGATGCCTGAATGAGCCCGATGCCGATGTAGGGAAGAAGCTTGCCCGTCATCACTTCCAGCGGCGTCGATGGCATCGCCAGCAGGTTCTCCATCGTGCCGCGTTCGCGTTCCCGAGTCACCGCCAGCCCTGTCATCATGACCATCGTCAGCGTCAGGATCATGCCCATCAATCCCGGCACCACGTTGTACTGCGTAATCTCATCCGGGTTGTAGAGCGGATGCACATTGACGTCGAACGGCGCAGGACCGCCCTGCAAGCTTGCCAAAGGCCCAGTCAGCTCTCGTTGAATGACCGATTGCGCAACTCCATTCACTGCGGCCAGCGCGCTTCCCGTTGTCGTCGGATCGGTCGCGTCGGCTTCGATCAGAATTGACGGCCGCTCGCGCCGCAGCACCTGTCGCGTAAATCCCGCGGGAATGTTCACCACGAACAGAAGCTTGCCCTGTGCCAGCGCCTCCCGCCCTGCTTCCTCATTCGGCAGCCGCTCCACAATCTTGAAGTACGACGAGTTCTGCATCGACTCGATAAAGTCGCGTGTCACGTCGCTGTCGTCCGCGCTGATGATCCCGGTGTCCAGGTGCCGCGGAACCGTGTTGATCGCGAATCCGAATAGCGCCATCTGCATGATCGGAATCCCCACGATCATCGCGAACGTCAGCCGGTCGCGCTTCAACTGCGTGAACTCCTTCAGCACAACAGCCCACCATCGTGCGCCTGAGAATCGCTGCAGCCTGCTCACGCATTGCCCCCGGTCTTCTGTTCCGATTGGCCCATCAAATAAATGAACACGTCCTCGAGGCTCGTCTCGATCCGCTCCACGCGCCGTCCGCTGCGCCCCACCGTCTCCTGTATCTCCCATTCGAGTTGCGCATCGTTCGTTCCGCTCACGTGCAGCACCTCGCCGAACGTTACCGTCTGCGCCACGCACTTTTTCTTCCGCAGCTCTTCCTGAAGCTCCGCAAGGTGGTCGCCATGAATGGCCCACGTGCTCAGGTGTTGCCCATCGATAATCTCTTGCGCAGTGCCCTGTGCCAGTAAGGTGCCGTATGAAATGTAGGCCAGCTTGTGGCATCGCACCGCTTCATCCATGTAGTGCGTGCTCACCAACACCGAAATTCCCTTGGCCGCGAGCGATTGAATCTCATCCCAGAAGTCGCGCCTCGCTCTGGGGTCCACGCCGGCCGTCGGCTCATCCAGCAGCAGCAGTTGCGGTTCGTGCAGCATGCATGCCGCCAGCGCCATGCGCTGCTTCCAACCTCCCGACAGTTCGCCCGCAAGCTGATGCGACCGCTCGGTGAGTCCCAGATCAGCGAGGGTTTTCTTGACCGTCCTTTTGCGATCGCGAAGCTGGTACACTCGCGCCACAAACTCCAGGTTCTCGGCGACTGTCAGGTCTTCCCAGAAAGAAAACCGCTGCGTCATGTATCCCACGCGGCGCTTGATCTCCGCGCTTTCCTTCCGGATGTCGAGACCCAGGCAGGCGCCAGTTCCCGAGTCGGGTTTCAATAGTCCGCACATCATCCGGATCGTCGTGGTCTTTCCGCTTCCATTCGGCCCGAGAAATCCGAAAATCTCGCCCCGCTGCACTCGCAGCGTCACGTCCTTCACCACGTGTTTGCCGTCGAAGTGCTTGTTCAGCCCCTCCACGTCGATGGCGAAATTGAATTGCGCGGCTGCCGTCACTCGACCGTCACCTCGACCGGCTGGCCCGGATGCAGCGTCGCCGCTGTCTGCGCCGGCGGACTTGCAATCACCATGTACACCAGCTTCGACCGGTTCTCGTTGCTGTAAATCACCGGCGGCGTGTACTCGCTCTGCGGCGACACGAAACTGATCCTCGCCGCGACATCGCAGGCGCACCCGTCGCACGCCACGCGCACGTTGCCTCCCACGCGCAGCCCACCTACAACTGTCTCCGGCACGAAAAATCGAATCTCCAGATTCTCAGGCGGCAGAATCTGCACCACCGGATTTCCCGCTGCCACCCACTCTCCCTGCCGGTAAAGCGTGTCGAACACTAGTCCGTTGCGCGGCGCTACAATCTGCTTCTGCTTCAGATGCCACTCGGCGTTCGCCAGCGACGCGCGATCCGCGGCCACCTGGTCCGTCTGCGCCTTGATCTGCTGTTCCCGCGCCGGCAGCGCATCCACGGCCAGGTCGGCGTCGAACTCTTTCACCTTCGCCGCGCTCGTCTCTGCGGTCCCCTGCGCGCTGATCAGCTCCGTCTGCGCGATCCCTCCCGCCTTGAACTGCGCCTCGTCGCTGGCCAAAATGTTATCCGCCTGCTTCTTCGCCGCAACCGCCTGCGCCAGTTCCGCGCGCGTCACGTCCACTTCTGCCGGCCGTTTTCCCGTCTCCAGGTCATTCAGCCGCGACTCCGAGCTGCGCAGCACATGCTCCGCCGTCCGCATCTCCGAAGCTTCCGGTTCATCGTCCAGAGCAAACAGCGGATGACCTGCCGCCACCGTGTCTCCACGCGCCACATTCACCTGGTCCAGCCTTCCGCTCTGCGGCGAAGCCACATAAACAAACTTGCCTTCGATGTAGCCCTGGTACGTGTTCGTAGGTTTTTGCGCGCAGCTTGCCATCAACACCAGCGCCGTTGCCGCAATCGCGCCCGCTTGGATCTTCTTCCGGAGAACATGCATCTTCCCCTCCATACTCGCTTACGCCTCGACCTTGCGTTTCATCCGCCTGCCGGACTCAAGGTTCCCGCCCGGCTGCAGCCCGTGTATGAGCAGTCCTGTAATGTGCCGGCTCAGCGCCGCGCGGTCCGGAGCCTTGCGTCCGAAGATCTCTGCCCACAGCTTGATCGTTGCCATGTGCATCATCACCAGTCCGATCACCGAAAAAACAAACAATCCCGGATCAATCTCCTCATTTGCCGCGCCCGCCGCCTGCGCCCTTGCCACGCTCCGGCTCAGGATTCCGATCTTCTCGAACGGCAGATAGCGCAGCACCCTCCCGCGCAAAAGCCCGCCCTCGTTCAGCACCTCGCGCATCCATGTGGACGGCACCCACGGCATCTTCTCGATCCCGGCCAGCATTCGCTCCACAACTCCCTGCACAATCTCCGCGGGAACCGCGCCCTCCGTCAGCGGTTCCCACACTCCCGCAATAAGCGGAGCCAGTCGCTCCTTGACCACCGCATCCAGCAGCTGGTCCCGGTCTTTGAAGTAGTAATGCAGCATCGCCGGAGTCAGTTCAGCCCGCTCCGCGATCATGGCAAACGTCGTCGCCGCCACGCCCTGCTTTGCGAAAAGGTCGGTCGCTGCCTCAATCAGCTTCTCGCGTGCGGAGAGCCCGGAAGTCGAAGTCGGCCGCCCCGGCCCTCGAGCGGATTCTCGTCGCCCCGGCTTTCTTGCAGAATTCTTTTCTGATTTCATCGCCAATAATTAACTAAAGACTTAATTAAATACTGAAAGTCGGAATCCTGTCAAGCGCGGCAGCGCCGGCGGACGGTGCTTTGAGGGGTGACGGTCGGGACTTGGAGTCCTGGCTCGATCAATTCGGTTGTCGCATATTAGAGCCCAAACTGCCTGCCGCGCTGTTGCAGATGATGCGATTTCGTTGCCAATCCTCCACCAGCAAAAGCAAATGAGCCTTCCATATCGCGCTACCGCACGAGAGGGCTCTCCCAAACGCGGCCGAGCAGCGATTTCAGTCGCGCGAAATCCCTGGGACCGAGTTCTTCGGTCCAATCGCGCTCAATGTTGCGCAGGATCTCAATCGCTTTGGCGTAGGCGGCATGCCCACGTTTGGTGAAGTGGACGATGCGTGCGCGACCTTCCTCGGGAGCGTCGGATCGCTTCAGGTAGCCAAGATCCTCCAGGCTGCCCAGCAAACGGTTCATCGCTTGCTTGCTCATGCCCGCGCGCTCGGCAATTACGCCCGGACGTTCCCCATCCGGGCCGGGATAGCTGAAGACCGCCATATGGGGCGCGCTAAGCCCTTTGAACCCAGCCGCGTTGAGCTCGCGGATGATACGGCGATGAATGGCCTCAGCCGGAGCACGCAGCAGGGCGCCGATCAGCATATCCCTCGTTGGGACATGCTTGGGCGCCGCATTTTCTTCAAAAAAAGTCATTGACTCTCTCTGTAAACTATGTTTACCATAAATCCATGGTAAACAGAGTTTACCAAAAGGGAGATCTAACATGAAACCGCAAATCGTTGGAATCCTCGACCATTCCCCGGTCGAGACCTCATTTAAAGATGCATTGCAGCCTGCCCTCACGAACCGGGCACAACCAAATCTTGTGCGCCATCTGCCCGCGGGAACGGGCCTGGCATACTGGGGCCCCGGAGAGCGCATGACGTTTCTCGCGACCGGCAAAGAGACCAGCGGCGCCTTTTTCCTGGCGGAGATTGAAGTTGCGCCCGGTGGAGGCACGCCGCCGCACATCCACCACCGCGAAGACGAGGCATTCCACCTCCTCGAGGGCTCTCTGACGATCCAAGTGGGCGGGAATACAATCACTGCATCGGCGGGAGACTTTGCCTTCCTTCCCCGTGGAATCGCTCATTCATTCAAGAACGATGGCGATGGCTGCGCGAAGGCACTTGTTCTTACCACGCCGGCAGGCCTCGAAGGTTTTTTCGCTGAGGTCTTTGATCCTGCGACGGACCGATTTGCGACACCACCGCCCCAGAGCAAGAATTTGATCCCCCGTGCGCTGGCTGCCGCCCCAAAGTACGGACTCGAGCTTCTTCCCCCCGCATAGGGACCCACGAAGAAAAAATTGTATCAGGAGGTCACCATGACAACTCAGGCCATCGCCATAAGCGTCAATCCTGCCGACGAAACCATCCATCTCGGCCCACTCACCTTGCACTTTCTCGTCACCAGTGAGCAATCGGCCGGCACGGTCGCTGTCTTTGAGATCCTTATCCCCGCCGGACAGCGGCTGATGGCGCCGGCTCATAGCCACGACCACTACGAAGAGACGGTTTACGGCATCGAAGGCGTGTTGACGTGGACCGTCGACGGCAAGGCGATCGACGTGGGGCCGGGGCAGGCGCTCTGCATTCCGCGGGGCGCCGTTCACCGATTCGACAACAACGGCGCCGAAGACGTGAAGGGGCTGTGCGTGGTGACGCCCGCTGCAATCGGCCCGCGGTTTTTCCGCGAAGCCGCCGAGGTGGCGAAAGCAGCAGGAGGTGGGCCGCCCGATCGAGCCAAGATGATCGAGATCATGCTCCGCCACGGCCTGACGCCGGCGCCGCCTCCGCCTCCGCCGCAGGCCTAGCGGTTCGCATGCCTTGCGGCGAGGTAGTCCAACAAAGGCAGAGCGGATTGTCGAAAGTCGGGGCTTCGTTCTTCGCTGCCTCACTCCATCCACAGCGCGCTGGTAATAATCCGCGGATAGTATCGGCTCGCCTTGCCTTCGCCCGACACAATCTGGTCGCAGCAAGCCCAGTACGAGCTGCCTTCCGTCTGCCACTTCACGTGCGCCGCGTCGGCCTTGCGGAAGACCTCAACCACCTTTGGATCATCGTCCAGGTGGAACACCCTCCGCGTCACGTGCATGAAGATCGAAATCTTGCTCATCCACGAGTTGTTGCTGGTCGACGACAGCTTGATCCCGCCGTCAGCAAACAAATTCCGCCTGTCCGCATCGAGCAGCAGCTTCCGCGTATGTTCTTTCAGCGCGTCGTACATCCGCTTCTCTTCCGCGCTCCCGAATACCTGCTCCAGCGTCCCGCCTTGAAATCCCGTCTTCACAAAGTACAGCGGATACGCGCACCCCTCCACCGCCGGCAAAATCCGCGACGCATACCCCGGATTTGCTTTCTCAAAGATCGCCGGCAGCACTCCATCCACCGCCTGATCGGCAATCACGCCCGCCACCTTCACCGCCAGATCCATTGCGCGCTTCTCGTCCGCCGCCGCGCCCAACTCGCGGAACAGCAAAGCCAGCGCGCGGTAGCTTGCCCAGCTCTTCACTGCGATATACACGTTGTTCCGCGTTTGCGCCAGAGAATGGTCCAGCGAATCGTACGTCGTAATCTCCTGCCCTCCCGCCGTCCGCGTGCTGTCGTACTGCGCAAACCCCACGTCCCCGCCGCGGTTGATCATGCTCGCGAGACACGCTTCGACCACCGTCTTATTCCGCTTTAGCCACTCCACGTCGCGCGTCTTCGCCACGTAGCACCCGGCTACCAGAATCCAGTTGCACAGTTGCTCCTGCGTCATGTAGCTGAAGCATCCCGTCAGATTCGCCAGCTCATAACTGCTCCGCCCCTTCGGCGAAAAATTATTGTGCGCGCCCATATCGTGGCAAAAGCTCAACCCGCCCGGCTTCGTGTCGTACGGCCGCGTCAGTTGCGCCTCGTCCGGAGCTGGCGGAGGCTGCGACGGATCCACCTGTCCCAGCGGCGCCGCCATCTTGATGTCCGTCTTGTACACCTTCACTTCGTCCGTGTAGCTGTATCGCCGCACAAACGTGTCCAGCAAATTCCGTACAAGCCACGGATTGTGGTCGAGCTCCCAGAACACGTGATCCACCGCCAGGTCGAGAGTGTTCATCATGCAGTACTCGCCCTCGTTCACAACCCACAGTGGCTGCCCTTCCACATCGAGCAGTTGCGTGCTTCCGTAGTAGCTGTGCGTCGCGTGCGCAATTATGAATCGCTGATCGTCCGTGAGCTTTGCCGCGTCCAGCTTCGCGTCCAGCGCCTCGGCCCGCGCTGCCATCTCGTCCGCGCCGTCCAGCGCCGTTTTCAGCACGTCGCTCAGGCCCTTGTAGTACCGCGCGTACAAATACTTCCCATCCAGCCCATTCGTCTGCGCGCCCTCCAGGTACGATCCCAGCGCGATCGTCAATCCATACTTCTTTCCCGCCGGCACTTCGAACCCGAATCCCGGGCACGATCCCAGCAGGTGTACCGGGTTATACCGCTCGCGAACCCCGTCGCTCGCTGACCACCGCATGAACACAAACGGCTCTTTCTCCGCCGCCGCCTTTTTTCCCGTCGTCCAATCCCACAGCTCCGCTGCGCCGCCCGCCTCGCGTCTGAAGGCAAATCCCAGCCGTCCCGCGCCTAGGTTGTCTTCCAGAATTCGCTCACCCGGCCGCGCGTGGTTCAGCGCAAACATCGCCGTCTTGGTCTCGGTGCCCTTCGTGTTGTCCACAACCAGCCGCGCCACGACCGCCGGCAGCAGCCCCTCGCGCATCCGCTCCACGCTGTCCCGCTCCGGGTCGGGAATCGATCCAAACGGCGAATACACCGTAAACGTCAGTCCATCCGCGCGCCACTCGTCCGTCGCCCATCCATACGACCGCGCAACCTCCCCGTCTTTGAACGGCTCCGCATCCGGCTTCACGTTCTGCTCCGAAGGCCCGGCCTGCTCAACCAGAAACGCGTCCGCCGCGCGGCTCACCGCACCCACATAAAACGGCAGGCACTTCAGCGTTGCGCCTGAGTAGCGGTCGCCCTCCTTGAACCCGACAAAGACCTCCTGGTCCCCCGGCTGCCCGATCTGCAATCCAATCCCGCCGCGGGTCCCGAAGTTGCCACACGTAAAGCTCATGAAAGCGCCCATGGGCGAGTGTTGTGCGTTAAAGCTTAGTTGGGTTGCAAGCGGTCCACGTTTAGTCACAGTCGCCCTCGGGTAAAGCGATTTTCATACAACCCCAAATACTACCGCATTCCCGCCACCGCTCGCCCTCCGCCCCGCCGACACGTCTTCCTCACGAGCTCACTCCAGAGCGCAAACGTCAATTGCCCACTCAACGTAGCCAAAGGCTCTGCGCCTGCTCCTCGCCTTGAATCAGGGCGCGGCCTTGCAGGCTGCTAAACAATCACGGGGTTCGCCCAGGAAGTTTCCAACTCGCCCTAGGGATGCACGGTCATGAGCAATTCTGACCAGACCTCCCTTCCCATCTGGATCACTGTTGATTCGTTCGCCGGTTTCCCAAGTCACGCCGCTCCAGCGGTCGTGGTCTTTGAATGGAAAGGAGAATGTTATGCCCCAACTCACGCTCGTACTGATGCTCGTCGGTGCCTTCATCGTGGTTCTCGGATTGTTCATGGACATAAGTGCACACCCCAAGAATCGCAGCCGGGAAATGGTGCCATTCCGCAGTTATTTCGGAGCCGATTACGACCGCGACCTCCTGCGGCAGAGCTCCTGGTCCGACGGCGAACGTCCCTCTGACCCTCGCACACGCTTTCATGCAACCGATGTGGGGGATTGTGGCGCCACCGAGCACCATCCTGAAAGCAGCGGCGCAATCCGGCGGAATCGCGACCGGGAGTGATCCTGGAATCATCCGCCCCGCATCGATAGAGCGCATTGCCCCTCAAGCCTTCGCTTACGGCCCATTCAATCCCGTAGTGAGCAATTCTGCCCAGTAATCATTCCCCTGGCCGCCCATGATCGATGGGTGCAGGGTCCTTCCCGCCGCGGTAGCTTCCTCCATTCACCCTTGGCCGTCGGGCAAATCCCGCATAGGAGAACACAATGCTTAGTCAATTCACGAATACCCAGATCATCTTTGCTGCGGCTGCGATCGCCGCCGTTGTTGTCATCGCCGTTTCCACGTATCTTCAAAGCCGCAAAACCAGGAGCGCAGCTCTCCGCAATCGCTTTGGATCGGAGTACGACCGCGCTGTTCTGACGCATGGCTCTCCTCAAAAGGCCGAGGCAAAACTTGCCGGCCGCGAAGCCCGCGTCGAGGCCCTGAAAATCCGTGAACTCGGCGCCAACGAGCGAGAGCGATTCATCGTCGAGTGGCAAACGGTGCAATCCCACTTCGTCGATCACCCCAAGGCCGCGGTCACTGAAGCCGACAACCTCATCGCCGCGCTCCTCGTGGCACGCGGCTACCCCAGGGAAACCTTTGAACAAAGCGCCGCAGATCTCTCCGTTACTTATCCTCGCGTCATGGAAGGCTACCGCGTGGCGCACGCCATCGCGGTTCGTCCCCTCGGGGCTGAAGCAACCACCGAAGAGCTCCGCACCGCGATGATCCAATCCCGTGCTGTCTTCGATGAGCTCATCCAGGCCCGGAGCCCTCAAGAGAGCAAGTCAGCAGCATAGTTTGAAGTTTCCAGCGTGAGGGTGCCTGGTCGGGGCCTGAGCAATGTCTACCGGCCTAGGCGGATTCCCCGGAGGATCGCAAAATGAAACGACTCGCGAGCGGTTTTCGATTCGGCGGCAAGTTACGATCCTTCTGCCTGCTTCTTGTGGGCACTCTCACGCTGGCAATCGCGCCGGGATTCGCCGCCAGCCCGAGCTTAGAGACAATTCGGGCAACCTACACTCAAGCCGGCAACACTGTCGGCGTCACGCTGACCGTTTACAACTACACCACTTCTGCGGATCTGCAGGTTCTTTCACTCGCATTCCAGCAGGGCCAGGATCAGGCACTGGCCACCGCCATCTCCAAGACCAAAGCGGTCGGTCGTTGCTCATTGACCGGAGATCCCAGCTTCGACGTCGCCTTTATCCAAATGGTCGTTACGCCAACCGGCCGGCAGATCATCTTCATCGCCAGTCGCCCCCTTCAACCCGATGAAGTCAGCTCGAGCCCCGATTCCCAGTCCTTCGACCTGATGGTCGGCGAATTCGACATGAACGACGCCGACAACACGAAGAGCACAGGGTTCCTATACCCGGCAAGCAAGCTCGTGGTCGATGAACAGGGAGAGTCTCACTACGATCTGGCCGGCAGCCCCCAGTCGCTGGACAACGTTTTCGATTCGAGTTGGGTTCCGGCTCTCGCTGCGAGCCAGGCTCCCGATGCCACCGGCCCGCCTGCTCCGTCGTCGCTCCCGCAATCTGCAGTGAACGCGCAAACCCCCGGACTGAAGGAACACACGGGATGCTCGCCGGCCTGTCGATCTGCTGTCGAATCAGGAAGATGAATTCATGACTTCTTCCGCTGGATCGCAGGGAGCCAATTAGTTACCCCCCGGATGTGCAAAAGTGAACAGTCCGGTTACGTGGAATTTGAGAACCTCCGATCAGTCTCGTCTGGGAAGGTCTTGCGAACTCATGAATCTTAGTCAAATGGTGCCAAGGTCCCCGAGCAGAGGTGAGACAAATGGGAAAAAACCCAGACAAGACCGTTCTTCTGATCGAGAATGACGCCGAACAAACCCGCATGATCCGCGCGATGTTCGACGACCAGGACTCACACTCCTTCAAGTTGGCCCACGTCGAATGTTTTAGAGACGCCGAGACGTATCTTGCAGGGCACCCCGTTGACATTGTCGTGCCGGACCTGGCATCGACCGATCCCGAACCACTCGAGGCGGTCAAACGCATTCGCGCAACTGCGCCGCACGTCTCCATCGTGTTGTTGTCCAGCCTGGATGACGAGCCAAAAGCGATTCAAGCCATTCATGAGGGCGCGCAGGATTATCTCATCAAGGGCCAGATTGAGCCGCGCAAACTCATGCGAGCCCTGGGTAATGCCGTTGAGTGCACGACGAACGAAGAGATCCTGACCCATGAAAAGGATCGCGCCCAGTCCACGCTCAACTCCATCGCAGATGCGCTCATCTGCACTGACTTAGCAGGAAACATCACCTTCTTCAATCCCGTCGCCAGCACCATGGTGGGCTGGCCGCTCGGGGAGGCTGCCGGTCGGCACCTGACCGAAGTCTTCCGCATCGTGGATGCCACCACGCGCGAGCCAATCCTGGATCCGATGGCGAAGGCGGCATCGGAAAACCTGGCGGGGAATCTGCCGCCAAATTGTTTACTGGTCAACCGTGACGGTCATGAAGTCTTCATCGAAGACTCCGTTGCTCCCGTTCACGACCGTGAGGGTGCGGTCACCGGAGCAGTGATCGTTTTTCGCGACGTAAGCGTGGCGCGTGCGCAGTCAGAGCAGATAGCTCATTTGGCCGAACATGACTCTCTCACCGGCTTGCCCAATCGATTGCTCTTTAGCGACCGCGTTGGTCAGGCAATCTCCCTTGCTCGGAGACACGGTGGCCAGGCAGCTGTCCTGTTCCTGGATTTGGATGGCTTCAAACAGGTAAACGACTCCTTCGGGCACGCGACCGGCGACGGGCTTCTCAAGTCTGTCGCAAATCGCTTGCTGGCCTCTCTACGCAACCCTGATACGGCCAGCCGGTATGGGGGCGATGAGTTCGCACTGCTTCTGCAAGATGTCCATCGGCCTGAAGATGCCGCTGCCGCAGCAAGAAGAATCCTGAGGGCGCTGCACGAGGTTCATTTAGTCGACGGCCACCGGCTTCACGTTACCGCGAGCATCGGTGTGGGCATCTACCCTGACGATGGTCTCGGTGCGGAAACGCTCATCAGGAATGCTGACATCGCAATGTATCGGGCCAAGAAGAAAGGGTGCGAGAACTGTCAGTTCTACAACCCTGATCTGAGCATCTGCACATTTGAACCCCAGTTCACCATGGAGGATCTGCGGCTTGCACTGGAGCGGAACGAGTTGACGTTGCACTATCAGCCCAAAGTCAATCTGAGGACGGGAACCATTACCGGGGCTGAAGCGCTGTCGCGCTGGAACCACCCCACGCATGGACCGATTCCTCCGGGGCAGTTCATTCCCATCGCAGAGGAATCCGGCCTGATCTTGCCCATCGGCGCCTGGGTTTTCGGTGAAGCATGCACGCAAGCTCGAGCCTGGGCAGAAGCGGGTATACCCGCAAAGACGATCGCCGTCAACGTCTCGGGAGTGCAGTTTCAAAGTGAGGATTTTCTTGATGGCGTGTTTGCGGCCCTCGGCAAATCTGGCCTGGATCCTGGCCTTCTTGAATTGGATGTTAAGGAAAGCGTTCTAATGCGCGATCCCGAACGCACGGCATTCATCCTCAAGACCCTCGCAGATAAGGGAGTGCAGGTGTCGGTCGATAATTTCGGAACGGGCAACTCCAGCTTGAGCAGCATGCAGAAATTGCCCCTCAACGCCGTCAAGATCGACCGGTCGTTTGTCCGCCAGATCACCACTCTTCCCGGTGGAACGGCCACCGTGGGAGAATTCATAAACATGGGTCGCAGGCTTGATCTCCAGGTGATTGCCCAGGGAGTTGAATCGGCTGAAGATCTCGAGTTTCTTTGGGAACACGATTGCGACGAAGCCCAGGGAAACTTTTTTAGCCGCCCCGTTCCGCCTGAACAGCTGACCAAGCTGTTCAGGCCAAACTGAGCCTCCGCGATGGGCCAGCCGCAACGGCCGATCACGTTTCCTGGAAGCAGAAAGCGCGGCGAACTCGCGCGACGAACTCAACTCGACCGCTGGCCAGAGCGTCGCCACTAACCACTAATACTTAACTGCTAATCACTGTCTTCCCGGAACCTCCTCGCCGCAGCCGCCGCCGCGAGCACCTGCCTCTCGCCTCCATCGGCATCGGCATCTTCACTGCCTTCTACCTCTGGCGGCGCGACCTCGTCTCCAACATCTTCGGCCACTTCCTCATCGACTTCGTCGCCAACGTCATCCCCGCACTCTTTGCCTGAAGCCTTCACGGCGCTTGCCGCAAACCCGGCCTCACTTCTTTTCGACCTCCACTCGCCGGTTCTGTGAACGGCCCAGCGCGGTGTCGTTCGAGGCCACTGGATGGCTCGACCCGTATCCCTGGGTCGTCAACCGGCTCGCGTTCACGCCCGCATTCACAAGGTACGCTTTCACGGAGTTGGCCCGGTTCAGAGAGAGCGTCACGTTGTGAGCTTCGGTTCCGGTATTGTCGGTATTTCCTTCGATCGAAAAATTCCAAGTCGGCTGGTCGTGAGCAGCGGCCACCAGCGCATCCAGCGTCGGTTTCGATTCATCCTTGAGGTGGTCGGAATCGGTGTCAAACAGAATCCCGTAGAGCTGCGCGCTTCCGTTGCTCTTCAACTCCGTCTCCACCGAGTTGCCCGTTCCGGGCTTCCAGTATGGGCACGAGCCAACATCTGTCGATGTTCGCTTGCCGTTCCATTTTCCTCCCATGCCGTTGGTATTTCCCTCGTTCCACCAGAAGCCTGTAAACGACTTGCCGTCGTCGGCGAAGACCATCATGGCCGGGCCCCCGTGACGGGAATTGTCAGACGCCGCTTCGCTCCACGTGAACTCCAGCACCCTCCCGTCAAATCCGCCGTTTTCGATCAGTCCGTCTGCATGGTCATAACAGCCGTTCACCGTCACGCCGGTTTGCTGCATGTGGAAGTCTCCGTAATCCGAACTGAACGTTCCGGAGTCGTCCCCCAGCACCGGTTGCGCCAGCAGTTTCCCGTAAGCGTAGACGTCCATGATCTCCATATACCGGTCATCACCCCAGTTGCTCTCGACCGTCATCCGTATGTATCGCCCCACCGCCGGCGTCTTCAGCGCGAACTTTTGGTGATCCATCACCGGCGCCAGTGACGAGCTCGCGATGACCGTGTAAGCCCCGTCCTTCGTGTCCGCAATCTCCACCTTCACGTCCTTGGCTCCGCGGCCCCGGTTTTCCACTTGGGCTGTATCGAAGCCCAGGCTGGTGATCTGGCTCCTGGCCGCAAGCTCAAAGACGAAGACCTTGGGAGTCAGGTCGCCCTGGACGGTGGCCCAACCCGTGTTGGGCAGCTCGTCGAGCAATCCATCCGGCGACCAGTTGCCGCTATCGGAGTAAGACGGCGGCGCTTGTACGACCAGCGCGCCGGCGCCCCACGACAGCAGGTTCACCGAACTCGACGGGTTTGGTGTTGCCTTGCTTTGCGCACGAGCCGGGGATGTTGGTTGAAGCAACAGCATCGCGGAACAAAGCGCCATGCACGCGGACGTCAAGGACAATTTCATGAAATCCCCCTGAGCAGGCGAGTCTATTTCCCTCAACCTCCCGGGTCAAGCTTCTTCTGCGCTCAACCCTTCCGCGAAGCACGAGAACCGTCCGCTGACAACGGCTCTGTGGTTGCCCCATCCCCCGCTTCTTTCTGGCGAACTGTGGGATCGCGCGAACCCGCCTGCGTGCTACGTTGATACCAGAGTGAGCGGAAAAGGCCTAAGTCCGGCGCGTCTGGAGGCGATCTCCGACGGCGTCATCGCGGTCATCATCACCATCATGGTGCTGGAACTGAAGGTACCTGCGCAGGATGGCATGGCCGGTCTGCGCGCGGTGCTGCCTACCATCTTTCTCTATCTGCTCACCTTTGTGCAGATCGGCATTTACTGGGTAAACCATCACTATCTGCTGGATGAGACGGAGACGGTGACCCACGGAATTTTGTGGGCCAACCTCATGTTTCTGTTCTTTCTCTCTCTTTTTCCGTTCGCCACAGACTGGATCGGCGTCAAGGGGCTCTCGTCGTTCACTACGGCGCTCTACGCAACGGTCAGTATCTTTCCGGGGCTCGGATATATGGCTCTGTGGGCTCAGATTCGGTCTCAGAGCGCAGCGCCCGCGCACGCCAGTTGGGGCAAGCAGATTGCGTCCGTATTGCTTTATCTCGCAGCGATTCCCGTAGCCTACTACCGGCCCGCCGCCTCTCTTGCGCTCATCGCAGTCGTCGCGGTGCTCTGGCTGTTTCCGCCAAAGGTCAAGGGTCCCCCAGAGTAAGATTGCCTCCAATCCCGGCGATCGGCTGGAATCACTCTCAAGGATTCTGCGACAAACCGCCACGAACCCATTCGTCCTGAGCGTCATCGCCGCTCGCCGCGGCGAAGCTGCGCGCCGAATCAACTCGACATCCACCAACCCAAGCCGCGTCATCCTGAGCGGAGCGCGTTTGGGGCCCCGTGATCGCAGCGCAAGTGGAGTCGAAGAATCTGCGGTTACCTTTCGCCGTGTATCCGGGCTTGACTGGTAGGTCGGGGATTCATCCCCGACTGCCGCAAACAGGGCAAGAAATGAACGGGGCTCCAACCCCTGCGCACTCCAAATCACGTCTTCGTTTGTTACTGGCTGGAATCTACAGGCTTCAGCCAGTATCCTTCGTTCAGAATGTCATCCCCGTTCTCCAATGACCTTCAAAACAGCAGAGAAAACCCAGGAGAATTAACAGCCGGATCTTGATGATCCGGCTGTTCGTATATCGGCTTGGGAAACAAGTGCGCGGGCGAATCAGCGGGCATCTTCCGGGAATGACCCCTGGAAGGGAAGTCCTGCTCTGAGCGGGCTCCACTCGCTTTCCGCGTTGCGAACCACCCCGTGAATGGGTTGCGAACCAAAGTGCTTGATTGCGGGACTCCCGGTCTAGAATTGCAGGGTAATGTTCGAATAGGGAATCGAGTTCGCATTTTCGCCTCCGGTCACGCAGACCTGCAACACGGAAGACGGTGGTTGCGTTTCAAATACGGCGTTGCTCCCATTGGCTGTCAGTAGGCTGACGGTGCCGGTCACTTGAAAGCCCCCATAGGTAGCCGGGCTGTACGTGGGGCAACCGTCGGTATTCCATGTGACGGTGACGTTGGTCAACTTGATGTGGTGCTCGTGTGCCGACACGCCACCCTGCGTGGGATCAGGGGCGTTCGTCGAGGTCTTCCCATACCCTGACATCGTCATATCCGCAGAAAAATCCGCGGTGCCCGCCCTCTCGTTCAGGTCCAGGGCCCATTGGCCGTGCATCTCCCAGGGCCCCCCGCTCACTGTGGACGGTGAATAGTCGTTGATGAGACCACTGAAGTGAACGACGAACAGACCCTGGGCTTCCGCGCCCTGGTTCGCAAGCAAACCGAAACATGCGAAGATCCCCGCCGTCGCAATCCATCGAATGCCTTTCATATGAAACCTCCGAGTTTGAGAGTTGCGCTTCAACCGCCGAAGTCCACCGGGATAAGTCTGGGGCCGCGCGCGCCCATTGCAGTTTCCTCATTAGCAGACCGTGTGTCGGCGATATTGCGCGCGCATTTCGAGTTCAGAGTCGGCCATTCGCCCGGCGGGGTCAACCGGCATTGCGCCCTGAGGGCGACATGCAGCCTAATACCGTCTTTTGCCGCGCTGCATTGGTCGGGATACAATCGTTTCACCTCGTTCGTAACAAGCTCCCTAAGCCAGGAAAACTGCGATGGCTGAAGGTTCCTTCAACCCGCCGCCCAAGGAAGAATTAACCGAAAGGTGCTTGGACTCCTGGAAGGAAATCGCAGCCTATCTCAGCCGCGACGTCACCACCGTACAGCGCTGGGAGAAGCGCGAGGGAATGCCTGTCCACCGCCATCTGCACGATAAGCGCGGCTCCGTTTACGCCTACCCCGCCGAACTGGATCAATGGACGCACAGCCGGAAGCCGCTTCCTTCCAACGAAAAGGACCGCGTCGAGAAAAACGGCGAGGCGTCCGTCGCGCCGGCACCAACATTGCCTTTCAGCCGGCCGTGGAGATTCATTGTGCCGCCGCTTGTGATTGCATCGGCTGTCGCGGGCTGCGTATTGCTCTGGATGCAGAGAACAGATCGCTTCTGGCGCAGCCCAATCGCAGACGCGCAACTTCAGGCGGTCACCGATTGGGGCGGGCAGGAGCACGCAGCAGTGGTCTCGCGTGACGGTCAATTCGTGGCATTTCTTTCAGACCGGGACGGACAGATGGACGTCTGGGTCACACAGGCTGGTTCAGGTCAGTTTCATAATCTGACGCACGGCAGCGCTACAGAGCTGGAGAATCCCTCGGTCCGTGCGCTTGGCTTCTCACCCGATGGCTCCTTGGTCACCTATTGGCTCCGCAGGCCCGGCAGCTCACGCGGCACGGATATCGGCATCTGGGCGGTCCCGACATTGGGGGGTGAGCCGCACCCCTACCTTGAAGGGGCGGCTGAATATGATTGGTCAAGCGACGGCCAACGGCTTACGTATCACACGCCGGGCGCTGGAGACCCGCTATTTGTATCGACGGGCAACCAGCAGTCCGGGGATAGGCCTATCTTCACGGCGTCTCCTGGCCTTCACAATCATTTCCCGGTTTGGTCACCGGACCAGAAATTTATCTACTTCGTTCACGGCTCACCCCCAGACAAGTTGGATATTTGGCGTGTCCCCGCCAGGGGCGGAGTTCCCGAACGGATCACGTCGAACGACACACAAGTGAGCTATCCTGTGCTGCTGGACCGGCGTACGCTCTTATACCTCGCTACCAACCCCGACGGTTCGGGACCCTCGCTTTACAGCATGGATGTGGAGCACCGGATTCCCCATCGGCTGACCACTGACCTCGAGCGATACACTTCCCTCGCCGCGAGCGGCGACGGCCGCCGCCTCGTGGTCACGCTTTCATCACCCCAAACGAGTCTCTGGCGCCTTCGCCTTGATGGCGCCCATGGCGTAGCCTCGACGCCCACTCCGATCACCTTGACCACCAGCAGCGGCTTTCGACCAAGACTCGGACCTGATTGCCTGTTCTACCTCTCTGCAAACGGTGCGAGCGAGAGCATTTGGAAGCTGGACCATGGCGCGCCGACGGAATTGTGGCGTGGCCTGGGTGTCTCGATCATCGGCGGTCCGGCCATTTCGGCTGATGGCGGTTCTCTTGCATTTTCAGTTCGTCAGAATGGACGCTCGCTCTTATACGTAATGCAGGCGGACGGCGCAAATCCTCGCGTCGTGGCCGACTCTTTCGATCTTCAGGGTGATCCTGCATGGGCGCCTGATGGCAAATCCCTCCTCACAGCAGCGGCCGATCATGGCGTGCCTCACCTCTTCCGAATACAGCTCGGCGGCGGCTCTCCTGTTCGCTTCATTTCCGAGTCCGCGCTCGATCCGGCATGGGCGTCGGACGGCAGCTTCGTGCTCTTCTCCGGACCGGACATTGGCGCCACGTTTTCAGTGCAAGCGGCCGCGCCCAACGGATCCAGCTATACGCTGCCTCAGCTCACCCTTACACGAGGATCGCGCCATCTGGCATTCCTTCTAGGAAAATCTGCTCTGGTCGTCTTGCGGGGAGAAATCCAGCACAAGAATCTTTGGCTCATCGATCTGGTCACGGGCGCCGAGCGTCAACTGGCTGAGCTGCCTCCCGATTTTGACGTTCGTGACTTCGACCTTTCGCCGGATGGCCGCGAAGCTGTATTGGAGCGGGTGCAAGATCGCTCGGAAGTAGAGCTGGTAAAGCTTGCTCCGCCGCAATAGAAGGCGTGATCGGAGCACCGGAAACCGCCCACATCGCCAAAACGCACGCCCCCGCCATCCATAAACCCGGCAACTCCCCGGCGCGCTGTTTCCTGTCACCCCCCCACTGGCCCCATCCATCGAATTTGTGAAATCAAGAGCGCGGCCAAGCCGGGCCCAAGCCTCGTCCCAAAACTGACCTGCATCCAAGCGCACGCTGCGGCAAGCTTGGCCAGGAATCGGTCAGCAAGCGTTTTTCCCGGGACTCATCCAAGATGGGGGGGTAAATTCCGGATAGGCGGCGATGCAGGCACAATACTTACCCAGCCCCGGTTTCCCGTTGAGATTCCCACGTCGGTCCCGCGATTTGCGCCAAGGGGCATACAATTGCCGGGACTTTGTTTTCAACATGGAGATTCCTGTTTATGAATCCACTTCCCGCTGCTTTTCGGGCTGCTTTCACTCTCGCATTGTTCTCCGCCATTGCCGCCTTTGCGCAGGATGTTCCGGCGCCGATCACAGTGGTCCACTGTCCCAGCCTTTTCGACAGTGTTGCCGGAAAGATGCTCGGACCGTCGACCGTCTTTGTTGCTGGCGATAAGTTTGAGAAGGTTGAAGCCGGCACGCAAAGTCCCACGGGGGCCACGGTCATCGAGCTAGCCGGCGAAACCTGCTTGCCCGGACTCATCGATGACCACGTGCATCTGGACGATCAGTTTGGTAAGAACTTCTATCAGGAACAGGCACACATCAACTTTGCCAACCTCGTTCTTCGTTCCACGCTGTTTGCCCGGCGCACGCTCATGGCCGGATTCACGACGGTTCGCAATGTCGGCGACGCGGACTACGATACTGTCGCCCTCCGTCAGGAAATCGCGGCCGGCACCGTGATTGGACCGCGCATCTTTACCGCGGGCCCGGCAATCAGCACCACGGGCGGCCACGCCGACCACACCAATGGCCTCAGCTTGGATCTCCAGGGCGACCCCGGCCCGCTGCAATCGATTTTCAATGGTCCGGACGAGGCGCGAAAGGTCGTTCGATTGCATTACAAGGAAGGCGCCGATCTGATCAAAGCCATGCCTTCCGGCGGTGTGTTGGATCTGGGAGCGAACGGTTCCGCTCCGCAGATGACCGAGGAGGAGATTCGCGCGATTGTCGAAACCGCGCACGACTACGGGCTGAAAGTCGCGGTTCACGCGCATGGCGCCGAGGCCATCCGCCGCTCGGTCATCGCTGGCGTCGATTCCGTCGAGCACGGCACGTTCATGGACGATCAGGACATCAAGCTGATGGTGGAACACGGCACCTTCTACTGTCCCACCGTCTACACCGGCCAATATGTCGCCGAGCAGGCAAGAAAGGGAGCTTATCCGGCAGTCGTCGCGGCCAAGGCCATCGCCATCGGTCCGCAGATCCTCCTGACTGTCAGCCGCGCCTATAAAGGCGGAGTGAAGTTTGCGTACGGCACCGACGCAGGCGTGTATCCGCACGGGCAAAACTGGGAAGATTTTATTTATCTCGTCAAGGCTGGTCTTCCTCCCGCGTATACCTTGCAGATGGCGACCATCAATGCAGCGCAGTTACTCGGTCACGAAGACGAGTTAGGCTCCGTCACACCCGGCAAGTATGCTGACCTGGTCGCTGTGCCCGGCAACCCGCTTGATGACATCACTGCCATGAGCAAGGTCAACTTCGTGATGAAGGCGGGCGTGATCTACAAGCGTGACGGTCAGGAAGTTCTGACCCAGTAGCGGCCCAGAAGCGGCATGGCTCGCCTTAGACATCTTGCTTGCGGATTGTGCGTTGGCGCGGGCTTAGCCAGGCCTTCACCGGGCTTTAGCGGGGTTATAGAGCCATTTTCTGCGCGATTTTGCACGCTGGGCTCATGCGCTCGCTTCTCCCGGCGTGCCCTCCTTGCGGTCGCGCGCCGAAAGCTCCCTTGTTCCACGCCTCTTAATGGCTCGGAACAGGGTGAACCGGCGGCGGCGCCGACGGATGAAACGGCTCACGGATCTTGCCGCCAGCTGCCCATCCCAACGCCACAAACCAACCGAATATCGTCCACCCCAGCAGCAAATTCACCACCACGATCCATGCCGTCGATTTGCAGTCCCGGTACATCGCCAGCCCCGTCGGCAGCACATATACCAGGACCGCTGCCACAAACAGCAGCAGGTTCAGTGGCGCCAGCAGATCGGCGTTGTGCCGCTCCAGTCCCAGCGCCACCATCGCGATAGCCCCCGCGCCTAATCCCACGATCACCAGCAGTCGTAGCAAATTATTCATTTGCCACCCCCTCGCACTTTCGCCCTCGAATCGTGGCCAGCATGTTAGCGCCGTCTTCATTCACCTGCAATCGAATCTTCTCGTCGCTCCGTGTCATTCCCGGTGCATTCCCGCACCCCTGAATCGGCATCACAATGCTCCGCGCCCGTGGGACCCTCCAACCAGTGCACTTCCGCACGCAGCCGGTCGGTGCCGTCACACTCCACTCCGCCGAAAGATTGTTCATCCTGTCAAATCCACCTTGAAATCAAGGCAAACATTGGACGACACGCAAGCGCTTGCAGCAATCCGAATCATCCCCGGCGTGAAAGCCTGACAGCTGAAAGCCAAGAGTCGGGGGGCTACGTTTCCGTTCCCTGACTACTGCCCACCGTTCCGTAACCGCTGAACCGACCGGGGCCGCACGACCGAAAACCCGCAGGTCTTGTATCAGGGCCCGACTTTAGTCGAGCCGAATAAGCCGCAGAATTGAATCTGGGCTTTAGCCCCTGCGGGCACCGAAAGGCGCAGTCGGAGGGAGCTGGGGTCCCCGCGGACAGGTCCAAGTCCGTGGGGTGACAGGCGGGGGTTTCAATCCCCGCAAAAACCCACCCACAAGAATCTCGAAAGCAAAGTACGGCCCAGCGAGCCAACCTCGCTGGGCCGATGAAAGTTAAAAAACGCCACCGCGAACATGGCGACAATACGCCCCGCCCCAAACCCGACCCCACCTCCAGCAACCGCGCCCAAGATTCCATTCGACAAGCCGAATTCACAGGACTGATTCAAATTGGGTGTAGCTAATGGGATGGTCCGCCGCATTTTTGAATCCCCCAACCCGAGGGTATAAGGGGAAGCAAGGAGGCGTCCCATGGAAATACGCGTGATCGGTATCGATCTCGGCAAGACGGTCTTTCACCTTGTTGG
>JBKQOX010000010.1:0-101259 GCA_052145255.1 Occallatibacter sp.
TGTGGGAGACGCCCTTCCACACGTCCTTTCAGTCCGAGCAGTATTTTGGGTACCGCGACGTGGTCGGCGAATTCCGTAAAGAGATCGAGCGCAAGCCCCCGATCTCTCCAATGGTAGCGAAGGCGAATGCGGCTGATCAGACGCGTATGGCTCGCGTCAATCGGGTAAAGCGCCCACGCAAAGCTGCTGTCAATGGGTGCGGCAGCTCCTCTCCAAACCAAATAGCGATCAGCTTGAATCGGTCCGAAGACAAGGGAGGCGACCGCACTGATAGGGAGCGCGTCGCCTGTCTTGGGATGCTGCAACTCGGGGCGGGCTGATCCAGCGCTGCGAATCCCCGTACCGCTGCCGAGGTTTTCGATCAGGTCGTATCCATAGAACCCGGCGCGCCCGTAGCCGATCTGCACTAACCATGGCCATATATCTTTCGGCCTGCCTTGAATGGTGATGGCCCGCGTCGCGCAGAAAGATGGCGAGAGAACGAGATCGTCTCCCGGCATGGAGCGCGCCACTTCTTCTGCTGTCGCGCCCCGGTGCAGTGCAGCAGGCCGAATAGCAAGCAGATAAATGGCGAACAGCAGACCGGGCAGGGCAATGACCGCCAGCAGCCTGATTGCAACGGAACAACAGGGCCCTTCGTGCTCCACAGTCTCTACCTTTCCCGATCGTGAAATTGTGCGTGCAGGGACTCGGGCGAGGGTTGCGTTAGTGGGTTCTTCTGCAGGTTTCTTCCTCCCAATCAACGGGTTTGCCTTCTGGGTCGGCGATCTCAAGGCTGCTGTCGTACCTGTCATCGCCTTTCTTGAGGAAGCTCTGCTTGGCAGGCAACTTCTGGCCGTTCACGACCATATAGCCCGTGAAGTCCATTCTATTTCCGTCCCAACCATGGGTGGCCATGTCCATCCGCGATCCGCCGATGTTCATGTCGCGACGAACATGGAGTCCGGCGTTTGCATCCCAAGTGATCGCGCCAATGAGCGTGAGTTCGCCCTTGTGTGGTCCCTCGACCTGATGGAGTTCATAGATCTGCCACGAGCCGCCAAGGGCCATGTGAAAGTGAAAGCGGTCGGTGAAATTCACCCCGGACGCCGTTTGTGAGGAATGCATGGTTCCGGTGCATATCCAATCTCCGACGAACCATCGTTCGAGCGCCAATGGGTCGGGCGATGCGGGCTGCGTCGCAGGCGTGTGGGAATTAACGTGATTCTTGGGGCTGTCCTGCGGAAACCCGGGAAGAGCCAGAAGCGCAAGCGCAAGAAAGACTTTCTTCATCGGTTCGATACTCTCGTGTGAAGTGATTCAACAGGATCGGAGACGGCCCGGACCTGTTCTTAGGCGCGCCTCATCATAACTCTTCCTGAATCGCGGTTCATAGGTGTGTGGAAGGATGCTTGTCACGTGCGATCCTTCCCAAGTTTGCCAGCGGGCGATGCTCTCCCGAGAATGTGTCGTCGTCCGGGCGAGTCACCGCAATCCGGAAGTAATCTTCGATTGCCGAGAAGGCCAATGCACTCATTGCGCATGGGTTGAGCCTCGCTCATAGGATCGGTCCTGAAAAACGCCGTTGGCGACATCGAATGGGTTTGCCGGCGCGGAGCTTTCGAGGCCGCCCGAGTCTCAAATGCGAGACCCGGGGGCGCCCGGCCCGAAATGCGGGTCCTTCGACTGCGATCGTCCGCCGCGGCGGACGATCTTCGCTCAGGATGACAGATTTGTTTTCGATCCGAAGTTCTTCGACTCGCCAGTTGCAGGGGATGGCTTAATTCGCGACATCCAGCGGAACCTCAAGCGAACCGGCGCGGTCAGCGTTCAGGTCGCGAACGCCAATGCGCAGATCGACTTGGCCAGAGGGCAGATCGAAGGGCAAGCGCACCGAAATCCCTGAGGATAGGATGCGCTCAAACTGGGCGGCATTGAGGCCAACCTGGAATGCGTGGGTGTAGTCATTCAGCGGATGGCCGAGGCCGTCATAGGCGATCATGGCGAGCTCGATGGCGGCCTTGCGGCTTCCGTCGGGCAGGTTGTCGAGAGCCAGGCTGTGCGCATCGATCGTGAGATCGACGATGTAACGATGGGCGGGACCATGGAATGAGGCCGTCTTATCTCCGGCCGAGCCAGCGGGAAGGATGACGCCCTGGAATGCCGGATCGGCGCCGGGCAGCACGCGGGCTTTGAGCAAAATTTCGGTAGCCGCTGGAGCATCGTGGTCGGGAGCTGCCGCGAACGTGCTGTTCGGCCCACCGCCCGAAGGCGAGGACCCCTCGGGTGCGTCGGCGTAGTAGCCGCGGCGATAGGCCAGCTTGAGGTTGTGGTCATCGTCCAGCGTTACCTTAATGGCGCGATAGCGACCGTCGAGCACGGCGTTCTTTGGCATGTAAGCAAGCGTGTAGTAACTTGAGCCGTTTTCGATGGCGCTGGCGACGGCTTTGTCCAAGTCGTTGGTCTCGACATAGGCCTTTCCGCCGGTGTCATCGGCGACTTGCTGCATGGTCGACTGGTTATCGTAATGCTGCTCCCGCTGCTGCGACCACTGTGCGGCTTGGGCATCAGCCAAATCCCTGGGTATGATGGGGTTGTTGGCAGCGCTGAACTCCGAGGTCTCCCATAGACCGCTCGCGTCGACCGGATAGATGGCCACGCGCGCGGCGGTGAGCATGTCGGTGGTCTTCTGCACTTCCACTCGATAGGCAGCGATGTTAGCGAAGGGGTCAGGCAGCGAAGCATCGGGAAATAGCACAAGCGGAAACGCGCCAGAGAACCAGATCACGTTCTTGCGCCCAGGTATGCCGCCGAGATAGCCGGCCAACTGCCTCATGGCTTGGAGCGTAATGTGCATGCGCGCGTTGACCTGGCCGGCGATCTGGTCGGCCTCAAACTGCTGTAGAGTGGCGGCAGCGTTCAGGGGGCCAGTTTGCGAGCCCGGATTCGAGGCGCCGGTATTGGAGACGGGAGGTGGCGTGGCGGGCAGTGAGCCGGCCACCGCGTTGACCTGATTGTTGTCGAGGGCGGTCGATGAAGGCGTTTGCACCAGCGGCGACTGCTGCGTGTTGGTTTTCGGCTTCCTGAGCAGGCTAACCAGGGCGGCTGGGTCGCTGTTGAACTGGGTGACGATGCGCAATTGCGTGCTGAGCGTGAAGATAGCCAGTGTTGTACCGGGCTTGACCGAGCCCAGATAGTCGATCATCTTGCGGCGCACGCGCATCTGGTCGCCGAGCGGAGTGTTCAGCGCGTCGAGCAGCAGAACGTTTACGGCACTCGACTCCGGATACGCAGGCAGGTTTGTATACGTGTTTGGCGGAAGCGGAGCGGAGGCCAGAAACGCGGGCGGAGCGCCGGCGGGCTGGTGCTCGTCAAACGAGAAGATGGCTTGCTCGTTGCCGTCTTCGAGTACATGAAAGCGGGTCCGGTCGAGGCCATGCACGGGTTTGTCGTGGTCCGTGACTACCACGTCGACGAGGACAAGGCTTGAATTGGCGCGAAGCGCAGGCGTTGCGGTGTTCTGGGCTTGCGCGCTCGGCAACGTGAGGAGCAGTGATCCGGGAAGAAGGAACCACGCGAACCGGTGAAGATTGCGCATACGTAAGCCCCCTATCGGGCCGATTCGGGGAAAAACACGGCCATGCCTCCGCCGGTTCCCATTCTGCACTTCCAAGGCGGACCTGGCGCAAGAATCTCGCATTGGCACCGCAGTTCAGCACTCCGTGATCTAGCGGGCGGCTTCCGTGAGGATCTCGGTGTTCCTGCTCATCTTCGCGGTTCGCTCGATCTTGTCCCAGTTGAATGGCTTGCCGTCGATGGCGCGCTTGAGCGTCTTGAAGAGGACAATTGAAAACACCTGGCGGTAGGCGAAGCGCTGCAGCCAGATGTGGAACAGCAACCAGCCGTCACCTTTGTTGGCGGGATGCCGCCGCTCCAGGCTGAACGCGGCCGTCGAGGTGATGAAGTCGATGACCAGGAAGCCGAGGAAGTAGACCACGAGCTTTTCAAAGCTGGCTGCCGAAGCTGCTTCCGGGTGATAGTGCCGGTCAACAAGGAAATTGACGACGCCGGCCACGAACATGATGTCGATGAAGGGTGAGACCAGCGGAAGAAACATCTGGAAGATGAGAATATTGGGGAGCGCGAAGAGGCCCATGGCTTTGTTGCGAACGAATGCTGCGCGATGCTTCCAAATGGCCTGCAAGGTGCCGAAGGACCAGCGAAAGCGTTGGCGCATGAGACCTTTGGCGTTGATGGGCGCCTCAGTGTAAGCCAGAGCACGGTCCTCATAGTCGACTCTCAGTCCCTGTTCGAGAAGGTTCATGGTCAGGTCGGCGTCCTCGGCCACGGTGTTCAGGGGATAGCCACCCGCCGCCTTGACCGGCGCAGTGCGCCAAGCGCCAATGGCTCCAGGCACCACGGTGACGACGTGGAAGAGGTCGAGGGCACGGCGCTCGAAGTTCTGGCTGGTGATGTATTCGAGGGCCTGCCAGCGGGTCCAGAGATTGACGCGGTTGCCCACCTTGGCGTTGCCGGCGATGGCGCCGATTCTGGGATCCTCGAAATGAGGAATCAATTTGGAAATGGCATCGGCTGCGATCACGGTATCGGCGTCGATGCCGACAAAGATTTCTTCGTTGATGCGATCGAGCGCGTAGTTGAGCGCCGCGGCTTTGCCTTCGTTACGCTTGGTAAGGACCTGGACGTGGACTGCGGCGATCTCCTTGGCGAACGCGGTGGCGGCCACTTCCGCGGTTCGATCCTTGGATCCGTCGTCAATCACAATGACGCGAAGGTTCTTGTAGTCGGAGTTGAGGACCGAGCGGATGGTGCGGACGATGACCGACTCTTCGTTATACGCGGGGATTAAGACAGCCACGCCAGGGTTAAAACCGGGCGAGGCTTCACAGCGCGGCTTGATGATGCGGTCGATGAGGGCAAAGAGTCCCACGATGATGAGACGCGCGCTCATGAGTACGTCGCCAACGAAAAAGACCATGACGATGAAGTTTTCAATGAGGTCAAGCGTCGAGAAAGCGATGGAATCGGGGATGGTGCGCAAGCGCTGCCAGAAAGTAAGGGGCGGCATGACTTCGGCGGTGGTCTTGCCCATCAGGGCCGAGACCGGAACGATGGAGTAACCGTGAGCGCGGAGGGCGTCGATGAGGGGACCGAGCGCGGCCACGGTGACTGAGCGGTCGCCGCCGCCGTCGTGTAGCAGGATGATGGAGCCGCGGAACTGCGGCTTGGTCTTCATGGTCTGCAACTGGGCGAGCACCGAGCTGATTATTTCGGAGGTCGATTTGCGGGGATGCTCGTTCCAGTCATTGGTGTCGATCTTGCTGCCGATAATCGTCAGTCCTTCGCGCTGAATGAGCACCACTGGCGCGGCTTCGTCGTCGGTGTCCGGTTCTTCATCGTTGTCATAGGGCGGACGGAAATAGAGAGGTTGCACGCCGAGCTTGCTCTCGAAGAGGCGCTCCGTGAGATTGATTTCCAAATCCAGTTGGGGCGTCGAAATCTCGCTGATGTCAGGATGGGTGTAGGTGTGATTGCCGACTTCGTTGCCGTCGCGGACGATGCGCCGCAGGATGCCAATGTTGTCCGCAGCCTCAGCGCCGATGATGAAAAAGGTTCCTTTGACGTGCTTCTGCTTCAGGATATCGAGAATCTTCGGCGTCCATTTGGGATCGGGGCCGTCGTCAAAAGTGAGCGCGATTTCGTTGGGATGATAACCGTACTGCTCCACGTTATAGGGATGCGGATAGACATCCATATGCTCGTCATCGATGAGCTTTTTGCGCGGGTCGGGCTCGTCGGTGTCAACGTCCACTGTACGCTTGCCGGGCTGCGGCAGGCCGGTGACGCGGAGAATGTCTCCATCGCCTTCAGTGTCTACATCGTGACCAGGCTGAACGGTGCCCAGAGCCTGCAGGGCAGCAGGATCGCTGGGATGGTCCCAGACGTTCCACATTGATGGATCTTCTCTGCCAAGACGCCAAAGGGCAAAGGTTTGCAGACCGAGCTCGCGTGCCCCTCGCAACTCGTTTAAGACCGTGACCGCGTCAAGAAACCAGACCACATGGCGCTGATTATTGTCCTCGTCGATGTACTCGAAGTGAGGGTTGAGCGTGTCGTAGTCGAGATCGAGATCGGCGTCGGCGTCAGAGGCGCGCTCCCATGCATCGGTGACGTTCAGATCATCGGTATAGAGAACCTTTGGCTTGCTATGGTGTCGATCCTTTGGATTGGAACTCGAAAGCGTCCAGTCATAACCGTAGTTTCCGATGGCGCAGATGATCTTCTCCTTGGGTACGACCTTGAGCACGCGGACTAGATTGCCGATGAACCACTGCTGGCTGGCGATGGGGCCCGGATCGCTGGTGTCCTGGTGCTCGTCGTAATTCATCAGGATAATGCCGTCAGAGTTGGCCGCGATGGCCTTCAGGTCCTGGTCGCTGGTGGCAACGGCCACGTTGACGTAAAGGCGAAGATTGCGCGGGTGCATTTGAACGTAAAGCGCCTGGATGAATTGGAGGTAAGCTGGCTCATCCGCGTCGGACAGACTTTCGAAGTCGAGCGAAATGCCGCGATAGGCCGGGTACGTTGAGAGGAAGCGCATGATTTGCTGGAGGAGTGCAGTGCTTTTGTCCGAGTCGCCGAGCACGCCTCCGACGCCGGCATCCCACTCCTGGGTGTGCGGGTTGTAGTTGTTGATGGCGGGGAAGACTTCCGTATCCTCCTTGGCCGCCTGAATGACGTTCTTGACTTTGTTGAGGTAGTCGGGATCGCGCACCGAAGCGCCCTCGATGACCGGATACTCGCTGAGGTTGTCGCCGCTCATCGCCATCAAAGTGCCGTTGGGCGAATCGACGTGCAGCCACATGGGAAAGAGCATGTCGAGCTGGTGGATGTGTTCTTTGAGCGACGAATAGCTGGCCGGGTCGTCCTGCACGTAATAGGCGGCGCGCAATCCTTCACCGGTATTCAAAGGGATCTCGGAGGGCTTTCGCGCAGTCTTGCGACGCGCGGGGCGCTGGTTCTTGCCGTTGCGCTCGAGGATCGATGGCTCGGGCAGGGCTCGATAGTTGTGTTTCGGATTGGGAAGCAATAATTCGGGCAATTGCTGGTTGCGGATCACGTTGAAGACGAAGCCGATGACGACGAGAGTCGAGAGTACGGCGACCGCATCGAGGATGCGGCGGAGGCGCTTCCAGCGCTTGCGTTCCGGGTCGAAAAAGATTTGTTGGCCGGGCATTTTTTGTGCTGTGAACCGCTCCGAAAAGCCAGCGAAAAGAGGCGATCGCGTTCCACGAACGCGACGTCCTTAGCCGGGAAATGGCAAGGGCGCGGGATTCCTGGACGTGCCATACGCTGTACATTAAAAATCGTATGGAAGCTGGCGATGAGAGTCAATTAACGTCGCAGAGTCCCCAGGGTCACAGTTGGGGTGGAGTGCTCGTGGCGCTGGCGATTGTACTGGCGCTTTTAGCCGGTCTGGCTCTGCGACTTTGGATGCTCCGGAATGTTTTCGAAGTCAACGGCGACTCGCTGATTTACGGCGGACTGGCAAAAAACCTTCTGCTGCATGGACGGTATGACCTGACGCTGCCGAGCGGCAAGATGTATCCGACATTGATGCGGCTGCCCGGCTATCCGATTTTTCTCGCCCTGTGCTTCAGGCTCTTTGGGATGGAGGATTATTCTTCCGCGGCGTGCGTGCAGATTGGGCTCGATCTGCTTGGCTGCCTGCTGCTGGCGGGATTCGTGCGGCGGATCGCACCTGCCAGGCTGGGCCGGGGCGCCGCGCTGGCGACACTCTGGCTGGCAGCGCTATGCCCGTTTACTGCTTCCTATGCCGCTGAACCACTGACGGAGACGCCAACTCTCTTTGTGTTGGCGCTGGCTATGTGGGCGATGGCGCGATTCAGGGACGAGCCGAGCTGGGCAAATGCGCTGTGGTTTACCTCGGCGGTAAGTTACGCCGCGCTGCTGCGTCCGGATGGAGCGCTGGCGGCGATTGCTTTTGCGCCTGTGCTGCTGATTGGGTTGCGGCGGGACGGCGGGCACAGCAAGATCGAGGCGCGCAAGTTGACCGGGATGGCGACGGTTTGCGTTTTGCTGGCACTGGCTCCATTTGTCGTTTGGACGGCGCGCAACTGGAGGGTCTTTCACGTCCTTGAGCCGCTGGCGCCGCGGCTGGCTACCGATCCCGGCGAAAGCTCGAATCCAGGGTGGGAACGCTGGGTGAAGAGCTGGTGCCTGGACTACATTTCAACGTACGAGATTTACTGGAATGTGCCAGGGGGCGTGCTGGATGTGAAGGAGCTACCCAACCGGGCGTTCGACTCGCCCGCGCAATACGCCGAGACAGCCGCGCTAGCCGCGGACTACAACAGCCACGGCATGGAGCTTACGCAGGCGATCGACGCCCGTTTTGGGCGGCTGGCCGAGGAACGCATCGACGCCGATCCTCTGCGATCTTATGTTTGGCTGCCGCTGGGCCGTGTAGCCGATATGTGGCTGCGCCCGCGCGTGGAGAACCTGGATATCGATCTGGATTGGTGGGTCTATTCGCACCATCACAGGGAGACGGAATTCAGCTGGACTTACGCGGGGTTGAATGCGGTTTACCTGATTTTAGGCATTGCCGGTTTGTGTTTGCGGCCACGTTTGTGGGGCGCGATGCTTGCCTACATGCTGCTGCGAAGTGCATTGCTGCTGACCATCGAGGCTCCGGAGACGCGCTACACGCTGGAGTGCTTTCCGATGTTGTTTGCGGGCGGCGGGATCGCACTAGCGTGGGCCTTCGAGAGGATTTACTTGTCGAAGCTGAAGGCGCCGCTGGGCAAGGCCTGATTCACCCTGATATTGGTGTAGTGGCAAGTGCGCGTGGTGCCTTCGGGTTCATTGAAGACCTGTTTGAGGCTGACGGCGCGGGCTGTATCGAGCCAGATCGTGACCTTCGCGAACAATTTGCGGACGTTTGGATCCTTGGCGACAAGCTCAAGTTTGTCGGTGGCAATTCCATCGATAGTCTCTTTGCCGAGATACTTGATATCCCACTTGGCCTGCATATCGGCGCCGCTCGCGCCGAATCCGAGCCTTAGATAGCTCTCGTACTTCGTGGTCTGATTGTAGGTTTTTGCGTCACTTTCTTTGCCGGTGTCAGAAAGGCGGAAGACGCCGCCGGAAAGAACATAAGTAGTCGCGGCGGGCCGATCGTTGTGCTGCTGCACATGCGCGGCCATTTGGAAGTGCGTGCCCTGGCGCTGGTAGTACGCCGTTCCGGTCAATTTATCCGTGTCCGGGATGGGGTCGGTTTGGACGGTGTCGAATTCGAAGCTGGCCGTCGTGGTATGGAAGTTTTTCGCTGCGACATCGAGCTTGGCCAGCACGCCGGCAAGGTCCTCGGCGCGCAGCGCTGAAATCGGCACAAAAGCCGCGACAAGAACGATAGGCACGAAGGATTTCGATCGTAGGCGCATGGACTTCCTTGCCCTATTTGACTCGCGGATGGGCACTTGGGATTCCTGAAAAGGAGTTAACGGTGTGCCCAGACCTTCCAGACAAGATTCCCCTGGGCATCAGTAGCTGTTTTCCATTGCTCGACGTAGACGTCGTCACCGGTGACGGGTTCGACGGCTCTGCGCAGAATCCTCTTTACTTCGCGGTCGGACGCGCCAGCGGGAATGCTGACAGCAGAAGCCTGCATAGTGATGATGACGCCGCGTCCGCTGGGAACGACCTGGAACGGAAAACTGGAAGCGGCCACGGATGAAGGTTTGGCTCCGTAGTCCCACAAGTGCGGGGTGATGAAGATGAAGAGCAGAATCAGCGTGACCATGATGTCGTAATGAAACGACCCGCGCGAGTAGGTCCAGTAGAAATAGCTGCGCAGGATCTGCTTGAAACCACGTTTAGGCTCAGTGGCTGGGTTGTTCGAAGTGGATGATGCCGTCATCTCTCTTTAACAATTCTATCCATTCCACCCATATATGGGCGAAGGGTCTCGGGGATAAGTACGGTGCCGTCGGCCTGCTGGTAGTTTTCGACGATGGCGAGCCAGGTGCGGCCCACGGCGAGGCCGCTGCCGTTGATCGTATGGACAAACTCGGGTTTGGACTTTGCGCCCAGCTTGGCAGAAGGGCGGTAGCGGATGTTGGCGCGGCGGGCTTGAAAGGCGTCGAAGTTGGAACAGGAAGAGATTTCGCGATAAAGATTCTGGCCCGGGAGCCAAACTTCGAGGTCATAAGTCTTCGCGGAGGAGAAACCGGTGTCGCCCGTGCAGAGGAGGACGCGGCGGTAAGGCAGGCCAAGCGCTTCAAGAATCTCTTCGGCGTCGCGGGTGAGGCGCTCGTGCTGGGCATCGGATTCTTCAGGCCGCGCGAACTTGACCAGCTCAACTTTTTGAAATTGATGTTGGCGGATGATGCCGCGCGTGTCCTTGCCGGCTGCGCCGGCTTCGGCGCGGAAGCAGGGCGTGTAAGCGGCGAAGGAGATGGGCAAGTCGGCGTCCGAGAGGATTTCGTCGCGATAGAGGTTGGTGACGGGGACTTCGGCGGTGGGGATGAGCCAGTGGTCGCTGTCCTTGTAGTCGCCGCGCGTGGCTGCATCGGCGTCGGCGTCTGAGCAGCGAAACAAATCCTCGGCGAATTTGGGCAACTGGCCGGTGCCGAAGAGCGATTTGGAGTTGACCATGAACGGTGGAAGGACTTCGGTGTAGCCGTGCTTGCGCGTGTGCGTGTCGAGCATGAAGCTGATGAGAGCGCGCTCGAGATGCGCGCCGGCACCCATGTAGACGGCAAAGCGAGCGCCCGAGAGCTTGGCGGCTCGCTCAAGATCGAGAATGCCGAGGGCTTCGCCGATCTCCCAATGCGGTTTGGGCTGGAAATCGAATTTTCCCTGTTCGCCCCAGGTTTTGACGGTTTTGTTGTCGGCTTCGGAGACACCGGCAGGAACTTCGTCGCGAGTGAGGTTGGGAACGCGGGCGAGAGATTCACGCAGCTTCTCGTCGAGCTCGGCTGCTGTTTTGTCCAGCTCGTCGAGTTTTTCTTTTAGCGTGCGCGTCTCTTCCATGACGGCCGCGGCTTCGTCGTTCTTGCCGGCCTTCTTGAGCGCGCCGACTTGCTGGCTGAGATCGTTGCGGCGGGCTTTGCACTGCTCTGCGAGAGTGATGGCCTCGCGGCGGCTACGGTCGAGAACGCGAAAATCTCCGAGCAGGGCGGCGGGATCGGCGCCACGCGCGCGCAGCTTTTCTTCAACCAATTCCAGGTTGGAACGAACGAACCCCAAGTCGAGCATTCTGAAACAAGTGTACAGCGGTCAGTGAGCCGGTCAGGGATCACGCGTCGAGTTAGAAGAGGACTCGGCCGGCCATGAAGGGGAAGGATCCGAGCGGACCGGCCCTGCGCGGGAGATGAGATTCGACCGACGACAAGCAAGGAGCAGTTTCTGAATAGCAGACCACCCGCCGGAGCGATAATACGGCGAGCCCAAGACTGTCGGTGTACGCGTAAGGAGGCTTGCATGGCGGCAGGTGCTGTAAGTTCCAATGAAGAGGGGGCTAGGCATTCCCAGCTTACGAGCGGGCCTGCTCTTGTTTGGTCCATTGCCGGCTCGGTGACACTGCTGCAATTGCTCACCGCAAATCGCTACGGGTACTTCGGGGACGAGTTTTACCACATGGCCTGCGGCGAGCACCTGGCCTGGGGATACGTGGATCAACCGCCGCTCATCGCCTTGTTTGGCTGGCTGACGCGGCACCTTTTTGGAACGTCGCTGTTCGCCATTCGCCTTCTTCCTGCCTTGGCTGTGCTGTTGACGGTGTGGCTTACCGGACGCATCGCGCGCGAGCTTGGCGGCGGACGTTTCTCGCAGGGACTCGCGGCGCTGTGCAACGCGTGCGCAGGGGGTTACCTCGTCCTCGGTCACCTGTTCACCATGAACGCATTTGAACCTTTGTTCTGGATGGGCTGTGCCTACGTGGTCATCCGCGTCATCAAGACTGGAAATCAAAAGTTGTGGCTCTGGTTCGGTCTGCTTGCGGGTATTGGTTTAGAGAACAAATATTCGATGGCAGTCTTTGGTTTGGGCATTTGTGCAGGCCTGCTGCTTACCAGAGAACGGAAGGCCTTCGCATGCAAATGGATCTGGATCGGCGCTCTGATTGCATTCGTAATGTTTCTGCCCAACTTAATCTGGAATGTGCAGCACCACTTCCCCTTCCTGCAGTTGATGCACAACATCCGGGAGAGTGGCAGGGACTTGCCTTTTACTCCCCTCGGATACATTCGAGCGCAAATCTTTCTGATGACCCCGGTGACCTTTCCCGTGTGGCTGCTCGGCTGTTTGTACTTCTTCTTCTTTCAGGAGGGTGAGCGTTTCCGCGGTCTGGGGTGGACATTCGTCAGCGTGCTCGAAATATTCGTCCTACTCCACGGCAAGGATTATTATGCCGCGCCGGTGTATCCGATGATGTTCGCCGGCGGGGCCATCGCCATCGAGCGGATCACCGCCGCCAAGCACCTAGGCTTGCTCAAGCCATTGTCAGTCGCGCTCGTCCTGGTGGGGACGCTGGCGCTTCTACCTCTGTTTGTACCGGTACTGTCGCCGCAAGGCTTCCTTCGTTACCAGGCCAAGCTTCCGTTCAAGCTACAGCCCGACGAAAAGAGCATGCTCGAGGAGCCGATGCCGCATTACTATTCGGGATGCTTCGGCTGGCAGGACATGGTGCAGGCCGTGGCTGAAGCCTACGACAAGGTCCCCGAACAAGATCGCGCTGACACGGCGATCTACGCAAACGATTTCGCCACCGCTGGGGCCATTGACCTGCTTGGGCCAAAGCTCGGGTTGCCGAAGGCAATCAGCGGACACCAGAGCTACTGGTTATGGGGGCCGCGCAACTACAGCGGCAACACCGTGATCGTCGTGGGTGGGACTGCAGAGAATGCGCGAAAGTGGTTCGACGATGTAAGCGTGATCGCGCACTTGCACAACCTGTACACTGGAACCGCTTATGGCTGGGACAACAAAACAGTCCTGCTATGCCACGGCAAAAGGTTTCCTTCATTGACCGAAGTCTGGCCTCGTCTGAAGGATTGGGATTAGCGACTATCCCTAGAGCCTTTCTCATTGCACATGGATAGCCGGCCACGCGGAAGTTTGCCGACTTTGCCAGCATGCCGGAAGACTGTTTTTCAATCGGCGGCTTTGGCTCCGTCGCCGGTGGGACCGGCTTCGGTTTGCTCCGTCCAGCCGGGCAGGGTCTGGTCACCAGTGATGAGGCGAGCGCCGCGCGAGAAGGTGAAGTAGGTCCAAGCCCAGTTGGCCAGCACGGAAAGCCGATTGCGGAGTCCGATGAGAAAGAAGATGTGGATGGTGACCCAAATGAACCAAGCCGGGAAACCACTCATGTGCGCCTTGAAGGGCCACTCGACTTTGCCGATGGCGGACATGCGACCGATGGTGGCCATGTCGCCTTTGTCAAAGTAGCGGAACGGGGAGCGCGGCTTGCCGGCGAGATCGGCGGCGATCATCTTAGCGACGTGGTCGCCCATTTGCATGGCGGGTTGGGCTACGCCGGGGACCTGCTGACCTTCCTGCTCGAAGTGGGCGAGATCGCCGAGAACGAAGACGCTGGGTAGGCCGGGCGAGTTGAGGTGATCGTCGACAATGACGCAGCCGCGGCGGTCGAGCGTGACATTGGGAGACGAGGCGAGCATCTTTCCGAGCGGCGAGGCCTGGACGCCTGCGGCCCAGAGGGTGACGGCGGTGTCGATTCGCTGCCCGTTGGCTTCAACCCACCCGGGGCCTACAGCGGTGACCTGCGACTTAGTATGGACTTCAACACCCAACCGCTTGAGCGTCGCCTCGGCTTTGGCGGAAAGATCCGCAGGATAAGCGGCGAGCACGCGGGGGCCGCTGTCGAGGAGCAGCACGCGACTCTTGGCCGGGTCGATGTGGCGAAAGTCGTGGCGCATGTAAAGCTGGGCGATGTCGCTGATGGCGCCGGCCAGCTCGACGCCCGTGGGTCCGCCGCCGATGACGACGAAGTTGAGGGGCGGGTGCCAGCCCTGCTCGAGCATCTGACGCTCGGCGAGCTCAAAGGCCAGCAGGACACGGCGGCGAATCTCGATGGCGTCTTCAATGGACTTGAGACCGGGTGCGAACGGCTCCCATTGGTCGTGGCCGAAGTAGGAGTGGGTGGCACCGGTGGCGAGGACGAGATAGTCATAGTCGAGATTCGCTCCGCTGGCCAGCTCGACGTGGCGCGCTGAGGCGTCGATGCCCACGACTTCATCCATCAACACTTCAGCGTTGCGCTGGTGGCGCAGGATGGAGCGGATGGGCTGGGCGATATCGGCCGGGGAGAGCACAGCGAGCGCGACCTGATAGAGCAGCGGCTGAAACGTGTAATGATTGCGGCGATCGACTACGGTGACGTCGACCGGCAAGTGCGCGAGTCCCTTTGCGGCGTTAAGGCCGGCAAATCCGGCGCCGACGATGACCACGCGCGGGCGATGAGCCGGCGGTCGATTGGCGGCGTGCGCGGGTGCGGCTTGATCGTGTTGTGTCGCTTCGGTCACTGGATTCCTTTCCCCCGCAGATTTGGTTTATATGCTCCTAAGTTAAGGATGCGCGAAGGCGCGCGAAGGTGGCAGCGAATGATTATGGAATGAAGTGAAGAACCGATGGATAGGCTCGGCTGTCGCGGGCGGCGGCGGGGCCCCGAGGCGGCTTTCGTACTGTAGCATCCAGCTATGATTTGGGGCGCATCGTGGACATGGTGGGTGGGCTTTCACGCGGTGGTGGCCGTGATGCTGCTTGCCGACTCGCTGCTGCCCGGCCATCGGCGCGCGTCGAAGCATGCACAGGCATTCGTATGGCTGGCGACGGCTGGCTTGGCACTGGCAGCGGCCGGTTTCGCGTGCTGGATAGCCGTGACGATGGGCAGGCGGACGGCGCTTGAGTTCGTGGCTGGATACACGATCGAGACCTCGCTGAGCATCGACAATCTGTTCGTCTTCATGGTGCTGTTTGAGGGATTCCGGATCAGCGCGCAACGCCAGCACACGGCGTTGCAGTGGGGCGTGTGGGGCGCGTTTGTGCTGCGCGCCGCGTTCATTGCGGTGGGCGTGACGCTGCTGCAGAAGTTCGAGTGGGTGACGTGGATCTTCGGAGTGATTTTGTTGTACGCGGCGTGGCGGATGGTGCGCGGTGGCTCGGCGCGGGCGGCGATTCCAGAGTGGATCGTGCGGCTGCAGCCGGCAAAGGGATCGCTGCTTCCAGTGATTTTCGCGGTCGAAGTGACCGATCTGCTGTTCGCCACGGATTCCATTCCAGCGGTGCTTTCCATTACGCATAATCCATTTGTGGCGTACACGTCGAATGTGGCGGTGATTCTGGGGCTGCGCTCGCTCTACTTCGGTTTGGCGGCGATGCTGGAGCGCTTCAAATATCTGCACTATGGGCTCGGCGCGCTGCTAGCCTTTGCGGCGCTGAAGATGCTCGCGGCCAAATGGATCGATGTGCCGGTGACGGTTTCGCTGGTGGTGATTGGAGTGATCCTGGCGGTATGCGCGGCGGCGTCGTTGAGCGCGGGGATGAAGACAGTGAACAGTGGACAGTGAACAGCGGACAGAGGGACGGTGGGCGGTTTCCCAGGCCGCTCGGCCGTTTTGGGCGACCCCGTGCCCGTCGATCCCGGCTGCTTTGCAGCCTTTCCCAATGTGCTCGCGGCCCGGAAAACCTGCGGGTTTCATTGCGAAGTCAATCGAGCCTAAAGTCGATCTTGATTGTGATTTGGACTGGAACTGGCGTTTTGCCGTCCTTCATCGCGGGCTTGAATTTGTACTGCCTAATTGCTTCGAGCGCATTCTCGTCCAATCCCATTCCGAGCGCACGCACAACGCGGATATTTCGCGGTTTCCCCTGCGTATCGACGATAAGCCCGATAAGGCAGGCGCCTTGAAAATGTTCGCGCCGCGCTTTATCCGTGTACTGCGCCATGACGGAATGAATGACAACAGGAGCACTGATGTGGCCGCCGATTTTGTAAAGGGGTTCGTTGGCTTGGGTCGGGGCTGTTGGGTCTGAAGGCGGAGTGGGTGGGATGGTTTGCTGGGCGGCCGCGAAGGGAACGGACAGTAGCAATAGGAGAGCGACGGCAAATTCGCGACGCATAAGAGTTCTCCAGAGTGGGCGAAGAAAGTCTAGCACCGGATTGGGCGCGGTTTCCCGGGCCGCTCGGCCGTTTTGGACGAGCCCCATCCATCACCCCACGGACGTGGACCTGTCCGTGGGGACCCCGAGTCCGCCTCGATCCCGGCTGCTGCGCAGCCTTTGCCCAATGTGCTCGCGGCCTGGGAAACCGGGTTCTAACAGCACGGCTAAAGTTTTGCGCTAACAAAAGATGAAAGGCAGCCGCAGATCCCCGTTCGACCCCGATCGCTTCGCGATGTTCGCTCAGGGCAGGCTTTCGACTCGCCCTCACGGTGCTCGGGCCCGCTCAGGATGACAACTGTTAGAAGAGGCGGGGTTTTGGGGCAGGCCACTAGAATTAAGAACATTGTGCAGACGATACGAGTAGAGACGGCTTCGGCGAAGTACGACGTGCTTGCGGGGAGCGGGTTGCTCCAAGAACTGGCGCCTCGGATTGAGCGGGCAGTGGGGCGGCTGCCGCGGCGCGTGTTTGTGGTGACGTCGCCGGAGATCTGGGCGCTGTGGTCGAAGAAGTTTCTGCGGTCGTTTGAAGAGGCGCCGGTGACACTGTTTCTCGCTCCCGGCGAACAACACAAGACGATGAAGAGCGTGGAACGGCTGCTACGCGAGATGGTGAAAGCCGGGGGCGACCGCGGATCGCTGCTGATTGCTTTTGGCGGCGGGATTGTGGGCGACGTGGGCGGATTTGTGGCCGCGACGTTCATGCGCGGGATTAACTATGTGCAGGTGCCGACGACGTTTTTGGCGCAGGTCGATTCGAGCGTGGGCGGCAAGGTGGGCGTGAACCTGCCCGAAGGCAAAAATCTTGTAGGGAGTTTTCATCAGCCGCGAGCGGTGTTTGCCGATATCGGCGTGCTGGGAACGCTGCCCGACCGCGAGCTGAGAGCGGGGTTGATGGAGAGTGTGAAGGCGGGATTCATTCGCGACCGCGCGCTGGTGCGGTTTATGGAGGAGAATGCTGAGCAGATTCTGGGGCGCGATCCAAAAGCTTTGGAGCGGGTGATTGCGGCGTCAATCCGAATGAAGGCCGAAGTGGTCCGGAAGGATGAGCGCGAGGGCGGGTTGCGGATGATCCTGAACCTTGGACACACGGTGGGGCACGCGCTGGAGCAGGCGACGCGGTACAAAGCGATGCTGCACGGCGAAGCTGTGGCGTGGGGGATGGTGGCGTCACTGGCCGTGGCGCGGAGACGCGGAACGATTACCGGCGGGCAGATGGAGCGGATGGAGAAATTGATTTATCGCTATGGGCCGTGGCCGAAGTTGAAAGTGACCGCGGCGAAGGTGATGGCGGCGACGGGGCGCGACAAAAAGAATGTGGGCGGTGTGAGGCGGTTCGTGCTGCCGGTGGGGATTGGCGATGCGGGCGTGGTGGAGGATGTGACGGCGCAGGAGCTCGAGGCGGGGGTGAAGTACATGCTGGTGCGGGCGAGGACGGCGGGAAGATAGGGACAAGGGACAAGGGACTAGAGACATAGAGACATAGAGACATAGGTAGCGGATCAGCGAGTCGGCAGGTGGGCGACTCCTCCGGCCCGGCGGAACCAGGACGGGGCACCCAGGGGTTTTGAAACTGCGTTGACAATCGGGGTGGGGCGGGCGAGTTAGCATTTATTTACAGGCTGCAAGTGCGGAAACGCAACGCGAGTGCGCGGCTTCCCCGGCCTTCGAACGAGCATTGGCCTTCGAACAAGCGTTGGCCCTCAAACGAGCACTCCGCATCATGAAGTTGAATTTCAATTTCCCCAACTCCGGAAATAGAGAGCGACAATGAGCGATCAGCCCATGTACCGGTGGCTTGAGCAGCAGGGCGAGGCCTTTGGCAATCCGGGCCTGGAGCCGCGCTGGACTTCGAGCGTGAAGGATGCTGTGGTGACGGCGTATTCGGGATCGAGCCGGATTTGGTTCACGTGCTCGCACGGAATCCTGAACGAGATCTACCATCCGACGATCGATCGCCCGCAGTTGCGGGACATGGAGTTCCTGCTGACCGATGGGGAAACGTTTGTCCACGAAGAGAAGCGCGACATGAAGACGAGCTTCGAGTACATCGATGCCGACGCGCTCGGAGTACGGTATGTGAACCACGATCCGGGCGGGCGCTACACGCTGACCAAGGAGATGATCGCGGATCCGCACCACGGGGTGGTGTTGCAGCGGGTGCGGCTGGTGGCGCACGAAGACCTGATGCCGCGGCTGAAGCTGTACGCGCTGCTGGCGCCGCATCTGGATGGAGGCGTGGCAGGGAACTCGGCGAAGGCGTTGGACCTGGCGGGGCACAACGTGCTGCTGGCCTGGAAGAACGAGTGGTCGCTGGTGATGACAGCGAGCTGCGGGTTCACGCGCATGAGCTGCGGGTTTGTGGGCGCGAGTGACGGCTGGCAGGACCTGATGCAAAACATGAAGATGAATTGGGAGTTCGGGTCGGCAACGAATGGAAACGTGGCGGTGATGGGCGAGATCGACCTGGGTTGCGTCGACGATCTGAAGATTGCGCGGGAAGGCGCAGCCGGCGAGGTTGTGGCGAAAGTTGAAGACGGAATGGCGGTGCGGGAGTTCACGCTGGCAATCGGAATTGGCGAAGGGCACCATACGGCGGCACAGAAGACGATGGGGGCGCTGTCGGTGCCGTTCGAGGAGCAGAAGAAGCGATTCATCGAGCAGTGGCAGCGCGCGGCACATCCGGATGAACTGGCGGCCAAGTCGCAGGATGGCGGCAACCTGATGCGCGCCAGCCACGCGGTGCTGCTGGCGCACGAGGACAAGGAGTACTCGGGAGCGTTCGTGGCATCGGCTTCGATTCCGTGGGGGCAGGTGAAGGGCGACGACGATCTGGGCGGGTACCACCTGGTGTGGACGCGCGACATGGTGCAGACGGCGACAGCATTGCTGGCGTGCGGCAGGGCGGAGACGGCGCGGCGGGCGCTGGTTTACCTGGCATGCACGCAGCAGGTGGATGGAGGGTTTGCGCAGAATTTCTGGATTGACGGACAGCCGTACTGGAGCGGCAAGCAGCTGGACGAAGTGGCGTTTCCGATCATGCTTGCGTGGCGGCTGTGGAAGGCCGGCGGGCTGGGCGAGCTGCACATGTTTCCGTTTGTGGAGCGGGCGGCCGGCTGCCTGGTGCGGCAGGCGCCGATTACGCACCAGGAGCGATGGGAGGAGAATGCGGGGTACTCCCCGTCGACGCTGGCGGCGGTGATTGGCGGACTGATTTGCGCGGCGGAGATGGCGCGGGCGCATGAGGCGGAGGAACTGGGCGAGTTTCTGGAGGAGTTTGCCGACTGGATTGAAGGGCATCTTGAAGACTGGACGGTGACTAACGACGGGGTGCTCGACCCGGATGTGAAGCGGCACTATATGCGGATCAGGCCGCCGGAGTGCGGAGAAGTGTACGCGCACGAGGGCTGCGGGAAGGAATTGATCCAGCTCGCGAACCGGCCGCCAGGAACGCGGACGGAGTTTGAGGCGCGCGAGATTATCGATGGAGGATTCCTGGAACTGGTGCGATACGGCGTGCGCCGGGCGGACGATCCATTGATTGTGGATTCGCTGAAGGTGGTGGACGCGGTGCTGAAGCGCGAATTGCCGCAGGGGCCCGGGTGGTTGCGCTACAACTTCGACGGCTATGGGCAACGGCCGGATGGAGGGCCGTTTGAGGGATGGGGACAGGGGGGCGTGTGGCCGCTGCTGACCGGCGAACGAGCGCATCGCGAATTGGCGGCGGGGAACGACATCAGCCAACTGATCAAAACGTATGAGGAGTATGCAAGCTGCGGGCAGTTGCTGCCGGAACAGTTGTGGTACGAGGCCGACCGGCCGGAGCGGAGCTTGAAGAAGGGCCAGCCAGCGGGATCGGCGATGCCGCTGGTGTGGGCGCATGCGGAGTATTTGAAGCTGCTGCGCTCGGCTGTCGACGGGAAAGTGTTCGACCGGATTGATCCTGTGTATGAGCGGTATTCGGAGCCGGAGGGGCGGAAGAAGCGCAGGCGGGATGTGGAGATTTATAGCCGTATGCGGCCGATTGAGCGGATGAATACGGGGAATACGTTGCGGATTCTGGACGATCGGTTCTTTAACGTGACGTGGACGGACGATGGTTGGAAGACGGTGAACAAGGCTATAAGCCGGGGATTGGGCAGCGCGGGATTCAGCACCGATATAAGGCCCGCGACGAGCAGCCAGGAGCTGGAATGGACGATGCACTGGCAGGAAACGGATAGCTGGCTTGGATACAATGTGAAGGTCAAGCTGGAAGTGTCTTCATAGTGGATTGACAAGTGCGCTGGGCACTTCAAGGAAAGGAAATTCAAGGAATCATATGGCATCGGGGATTGCTTCACTCTCGCTCGACCAACTTTCGATCGACACATTACGTTTGCTCGCGCTGGACACAGTGGAAAAGGCCAACAGCGGACATCCGGGGGCACCGCTGGGATGCGCGCCGATCAGCTACCTGCTGTTTCACAAGCTGATGAAGCACAATCCGGCACACTCGAAGTGGCCTGACCGCGACCGGTTTGTGCTGTCGAATGGGCATGCATCGGCGCTGCTCTACGGAACGCTGTTTCTGACCGGCTACAAGGTGACGCTGGACGATCTGAAGAGCTTTCGGCGGTGGGGATCGATTACGCCGGGGCATCCGGAGTACGGGTTGACGGACGGCGTGGAAGCGACGACCGGGCCTCTGGGGCAGGGATTTGGAATGGGCGTGGGCATGGCCATCGCCGAGAAGCATCTGGCGGCGACGTGTAACAAGCCGGGCTTCAATGTGGTTGACCATCACACGTTTGTGCTGTGCGGCGACGGCGATTTGATGGAAGGGATTTCGCACGAGGCCGCATCGCTGGCCGGGACGCTGGGGCTGGGTAAGCTGATCGTGCTGTACGACGACAATTTGATTTCGCTGGACGGGCCGACGGAGTGGAGCTTTACGGAAGATGTGTACAAGCGGTTCGAGGCCTACCACTGGCACGTGCAGCGCGTGATGAACGGGAATGACCTGGATGGGATCGAAGGCGCGATTGCGGCGGCGAAGGCGGTGAAGGACAAGCCATCGCTCATCGCGGTGCGAACGGTGATCGGTTACGGCAGCCCGAAGGCAGGAACGAACAAGGTTCACGGCGAGGCGATGAGCGCCGAGGATACCGCGGCGACCAAGAAGTTTTTTGGGTTTCCGGAAGACCAGAACTTTTACGTGCCGGAAGACGCGCTGAAGAACTGGCGCGAGGCGGAGAAGCGCGGCGCGGCGCAAGAGGCGGATTGGAACAAGCTCTTTGCCGGATACAAGGCGGCGTTTCCGGAGCTGGCGGCGGAGTTTGAGCGCACGCAGGCGGGAAAGCTGAAAGCCGGATGGGAGAAGACGATTCCCAGCTTCCCGGCAGACAAGCCGGTGGCTACGCGCAACGCAGGGCAGGTGGTCATGAACGCCATTTATGACAGCGTGCCGGAGCTGTTTGGCGGAGCGGCGGATTTGACCTCCTCGACGAAGACGATTTTTAAGAACAGCGCGCACTTTGCCGACGATCCGGCAGGACGCAACGTGTTTTTTGGCGTGCGCGAACTGGGGATGTGCGCGGCGGTGAATGGAATGGCGGTGCACGGCGGGGTGCGGCCGTTCGGATCGACATTCTTCGTTTTTTCCGACTACGCCAAGCCGGCGCTGCGAATTGCGGCGATTATGGAAGCGCCGTCACTGTTTGTGTTTACGCACGACTCGATCGGCGTGGGCGAGGATGGGCCGACACACGAGCCTATCGAGCACCTGATGGCGCTGCGGGCGGTGCCGCACATGACGGATTTTCGTCCGGCGGACGCGAATGAGACTGCGGCTTGTTGGCGGCTGGCGCTAGAGCGAAAAGGGCCATGCTTTTTTGCGCTGACGCGGCAGGATGTGCCGGTGATCGATGCAGCGAAGAACGATGTGTTTGCGGGCGTGAGCAAGGGAGCGTATGTGCTGGAAGACGTCGCGAATCCCCAGGTGATTCTGATTGGGACTGGCTCGGAGGTTCAGCTTGCGCAGGGTGCGGCCAAGCTGCTGGCGGCGGAGGGAATCGAGGCGCGCGTGGTGAGCATGCCGAGCTGGAAGATCTTCGACGAGCAACCGGCCGCGTACAAGGCAAGCGTGCTGCCGGCGAGCGTGCCCAAGCTGGCGGTTGAGGCAGGCGCGACGCTGGGGTGGTGGAAGTATGTGGGCTCGAACGGCGATGTGATCGGGCTGGATCGGTTTGGCGCGTCGGCTCAAGGGCCGGTGGTGATGAAGGAACTGGGATTTACGGCGGAGAATGTGGCGGGAAGAGCGAAGAAGCTTGTGAAGTAGTGAACAGTGATCAGTGGTCAATTTTTCCTTCGCGGAAGCAGGGTTCTTGCCCGTTGAGCAACCTGCAGCTGGAAACCGACAACTGAAACGGACCACTTTTTTGCAAGGAGCATGTTTTGAAGTTAGTGATTAGTTCGGATCATGCGGGATTTGCGTTGAAGGAAGAAGTGCGCGCGAACCTGGCTGCGGCGGGTCACGAGGTTATCGACCTGGGGGCTTTTCGATGCGAGCCCGAGGACGATTATCCGGATTTTGCGGAAAAAGTGGGTGAGGCAATCAAGGCGGGCGTGGCTCCGCGAGGAATCTTGATTTGCGGGTCGGGCGTAGGCGTGTGCGTGGCTGCGAACAAGATTCCGGGCATTCGCGCGGGGATTTGCCACGACACCTATTCTGCGCACCAGGGCGTGGAGCACGACGACATGAATGTGCTGGTGCTTGGCGCGCGGATCATCGGTTCGGCTCTGGCGTCTGAGTTGGCGCACGCGTTCATCGGGGCCAAGTTCCAGGGGCAGGAAAGCCGCTTCGAGCGGCGGTTCAAGAAAGTGCTCGCGATCGAGGCCAAGTACGCGCGGTAGTCTGCAGTGCGCTCACAAATCACTCCCAAGAATAAGAACGCGCATAGCGCGGGAAAGAGTCGCCGATGCTCCCCTTCGACGTGATTCTGTTCGACGTGGGCGGAGTATTGCTGACCAATGGATGGGACCACGGGGAGCGCGTGGCTGCGGCGGCGAAGTTCGGCCTGGACGCGCAGGAGCTCGAAGCGCGCAATCCGAAGGCTTATGCGGCGTGGGAAAGCGACGAGATCAATCGCGACCAATATCTCGATGTGGCGGTGTTCTATGAACCGCGGAGCTTTTCACGAGAGGAATTCTTCAACTTCATTCTCGCGCAGTCAAAGCTGCTTGAGGATGGGGCACTCGAAATCCTCGCGGAGCTCTCCGTGTCCAATCGCTATTTCATTGGCGCGCTGAACAACGAGGCAAGGGAGACAAACGATTTTCGGTTTGCGAAGTTTGGACTGCGCCGGTATTTCAAGGTGGCGTTCAGCTCGTGCTACGTGGGGCTGCGCAAGCCTGATCCGGCGATCTACCGGCGGGCGCTGGACATTCTGGGCTCGGCGCCGGATCGAACGCTGTTTATCGACGACCGGCAGGAGAATGTGAACGGCGCAGTAGGGGCGGGAATGAAGGCGATCCGGTTTACTGGGGCGGAGGCGCTGCGGGCGGACCTGGGAATGCTCGGAGTGCTTTAGCAAGTCAGCGAGTTAGCAAGTTTGCAGGTCAGCGAGTCAACGGATGCAGTTCGGATTCGCAACCCTTTTTGCCAAGGAGTGTCTAATTGAGTTAGGAGCTCGAAACACTCGTGCATCGATTGAAGGTTTTCCCGCTTGCGGAAGTTCTTTTTTTGGTCTTGGTTGGATTCAATGCTGTGGGTGCGGCTCAGTCCGGCAGCTTCGAAGTTGCGCAGAACGGGCAGGCCGTCGGCACGGCGAGCTTCCAATTCACCGCGACGAAGGATGGATATGATTCAACCTCGCTGGTGAAGGTCACGATGCAAGGCCTTGATTACGCGCTGTCGAAAGACGAGCAATTGAATGCCGACAATCAGCTCGAGCACGCAATCCTGAGCGCCACGGTAAACGGCGAGGCTGTGAACGTGGTGGCGGCGCCCGACGCGGCGCAGTTCCTCCTGAATATCTCAGCAAATGGGAAGAGCTCAACGACGCGGCTGGACGCGCATGCCGGGGCCGTGTTTCTGCCGGACTTCGACGCAGGGGCGCTGGAGACGCTGCTGGCGCTTGCAGTAACGCAGAATAACCGCGACCTGTGGGTGATTGTGCCCAAAGAGGCAGGGTCGATTGAGCCGGTGCGGCTGGCGACCTATCCGGACCAGGACGGAACGCTGGATGGAAAGCCCGTCACGGTGCACCACCTGGAGGCGACCATCGCGGGGGCGGACACGGAGCTGTTTTCAGGGCCGGAGAACCAGTTGCTGCAGGCAGAGCTGCCGGAGGGTGGATTTGTGCTGGTTCGGAAGGGCTTTGTCCTCAGGCCCCCTGCCAAACCTTTTGTGCCGATAGGCGGCGAACAGCCAGCTCCTCCGGCTCCGACGAGCTGAAGGGGCAGCGGTAAACCCAAAAGCTCGGCGTGCGCGTCCAATTATCAGACAAACCCGAATCCGCGAAGGCACTCGGATAAGAATGCGGATCGACGTAGACTGGAGAAGCTCTCGATTGTCCGCACTCCCCCTCATGCGCCGAACCGCACTCATGGCGGTTGCGCTGGCCGTGCTTGCAACGGCTGGTGTGCTTAACGCCCAGACAAGTCGATCGGCGAAGACGCAGCGGAAGACTGGCGCGGCGGCGACCTTGCATGAGACGCATCGCCCGTTGCGTAGCGCGGGCAGGACCGCGGCACCCCAGAAAACTTACTCGAACATCCACGCGAATTTGACCGCAACGCGAAGGAAGCTCACGCCCGATGAGGCGGGGCGCGAGGCTGGGCTTGCGATCCTTCGACGGCGCGCGGGCATGCAGGAACCGCGGCGCCGCATGGCGCGCATGGTACGCCGGCACTCGACGCGGCGGGTGAGGCTGGAGCGGGCTAGTTGGCGATCGGAAGAGAGCGGCGCGACGCGGACTGACGAATCGAGCGACGCGGCAGATAGCTATTCAGCGCCTGAGGCTGGACAAGCAAAGACGGACGAAGCGCAAGGCATGGAATCGCGGCACACAGGTACGGAGCGCGAGGCGATGCCGGCGACGAGTCCCGCAGAAACTGAGGACAGCGCGGACGCAGGGACAGCGCCCGTTGGACGGATGATGCCGAGCAGCGAAGCCGCGGCGAAAGACGGCGCCGTGAGCACCGACACGGAATTAACTGGCGAATCGGCAAGTTCAGCAGGCGCGAAAGCAAAAGGTGATGTCGCGTCGCTGGTGATTCCGAGGCGCGGGATGCCGGGGCCGCTGCGCGGATCACTCGCATCGCTGGAGCGGCAGAACGATCGGCTGGAAGCGGAAGGGTTGGAGCGGATTGAGGACGAAGCCGATCTGGCGGCGCGGATTGCCGATAAGCTGCTGGTTCCGATCCCGATTTCGAGCGCGCTGACTGTGAATCCGGATCTCGAAGAGAATCACCGCTATTGCCGGCCGTGGACAGCGAAGTTCCTGGCTGACCTGGCGAGGGCGCATGAAGCGGCGTTTCACCGGTCGATTGAAGTGAGCTCGGCGGTGCGGACGGTGGAGTACCAGAAGCGGCTTGAGAGGACGAATGGGAACGCGGCGCCGGCTGAAGGCGACCTGGTGAGCCCGCACTTGACCGGCGCGACGATCGATATCGCCAAGAAGGGCCTGACCCGGGTGGAGATTGCGTGGATGCGGAGGCAGCTGATGGGCCTCGAAGCGCTGGGGAAGATCGATGTTGAAGAGGAGTTCAAGCAGGCGTGTTTCCACATCACCGTGTACAAGGGCTACGCGCCGTCGGGGAAGACGGGGCCGGCCACGCCCGCAAAGCCGGTTGCGCACCGCAGCCGGAAGCCGATGGCCGAGCAGGCTGTTGAGGCGCAGGGCGCGTAGTTGGCGCCAATCTTGAGCCGTCGACCACAAGCGCATTGATTTCGAGCAGTCATCACCCCTGAAAATTCATTCGATTCTTGACGCGCGCTCAGGGTACAATCGCGGGCGAACGCGAGTTGCGTTGGGCTGGCGGATTGAACCGCCGGTGGCTCAATGCGTTCGCGACCGGACTGGAGCGGCACGCATCAGGCGATGCGCGTCAGAGCCAGGATCCTGCATCAGGTGTGGACGAGATTCGAAAACTGCAATTGAAAGGCGAAATCATGAGCGATATGGGAGTTCAGCCTGTGGGCGCGGCAGCAGAAGGCGCCGGATTGACGCAGTGGCAGCGCGTAGCGGACACGTTTACCGCGCCGTCGAAGACCTTTGAAGACATCAGACGCGGAAACAAGAGCTGGTGGCTGCCGCTGATCATTGGCGCTCTGTTTTCGTACATCCTTTTCGGCGCCATTATGCAGAAGATTGGAATGCAGCAAGTGGTGGACAACCAGATTCGGCTCGATCCGAAGGCGCAGGAACGGATGGCAAACGCAACGCCAGAACAGCGCGCAATGGGCAACAAAATTACCCTGGGGATTACCGAGGGGGTGTTCATCGCCGGGCCGGTCGTTGCCATGGGAGTTGTAGCGATTTTTTCGCTCATCCTGATGGCAACCATCAATTTTGGGTTTGGGGGCAAGGCGAAGTTCGGAAGCATCTTTGCAGTTTGTTACTACGCGTGGCTGCCGGAGATTTTCAGGGCGATCCTGGGGACCGTTGTTGCCTTTTTCGTGGCGCCGGAGTCGTTCAACATCAAAAACTTTGCCCCGACGAACCTGGGGGTGTTTTTTGACCCTGTAGAGACGAACAAGGCGTTGTACACGCTGGCGACCTGGGTGGATGCGATTACGATCTGGAGACTGGTATTGCTGGGCATGGGCATTGCCATCGTCGCCGGAACGAAGCGCAGTTCGGGCTACATCGCGGTGTTTGGATGGTGGGTGCTTTGCCTGCTGGTCGCCGTAGGATTTGCAGCGATAACGGGCTGAGCAAGGACCGAGATCAGGCCGATTGAGGGCGGGCGGCGCGCGAACTTGCGCTGCTACAATCGAATCTGCTGCTGACAGCAAATGTTCAAGCGTGGTGAGCGGGCCGGAATGGACCGAAGGAGCGCTTGGATAAACTGGGCAGCGCACGAACGCCGAAGCGATGACCCTCCGCCTGTTCAATACCCTGACGGGACAACTTGATCCGCTCGAGCCTACCGACGGCAAGGCGCTGCGGATGTATGCGTGCGGGCCGACGGTCTACGACTACGGCCACATCGGGAACTTCCGCACATTCTTGCAAGTCGATGTGCTTCGCCGCTTTCTGCTGCTCAGTGGGATGCGGGTCCACCACGTAATGAACATCACCGATGTGGACGACAAAATCATTCGCGACGCTCTAGAGGCGGGCATCCCGATTGGCGAATACACGGCGCGCTACGTGGCGGCATTCTTCGAGGACATGGAGACGTTGCGCGTTGAGCGGCCCCAGCAGATTGCGCGGGCCACGGAGCATATTCCGCAGATGGTGAAGCTGGTGGAGAAGCTGGCCGCGGCGGGGGCGGCGTACAAATCTGAAGACGGCTCGTGGTATTTCCGGCTGCGGGCGTTTCCTGAGTACGGCAAACTGAGCAAGAAAGACTTGAGCGGGATGGAAGACGGCGCGCGCGTGGACGTGGACGAGTACGAAAAGGACTCGGCGCGCGACTTTGCGCTGTGGAAGGCGGCCAAGCCGGGCGAAACGTCCTGGGAGACACCGATTGGGACCGGGCGGCCGGGGTGGCACATCGAGTGCTCGGCGATGGCGATGGAATACTTGGGCGAGACTCTCGACCTGCATGCGGGCGGCGAAGACCTGATGTTCCCGCACCACGAAAACGAGATTGCGCAGAGCGAGACGGCGACACACAGGACTTTCTCGCGGCACTGGATGCACGTGCGGTTCCTGCTGGTGGACGGGCGGAAGATGTCAAAGAGCGAAGGAAACTTCTACACTCCGCGCGATCTGCTGCTGAAGGGCTACAAGGCGTCGGCAATCCGGCTAGCGCTGATTGCGGTGCCGTACCGCAAGCCGTTCAACTTCACCTTCGACAGCCTGACTGACGCGACCAATGCGATCGACCGGCTACGGACATTTCAGGCGCGGCTGACGGCGGGGAAATTTACGGTCGGCGAGAATTCCGCGATTCAAGAGGCCGCGAAGAAGGCGCGGGCCGACTTTAGAGACGCGCTGAACGATGATTTGAATACTGCCGATGCGCTGGCGCCGATCTTTGAACTGGTGCGGACGGGGAACACCGCGATCGATCAGGGGCAGTTTTTTGCGGAAGATCGCGATGCGATTCTGCCGGTGCTGAAGGAATTCGACGCGGTCTTTGACGTGATCGAAGATCGCGATGCGGAGACGACGAGGCGCGCGCTTGAGTGGGCGAAGGAGACCGGCAGATTAGCGGATGTGGCGCCGGAACTGCTGGCCGCGCAATCCTTGACCAACGAGGCGATCGACGCGCTGGTGGCGGAGCGCACAGCGGCAAAGAAGGCACGCAACTTTGCCCGCGCCGACCAGATCCGCGATGAGCTGGCGGAGAAGGGCGTGGTGATCGAGGATTCGAAGGACGGCGTGCGCTGGAAGCGGAAATAAGGCAGCCGTTAGCTACTAGCCCTTAGCTTTTAGCCAGGTCTGGTGGGTTTGCGAGCGTACTGCCGATCCTAAAACAGCTGCCTGGGGTTTACCGGGAATTAAAAGACTCAGCGTCATAACTATTGCCACGCACCGTTGCGCGGGATCGTATGATGGGTTCGTAACCTGATCGATGCCGGCTTCCCCCGAAAGCCCCCAATCCAATATGAAAAGGCGCAACCCTATGGACGCGAGCGAAGTGCAGGACCTGAAAGACAATCTGGAGCAGGGTGCGAAGGAAGAGCCGCTGCGGCCCGTGGCCTTTACGATGAGCGTGCTGGCTGTGCTGCTGGCTGTGACGACGGTATTGGGAGGGCGCACGCACGAAGATGCGGTGCTCAACCAGAACCGAGCGACCGACCAGTGGAATGAGTACCAGGCGCAGAAGATTCGTTCCAACGATACGCAATTGGCGGCCGATCTGATGAGCGTAGTTGCGCTGGACAACAAAGATGCCACCGCCAAGTTGGTGAAGAGCTACGCCGACCACGAGAAGAAGTGGGCAGACGAGGTGAAGCAGGATCAGGCGACGGCCGTGGCGCTGCAAGCCAGCGTGGACAAGGGAGAAGCGAAGGCAGACCGATTCGATCTGGGCGAAGTGTTGCTGGAGATCGGCCTGGTGATCGTGTCAATCACGCTGCTGACACGGAGCCGCGTGTATTGGCACGTTGGGCTGGTTGTTTCAGCGCTGGGTGTGGCGGCCTCGGCGTCTGCTTTTTTCCTGAAATAGCGCCGGATTCCCTCAGGATTGATTCGGCGCGGCCGGCTTGCACTTACCCGTCCGGCGAGCGAAAGTGATTGCGATGCACATTCCGCTGGCAGTTGGACTTCTTGCTTTCGGTTCTGCGCCGCTTGTTGCACAGGTTCCGGCGGGTTCAGCGACTCCTGTGCCCGCAGCCGCGCCCGCTGCGGCGACAGCGCCAGCGGCTGAAGTGCACCGGGACGATATTGGCTTCAGCTACAGCCTGCCTTCCGATTGGGAATTTGTCGTTCCACCGACAGCACCGAAGCCCGTGGTGCCGTACCCGATGCTCGCCTCCGCTACGAAGGGAGATGCATGCGTGGAATTGGCGATGACTGCTAAGCACGGAAGCCCAGCGTCGGCGGTGGTGGTCATGGCGCTCCCTTTTTCGTGCTACGGGCAAACCATGACGGCGAGCGACCTGGAGAATTTCGGCGAGGGCGCAGCGCAAGGCATGAAGCAGACCTTCGATGTGACCGGGCCGATGCAGACGACCTATTCGCTGGGCAGCCACACGGTGTGGATCGAACGGGCGACGGGAACCCCCAAAAATCACGTCGAAAGGTCGTTTACTTTTGAGATTGCCTGCACAGTGCTGGAAAAGGGCGCGGTGTGCTGGATGACGATGGCTGCCGACGCAGCGAGCTTGCAGGCCTTTAAACAGGGCACGGTGTCACTGGACGGAGAAGCTCCTGCAGAGCTGGTTCCGGCCGACGCCTTCGTTCAGAAGAAACCCTCCTAGGTGCAAAAGCGGCGACGCCGGGAACGTGGAAGCACCAACACGCTACATGGTATGCTGACGATTAACGGAGAATCCATGCAGATGCGTGCCAGCAGCGAGCCGCAACAAGCGCCAGCTACCCAGGGCTGGTCGCGCTCGCGTGCGCAGCGTATGTGCCCGCGGAAACACTTGCGCGTGCTGCCCAGCCGCACCCGACCTAGTCTCTTCGGCGGCGACTAGCGCTACTCTCCGCCGAAGATCCTCGCCTTCAGTGGACCCTGAGAGGTCCGCAGGAATTAGCGATTCCATTTCCTGGAATCCGTGGCCGCGCCTCATCCGACGCTGAGTGCGCGGAATGATGAAGCGCACGGCCGCGACAACCGAATCTGCCGAGGAGAGAGTCCGATGACCAAGCAAGAGATGCATGCGCAGTTTGGACCGAAGCTTGTTTGTACGCTGCCGGGGCCGAAGAGCAGGGCCGCTGTTGAAGCCGACCGGCGACTGATTTCACCGAGCTATACACGCTCGTATCCGCTGGTGGCCAAGCGCGGGCGTGGAGCTCGCGTGGAAGACCTGGATGGGAACGAGTTTCTGGATTTCGCGGCGGGCATCGCCGTGGTTTCTACGGGGCATTGTCACCCCGAAGTGGTGGCTGCGATCCAGAAACAAGCGGCGGAGCTGATCCACATCTCCGGCACCGATTTCTACGACGAGCACCTGACGGATCTTGCAGAGCAACTGTCGGCCGTGGCACCGATGCGTGGGCCGCATCGGTTCTTCTACGGCAATTCCGGAACTGAAGCGATTGAGTGCGCGCTGAAGCTGGCGCGGTATCACACGGGACGCCAGCAGATCATCTCGTTCTTTGGCGCATTTCACGGGCGCACGATGGGGGCGTTGTCGCTGACCGGATCGAAGCCGCAGCAGAAGCGCCGCTTTTCGCCAATGGTGCCCGGAGTGACGCACGTGCGCTATCCGTACGTGTATCGCGGCTGCACAGGAGGGCCACAGGAAGAAGAGGCATTCAGCCTCGGTTGCGCGCGGTATATCGAAGAGAAATTGTTCAAGACGATTCTGCCGGCTGAGGAAGTGGCCGCAATTTTTGTTGAGCCGATCCAGGGCGAAGGCGGATTTGTGCCTGCGCCTGCAAATTTTCTGCGCGAGTTGCGAGCGATCTGCGACCGGCACGGGATTCTATTGGTTGCGGACGAGGTTCAGTCGGGCTGCGGGCGTACCGGGAAGTGGTGGGCGATCGAGGAGTCGGGCGTGGAGCCGGACATTGTCTGCATCGCCAAAGGCATTGCCAGCGGAATGCCGCTGGGAATCTGCATGACGCGGGCGGAGATCATGGACTGGGCGCCGGGATCACACGCGTCGACCTTCGGTGGGAATCCAGTGTCGATCGCGGCAGCGCTGGCGACAATCAAGATCCTCGAGCGCGAGGGAATTGCGAATGCAGCGAGCGTGGGAGAGTTCATGCTGGAGCGCCTGCGCGGCTGGAAGAAAAGCCATCCACTGGTAGGCGACGTGCGCGGACGCGGGTTGATGATCGGCATCGAGATCGTAAAGGACAAGGCAACGCGAGAACCGGCCGTGGAACTGCGGAACCGCATTGAGACGCTGGCCTTCGAGCGTGGGTTGATTATTCTGGGCTGCGGCGAGACTTCGCTGCGGCTGTCGCCACCGCTGATCGTGAGCAAGGATCAAGCGACAGTCGCGCTCGACATTCTGGAAGAGGCATTGACGATCGCGGAGAAAGAGCCGGAGCACAATGCAGTGGCGGCAGTGACGGCCTGATCGCGGCAACTGAGATTTGCGCTGTTTCCAGATGCAGCAGACAATGTTGCCTGTGGGGTGGGCCGTGGGCTGGGTAGCACGGATGCGGAATGGGGGTCTGGACAGGATGATGGGCGGCCTGGACTGGATTGCCGCGCATCGAGGCAGAAGCTCAGGGATGCCGGCCCATTTGCTAACCGGGATCGAGGGCGAGGATGCGGCTCGCGCTTACCTGCAACGCAAGGGCTACATTGTGGTGGCACGGCGGTGGTCGGGCGGGAACTTGCCAGGCGATTTGGACCTGATTGCGTGGCAGGGAACGCTGCTTTGTTTCTTCGAAGTGAAGACGCGCACGGCACATGATCTGGCGCCCGCCGAGGCCGCGATCGACACTCACAAACGCAATGTGCTGCGCCGCCTGGCTCGTCAGTATGTTCGGCAACTATCCGGCGAATCGATCCCGCACGTGCGGTTCGACATTGTGAGCGTGTATCTTTTGCCGGAAGCGGCGCCCGAGATCACGCACTTTGAGAACGCGTTCGGCTGGAACGAGCGATGATGTAACAGCGCGTTAGAGCTTTCACAGCGAGTGAGACCGGCCTTTGGGGTGAAGATTCGTCGCCATGCATAAATCATTTTGCTTTGCCGCGGTCGCTCTCGCGAAGATCGACAACAGGCTGAGAAGCTGGAAGCGCGCGGCACGGATCCTGCTTTGCCTGTTGCCGGTTGCAGGCGCTGCTGCGGCGGCGGCCGCGCAGACTACAAGCATTAGCGGCACAGTTTATGACCCACGGACGACGAATGCACTTCCGCTACCCAATGTGCTTGTGTATGCGACGACGGCCCCCGTGGCGGCATTGCCCGCAGGCGTGCAATGCCTGACGTACCAGGCACCGACCGGCGTAGTAAGTTACGCCTACACGGCAGTCGATGGGACGTTTACGCTGGCTAACATTCCCGAGAACGCGACGTACACGGTTGTGATTCAGGCGGGAAAGTGGCGGCGACAGTTTCCGAATGAAGAGGTAGGAACCAACCCACTGACGGGACTCGTTCTGAACATGCCGGCGAATCAGACGGAAGGCGATATTCCCAAGATCGCCATTGTGACGGGCAGCGTGGATGGAGTGGAATGCGTGCTGCTCCACATGGGAATTGCTTCGTCGGAGTTTACCGATGACACAGGCTCGGTGAATTCCAACGGGCGCATCCATCTTTACCAGGGAGGCGGAAACCCCGGAGCGGAGATCAGCGCGTCGACGCCAGCTGAGTCAACGTTGACGGGTAATCCGGCAACTCTGGACGGCTATGACATGGTGATGTTTCCGTGCCAGGGCGGGCTGTTTCTACAGGCGCAAAACCCGCTCGCCAATCTTGTGAATTACGCCAACGCAGGCGGCCGAGTGTTCACCACGCATTACAGCTATGTGTATCTGGATCCCGAATCGCCGATCGATGCGCAGTTTGCTCCGGTGGCGGACTGGACGACGACAACGGAGAAGGATATTGACTCGGGTGTAGGAACGATTGCCACGAACTTCAGCGACGGAGCAACGCTTGCGCAATGGCTGCAGAATGCGGGCGCAACCGTAGCCAGCTCCATGAACCAAATCAATATCAGCACGTTGCGCACAGACGTAAGCGGAGTGATTGCTCCGACCCAGTCATGGCTGACGCTGAACAGCGCCGCGTATCCCGGTGAAACCGGCAATCCGGTGATGCAAATGACGTTCAACGCACCGGTGGGAGCGCGCGCGGCGAACCAGTGCGGACGCGTAATGTTCAACGATTACCATGTGATCAACTTGCCATCGATCAGTGGCATGGTCTTTCCCAATGAGTGCCCGGCTGAGAGCGGGATGAGCGCGCAGGAAGAAATGCTGGAGTATGCGCTTTTCGATCTATCGACATTTGTGCAACCCGTGGTGGTTCCCACTTTGAATGTGACGTTCAATCCGAGCCCGCTGATTGTGAAATCGGGTGACACGGCCGACCAGGTGACGGTGAGCGTAACCAACACCAGCTTGACGACAGAGATTGCGAGCTCGGCGACTCTGACGTTCAATGTGCCGCAGCAAATTACTGTGACAGGCATGACCGATTCAACTGGCGGATGGACGTGCACGGTTGGCACGCTGACCTGCATTCGCAACGGGAGCCTTGCAGCGAATGTGACCGATTCCGTGACGCTGACAATGAGCGTGGGGGCGTACACGGCGTTGGCGAGCTACGCGGGACAACTGACGGCGACGGTATCGAGTGTGACGTTTTCGAGCAACGTGACGGCACAGGACAATTTGATCTACCAGCAGAGGCCGCAGATCAACTGGGCGACGCCGGCGCCGATTGTTTATGGCACGGCGTTGAGCGCGATGCAGCTCGACGCCAGCTCGCCGGTGGCGGGGAGTTTCACGTATTCACCGGTGGCAGGAACGGTGCTGGGTGTGGGACAGCAGACGCTGACCGCGACGCTGACGCCTACCGATGCGACTGACTACATCACCGGCACAGCGACCGTAACGCTGAATGTGATTCCGGCCGTTGCGGCAGTCTCGCTTTCGACATCCGCGAACCCGGTGTTCGCGATGAACTCGATCGCGTTCACCGCGAGCCTTCCCGCAAATGCCAGCACGCAAACCGGCACGATGACCTTCTACGACGGATCGACGCTAATCGGCACGGCCACAATTGCGGAAGGATCAGCCACAATCACGACAGCAGCGCTGGCGGCGGGGCAGCACTCGATTACAGCAGCCTACTCCGGGGACAGCGACTACGGGCCTGGAACCAGCAGTGTGCTGACTGAAAACGTCCAGGATTTCACGTTGACATTTGTTGCGGGCGGGTCGAGCAGCGTGACCGTTCCTGCGGGCGGCACGGCGAGCTATACGCTTGTGCTGACTCCGGTCAACGGAACGACGATGCCCGCGGCCGTGAGCTTGAGCGCCCCGAATATTCCGCTGGGAATGGCGCCCACATTCTCGCCGGATGCGGTCGGCGCAGGCTCCGGTACGACTGTGGTCACGCTGGAAGTAGCGCTGCCGGAAAATGCATCGGATGCGCGCTCCCATGGGCTGCCTGGCGGTACCCTGCCGGTAGCGCTGGGGCTGATCCTGCTGCCGTTCGCAAGCAAGGTGCGCAAGGGGCGCCGCGGTTTGACCGGATCGATGGTGCTGGCGACGCTGAGCGCGGTGCTTGCCCTGGGAATCATGGGCTGCGGAGTCAAGCTGTCCCCAGAGAACTTCTCCTTCAACGTGACCGCATCGTCGGGGTCGCTCTCCCACACGGTGACCGCGCATTTGACGGTGAAATAGGCGTGGCCTGAAGACCCACTGAATTGGGACCCCGGCGATTGGTGAAATTCGGCCAGCCGAGGGATTGAAGAGAGCGAATCGGCGTGGCACATGGGACGTCGGCGCGCGGGAAGTTCCCCGATTGAAAAATGTTCGCGGAAAACTACACAATTCCAGAGATCGCGCCTCAGCGCTTACGGAAAACTGGAGGAATAAATCGGTTTTCTTGCGGGCTAAGTGATTGCGTATCAATCGGTTGCTCACTTAAACGTTTTTTTCGACTCGCGGAGGAAGGAGCGGAGGGCATGTATTGCTTAATAAATCGCTTTTTTGGCTGATAGTAATCAACTTTTCGGTTGACAAGGATTCAGCCGAGTGTCTATAGTTCGTGACGCACTTGAGGTAGCTGTGCGTTCGTGTGGCTAAAATCTTGTGCGCTCACCTTTCTCGGTTCTGCGAAAGTTGAGAATTTAGGAGGAGATACTAGTGATGAATCGAAACGGTCTTACCATGGGGAGCTTCAGGTGGGCAGCGGTTTTGCCGCTGCTAATGCTGGCGCTCGTGGTCCTCGGCTTGCCGTCGACCCTGAGAGCACAGGTCACCGCGACGCTTACCGGAACGGTAGAAGATCAGTCTGGCGGCGTGATTCCAGCCGCTCAGGTCACACTGACCGACGAAGTAACGAAACAAAGCCGCGTGGAGCAAACCAACGGGGCCGGTCTCTACGCTTTTCCATCTTTGACGCCAGGCACCTATGACATCAGGGCGTCAGCAAAAGGATTTAAGGCAAAGCAGGTAACCGGCATCGTATTGAACGCCGGCGACGTCAAGACGGTTCCCGCCCTCGATCTGACCGTGGGCGCAGAATCGCAGACGGTTACAGTAACGGCTGACTCGGAGATGATTCCTGTTGAGAACGGCCAGAGGGTCGAAGTTCTCACCTCCGAGGACATTAACAACCTTGCGTTGGCAGGCCGCGACACCAGCGAACTGCTGAAGGTTCTGCCGGGCACGTCCGTGCAATCCGGCGGCCTTAACAACACCTCTCCGTCATTCAACGACCTCAACATCACGGTCGACGAAGGCGCATTGGGCAACGGCTACGCTATCAATGGCGCTGTGAACCGCGGCGGCCAGGGCACGTTGGAAGACGGCGCCCAGATGATCGACATAGGAAACATGGCAGGATCGCTGACCATCGTCGATCCTGAAATGACGGCCGAAGTCAGCGTCCAGGCCTCGAACCTCGGCGCCGACCAGGCGTTTGGCCCGGTGGTCGTTAGCGCCATCAGCCGTTCAGGCAGCGCGAACTATCACGCCGATGCGTATTTCAATGCTCGCAACAACGTGTTGAACGCGAATGGCTGGCAGCAGAAGAACAACAAGACTCCACTGGGACCGCAGCACTACTACTATCCCGGCGGCAGCTTCGGCGGCCCGGTTCCAGGGACTCACAAGAAGCTGTTGTTCTGGGGCGGCTACGAGAAGTGGCTGCAGAACCAGGGCAACCAAAACGTGTTGACCTCTTATATTCCAACCCCGGAGATGATGCAGGGCGATTTCTCAACCGACAACGCCGATAACACGGCGCTGTGCCCGCAAGGATTCTTCCAGGGCGCACCTCCAGGAGGCTATCCTGGCGGCTCATGGTGCAGCGACCTTGGTGGGACGGTGCTGGCGAATGGAACGGCAACGGCGACGCTGCCAACTCCGGCTGCGACCGGAACATACTCTGGCCACTCCACGGATGCGGGGCAAAAGTTTCCCGCGGGATTCCTCGATCCGGGCGCGGCAGCTCTGGCCAAGATCTGGCCCAAGGCGAATATCACTCCGAGCTCAACTGTTTGCAACGGTTGCAACTACTACCAGCCGATCGTGAACGTCGACAACGGATGGATCTGGCGCGTACGCGTGGATTATCTGTTGGGCGACAACACGAAGATCTATGGCAGCTACCAGCAGGCATACAGTTCGGGATTCGCGCAGGGCAATGGCGCGCACCTTTACTGGACGCCAGGCAACGCCATCCCCTTCCCGGGCGGCGGCGAAGTGGAAGACAACTACGGCAAAACTTTGGCCGGCCACATCGTGCACAACTTCAGCGCCTCAACGACCAACGACTTCATGGCCGCATGGGCATTCGGCAGCTACCCGTTCACAACTCCAAATCCTTCGGCGGCGTTCAGAACGACACTTGGCTATACCTACGGCAAGGTGTTTAGTACGCCGTCCGCGAACATTCCCTCGTACAACAGCGCCGGAAACCAAACCTTCCCGGACTTCTCACAGGCCTCGATCTTTGAGAACCCTGTCGGGAAATATGCTGTGAAGAAAGAAGCGCCGCAGTTCAACGATACGCTGACCAAGGTGTGGGGAGTTCACACCATCAAGATCGGCGGATTCACGCAGACCACGGATAACTACCAGAGCTCGTTCAACTACCAGAACGATGGAATCATGAGCTACTACGCGGGCCAAAACCCGGACCTCATTAACACGGCGAATGGACTTATCGGCTCGCCGCAAAACGCGGTGGCCAACTTCGTCAGCGGCAACCTCTCAGGCTACAGCGAAAACGCCGGAGCACCCATCGGCGATGTGGCCCAGCAGTCGACGGCTGCGTTCATTGACGATACGTGGAAGGCGACGCGTCGCCTGACTGCCGAACTTGGCATCCGCATCGAGCACGTGGGTCACTGGTACGACCGCGACCACATCGGACTTGCGGCTTTCTATCCGGGCCGTGTACTGCAGGATTTCTACACCGGCAAGTACGCTCCTGGATACTACTGGCACGCGATCGACTCTGGCGTACCGCTGAGCGGCCAACCAAATCGCTTTGCATACCCGGATGCGCGCTTCGGCATGTCCTACGATCTGTTCGGGCACGGCAACACCGTGGTTCGCGGCGGATGGGGCGTGTATCGCTTCGTTACCCAGGTCAACACGGTCGCCAACGGTCAGGCGCAAGGAACCGCGGCTCATGTGTTGGGCTATGGTCTCCCGGGCGGGTACCGAATCCAAATGCAGAATGTGCACAACGTGGCCTATGTTGCCTGCCCCTCAGCAACCAATCCTCCCACTACCGCCAATGATTTTTGCGGCGTTCAGGGCGGACAGTGGGGCATGGACCCGACGGACTACGGTCAGCCGATGACCCAGGCGTATAACTTGACCATCGATCAAAGGCTGCCCTGGAATTCGCAATTCGAAATCGCGTATGTGGGAAGCAGCACCAGCCAGTTGGTTGATGCCGCCGAAGACATCGAAGGCAGCACGTTCAGCGAGTTGGCCAACCAGAACAAGACGCCGATCGGAGCCTTGTTTGCGGCCGATCCAGTAACCGGCGTTGTCTCGACTAACCCGGAGGATGTTGGGAAAAATCCGAATGGCAATCTAAGCTGCACGGTGAACTGCTTCACCCCAACGAACAACAAACTTGCGGATTACCATCCGCTGGGAGCTGCGTACGGCTCGAACTCAACCTACATGATGCAAAGCATCGGCTTTGGCAATTACAACGGCTTGCAAGCGTCGTGGACCAAGTCGACTGGGCGGTTGACGTTCAACTTGAACGGAACGTGGTCAAAGAACCTGGCGACAAGCCAGCAGAGGAACCCGTACAGCGTCGGGCAAAACTATGGACCGACGGCCCTCGACCGGCCATTGGTCTTCAACGCGTCGTACACCTACAGCAGCGGCACGCTCCATACCGGGAGCGGGTTGATGAATGGGTTGGGCGGCGGCTGGACGATCAGCGGCATCTCCACTTGGCAGAAGGGCGGCTACATTCCTGCAGCTCTGGGGAATGGCGTGCCGAACTTCGGTATGGGCCTGCAGTACACCGGTTTGCCGGCCAACGCGGCGGCTCAGGGGATCAGCAGCGGTATCGGAGGCGCAACATACTTCGGTACGGACGAGAACTTCCCGATCGAGCCAGTGTTAACCTGCAATCCGACCAGCGGCCTGGCAACTCATCAGGTGCTGAACGGAAAATGCTTCACCGCTCCGGCTGTGGGTACACAGGGTGGCAATGCGTATCCCTACATGAGCATGACACCGTACTTCGACAACGACCTGGCGCTCTATCGTACGTTCAACCTACACGAGAAGCAGCAGGTCCAATTGCGCATCAGCGCATTCGACTGGCTGAACCACTCGTTGCTGACGTTTAACGGTTCCACACCCTACACAATCAACTACAACGTGGACTATGCCAGCAAGGCCATTACTCCGAACTATAACCAGAGCGCGACCGGCGCGAACGCGTTTGGCGTGATGACCGTAAGGTCAGCATTGCCTTACGCCCGCGTCATCGAGCTGGACGTGAAGTACTCGTTCTAACCGAAACACTGCATCACGAGCGGGAGGCGGGCCTATCGGCCGCCTCCCGCTTTTCTTTGCTGTCCAGTTGCCCGTGTATTCCCGGCGAACAGCGATGCGGCGCGCATCCCATGTCGCAGGCGGCGTCTTTCAGTGCCGGCACAGGATTCCCTCTTGATCTGTGAAAGAATAAAGTTGTCAGGGCAGTGCTGGAGGCGAGACCAAGATGCCGCGTCAGCATGCCACGCATATCATGGTCAGACGTTTCCTATCCAGCATCCTTTTGCTCTGTTGCGCCGCTTCCCCACAGACCCCGGCAAATGACCTCCAATCAAAGAGCTCGACGCTGCAAGGCCTTTACGAGGCTGCGGAGCGGTCACAGCAGGCCGGCAATCTGAGCCAAGCTGCGGAAAGCTACCGCGGATTCCTGGCTGAGGCGCTTGGCGAACTGGCGAATAGCCATGCGCAGATTGGCGACTATGGCAGAGCCAGCGCGCTTTTTGACGAAGCTTTGATCCTGAATCCCAGCTCGCCCTCTCTCCAACGAGACTACGCGGCGACCGCGCTCGAAGCCGGCGACTTGAAGCATGCGGAAACTCTTGCAAGAGGGCTGTTGAACGACTATCCAGACGACCCGAAAGGGCTGGCGCTGGTCCACCAGATTCTTGGGCGGGCGCTGCACAGGATGAACCGGGATCAGGAGGCGAGGAAGGAGCTGGAAGCGGCCATTTCGCTCGATCCCAGTTTTGCCAATGAATATGACCTGGCGGTGGTTTGTCTCGACCTGGACGACGAGAACTGCGCAGTGCAGGTCTTCAGCGGGCTGGAGGCGGCGCGTGGTGACAGTCCTGGGCTGCATATGCAGTTCGGTTTGGCCTACGGGAATTCGGACTTTACGCCGCACGCGGTGACGGAATTCAAGAAAGTGATTGCGGAAGATCCGCATTACCCCGGAGCGCACTATTCAGTGGCCGCGGCGCTTTTGGCGGCCGGGGAAGACGAGAAGACGCTTCAGGAAGCAGAGGCGGAACTCAAACAGGAGCTGGCAATCTCGCCGAACGACTTCCTGACTTATGCCGCGCTGGGCAAGATTGAAGTAAGTTATCGCAGGTATCCGGAAGCCGAGAGCTACCTGAAACGGGCGATTGCCCTGAATCCCAAGAATCCCGACGCCTTTTTGTACTTGGGACAGATGTACTTCGATACGAACCGGCCGACGGAGGCGGAAGTGAATCTTCGCCGCGCGATTGCGCTGACGACGGACGTGTCTCGCAACCACTATCAAATCCAGAAGGCGCATTTTCTGCTGGGCAGGATCCTGATGCAGAAGCACGAGGAAGATGCGGCGCACGCGGAGATGCAGATTGCGCACGCCTTCGCGGACAAGGCATTGTCGAAGGACAAGAGCCAGCTTGCCGGACTGCTTGACAACAAGCCAACTGGCGGGGGGGCTTCGAATTCCGGTGTTGACGCCGCAGGGATGGCACCAACGCTTCCCCACACCCCGGACCCCTCGGCCGTGGCAAAGCAGAAAGCCTTCGAGAAACAGCTTACGCCGGCCATTGCGGACAGCTACAACAACCTGGGCGCGATCAAAGCATCGGAAAAGAACTACGCGGACGCATTGAAGCTCTTTGCGCAGGCGAGAGCGTGGAGCCCGTCGCTTGAGGGGCTGGACTACAACATGGGCCGAGCCGCATTCATGGCTGCGGATTTTTCCGAAGCAATCACGCCGCTTTCCCGGTATCTTCGGTCGCATCCGGCCGATTCGGGGATCCGTGGCGCGTTGGCGATGAGCCAATTCATGACGCATGACTACGCGAGTTGCATCAGTGAGCTCAAAGGGGCAGGAGAGGAAGTATTGTCCATCCCGCAGATGCAGTATATTTACGCGGATTCGCTGGTGAAGATCGGAGAGGTTTCGCCGGGGAAGGAGCGCCTGGAAAAGCTGGAGGCCGCGCATCCCGAGATTCCCGAAGTGCATCGAGCGCTGGGTGAGGTATGGGAGATTGAAGGCGACTGCGAAAAGGCCATGAAAGAATTTGATGCGGCCAGCCAGATCAATCCGAGCGACTTCGAGACGCGATACGATATTGACCGAGCCGAGCTGAAATGCGGGGCGCCCGCGATTGGCCGATAGCCGTTTGACGCCCGTCAGTGTGTTGGCGCGTCCGGAGGCGTTTTGAGCTTGGGGCGGATTTCGTCCGCGGGAACGATTCCGTGGCCTTCGAGTACTGAGTAGAACTGATCGGCGGCGAGAGGACCGATGTGGTCGACGGCGCCGGAAGGCCAGTGAATTTCAACGCTATCGATTTTTGTGGCGGAGCCGAGACCGAAGTGCCGGCGCAGATCATTTTGCGATAGATAGCTTCCGCCGCTGTGAATTTCGCTGGTCTGCGTCATGCCGCCTGCGACAATCTTGATGCGTGCATTAAGCGCGAGGCGGTTGCTCTTGGTTCCGGCGAGCTCGAAGCTGACCCAATGACGTCCTGGAACTCCATTATTTCTCAATAACATAGGGTGACCATCGAGATTGTTAATCACCACGTCCATATTGCCATCGTTGAAGAGATCGCCGACCGCGAGTCCGCGAGAGACTTGCTTTTCTTCGAGCGCCGGACCGGCTTCATCGCTGGCGTTGCAAAAGGTTCCATCGCCCTGATTCATATCGAGAACCTTTGGCTGGCGATAACCGGGATCGGATGGAATCTGGTCCATTTGCGGGTAGACGTGGCCGTCAACAGTAATCAGGTCGAGCCAGCCGTCGTTGTCGAGGTCGACGAACGCGGTTCCCCATTTGACCCAAGTCAACGCCGACATCGCAACGCCGGAGGGAAAGGATACCTCAGTGAAATTCCAGTCGCCATCGTTGCGATATAGATCGGGATTCTCATTTTCGAAATTGTTGACGTAAAGGGAAGGGCGGCCGGTGTGGTTGTAGTCGCCGATCGCAATGCCCATCGATGCCTGCTCGGCGCCTTCATTGCTGAGAGCAGTTCCGGACTCGAACCCGATCTCTTCGAATTTTCCGTTGCCCAGATTGCGGTAGAGAAATTTCGGTGTTGAGTCATTGGTCATGTAGATGTCGGGGCGTCCGGTGTTGTTGAAGTCGGCCCAGATTACGCCAAGGCCATAGTAGCCGTTGGGATTGTCGACGCCGGCCTGCTTGGAAACGTCGGTGAAGGTTCCATCTCCATTGTTGTGGTAGAGAATGTCGCCGGCACCCTTCAGTCCGCGCGGCCCGCATTGCACATCGACGCCTCGATACTTGCACATGGACGAGCTGCCGAACTGTGGCAGGTCGTCGAGGTGGAAGTCGACGTAGTCTGCCACCATGAGGTCGACATATCCATCGCCATCGTAGTCGCCGAATGAAGCGCCGGAGGACCAGTGGCCATCGGCGACGCCGGCCTTGGCGGTGACGTCAGTGAAGGTTCCGTCGCCGTTGTTGTGATAAAGGATGTTGCCGCCGAGGCAGGTGATATAGAGATCGGGCCAGCCGTCGTTGTCGTAGTCACCGACCGCACCGCCCATGGCGAGGCATGGTTTGGTCAACCCCGCTTTTTGCGTCACGTCGGTGAAGGTGCCGTCGTGATTGTTGTGGTAGAGAACGCCCAGTGTTGTTTGGCCCTTCAGAGCCATATCAACGGTCGGCGCGTCGGTGAAATAGATGTCGGGCCAGCCGTCGCGATCGTAGTCAAGGATGATCACGCCGCCGGTCATGGATTCGAAGATGTACTTCTTTTCCTTGGCCGACGTATGGGTGAAGGTGATGCCGGCTTTCGCGGTATCATCCGCCAACTGGGGGATAGGACGATTGGTGCATTTGATCGATTTGGCGCCCGGGGGCGGCGGGCCGGTTAAAGGATGCCCCATTCCTTGAGAGTGAATCTGGCCGATTGCCAGAAATGGCAGGGCCAGCAACAAAATCAGGACCCTGCACGAGGACTGGACCGTCATTCTTAAATTTTACCTGACAGCTCGTGGTCCGGGTTCATCGATTCGGAAACGGATTCCGTCCGGCAGGACCCGAGAACGGCACGGCTCAATCGATGAAGTTTGCGGAGCATGCGCTATACTCCAGTGGCAGTGAGAAACAGGAGGATTGCGATGCGTATGCAGGCGATAACTCGAGTTCTGGCCAGCGCGTCAATCGTGGTTGCGTTGGTAGCGTCAAGCTCGTTGGCGGCGCAGCCGGGAGCCAATAAGGTGCTGAAGCCGGCCGACCTTGAAAAGCTGTTTCCGGCCACTGTGTATTACTGTGGGCAGAGCGCACCCGCGCAATTGCGCAACTCGGGCGGCGTGAAGTTCGCCGATGGCCATTACGTGCTGGCAAGCATGGTGGACACAAGCGGGTACTCGACGGGTGTTGCGGCGAAGTACCAGGGGTACCTGATCACCGAGGTTCCGCTTATGATTGAAGGGAAACGGCTGCCGGTGGGCGCGTACGGCTTCGGCTTTCTGGATAACGGCCGGCTGGAAGTGACCGATCTGGGCGGCAACGACATCCTCACGGTTCACACGACAAAAGACACAGCCATGACGCGGCCCCGTCCCCTGGATGTGACCGACGACTCAGCCGGCGGTTTCCGCCTCTATGCAGGGCGGAGCTACGCACACTTCGCCCGGTAAAGCGGATGGCTGAGGGATACCGGCGGGCAAGTCTGCGCGGCAAAGACTGGTTGCGTGGCGCGATGAGCAGTTTGCTGCTTCCTGCCGTGAACTGGTGCGCGGTTGCAGCCTTGTTTTTGGGCCTGGCGACTTCTGCTGCGACGCTTGAGCCTTCTACAACTCTCGCGAATTATGGGCGGCAGGCGTGGGCCATGGAGAACGGGCTGCCACAGAATACCGTCCAGGCATTGGCACAGACCAAGGATGGATTCCTCTGGCTGGGAACAGAGGCCGGCCTGGTGCGCTTCGACGGCGTTGAATTCCAGACATACGATCGCAATTCTGTTCCGGCATTGCCCGGGAGCGATATTCGCTGCTTGCTGGTGACCCGCGACGGAGCGCTGTGGATTGGGACGGGCGCAGGCCTGGCGCGCTTGGAGGATGGGGCATCAAGGACGTTCACCACGCAGGACGGGCTGCAGGACAACGGGATCCTGACGATTGAAGAAGGGCAGGACGGGAATCTCCTCGTGTGGACGGAGCAGGGTCCCGCTCGGATGTCTGGAGAACGGTTTGTGCCGGCGACGAACGTGGATGCGTCTGCGCTTGCCGCGCTGAGGTCACCCGGAGAGAACCCAGGAGCCGTCGTCTTCGAAGCTCAAGTGTCCAACGGCGTGCAGGTGACTGGAGACAGAAGCGCCTTGAAGCTCATACAGGGCAAGAAACCCGCAGGGACCTCGACCCGCCTGGCGGTCGGCAAGGAGTTGCCAGGCAGCCGGATTCAGGCCGTCTTCGCCGACCGAGAGAACGCGCTTTGGATTGGGACCAATGCGGGGCTGGTGCGGTGGGTGAACGGCAATGTGGAGAGCTTTCCTGTCACCGATCCCCTCTCGACGGCGTCCATCCTCGCTTTAATGGAAGATCGCGAAGGCAATCTGTGGGTAGGGACGGAAACCAGTGGTCTGGATATTCTGCGCGATCAGCGCTTCCACACGCTGGATACGCGGGAGGGCTTGTCTTCCGATCGCATCACCACAGTGGTGGAAGATGGCACTGGAACGCTGTGGGCGGGCACACGGGAGGAAGGGTTAAATGCCCTGCGTCGCGATGAAAGCAGCGACGGCTGGCGCGTGGCCCGCAGCCTGACGGTGAAAAATGGGCTCGCCAGCAACGTGATTCTTTCGCTAGCCGCTGCGCCGAATGGTGATTTGTGGGTGGGAACTCCGGATGGGCTGAGCCGGATTCGCGGGAACACTGTGGATACTTTCACATCAGCCGACGGGCTACCCGATGACTTCGTGCGCTCGCTATCGATCGACTCCGATGGATCGCTTTGGATTGGCACCCGGCGCGGATTGACACATTGGGCGATGGGGAAAAGCGGGCCAGGTTCCGTGGCAGAAATGAAAACCTACACGACGGAGAATGGACTGGGCAGCGACCTGGTGGGCGCGATGGCTCGAGACACTCGCGGCGATCTTTGGGTGGCGACGTTGGCTGGGCTATCGCGTTTTCGCGGCGACACAATCTCAAACTTCACCACGGCGAATGGGCTTTCAAGCAATGTGGTGACGGCGCTGCTGCCTCGCGCCGATGGGACGCTGCTCATTGGAACGCAGGAGCATGGGTGGGATGCGTGGGATGGAAACAAGTTTTCCGCCGCGACACAAAACGGCCTGGAGCAAACAACGATTCACGCGATTCTCGACGATGGGAGCGGACATCTATGGTTTGCGACGGGCAACGGCATTGCTCGATGCGACTGTAATGAAATGGCCGGAACCGGTGCGGCAGGCAGTTGTTCGCACTGGATGGAATTTGGGACCGCGGATGGGCTGCACAGCCGGGAGACGGCGACAAACAGTCATCCTTCAGCGTGGCGTTCGCGCTACGGGCAACTGTGGTTTGCCACGCCGCGGGGATTGGTGGAGGTGGAGCCGGCTCACTTTCCCGTGAACACGATTCCGCCTCCCGTTGTGTTGGAAAAGCTGCAGGTGGACGATTTTTCGCAGCCGCTGGGTGGAGCAGAGTCGCGGCTGAGAGTTGCCGCGGGTCATGTGCATTTTGAGTTTGACTACGCAGGATTGAGTTTTGTAGCGCCGCAGAAAGTGCGCTACCGCTACATGCTCGAAGGATTCGATCACGGCTGGACAGATGCCGGAACACGGCGGGCCGCCTATTACACAAATATTCCGCCGGGAAAGTATACGTTCCGGGTGCAGGCGGCGAACAACGATGAAATCTGGAACACGGCCGGCGCGGCGTTCAGCTTTGAGCTGAGGCCGCATTTCTATCAGACCCTCTGGTTTTACGCCCTGCTGCTCCTGGCGCTGGGGGGGGCGGTTTTGCTGGTGCTCAAACGAAGGCTGTACGCCGCAGAGCGCGAGTTCAAGGCGGTTCTGGGCGAACGGAGCCGGATCGCGCGAGAGATCCACGACACGCTGGCGCAGGGGTATGTGGGTGTTTCAGTCCAACTTGAAGTTCTGGCAGCGCTGCTGCGGCAGCACAAGATGGAGGACGCTGACAAACAATTGAACCAGACGCGAGACTATGTGCGCCACGGGCTGGCCGAAGCGCGGCAGTCGATTTGGGCGCTGCGCACACAGGATGCGACCGAGACCACGCTGCCAGTGAGGCTTCGGCGCATGGCGGAAGCGGCCGGGGGTGACCGATTGACGGCCAGGTTCAGTTTGTTTGGGGCCTATCGTCCGCTGCTGGCGGAGCCGGAGAGCGAATTGGTGCGCGTGGCGCAGGAGGCCATTCTTAATGTGAAGAAGCATGCCGATGCCAGCCAACTCTGGGTTCAGTTGGAGTACGGGCCAGAGATGGTTACGCTTGAGGTGAGAGACGACGGACGGGGAGGCGCATTGGAGGACGCGACGGGAACTTCGACCGGCCATTTTGGACTGACCGGAATGAAGGAACGCGCGATGGCGATTGGCGGGACGCTCGAAGTGAGCAGCGCACGGGGTGAGGGAACCACGATACGATTGTGCGTACCGGCGCGCCGCGAGGTGCGCGAGAAGTCGGAGGTACAAGAGTGACGACGGAATCGATCCGTGTGCTGGTGGTCGAGGACCATAACGTGGTTCGCCAGGGGTTGGTGGCGCTGTTGAATGTAGCGGATGGTCTGGAAGTTGTGGCCGAAGCCGCGGATGGCGTGGAAGCCATTACGCAGTTTCGCAAGCATCAGCCGGACATTACGCTGATCGACCTGCGGCTGCCGAGAATGAGCGGTGTGGATGCGATCGAGCGCATCCGCATGGAGACGCCACAGGCGCGGTTCATCGTGCTAACAACGTACGACGGGGATGAAGACATCTATCGGGCGCTCAAGGCGGGCGCAAGGGCGTACCTGCTGAAGGGAATGACGAGCGAGGAACTGATCAGCACGATTCGCACGGTGCATGCAGGGAAGTCGTACATACCGCCGGCGATCGCCGAGAAGCTGGCCGAACGCATGGGCTCGCAGGATCTGACGCCGCGCGAGTTCGATGTGCTGGAGCAGATTGTTCACGGCAAGAGCAATCGAGAAATTGCGGCGGAGCTGGAAGTTTCAGAGGCGACGGTAAAGACCCATATCAACAGCCTGTTGGGGAAACTGGGCGTGACCGACCGAACGCAGGCGGCGACGGCGGCGCTGCAGCGAGGAATTATTCCAATCGAATCTTTGAGAAAGCCAAAATCATGATGATGAAGCCCTTGAAAAGCGCGATCTTATGGGGAGTTTTTCTGGGATTGCTGGCGCTTCAAGCCCAGGCGCAAAAGCCAGTGTGGCGGCAGGCTACTGCTGCGGAACTGGCGACGGTGCTGCCTGCGCGGGCGCCGGTAGAACGCGAACACATCGAGACGGAGATGCGCACGGCTTCAGGGATTGTGGATGAGCGCGGGCGTTTTATTGCAGGGGTGGTGCTGATCACGGCCGGCTATTCAGCGGAGGGCAAATATTCGCACTACCTGATTGCGCAGGCTCCGGTGGAGATCGGCGGCGTGGCGCTGAAGCCAGGTGAGTACGCCTTCGGATGGAGCAGGGAGAATGGTGAAGAAAGTCTGAGTGTTCACTTCAACCAGGCGGCAACGGGCGCACTGGTGGGAACTGCGAATGCCCACAGGATTGCCGGCTCAACCCGGGTGGAGAGCCTACACATCTGGCCGCCGGGCGAGAAGGCGCTGATTCAGATTGGCCGGTTTGGGATCCCTTACAAGCTGGGCGAGGAGTAACTCGCAAACGCGTGGCCGAAAAGGTTGAATCCAGAGGCGTCCTCCACCCTTCGGTCGAGACTTCAGTCGATTCCGCCCCGTATACTTGCTGCCATGTTTGAGTTTCTGCGTACAGCCACTCTCTGCGGACTGTTGGCGCGAGGGATTCCCGCGTTTATTTCCGCCCAAGTCACAGATTCCGCACCTCCAACCTCAGCGCAATCCGCTCAAACAACTCCCACGACAGTCCAGGCGCCAGCCTCGGGCGGCGTCAACAGCGGTTCTCTGCAGCCGGCCCAGTATGACGAGCAGCATCGGCCGATTACTGCAGGCGGCTTTGTGAAAAGCGGGCCAGTGATCTTCGAGGATGTTTCCGAGAAGGCGGGACTGACCAAGTGGACCCACAAGATGGGCACGCCCGGAAAGAAATACATCATCGAGACCAAAGGCGGGGGCATTGGCCTGATCGACTACGACAACGACGGGTGGCTCGATATCTACGTGGTCAATGGCTCGACGTTCGACGCACTGGACGGCAAGGAGACACCACCGCATACGGCCCTGTTCCATAACAATCACGACGGGACCTTTACGGACGTTGCGGCGAAGGCGGGTGTGACCAACGACCGTTGGGGAATCGGCGTGGCCATCGCAGACTACGACAATGACGGCTGGCCCGATATCTACGTGACCAACTGGGGCAAGAACCGGCTGTACCACAACAATCACGACGGAACGTTCACCGATGTTGCGGAAAAGGCAGGCGTGCAACTGGGGAACTGGTCAAGCGGCGCCACGTGGGGCGACTACGACGGTGACGGGCGCCTGGATTTGTTTGTGCCGGGATACGTTCATTTTGACCGCGACCATCTACCCTCCGGCGGCGAGAACGGCGTCCCAGATACCTACTGCACCTTCCGGGGAGTGGCGGTGATTTGCGGACCACGAGGGCTCAAGGGCGAGCCGGACCACCTGTTCCACAACAACGGCGACGGAACATTCACCGACGTAAGTGAGAAGGCCGGTGTGGCCGACACGCCTGGATATTACGGACTGAGCGCGCTGTTTGTAGACATGAACAATGACGGCAAAGTCGATCTGCTGGTGGCCAATGACTCAACGCCAAACTATCTCTACATCAACAAAGGGGACGGAACCTTTGAGGATGACAGCTACTCGTCGGGCTACGCGCTGGACGAGGCCGGGCGAGAGACCGCATCGATGGGCATCGCGGCGGGAGATTTTGAGAACAACGGGATGGAAGATGTCTTCAACACGACTTTCTCCGACGACTATAAAGTGCTTTACCGCAACGATGGCGACGCGAACATGACGGACGTTAGCTACCAGATGGGGATCGCCGAGATTTCGGTGCCGTTTCTTGGATGGGGAGACGCCTTCCTCGATTACGACAACGACGGCTGGAAGGATCTGATGATGGCCGACGGACATGTTTATCCGCAGGTGGATCAGCACCCATGGGGCACAAGCTGGGCGGAGCGGCCCATGCTCTTTCACAACATCAACGGGAAGAAATTCGAGGCGGTGCCGGCTGTGGAGGGGACGGGGCTGGCTGACGTGATCAGCGGCCGTGGAATGGCCGAGGGCGATCTGTTCAACGACGGAAAGCTTGACGTCGTGATCAATGTGATGGACGGACATCCGGTGCTGTTGCGGAACGTGAGCCCGGACCACAATCACTGGCTGGAGCTGAAGCTGGTGGGCGGGCCGAAGAGCCCGCGCGATGCGGTGGGCGCCACGGTGTATGTGACGGCCAACGACATGAGGCAGCGCGGAGACGTGCTCAGTGGGGGAAGCTACGCGTCGACCAACGATCCCAGGCCGCACTTTGGGCTGGGGCAAGCCAACAAGGTCGACGACATCGAGGTGCATTGGCCCAGCGGCAAGGTCGAGCACTTCAATGTGCCGGGAGTCGATCGCATTGTGACGATCAGTGAGGGAACGGGGAAATAGCGAGAGAAGTTCCGGGGCTTCGTCCCATGGGGGGATTGCCATATCAACCCTTCGGTGGAGGGCGCGTTTCTCCCGCCTTAGGGCTGATGCAGGGCGCAGTCGAAAGCCTATAGAATTATTAGCGCGATGCTTCCCCTTCTTTTCGCGAGTCGAACTCCGCGCCTTGTTTCGAGCGTTCTGCTGATGGGCGCGATTGCCTGCGGCCTGATGGCGTGGCGAACGCGGCCGGCCTATGCCGTCGACGACCCCGCTGCTGAGCGCTCGCAATATTCGCGGAGCGTCGCTACGTACTACAACTATCGCTTTGGCGCGGACAAGCCATTTTTGCCTTCCAACGCCACGACGGACACAGGTGAGTTCATCGATCCGCAGAGCTTTTTGACGGCAAAGTACTGCGGGCATTGCCACCAGGCGGCATATGCGCAATGGCGCCAGACTGCACACGCAAATTCTTTCCGCGCGCCCTGGTATATCAAGAACGTCAATCTCTTGATGAAGGGAAAAGGGATCGAGTACGCGCGCCACTGCGAAGGCTGCCACAATCCCATTGCCCTGACCTCAGGCGCGATGACAGAGAACTCGCCCGTGAATCGGAAGTTCGATGCGGACGGGGTCAGTTGCTCGGTCTGCCATTCGATCCAAAAGGTGGACGAACGCGGCACAGGCAGCTACGTGATGGGGGTACCGGCGGTGCTGGTAGACGCGGACGGAAAGCCGATCTACGGCGAAGTTCCGGATAAGGAGATCCTGGCCCATCTGGATCGCCACTCCAAGGCCGTGATGAAGGATTTCTACCGGACCAGCGAATTCTGCGGCGCTTGCCATAAAGCTGCCCTGCCCAGAATGCTGAACGGCTATAAGTGGCAGCGTGCCTTCTTTCTCTACGACGAGTGGCAACAGGCTTCTTTCAGCAAGCAGAATCCTCTGCCGTTCTATGTGAAGCCGGAGGTATCCACGTGCCAAACCTGCCACATGGCCGAAGAGACGATCGAGCAGCCGGATTATGGAACGGAGCAAGGCAAGCTGATGTCGCACCGCTGGCTGGGTGGGAACACGGTGCTATCGAAGTACTACGGCTACGATGAGCAACTGCAAAAGACCATTTCCTTTTTGCAAAACGGGGTTCTTAACGTTGATCTGTTCGGAATCGAGCGCAATGGCGGCAAGCTGATTGCGCCGCTCGGAACCGAGCCGTTCGACATTGCCGCGGGCGATGTTCTTACGGTTTCCGTGGTGATCCAGAATAAGGGAATTGGGCATACTCTGATTCCCGAGCAGCGAGACTTTTACGAATGCTGGGTGGAGTTCCAGGCCAAGGATGCGGCCGGGACAACGCTGATGGATTCCGGCGCCGTCGGTTCCGACGGGAATCTCGATCCGACGGCGCATAGCTTTACCAATCGACTGGTCAACGTTCGCGGAACGCTGAACGATTTGCACCAGGTGTGGGACACTCGGGTCGTCGCGTACAACAACACCATTCAATCAGGTCGCTCGCAGATTGTGCGTTACCAGTTCAAGGTACCGGAGAACGCGTCCGGGCCGATCACCATTACCGCGAAGGTCAATTATCGCCACTTCAACCAACACTTTATCGATTACGGGCTCGGGAAGCACTTCGACCCGCCCGAGGTGGAGATGACGTCGCGCACGCAGACACTGACGATTGGCTCCAATCCTGCGACGCCGCCCGATACCACGGACAATCCGGAGTGGATGCGCTGGAACAACTACGGCATTGGATTGCTCGACGCGCAGCAATACGCGGAGAGCGCCCGGGCCTTCGAACAAGTGACTCAATTGCGGCCCGATTATGCCGACGCCTATACCAATGTGGCGATTGCCGACTTCTCATGGCAGCGCTACGACGGGTCGCGTATCAATCTGGAAAAGGCGCTCCAGCTTGCGCCGCACAATGCCCGGGCACTTTACTACCTTGCGCTGGTCGAGCGCATTCAGGGTCATCCCGATGCCGCCATCGCCGATTTGCTCGACGTGATAACGCAATTTCCACGTTCGCGCGATGCGCATCGTGAGCTGGGTTTCTCGTTCTACCAGCAGCATAAATACCAGGAGGCGCGAACTGAGTACGAGACAGTGCAATCGATCGACCCGGACGATCTGGCTGCGCATTACATTCTCTCCATCGTTTACCGCCGGCTGGGCATGAAAGAGGATGCGGCACGTGAAGCAGCGATCTTTGCCGATCAAAAAGACGATCCGACGGCGAACATTTACGCGCTGGAGTTCCTCAGCAAACATCCAGAAGTGACTTCGGAAAGCGTCCCGTGGCATATTCATAGCAACGTGACAACTGACCGCAACATGCATGGCGGTGGGACCGGCCAATGAGAGTGGTGCTGGTTATCGCTGCATTGCTTTTGGCGTTTTCTTCCATTGCGATTGCTTCTTCCCGGAGCCAGAGAGCGCATGGCGCCGAAGTCTTCAGCGAGAGCGGATGCCAGCATTGCCACAGCATAGGGAACGTGGGCGGCCACAAAGGGCCTGATCTCTCCGGCGTAGGCCGGCGCAAGTCAAATGCGGCATTGCGGCAGCAGATTGTTTACGGCAGCAAGGTGATGCCGGCCTTCGGGGACGATCTTGAGCCGAATGAACTGAGGGATCTGATCGCCTATCTGCATTCGTGCCGGCAGAAACCGGTGAAGACTCCGCAAGCATCCAATTCAAACTGAGGGCCGGGATCCGCGTGTTCAATTGGGGCAGGCCATTGCCTCGCGCAGCGCGTCTACCACTTCCTGCTGCTGCTGGGCGGTGATGCGGTTGAAAAACGGCAGGGCCAACGTGCGACGGGCGATGGATTCGGTCAGTGGAAAATGGCCAGGTTCCTGCCCATGCGATGCGCGCCATATCGGCTGCAGATGGATGGGCGCGAAGTATCTGCCGGTGGCGATGTCGCGGCGAGCCAACGCGGCCTGCACCCCGTCACGGTTGACGCCTTCAGGCAGGCGAACCACGTAGACAAACCAACTGAGCTCGCGGTTGGGAAGCGAGAGCGGCGGGCGTTCGAGACCAGGAATTCCAGCCAGAAGTGCATCGTAGCGCTCAGCGGCCTGTCGGCGAAGAGCAAGGATCTCATCGATCCGGCGCAACTGAATGCGGCCGAGCGCGCAGGCCAACTCTGAAAGCCGGTAGTTGTAGCCGGGCTCGACGTGATCGAGCCAATTGCCGCTTGCATCGCGCCCTTGATTTCTGAGCTGGCGCAGGCGCGCGGCGTGTACTGGATCGGAGGCAAGCACGGCGCCTCCTTCGCCGGTGGTGATCTGTTTGTTGGGATAGAAACCGAGGACGGCGAGATCGCCGAAGCTGCCAGCAAGGCGTTCGCCAAAGCGCGCGCCGATGGCCTCGGATGCATCTTCGATGAGGGCTAGTTGGTGCCTGCGAGCGAGATCCTGAAGTGCATCCATCTGAGCGGGGACGCCGAACGTGTGGACTGCAAGGATGGCGCGGGTGCGGAGAGAAATCGCGTGCTCAACTGCAGCGGCGTCGAGATTGAGCGTGACGGGATCCAACTCAACGAGGACGGGCGTGGCGCGCACCTGAAGGACAGCATTGACCACGGCCACGAAAGTAAACGAGGGAAGAATGACCTCGTCGTCCTTGCCCACACCCAGCGTGAGCATCGCCAGATGTAGTCCTGCAGTGCCCGAACTTACGGCGACAGCTTGGTTGATGCCATGATAGGTGGCCAGCTCCGTTTCGAAAGCGCTGAGTTCCGGACCCAGGCTGAGATGCGGCGTGCGCAGAACCGCGTTGACCGCCGCGACCTCTGCTTCAGTAATGTCGGGCGCGGAAAGCGGAATGCGCGCGGTCATTGTTTTTCCGCGAGTGCCGATTCGGCAAGCTGCGGCAGCGGCGCCGGCTGCTTGATCAGCAGCCCGTCGAGCGGAACAGAACACAGCACGGAGGCAATGATCTCGGCCGCAGCGCCGTCGCCGTAAGGATTGGTCATTCCCGTAAGGCCTTTGCGGAACGCAGGATTCAGCGCATGATCGAGGGCGCCGCGGATGGCAGAAGCTTCAGCGGGCGCGTCGATGATGTTGCGCGCGCGTTCACGGCCCTGCTGGCGGATGCCGACATTTACAACGGGCAGAGCGAAGGACGCCGCCTCCATGACGCCGCTGGAGGAGTTGCCGACAAGCGCGCCGGCGTGGCTGAGCAAACTCCAATACGTGACAGCATCAAGATTGACGAAGACGTGGGTGTGCGCTCGCGTTGACGCGAGAGAACGAGCGCGGTCAATGAGCGCGAGGCCTCCCGCATCGGCGTTGGGATAAACGAAGAGGATCTGGCCGGGTGCTTGTGCGATCGCGGCGAAAAACGCGTCAGCCTCTGCATTGGTGTCGCGCAGGATGGTGACGGGATGCCACGCAGCGACAATTGTAGGCGGGATGAGCGGCAGGCCTAATTTGGATTCGAGCGACGCGCGATCGAGCAAAGTTGAGCGGCGCAGATGGTCGAGCGAGGGCGCGCCGGCGCGATGCACGCGCCAGGGCTCTTCGCCCAACGCGATCACACGCAGGCGGGCTGCCTCAGTCGATGTGAAGTGGATGTGTGCAAGCTTGGTCAGCGCGTTTCTCACCGCATCGTCGATTGCCCCCTGACTCACTTCGCCGCCTTCGATGTGGGCGATAGGAATGCGGAGCGCAAGGGCCGTAGCGGCAGGCGCCAACATCTCGTAGCGGTCTGCGATGAGCAGCAGCAAGTCGGGCCGCCACACGTTGAGGGCGTCGGCCAGACCCAAAATCGCCAAACCGATGGTCTTCGCCATGCCGGTGTCAGTGTCAGAGCTAAGAAGGCACTCAATGCGCGCCCGAATAGGAAAGCCGTCGCGCTCGATTTCCTGAATCGTGCTTCCGAATTGGGGCGAGAGGTGCGGTCCAAGAGCGAAGACTCCCAGCTCAACCTCAGGACGATCGGCGAGCTCGCGCAGGGGCCAGTAAAGATGGCTGTAGTCGGCGCGCGAGGTGGTGACCACACCGATGCGGCGCCGTGCGGAAGTCGAATTGCGCTGCGCGGTAAATCCGCGACCGTTCATCGGATTTTGAGGCGGAATCACACCAGAAGTATATCTTGAGGGCGCGTTAAGGTTCGCTGCGCGATACGCGCTCGCTCCGCTTCCGGGAAGTGATCCGGCGTACACTGGATGGTTCCGCAACGAGGGGAGAATTCGATCCGTGAGTGGAAGAAGGAAGCGGAGAGTAGTGGTGTGGGCGCTTGCATTTATGGCAAGCATGCCAGCGATACGCGGGCAACAGCAGCGCTTCGACGCGGAGGCGATCCAGCTAAACAATCGAGGCGTGGCGCTTATGGGTCAGCAGTTCACTGACCGCGCCGGGGACAGCTTTGCCGCAGCCTTCAAGAAGGACCCGACCCTGGCGCAGGCGGCCATCAATGAAGGCATTGCCCTTCTGGCTCAGCAGAAGCTGGATCAGGCCAAAGATTGGTTTCGGAAAGCCATCGCGATCGACGCGAAGAATCCGCAGGCGTGGTACAACCTGGGTCTGGCACAACATGCTGGTAATGAGCTTGCGGACGCAGTGACGAGCTTTCAAGAAGCGGTCAAGCTCGATCCGCGCGATGCGGACTCGTGGTATTTCGAAGGCGCGTGCGATGAGGAACTGCGGCAGTTCGACAAGGCAATTGATGTCTTTAGAAAGACGCTGGAGATCAACCCGTTACACGCGTCGGCAGAGTTTGGCCTTGCGCGCGCGCTGCAGCGCACGGGTCACACCGCGGAGGCAAGGGAACACTTCGCGCGTTTTCAGCATTTGACCAGCACTAAGATTTCATCGGCCCTTGGGCTGTCGTATAGCGAACAGGGTCATTATTCGACGGTCACGGCGGTCGAAGAGCCGGAGACGATCGCGCGGACCATGATTCCGGTGCGGCTCGTGGCGCAACCGATGGTGGCGCCGGGCCCAGGCAGTTCCGCTTCATGGACGACGACAGGCGGGGCATGCATGATCGACACGATGGGATCAGGGCAGATGGACTTGGTGCTGACGCAAGCGGGCGATCAAGCGATTCGAGTGCTGCACAATCGCGGCGACGGGAGCTTTAAAGAGCTTGATGCGGCAGCGATGGGATTAATGGCCGGCGGCCATTCAGTGGCGTGTGCCGTTGGCGACTACGACAGCGATGGATTGAACGACTTGGCTGTGGCTCTCGACGATCGCGTGCTTCTGTTCCGCAACCTCGGGCACGGGCAATTCAAGGACGTTTCGGCTCAATCGGGCATTGTGGCGCGCAACCGGCCAACGGGCATTACGTTTGTCGACTATGACCACGATGGAGATCTGGATCTGTTTTTGACCGGTGCTTCATTCAAGCCAGGCGATGAAGCCAATGTGTTGTGGCGCAATAATGGGGACGGGACATTCACGGAGCAAACAGCACCGACAGGTTTGGGCGGGAGCAGCAAGACCGCGGCTGCAATTCTGACCGATTTCAATAACGATCGCGCCGTGGACCTGGCGGTGACGGGAGATGGGCCTTCGCCGTCGCTGTACGTGAATCCACGCGAGGGCAAGTATCCTGAGCAACCGCTGTATGAAGAGGCGAAGTTGCCCCCTACGGTTGGCATCACGGTGTTTGATTACAACAAAGATGGATGGATGGATATTGCGGTAACGCATGCCGGTGCTCCGGGATTGACGCTGTGGCGAAACGTCGAAGGGCCGGATCACATCGGGCGGCGCTTTGCACGCGTTGCGCTGCCGCTGAGGGGAGCGGTGCGTGGATGGGGCCTGACACCTGTGGATATCGATAACGACGGCTGGATCGATCTGGCAGCGATTGTGGAGACAACTGGCGGTCCGCAGGTCAAGGTATTCCGCAATCGAGGAGACGGGACGTTTACAGATGTGAGTCGAGCGCTGGGGCTGGATTCAGTGAAGCTGAAAGCTCCGCGCGGGCTGATTGCCGCTGACGTGTTTGGCGATGGTGCACCGGATTTGATCGTGACCCAGGAGAATGCACCACCGGTGCTGCTGCGGAATCTTGGCGCGAATAAAAACCACTTCGCGCGCCTTGACCTGACTGGTTACGCGGACAACAAGACGGGGATCGGGGCGAAGGTCGAAGTGTTTGCAAATGGACTGTGGCAGAAGTGGGAGCTTGCGGGCGCGTCGGGCTATCAGACACAGGCTCCGCCACAGATCCTTGGGGGGCTTGGGCAGGCGCCGGGCATCGACTTGCTGAGAATTCTGTGGCCGACGGGCGTGTTGCAGGACGAGATCAATTTGCCGCAGCAGCGCGTGATTGCGATGAAGGAAGTGGATCGCCGGGGCAGCTCTTGTCCTGTGCTGTTTGCTTGGGATGGACATCGGTACAAATTCGTGACGGATGTGATCGGTGCGGCCGTGGTGGGACATTGGTTCACGCCGACGCGCCGCAACACGCCGAATCCGGGCGAGTGGGTGAAGATTGACGGCACGAATGTTGCACTAGTGGATGGAAGAATCAGCATTCGCTTCATGGAGCCGATGGAAGAGGTGAACTACATCGACCAGTTGCGAATGATTGCCGTCGATCATCCGGACGGCGTGGAAGTGAATCCGGACGAGCGATTCCTCGACGATCCGCCATTCGCGTCAGGCCGCGTGGTGGCGAGTGAGGGAGCACGGTTGCCTGCAGGCGCGTGGGATGGAGAAGGTCGTGATGTGCTGGGAAAGCTCAGTCGCCGCGATCATGTGTTTGCAAGCGGATTTGCTGCATTACCGTTCGACGGGTTCGCAAATCTGCACGCGCTGACACTTGATTTGGGTGATGTCAAGCAGGATGCCCCGCTGCGGCTACTGATGACCGGCTATGTGAACTACTTCAGCGCGACGTCGCTCTACGCCGCGTGGCAGGCGGGGCTGAAGGAGATTCCGCCTTATGTGGAGGCGGAGCTGCCGAATGGCACATGGCAACGAATTCCAGGCGATGCAGGATTTCCAGCGGGCCTCGAGCGAACGATCGTAGTGGACCTGACGGGGAAGCTGCCGCCAGGAACGCGCCGCATTCGTCTGATGACAAATCTGCAAGTCTACTGGGATCAGGTGCTGATCGACCAGAGCGAGGACGCGCAGACGCTCACTACGGTGGTTCCTCTCGCGTCAGCGGCGCTTGATTTCCGGGGATATCCAAAACAGATCGAGGGGGCGAGTCCGGGCGACCTGGACTACGACTACAACCTCGTTAGCCTAAGCGGGCCCTTTCAGCGCGAGCGAGGCGACTACACACACTTTGGCGAAGTGACCCCGCTGCTCAGGAGCGTCGACAATAAGTTTGTCGTTTTTGGCAGCGGCGAGGAGATTGCTGCGGAATTCGACGCGGGAAAGCTGCCCGCGTTGCCCGCGCACTGGAAACGCGATTACTTTTTCTATGCCAATGGGTTTGTGAAGGATATGGATTGGTGGGATGCATCGCCATTCACCGTTGCGCAGATTCCGTTTCATGGCATGAGTACATATCCATATTCGGCGAATGAAAAGTATCCAGACGATGCGGCTTCGCTCGAATACCGGTTGAACTGGAACGACAGGTTTGAAGCCGGCGAGCCGGTGAGGTCCTACCGGTTCAACTATCAGTTATTGCCGTCGGCGCCGGCGGAGATGGGAGCACCGTCGTCACCGTTGAGAACGCGGCCATGAACGATGTTGTGTTGGCCTCGGCGGCGCGCCAGCTTGGGTTGGTGCGCTCGGGGCAGATCTCCGTGGCAGAACTGGCCGAGGCGCATATCCGGCAGATTGAGCGGCTGAATCCGGAACTCAACGCATTTGCTGACTTCGACGCGGAGCGCGTGCGGGTGCAGGGGCGGCAACTTGACGCGGAGCGGGGAGCGCACGGCGGGTTGCATGGTTTACCAGTGACGATCAAGTCGTCGATTGCAACCGCGGGCTATCGCTGCGAGATTGGCAGCCTGCTACACGAAGGTGAAATTCCGGGAGAGGATGCCGTCGTGGTGGCGCGGCTGCGCGCCGCAGGAGCGCTGATTCTGGGCACAACCAACTGCCCGGAGTTTCTGATGGCCTACGAAACCGCGAACCTGCTCCATGGGAGCACGCGCAACCCGTGGAACCTCGAGCGCACGCCGGGCGGATCGAGCGGCGGTGAGTCTGCGGCGATTGCTGCGGGGATGTCCGCGGCGGGATTGGGCAGCGACAGCGGCGGGTCGGTGCGAGTGCCCGCGCACTTTACGGGGATCTGTTCGCTGAAACCGACGCCAGGGCGGATTCCGGGGCGAGGGCATCTGCCGCCATGCGTGGGACCATTCTCGATTCTGGGTGCGATCGGACCCTTGGCCCGCACGATGGACGACGTCGCACTGCTTTTTGAGATTCTCAGCGGACAGGACCCTCTTGATCCGGTGAGCCCACCTGTCGCTCTGAAACATCCGAGCGCGGAGGAATTGCGGACGAAGGCAATTGGGTTCTTTGAAGACGATGGCCTTGTGCCAGTGACGCCAGAGACGCGCGCGGCGGTGAACGATGCAGCGCAAGCGCTGCGCGAAGCAGGCTTCCGCGTGGAGACCTTTTGTCCACGGACGCTGGAGCCGTTGCGCAAGCTGTGGTGGAAGTTTTTTGTGCAATGCGGGGCGATGTTTTATGAGCCAGAGATTCGCAACAAGCGCGCGAAGTTGAGCCCCATCTTCAGCGAATTCCTTGGAATCGCAGAGACTGCCGGGTCGCTCAAAGCCACCGAACTGCTGAACGCGTGGGCCGAGTTGGACCTGCTGCGCGCAACGACGCTGGTCGAGATGCGCGAATACCCGGTTCTGCTTTGTCCAGTGGCCAGTATTCCCGCCTTTCGACCCAATGAGCGCACCTGGACGATCGACGGCAGAAGCGTCGAATACCTGGATGCCATGCGATTCACGCAGTGGTTCAACGCATTGGCATGTCCGGCGGCAGTAGTTCCGGTGGGCACATCGCCTGAAGGGCTTCCGATCGGCGTGCAGATTGCGGCGCGGCCCTTCGAGGATGAGGTCGTGCTGGGTGTGGCGGCAACGGTGGACGCAGTGTTTGGCTATCGCGCGCCGGCCATGGCGTTGGCCTGAAAATTCGAGGCCACTTATCCTTTAGAATCAACGGCTTGAAGATTGCCCGGGCTCCCCAATCAACGCGTTCCTCGCTTCCAGAGGTCAATCTTTCGATGGAGGCCATTTTCCTGTCACGGCGGTACACTGAGCCTTCCCTGAGAACTGGAGGCCGGATGGAGCGCTCGGTTTGCGCGAAAGCTGGCTGGAACGATTTGCCGAAACCCCTGATGTTCTGATCGACGCGCGGCGCCGGCGGACCATCGTGCCGGTGCTCGATCTTGCTGTCGGCGGGGATGAATTCATTACGATGGCGGGTCCGTGCTCCGTTGAATCTGAGCACCAGCTCATGGCCACAGCCCATCGCGTACGCAGCGCAGGTGCGCGTGTTTTGCGTGGCGGCGCGTTCAAGCCGCGCAGTTCTCCCTACTCATTTCAAGGACTCGGCCTCGAAGGCCTGAAACTGCTCGCCGCAGCACGCGACGCGACCGGCCTGGCAATTGTGACCGAGGCCATGTCAGAGTGCGACGTTCCACTGGTGGCCGAGTATGCCGATATTTTGCAGATCGGCTCGCGGAGCATGGAGAACGAGTCGCTGCTGGAGGCAGCGGCGCGGTCGGGACGGCCGATTCTGCTGAAGCGCGGCATGATGGCCACGATCGGCGATCTTCTGCGGGCAGCGCAAGTGATCCTGAGCAATGGCAATCCCAATGTCATCCTGTGCGAGCGCGGGATTCGCACGTTTGAAACGGCGATGCGCAACACCTTCGATGCCGCCGGAATCGCGCTACTCAAGCAAGTCACGCATCTTCCTGTCATAGCCGATCCCAGTCATGCGGCCGGGCATCGCGAACTGGTTCCGGCACTGGCGCGCATCGGAATCGCCGCCGGCGCGGATGGGCTTCTGGTGGAGGTGCACCCGGATCCTGACAACGCGTGGAGCGATGGCGAGCAGTCGCTTGACTTTGAGGGGTTCACTGCCATGATGGCGGACCTCGAGCCATGGATTGCTTTGCGCGGATCGCTGCTGCACATTCAAAAGTCGCAAGAGCGGGGATCGACCGAACGCCGATTTGCGGAGGCGCTGGCATGAGGTTGTTGCCAGCTGGGCTGACCGCTGCGGCAATTGCTTTGATGTTCTCACCGGCCCGCGGGCTCCCACCTGACGCAAAGCAGGCTCCGGATTTCATTGTGACTGCCGCTCCTGTTTATAAATCGCTGGCGGAATTGCGCGGGCTGGAACGATTTCCCGAAGGCGCTCGGCTTTTGCTGGTTCACGCCGGTAAGACGGAGCCACTGGTGAGCGGGTTCGCAGCTTCAGCAGACGCAAATGTCTCGTTCGATGGCCAGACGGTGCTGTTCGCCGGAAAGCGATCTGCTGGCGATCCGTGGCAGATTTGGGAATTGACTCTCAGAGATCGAACTGTGCGGAAGGTGACGGCCACCGCAACCGACGCGGAGAGGCCCTTTTATTTACCGGGCGGACGCATGGTGTGGGCGCAGCGGACGGATATGGGATTTCAATTGCAGTCGAGCGACGATGGGCAACCGACTGCAGAGTTCCTGAATCCGACGGCAGGGCCGGGGATATTGCCGCTTACGTACGCGGGAACCAATGCATTTCCGGCGGGCGTGCTGCATGATGGGCGGATTCTGCTTGAGGCAGGGTTTCCGCTGGGCGCTGGAACGAGGCCTGAAATGTATCTCGTCTACGCCGACGGCTCGGGTGTGGAGTCGGTGCGTTGCGACCACGGACGCGCGCGCTGGGGCGGAACGCAACTGGAATCGGGGGACGTGGTGTTTACGCATGGAACGTCGCTGGCGCGCTTCACCTCGCCGATGGCGCATGAGGAGCAGGTTCAAACGCCGCGCGGCGAGTACGCGGGCGCGATTGCCGAAACCGCTACAGGTGCATGGTTGCTGAGTGCGCGGGCGACGACGGAACCGAAATTCGCAATCAAGATGTGGACACCAGGCACGTTGGAGATGCAAACCGTTTTGGCGAGGAATGGAGAGGATCTGGTTGAACCCGTGCTGATAGCGCCGCGCACGCCGCCCAACCGGCATCCATCGGGGCTGCATCCATGGGACTACGCGAATCTGCTCGCGTTGGACGCGCGCGTTAGCCGTGACGGAGAACTGAGAGGGAAGCCCGCTTCGGTGCGCCTGGAGGCGCAGGATGCAAAGGGCCGCGCGGTCGCGATGGGAACGGCGCCGGTTGAGTCGGACGGTTCATTTTTTGTGAAAGTGCCAGCCGACAGAGCGATACGGTTTGAGCTGCTCGACTTCAGAGGAGCGGTTTTGCGGCAAGAGCATGGGTGGTTCTGGGCACGCGGCGGCGAGCAGCGCATTTGCGTGGGTTGTCACGCGGGACCGGAGCGTGCATCTGAGAACCGCGTGCCGGATGTGCTGATGCGAACAACCGAGGCAGTGGACCTGACTGGCACCAAGGTCGTTGCGGGAGCGACGAGTGGAAATTGATATGAGATCTGCTGTTCTTGTTACAGTATTCGGCGCGGCCGCGATGGCGGGAATCAGCTCTGCCGCGCAGACGCCGCCGAGCGCGAGCGGAGTGCCTCAGCAAGGACCGCCCGCGAGTGCGCAGGTATCGCTCCAATCCGATCTTCGGTTTGAAGACGCGACGGAAAAATCCGGTATCGACTTTACGCATAGTTTTGGGTCGGCCAAGCTGGGATCGTTGCTGGAGGGCACCGGTGCGGGCTGCGTCTGGTTTGACTACGACAACTCAGGGCGGTCTTCGCTTTACGTGGTGAGCGGAAGACCGCTCGACGACTCGATTCACCCCTATCCGTTGAAGGACAAGCCCAACCCGCCGCCACACAACCATCTCTATCGCAATGATGGAAACGGACATTTCACCGATGTAACCGAACAATCGGGGCTGGACCCGGACATGTATTCGGTAGCCGTGACGGCGGCGGACTACGATAACGACGGCTACGAAGACCTGCTGGTAACCGGATACGGGAAGGTCGTCCTCTATCACAACGACGGCAATGGCCACTTTACCGATGTGACAGAGAAGGCCGGGATCAAAGTCAACGGTTGGGCAATCAGCTCCACTTGGCTCGACTACGACAAAGACGGCTGCCTCGATCTGTTTGTGGGCCGCTACGTCAAGTTCGATCCGAAGTATCGCGCGTTCTACGCGGCGGACAACTATCCCGGGCCGCTCGACTATGCAGGCGAGACCAACATGCTGTTCCACAACAACTGCGATGGGACATTCACGGATGCAACGGAGAAGTCGGGCATCGGCGCCTACGTGGGCAGAACCATGGGAGTGACGGCAGCAGACTTCGACAACGACGGGTGGGACGACATTTACGTGGCCAACGACCGGACGGAAAATTTTCTTTTCCGCAACAGGCACGATGGGACGTTTGAAGAGATCGCCAACGATACCGGTACGGCTTTCGGCCAGAATGGCGAAGCCACCTCGTCGATGGGTCCGGTGGCCGCCGATTTTGAGGGCAGGGGGGTTCTGGATCTCTGGGTGACCGATGGGAGCTACAACCGCTTCCTCCGAAACGACTTGACGTCGGAGGATAACTCGCCCGCCTCGCAACCCGAGTCGGCAAAAGCCGGCTTTGAAGATGCGGGCGCGTCCAACGGTATCTCGCAGACCGATGCGCAATATGTGAGCTGGGGTTCGGGAGTTTACGACTTTGATAACGATGGCAAGCTCGACATTCTGGTCTTTCACGGCGGGCTGATTCATTTAATTCCGCAGGAGCACACGCTGTTTCGCGGATTCGATAATGGCCGATTCGAGGACGTGTCGCGCGAGGCCGGCTCCGTATTGAGCGACCGCACGGTGGCTCGCGGCGCATGCTTTGCCGACTACGAGAACAACGGCAAAGTTGATGCCTATTTGGTGAATCTCGGTGCGGAGGGAAAACTACTTCATAACGTCTCCACCGGCGCCGGCCACTGGATCGAAGTGAAACTCGTGGGCACAAAGAGTAATCGCGACGGAATTGGCGCGCGCGTGGAGGTGATGGCCGGAGGCAAGCGATGGACGGCCGAGCGCGTGGCAAGCTCCGGTTTCCTCTCGCAGAATGAAGCCCGGTTGCACTTCGGGATCGGGTCGGTGAGCGTGATCGACAAACTGATCGTTCGCTGGCCCAGCGGGATCGTGCAGACGCTGGCGGCGCAGCCGGTTGATCTCATCCTCACGGTTCAGGAGCCGGGCGAGAGGAAGCCGCGATGAGCCGCACTCCAAGCAGGAGGCCTACGCAATCCATTCGAGCTGCGGGTCTCTGCGCGGTGACCGCGGCGCTGTGCTGCGTGGCGTTTTGGAAGGCAGGGACCGTACATGCCGCTGCTCCTCCCGGGACTGGGGCGGAACTGGAATACGCTTCACCGCTTGAGCTGATGTTTTCGCCCGACGGCGGGCGGATCTATGTTCTCTGCAACGAAAGCGACGAAGTGCGAGTTTTGGATGCGGCCACCTACGCGCCGATCAAGAGCGTCCCGGTGGGCCACCAGCCGCGCGGATTTTCGCTATCTCCAGACGGAACGCGGCTGTTCGTCGCGAACTCGTGGGACGACACAGTGTCTGTAATCGACACGCACTCGCTGGGAGTTGTGGCCACCTGGCCGGTCGGCGCGGAGCCGTCCGGAGTAGTCGAAGACCGGGAAGGCAAACACGTTTTTGTTGCCAACCGTATTTCCAGCGATATTGCGGTTTTGGATGCGCAGACGGGTGCGGAAGAAAAGCGCCTGCTGGCCGGGCGCGGTGCAAGCTACCTTACGCTTTCACCGGATGGCCAGCGGATTTATGCGACACATATTTATCCCAATCTTCCCGCGCTGCGAACAGGCCTGGAAAACCGGACACCGCCCGAGTCGGAGATCACGGTGATCGATGCGCGAAAAGCGGAGGTGGTCGATCGCATACCGCTGCCTTCGATCGCTGGAGTCTTCCATGTGGCACTGTCAAGCGATGGCCGCCTTGGCGTTGTGGCTGAGTTTCACCCCAAGAACCTGATTCCGCTGGCGCATCTGGAGCACGGCGGAGCATTCGCATACACGCTGACATTGTTTGGCGCTTCGGTAGGCAAGCCGGTGGAGATTCCGCTCGACGAGCTGGACCGCTACGCTTCGCAGCCGTTTGGCGTGGCAATCGCACCGGATGGATCGCGTCTCTACGTCTCACTTGGCGGGTCGGAGAGCGTTTTGGCCGTCGATGTACCGCACTTGCTGCACTTCGTCCGCACGCATCCACGGCCCGCTTCGGGATCGTTTGCGCAAGATCTTTCAGCCAGCGGGAATTATGTGATCGCTCGTATCCAAGTGGGCCACAATCCGCGGGGGCTTGCGCTGAGCGGCGATGGCAGTAGGCTTTTTGTTGCCAATCGGCTCGACGACACATTGAGCGTTATCGACACAAGCAAATTGCGAGTGGCTGCAACTATCACACTCGAAGGGCCGAAGGCCATCAGCGCGCTTCGCAGGGGCGAGCAGACGTTTTATTCGGCACACTATTCCTTTCAGGGCCAAATCAGTTGCTCAAGCTGCCACATCGATTCGACCTACGATGCCCTGACCTGGAACCTGGAGCCCAATGGTTTCGGCCGCGACATTGTTGCCAACCGTTTGCTCGAAGACATCAAGGATACTGCCCCGTACAAGTGGAACGGGGGCAATCCCAATCTGCCCACCGAATGCGGCCCGCGCACGGAAAAGTATTTCTGGCGCTCGGAGAATTACAGCGACCTGCAACTGACGGACCTGGTTCTCTACATTCGCAGTCTCCCCGCACGGCCGAACCGCTGGCGCCTTCCGGGCCGCGAGCTCAGCTCGGCGCAAGAACGCGGCAAGGCGATCTTCGAGCGCTCAGTCGACAACTTCGGAGCGTCAATACCAGAAACGAATCGTTGCTCTTTTTGCCACAGCGGCCCGTTGGGAACGGACAACAAATCGTTCGACGTGGGAACAACGAAACCGAGCGATCATCCGGGAATGCTGGACACGCCGCAACTGACCAACGTCGCGCTTCCAGCGCCTTATCTCCATGATGGTTCGGCGCGCACCCTCGAAGAGATATGGACAATCTACAACCCGGAAGACAAGCACGGGCGCACCAACGATCTGACCAAAGATGAATTGAACGATCTGATCGAATACCTGAGGACGCGATGATGAAGTTTACCCAAGAGAAATGGCTTGCCACGGTGCTGCTTGCGGGCGCGTTGGTGGGGACTTCGGCGGAATGCGGAATGGCTCAGGAAGCTCAGCACCATCCTCGCGGCGCGGCAGGGGCAGTGACCCTTCCTCAGTTGCCGCGCTTTCGGTTTGAAAACTTCACCACCGCCGAGGGTCTTCCTGACAATCACGTGTACGCGGTTCTGGTAGATGGCGACAGAGTTTGGGCGGGCACGAACAACGGCCTGGGTCTTTACCAAGACGGAAAGTGGAAGACCTATTCGACAAAGGATGGCCTGGCGCACCGTGCCGTGCTTTCACTGGCGTTGGATAAACGCACGGGCGATGTGTGGGCCGGAACGATGGGTGGGTTGAGCCGGGTTTCCGGCGGACGGATCGTCAGCTACACGCAGTTGAACTCGGGATTGAGCAACGACGTGGTTTACGGCGTTTCAGTGGAAGGCGAGAACGTTTGGGTGGCGACAGCGTCCGGCGCCGGTCGACTCAACCTGCATACAGGCGAGTGGTCGCTGTATAACGAGCGCAACACACCCATGCGGGAGATTTGGGTTTACGGGGTTTCAGCTACTGCGAGCAAAGTTTACTTCGCCGTTTGGGGCAGCGGCCTGCTCGAATATGACCAGAAGACCGGACGCTGGGACATTTACGACGACCCCGACGGCGAAACCGAATTGGTGCTTTTCAAAGACCAGGGGCTGATTCACGACATTGTTTCATCGGTGAGCTACGTCGACAACATCGTGTGGGCCGCGACGTACTTCGGCGACAGCCGGTACGATGGCCGCTACTGGCACAATTCTCTGACAAAAGATAGTGGACTGCCCTCGAACTTCACGAATTACGTGAAGGGCGTGGACGCCAATCATGCCTGGTTCTGCACCGATAAGGGGCTGGCATATTACGACGGCGCGAACTGGGCCGTCTACACGCGCTCGCTCAGCTCGCACAAACCGGTCATGACGGTGCGCGATGCGAAAGGGAAGGTCACTGAGATTCCCGTGACCAGCGGGCCCGCACACAACTACATTCTTGGCATTGACTTTCAGGGCGGCGATATATGGGTCGCCACCGCCGAGGGATTGAGCCATGGAATTCTTCAACGATAGGAAAGAGGAGCGAACGCTATGAATGCATTTGCTGAACTTCTGGAAACCATTGCAAACGCGCCAGTGAAGAAGCGGGCGATCACCAATCACGATGTGCTGAACGAAGCCCACGCTTATGCCAAGCCAAGCTCGTTCTCGCGCGGAATGAGGATCGACCTGAACGGCTTGACGATTCTGCTGATCTCGGGCACAGCGTCGATTGACGAGCACGGCGTGAGTGTTCATGTTGGCGACTTTCGTGCGCAGATGAGGCGCACACTTCAAAACATCACAGGGTTGCTGGCCAGCGAAGGCTGCACCTGGCACGATATCGTGCGAACTTCCTGCTACCTGCGCGATATCGAGCGCGACTACGACGCATTCAACGAAGAGCGTACGGAGTTCTTCAAAGAACAGGGTCTCGACCCACTGCCCGCGTCGACCGGCATTCAGGCGATTCTGTGCCGGCCGGAGCTGCTCGTGGAGATTGAAGCGATTGCCATGTTCCGCACAGAAAATGCCGACAGCGGCAAGGAGTAGGGACATGCGTTTCGGAATCGCTCCGATTGCGGCTTGCGCACTGGCTTTGGGTGCCGCGGTTTCACTTGGTGCGCAGAGCAACAGTGTGTGCGAATGTGGCAAGCATCCGCCCGCGCCGCCACATGACCGGACGGTGACGCCCTACGCCGGTGAGCCCCAGGATTTAAGGCCGTACGCAAAGTTCGAAGCGCCGTACTCCGAGAATTATGTCCAACCGAACATTTACGCGGGCGCTGGCCGGGATATTCCTGATCCCAGGGATATTACCGAGGTCAGGATCGGTTTCTTCGGCCCTGTCGAGCCTGGCCCGGATCAGGCTGACGGTTTGCGCATGCTGCACGGAGCGCAACTGGCAGTAGATGAAGCAAACGCACGCGGCGGTTATGGCGGCAAACCGTTCAAGCTGATGGTGCATAACGACTACAACAATTGGCAAGCTAAAGCGGTCTACGGGACCAATCGCCCGACCGATCCAACAATCTGGGGCTCGGCAGCGGACGAAGCCGTGAAAATGATATTCGACGATCAGGACTGGGCAATTTTCGGGTCGATTAGTTCCGAATCGACTCATATCATTTTGCGCGTCGCACTGAAAGCCGAAATTCCAATCGTCAACTCGGCCTCAACCGATCCCACCATTCCCGAGACCTACATTCCCTGGTATTTCACGGATCTGCAGGACGATCGCGTACAGGCCTTTACACTGGCACGCCGAATCTACAGCGAGCTCGGACTTAAAAGAGTTGCGTTGCTCCGGGTGAACAACCGGTATGGGCGAATGGGTGTTCCGAAGTTCCGGAGCGCGTCCGTGCGACTGGGCCACCCTGTCGTTATCGAGCAGAAGTTTTTGCCGGGCGACACGGACTTTTCGCGTGAATTGCAGATCATCCGCGAATCGCGCGTCGACGGAATTGTGCTTTGGGCAGATGAAAGCGAGGCCGCCGGAATCCTGAAACAAATGCGCGCGATGGGCATGAAGCAGCGCGTCTTTGGCTCCTACCGCACGCTGGGGTCGGACCTGCTGGCTCAAGCTGGCAGCGCCGCCGAGGGCTTCGAAGCGGTTTTCCCGTATGACCCGACGCGCAAAGATCCGCGCTGGCTCGATTTCAACCGCCGCTTCGAGGTTCGATTCCACGAGCAGCCGGAGCAGTTTGCTTCGTTAGCCTATGACGCTATGAACGCGCTGCTTGACTCGATCTGCAAGGCTGGGCTGAATCGCGCACGCATTCATGACGCGCTTGCAGACATTGAAGAATATGACGGCGTGACCGGGGCCATGGTTTTCGATCCCAACCAGAAAAATGTCGCGCCGATGTACCTGGGAACCGTACAAAATGGCGCGATTACTTACCGGCTCGCAACGATGAAGAAGCAGCCGGCAGGGCAGGGCACCGCTGAAGTAAACGGGCTGTCTGATGCGCCAATGACGCCCTATGCGCGCGTCGGGGAGGATGGTGTGAGCTTCGTGGGCCCGCGATCCGCCGACCTTCCGCGCGGGCCGGTGCGCGTGGTTCTCTTTGGGCCGAAAGCCGCGGAGATTGCCCGGTCGCCGGAGGTTGTGAAGGTATTGAACGACGGAGTGTACGGAGGCCGGGCGTGGACAATTCTGCCGGTGGAAAGCACGCAAAACTGGGGCGCAGCTTCAACTCAATTAGTTCATGCCTTGATGGATGAACATGCTTTGGCGATCGTGGCATTGGATCGGGATGCGAGCCATCTTTCGGAGCAACTGGCATTGAAGTGCTTCGTCCCGGTGGTGGCTCTGAGCAGCGACAAGGCGCTAACTTCAGCCGATATTCCGTGGATCTTCCGGCTGCCACCCGAGAGCACGCCGGCTGCAGCCCTGCGTCTGTTGCATGAGGCGGCTGGGCGCGCGGGCACCAACCCGGAAAAGATCAGGGATGTGCTAGCGTCGGGGACTGTGTTTGAAGGATTGGCCTTTCTGCCGACAGGAGAGCCACGCGAACGGTAAGGCGCGCGTTTTTCGTCGATGCCCTGGCCAAAGCGGCGTAGAGAAACGGCCTGACACACGATAGAGTCCTTTCACCCGCCGAAACCGCGATGGACGCGGCGGCCGGAGTCCTGCGGTGCTTTCTCCTTGGCAGAGGCATGATAAACTGCCGTTATGTCGGGATGGTTCGCCGCTTCCCCGTCTTATCGGCGCGCTCCGCTTGCCTTCGGCCTCTGTCTGCTGGCATTTCTCTTCGCAATTGAAGCCAAGACAGCCTGGTACGGCCCGGCGGCCGGTTTCGGCGGTAGTGTTCGCGCCGCAAAAGCGCAACCCATGGCCTCGCCCGAGGTCGTGGAGCATGGTGTTCCCAAGCCAGATCCGACGCATCCAAGCGCTGCATTTGCACTTCTCTCTCAAGCTGTGACCCCGATGTTGGTGGGTCTTTCTTCGCGAGCACTGGGAGGAGTTCTGCCTAGCCGGCACCTGCGTCCCCTTTATGCGGGTTTTTCGTATTCAAATCTCTTCCGCCCTCCGCCGACTTCTTAACTTCTTATTTATCGCATTTGATTTTCTTGGCCCTTTTCCCGGACTGAACGGTGCAAAATCCTTCTGCCCGGACCCACGACGGTGCAGGGTATTGCCGCGAAGAACCTCGCGCGGCGTACACGAGTTGCAGAGGCCAAGGCAACTAATCCGCGGTCAACCAGTTTTCGGCGGGCAGCATCCAAACAAATGCTAACCGCCCTTCCCTGACTCAGGTCCAAATTGCTTCCACGCACCGCGGCGGTAGACGGTGTTGGGAATCAGGAGTAGTTCGACATGCGTAAACGAGTTTTTCTTTTGATGGCTGCCGCGTGCGCAGCCCTCGGCATCAGCTCCTGCCATTCCGATGGAGCGGGCCCTGAAGCCAGAGCCGCAACCATTCCTTCGGCACGGGTTGCAGTCGCGCAGCGCGGCGACATCTCTCATATGCTCACGCTGGCCGGCCAGTTTCAGCCGTATCAGGTCGTCGACGTCCACCCCAAGGTAAGCGGCTACATGAAGCGCATCAATGTCGACATCGGCGACATTGTGCACGAAGGGGAGACGCTCGCGGTTCTCGATGTTCCGGAACTGAAAGCTCAACTTGAAGAGAGCGCCTTCGAGCTCAAGCAAAGCCAGGAAGAAATTCTGCGCGCGCAGCACGAACTCAAGAGTGCTGAAGCAATGTACTCCGCCGTACACGCACAGTACGTGCGCCTGCAGCAGGCAGCCGCGACGCGTCCCGGTCTCATCGCGCAGCAGGAGTTGGACGACGCGCAGGCCAAAGATCTGAGCTCGCAGGCGCAGGTGGATGCCGCGAAGTCCTCAATGGCCGCAGCGCAGCAACACGCCGAAGCGGCCCGTAGCGACAATCAGCGCGTGCAGGCGCTCGAGAACTACACCACCGTGACGGCGCCGATCGCCGGCGTGGTGGTCTGGCGCTACGCCGATACCGGCGCGCTCATCCAGGGCGGCACGGGTTCCAATGACCAGTCGCTTCCCATTGTCCGGCTTTCGCAGAGCAGCCTGCTCCGCTTGCGGATTCCCGTGCCCGAAGACGACGTCAAATACGTTCACGAGGGCGACCAGTTGCAGGTTCGCGTCGACGCCATCAACCGCTCCTTCACCGGCAAAATCGTCCGCTTCACTCGCGACGTAAATTTCGAGACTCGCACCATGGAGACTGAAGTCGACGTGGACAACCGGAATCTATCTATCGCTCCCGGGATGTACGCCAACACAGCGCTCGAGCTCGGCAGCGTCAAGAACGTGATCACCATTCCCGTTGAAGCCTTGGTGCTGAATGCGAACAAGGAGGAGATGGTCTACGTGCTCGGAGCAAACAACCACATTCACATCCGCTCCGTTCAGGTTGGATTGCATGGATCAAAGTTGGCCGAAATTACGAGCGGACTGGAGCCCGGGGACCGGGTGGTGATAGGCGGGCAAGAAAAATATCACGATGATGAAGAAGTCAACCCGATCCTCGCTTCCACCCCTGCCTCTGAAACCTTTCAGGAGTCGGGCGGCATGATCGACCTGAAAGCCGGCGCAAGCGGAGGAGGTCAATAATGCCGAATTTCGCTCTGCGCTATCCGTTTTTCATTCTCATGCTTTGCCTTATTGTGATGCTCATCGGGACGGTGACCGTGGCGCGCATGCCGGTGGACCTCTTTCCGCCAATCGACATGCCGGTGGTGGTTGTGGCCACGTTCTACAACGGCATGCCCCCAGAGCAGATTGAGGCAGATATCACCAACACCTTCGAGCGCTTTTTTACGCTCGCCGCCAACGTCGACCATAGCGAATCGCGTTCACTCACCGGAGTAAGCCTGATCAAAATCTACTTCAAGCCTGGTACTGACCACAACGCGGCGCTGAGCAATATCGCCAACCTGGCTATGGCCGACCTGCGCCGCCTGCCGCCCGGCACGCTGCCTCCTGTGGTGTTGGGAATGACGGCTTCAACGCAGCCGGTCTGCCTGGTCACTTTGAAGGGCGAGGGCCTGAACGAGACCCGCCTCAAGGACCTGGCGCAATTCCAGGTGCGCAACCAAATCTCCAACGTGCAGGGAGCATCGGTTCCGCAGCCATACGGAGGAACTTATCGCCAGATTCAGATCTATGTCGACCCGCTCAAGCTTGAAGCGCGCAATCTGAGCCTGAACGACGTCGTCACCGCGGTCAACAACTCGAATCTGATCCTTCCCGCCGGCGACGTGCGCATCGGCTCCAAGGACTTCAACATTTATGCCAACAGCCAGTTTCCCGATGCCAACGCGATGAACGACATGCCGCTCAAGTCGACAGGCAACTCATCGGTGCTGGTCGGAGACATCGGCAAGGCCGTCGACTCGGGCGCTCTGCAGTACAACATCGTGCGCATCGACGGCCAGCGCTCGGTGTATGTGCCTGTTTTCAAACAAGGCGGCGACAGCAACACCATTAAAATCGTCGACGGCATCAAGGCCGCGGTCAAAAAACTCGTTGATATTCCTGACACGCTCAAGACCGCGGTGGTCTTCGATCAATCGGTCTTCGTCAAGCTGGCCATCGCCAACGTCACCCGCGAGGCGGTTATCGGGTTGGTGATGACAGGAGTCATGATTCTTGTGTTTCTGGGCAGCCCGCGAGCGACGATTGCGGTCTTGCTCGCCGTTCCGCTCTCCATGCTGGTCTGCCTGCTGATTGTCAACCTCATGGGTGGCTCCGTTAACACCATGATCCTGGGCGGACTTGCGCTGGTCTTCTCGCGGCTTATCGATAACGGCGTTATCGTGCTGGAAAACATTTTCAGGCACATGGAACTGGGCAAGTCGCCGCCGGCTGCCGCGGCGGAAGGTGGGACCGAAGTTTCGATGGCCGTTCTGGCTGCCACGTTCACGACAGCCATTGTGTTTTTCCCTGTTACTTCATTCAGCGGTGTCAGCAAGTACATCTTTACGCCGCTCGCGGTGGGAGTCGTCCTTTCAATCTTCGCGTCCTACTTCTTCGCCATGACGGTGGTGCCGCTCTTCTGCGCGAAGTTCATCCGCCAGGATCCACTGGGCTTAGAACACGAAGGCGACATCGATGCTGTTGAAGGAAGCAAGCCAAACTTCTTCAAGCGCTTTCTGATCGTTTTCAATAAGCACTTCCAGCGCCTTCTCACCAGCTATGAAACATTCGCTTACAAGGTGCTGCGCCGGCCGGGCCTCGCCACCGCGATCATGCTCGGCGGGCTGGTGCTGATTCTCGCTGTGTGCTTCCCCTTTCTCGGGCGCGCCTACTTTCCGCGCACCGATCCGGGGCAATTCATCATCAACGTGCGCATGCCCACCGGCACGCGCCTTGAGGTAAGCAACGAATACATCGCCAAAGTCGAAGGCATCATTCGCGGCGTGGTGAAGCCGAAGGACCTGGGCATGATCGTGTCGAACATCGGCGTCTATCCCGACCTTTCGGCCATTTACACCACCAACGCCTCCATGGATACGGCATTCGTGCAGACGAGTCTGAAAGAAGACCACAGCATTGGAAGCTATGAGTACATGCGCCGCGTGCAGTCGGCACTTTCACGGCAGATGCCAGAACTCTCCACCTATTTTCAGGCGGGCGGCCTGGTCGACGGCGTCATCAATCAGGGACTTCCGGCACCCATCGATGTGCAGATTAAGTCCAACGACATGGACAGCGCTTTCAGTTTGGCGAGCCAGTTGGCCGCGAAAATCCAATCCATCCCCAACGTGAGCGGCGTCTATATTCCGCAAAGCGTGAACTACCCCGGCCTGGCGCTGAACATCGATCGCGAGCGTGCCAGCCTGATCGGTCTCTCGGCGCGGGACGTGGTTGACGACGTAATCACGGCGCTCACTTCCGACGGCATGGTGGCGCCGAGTTACTGGATCGATCCGCACACCGGCAATAACTACATGGTCACCGTGCAATACGCCAACCAGTGGATCGACAACATGTCGCTCGAAGACGTGAAGAACATTCCGCTACGGGGCGTACGGCCCGCAGGTTATTCTCCGATGCAGGAAAGCGGACAGGCCGATCCCGCTTCGCCTTCGGACATGACCGGCGACCACGCCGCGGGCTACGTGCCGCTTGGCGAAGTGGCTGACATTTCCGAGATCAATACACCCACCGAGGTCGATCATTATCAGATTCGTCGCGTGATCGACATTTTTGTGTCTACCAGAACTGAGGCTCTTCAGGGTGTGGGAGCAAGAATCAACCGCCTACTGGCCGACACTAAGCACGACCGCAACACGGTGATCGACATGCGCGGCGCCGTCGTGAGCATGAACGAAGCCTTCCACGACTTCGGCTACGGCCTGATTATTGCCGTTCTGCTGGTCTATCTGATTCTGATGGCACAGTTCACTTCGTTTATCGATCCATTCATCATTCTGCTGGCTATTCCGCCGGGACTCGCCGGAGTAGTCTTGATTCTGCTTCTCACCGGCAGCACGCTCAACATCATGTCGCTCATGGGCGTAATCATGATGGCCGGCATCGTGGTCTCGAACAGCATCCTGATTGTCGAGTTCGCCGGCATTCTCCACAGAGAGGGGGAGCCGCTGCTGCAAGCGACGGTGACAGCTTGCCGCGTCCGCCTGCGGCCCATCTTGATGACGTCGCTGGCTACTCTCCTGGGCATGATTCCGCTCGCTCTCGGCCTCGAGGCCGGTAGCGAGCAGTACGCGCCACTGGCACGAGCCATCATTGGCGGACTCGCCGTTTCGGTCGTCGTCACCGTTTTTCTGGTTCCAGCCGTGTACCTCCTCATCCACGGCCGGCACGGGGAAGAAACTGCCGCAGAGGGAATCGATCATGCGTAAGCCAACTGAAACCGCCTTTACTTTCGTTCTCTGCGCTGCTTGTTTAGCTGCATTGCCTGGAGTAGCGCCTGCGCAAAAGTCTTCGCTCCCTGACGCGCCGGCAGGTCAACTTGCCGCTAGCTTGGCACAGGCTTCAGCCCCAAGCATGGCCGCGGATCCGCAGACACCGACCGGCGCACCGCCGGCAGAGCAACCTGCGGGGCCGTCGCTGACCATTGCGCAGGCCGAACAGATGGCAATCCGCAACAACCCAAACATCAGCGTCGCGCGCCTGGTCGCACTGGCTCAGGCCCAGGTCACGCGCGAAGTGCGTTCGGTGGAAATGCCGATGGCGACAGGCAACTTGACCGCCGTGGACACACATGAGAACAGCAGAATTACAGCGGGGTTGCTGAACAATCCTTCCATTTACAATCGCGCGGCCGGGGGTCTTACCGTCAGCCAATTGATTACAGACTTTGGCCGTACGCACAATCTTGTGCTTAGCGCCCAATCCAGCGCGAAGGCACGGCTTGAAAGCGAGCGCGCCACGGAGCTCGATATTACGCTGACCGTCGATCAGGCCTTTTATCAGGCACTCACCGCGCAGGCTGTGCTCAAAGTGGCGCAGGAAACTCTTACCCAACGCCAGGCGACGGCCGATCAGGTCGGCGCCCTAACCAAAGCGAAGATCCGCTCCGATCTGGACCGCAGCTTTGCCGATGTTCAGGTGTCGCAGTCGCAGCTGCTGCTGCTCGACGCGCAGAACAATGCACAGGCCAGCATGGCCGCCCTGAACGACGTGCTTGGTTCCGAGCAAGACCAGCAGTACAGTCTCGTCGACGAGACCAACGGCAATCCGCCGGCGGCGCCCAGCGACTCTGAAGCGCTTGTTAATACTGCATTCAGTGCGCGTCCCGATCTGGCGGCGATGAATGACAACTTTGCCGCGGCTCGCGAGTTCAGTACGGCGGAGCGTGATCTTTGGCTGCCTACGCTCTCTGCCATGGCTGCCGTGGGTGGAACGCCGGTGCGCGCAGACCAGATCCAGTCGTCCTGGTATGGCGCCGCAGGAGCCAATTTGAGCATTCCGGTTTTCAACGGCTTCCTTTTCAACGCTGACGCCAGAGATGCAAAGCTGCGCGCTCAAGCTGCACAGGAAAACGTGCGCAATCTGCGCGACACGATCGCTCGCGACGTTCGCACTGCGGTGCTGAACGCGCAGTCTGCTTATCAACGCATTGCCGTGACCAAGCAGTTGCTCGATCAGGCCAATTTCGCGCTCGACCTGGCCACGGCGCGCTACAAGATCGGCTTGAGCGGCATTGTCGAGATCAGCCAGGCGCAGCTCAATCAGACGCAGGCTGAGATCGACAACACCAATGCCCGCTATTCCTATGAAACGGCGCTGGCGGTGGTGCGCTACGAGATCGGTCAATAGAAGAAGCGGGCGCAGCGATCTGTATTAACGAGAATTGCGCGGAAGTGCTTTATGGGTATCGGGCAGACGTGGTTGAATCGTCGAGGGCAACCCTTTTTAAGAAGAATGTACTGGTCGGGGCGGAGGGATTCGAACCCCCGACCCTCTGCTCCCAAAGCAGATGCGCTACCAGACTGCGCTACGCCCCGACAATCTCTTTCGATTGTAACCCGTTTTTTACTGGTCCTGGATCAGGTTGGCTACCGATGCAGAAGCCACAGGACAAGCCACAGCACCACAACCACTGGGATGGTAAAGACCAGGCCGAGGACCGCGGCCAGAACCAGAAGGAAAGCCCAGTCGCGCCAGGTGTGTCGCCGCGGTTCGCCCAGGTGACGGGTAAGCAGGCGATAGTTGCGGCGGTTAACCTTCCATGCGACGTCAAAGGCATCGCCCAGGATCGGGATTGAACCCACGAGCACGCCAATGCCGAGATTGGCCGCCATGCGCGCCAGCGTTACGTAGGGCGCGCCGCGAGTCCACGCAGCAAGCGGAATCAAAAGCGAGAACAAGCCCGCCAGCACATCGCCGAAGCCGGGTACCAGTCCAACGAGGGCATCCAGTCCAAAACGAATGGGGGTTCCCGGTATGCGGAACGCTTCGTCGAGCAGGATTTCGAGTTTGCGCAGTGTCTCGTCGCGAAAAATCCATGCGCCGCGATTCCAGCGGTCTGGAGCGGCTGCGCTGGCCTTATGATCCGCAGTTGCAGAGGGTACAACTGGTTCTCGCTGCGGCACTTTCGCTCCTCTCCGGCCGATCATTCAAGATCTGCTTCGATGCTACAATCTAAAGGGTAGACGGCGGCTATAGTTCAGCGGCAGAACGCCTGACTGTGGCTCAGGATGTCGTGGGTTCGATCCCCACTAGCCGCCCCAACCTAAAGTTCTATTATTCATAACGATTTACGGAATTCACTAGACTTTCGTCGGGCAATATCGGACAATCTGGCATGGGTTTGGCGCTCTATCGCCGCCACCGTCGCGAGTGCAAGTCAGGGCACTCGGAAGAGCTCCGCACGTCGGAATACGACGAGCGCAAGAAGGGCTGGAAACGGTGCAATTGTCCGATCTTCGTTTCCGGAACCCTCAGCAGAAAATTTACCCGTCGAACCACAGGCCAGTGGGAATGGGAAGCTGCGCGCGCAATCGCCGAGAAGCTTGAGGTCTCGGGTCGATGGACTACTGACCCTGTTCCGGAACCGTCCGAGCCCCAGGCGACTCCAGAACGCAAAACCATCGGCGACGCAATCGACGCGTTCCTGGTGAAATGCAAAGGCCGCGACATCCAGCCCACGACGTTCGCTAAATACAAGACTTTCACGAACCAGCTTGGCGCCTACTGCGACCACCGCGGCCACAAGTACGTCGACCAGGTGACAGTGACGGACATGGACCGCTTCTATGCTTCTTGGAATGACGGCATCCGAGGCAAGGCGAAGAAGCTTGAGCGCCTCAAGGGCTTCGTCAAATTCTGCAGGAAGAGGAAATGGCTCACCGAAGACCTTGCAGAGGATTTAGAGGCCCCCGCTGGATCATCTGTCACCGTCCCTAAGGCGCCCTTCACCGATGAAGAGCTGACAAGGATCTACAGAGCGTGCGACGAGATTGGCCCTCCCACAAAACAAGGCCCCGGTCATCGATCATGGGGCGGCGAAGACGCGAAGGACTTCATTTTTCTTTCCGTCTACACTGGCCTACGCATATCCGACGTAGCGACATTCGACATCGGGAAGCGTCTCAAGGGGAATGACGTCTTCCTGCGCATGCATAAGACTAAACGACCCCTGTTCACATGGATTCCGGATTGGCTTGTCGAGCGCCTGCGCGCACGGCAGAAACGACTTGGCCCGATGATCTTCGCCGCCGGCGATACACGTAACGCTAAACAGCTTTGTGATATTTGGCGGAACAAGCGCCTGAAAAAGATTTTCGAGGTTGCCGGACCGTGGGACGCGGCCCCGCATCCCCACAAATTCAGACATACATTCGTTCGCATTCTGCTCGAGAAAGGGGTGCCGGTTCCCGACGTCGCGGAACTGATTGGCGACAGCGAGCAGATCCTTCGGAAGTACTACGCTGCTTGGATACCAGGCCGTCAAGATCGTCTTTCCCGTATCCTGCAAGAAGCTTTTTCTGACCAATCCAAAGGTAAAGTCGTGACAATCCGTTGAACAGGCATTGGGGAAGAGTAACGAGCGCAGAGTGCGAATTCTCGTTGGAGATGAAAAGAAAGCTCTAGCAGGTTGCTGAAAAAGTCACTTCAATTCCACAGTGTGATCGGTTAAGAAGAGAACATGCGAGGAATCGATTATCAGCAAGCGGATATGTTCAGTTACTTGTCGCCAGAGCAGAGGGTGCGCACGGACCATCCTCTGCGAGCAGTGCGTGCCATGACGGACGAGATCCTGGAAGCGATGTCGGCGTTGTTCGACGCCATGTATGCCGACGGTGGCCGGCCATCGATCCCGCCGGAGAAGCTGCTGCGGGCGCAGTTGCTGCAGATGCTCTATTCGGTGCGTAGCGAGCGGCTGCTGATGGAGGAGATCGATTACAGCATCCTGTACCGCTGGTTTGTGGGATTGAACCTGGACGAGAAGGTGTGGGATGCGACCACGTTTACCAAGAACCGCGACCGCTTGCTGGAGGGGGCGGTGGCCCAGGAGTTTCTGGCGCAAGTGGTGGAGCGGGCGCGGGAAGCGGGCCTGGTATCGGACGAACACTTTACGGTAGACGGCACGCTGCTGGAAGCCTGGGCGAGCTTGAAGAGTTTTCAAGCGAAGCAACAGAAGACGGCTGCACCGCCAGACGATCCTGGCAACCCAACGGTGGACTTTCATGGCCAGAAGCGGTCGAACGAGACGCATGAGTCGAAGACCGACCCGGACGCGAAGCTGGCCCGGAAAGGACCGGGCAAGGAGGCGAAGTTGAGTTACAGCGGCAATCTGCAGGTGGAGAATCGCCATGGGCTGATCGTGAACGCGGAGTTGCTGGAGGCCAACGGGCGGGCCGAGCGCGATGCGGCGCTGCTAATGCTGGAGCAGGTTCCGGGCGACGGGCGCATTACGGTGGGCGGCGACAAGGGTTTCGACACGCAGGAGTTCGTTGCCGAATGCCGGCAGATGAACGTGACGCCGCACGTAGCGCAGAACACTGCCCGTGCGGGTGGCAGCGCCATCGACGCGCGCACCACGCGGCACGCGGGCTACGCCGTCAGCCAGAAGAAACGCAAGCGCATCGAGGAGTGCTTCGGCTGGTTGAAAGACATCGCGCTGCTGCGCAAGCTCAAACATCGCGGTCTGTTTAAGGTGGCGTGGATCTTCACCTTCGCGGCGGCGGCCTACAACCTGGTGCGAATGCGAAAACTGATCCCGATTCCGGTTGTGGCCTGATGGCGCCGTAGTATCTCTGCGGGCCGCAAAAACGGTTCGCAGAGCAAAAAAGCCCTTGGGCCAGGCGGTCAAAACATCACGGCAGGGGCACAAAGAGAGAATCAACAGTACGAAGTGTGGTTTTTCAGCACCCTGCTAGGGATGTCTAGGCCCAGTGCCGTCACCAGATGTCAGACGTGCGTGTATCCGTTCCGCGATAGAGGCAGGGACGCTGTACGTGGTGTGGCATTTACGACGTCCCATTCTGATCCTCACAACACCCGGTTCGTCGATCAAAATCCTTCTTAGAGTTTCGCGACCTATCCCCCATAAATCACACAATTCCGCGATCCGGTAATGGCGTTCGAAAGTTGTGCTTTGGGAACTCATTCTTAAGCGTCCTCGGCCGCGCTGACCATACCATCCCGCTCGCTCACTGGATGCTTGCTGGGCGCGAAAAATGATGATCATTAATCCCGTCAGCTTCAAAGCGACCTCGTGGTTCTTCATAAACACGCATACAAGGTAGGTGCACTCTGTCCATCGCTGACTGTCACACCGGCATTAGCTACAACTCCATTTGATCGCGTTTGTTAGGAGAAGTGCGGGCGCGAGCCTTCGTTATCAAGGAACACCGATTGATTCGGGCGAAACAAATCAAGACATAAAAAACCGTTCCGGGTTGAACTCCGGAACGGCATGAACGGAAACGGAAATGCCGGCTAGGCCGTAACAACATTTGCACTTTGCGGCGCGATCTTCCTCTGGTTCCCGTCTTTTTGCGGGACACAGTTATCAGTTCATTTGTGTTTGTTTGTCAGAGCGTTTCTCCACTGGTGACACCACCATTACGCCACAAAAGGAGACAAATTGTGGCGGTGTTACTGAGGCCGCGTGCATCTAGCAATTAATTTGGGGGGATTAAATAAAAGAGCCGCCCCAAGCGATCCTTGGAACGGTTCAGTGATGGCACAATGTGCCATGTTGCGTCAGAGGAGAAGATTATCGAGTTCTAGTGTCGCATCGTCACAAGCAGCATGGTATATCAGACGCAAAGTGTCAGCCACAGTTCTCATTTGCTCCGCAACTGACCCTTGTAGCGGCCATCTCACACCGGCAAAATGTCGAAACGCCTTGTCAAACCACTCCAACCGCGCTTCTTCATACCCCGCTCTCGATTCAATCGATCTGGATGTTCTCAGTGCGGGAAACCAAAATGGAATCCATCCCTTCACGGCAGGATCACACATATTCAATACTATGGCCTCGCCATTTTTGTCGAATTCATCATATAGTTCCTCAAACAAGGTGACATTATCGCGACGGTGCAGGAATGCTATCGCAGGGTGCGCTCTATAGAGCATGGAAGTGATATCAACTTTGATGTTGGGGCTCTGACGCAACCCCTCCGTTGTAGGAATTGCCTTCGCCGGCGGTACCCTTACGGACTTATTCGAAAGTTGGCTCTTAAATGCGGAGACGGGCGGAAAGTCAATCTGATTTTCCTTCAGCAGATTTGTGAGTTTCCTTTTTGTGACCTTGATGTTCTCCTGGCATTTGTAAAGAGTTAATTCATCGTGAGGTCGTCCGCAATGGCAATAACGACGGGTAATCTGCCCCCAAGTTTGGTTCAAGTATGCCTTGTAAAAGAGGGCCTTAATAGCAGTATGTCTTAATGGCGTAACGGGGCGTCCCCTTTTCTTGATTCGCATCAAGGTTAAGATCGCATCCCACGGATTATCTTGATCATTTGCGAGTCGAAGCGCCTCTAGCTTCTCTGAAGGCTCGTCATATAAGACCCATTCCCACATGAACTCCAATAGTTTGTTAAGAGGAGCCCTGTTGCCTCCGGAGCGGGACAGCACTATCATACGAAGCCAAATTTGAAATAGAAGCACGTTGATTGCAAGCTCAGGATTCTCTTTCAGTTCTTTGTCTGTCGGATTCATCTGCTCGAAAACCGGCCCCGCGGCTCCACTTTCGATCCGTGCAGCATCAACGGACGACATTCGAGATACCTCCTTGGCTCAGTATCACAGTTGTGACTTTCACGGTGCAACTGGGTCGACTTTTATTTAGCAGTTGTTTTATTTCCCCGGAAACAAATCGTGCTTCCCTCACGCGGCTGTATTTCATGGGTTTAGGCAGCTGCGACGGCGCAAGATGATCGTGTGGCAGGCGAATTCACTAATCCCAGTCCGATGGACTAACTGGCTTAGCAGCCGCAAGGACAAGAGAGAAGTAAACAGTATGAACAGCGAGAACAACATCGAATCGACAGGTGCACTATGCGACCCACCCCGGGGTTGCACCGACTCTATTGATCCGGTGCCACTTGAGTCTCGCGCAGAAACTGCGCAAGTCGAACCCGGATTCGAAGCACTCGACCTAGTAGCCGCAAAGGTTGCGATCGACCTGGAACAGCGAATCACCTCGTTGGTGATCGTCCCGACCGTTGCACTTGAGCTACCTGCAACGGTCGAGGACTACGCCGACCCGCTCATGACCAAGCTGGGGGCAATGAAGCTGCCTGAGTTGAAGCAGTACATCATTGATGGTCTCGCCACCGGGGAGCGCGTACTGGCTGACGAGCGGGTGGCCTATGACGAACACAAGCGCATCAAGGGTCAGCGGTTGCAGGTCACCCATGAGGTCGTCTGTGCGCTGCGGGAACTCAGGGACAGGCTGAAGGCGTCCAAGACTTGGGAGAAGGCTCTCAAGGAACTTGGCATCGCACCGGGCACGTTCCGGTCATGGGATTGCCGTGAACTTAACCAACTCACCACCGGGTCACGCACCAAGAGCCGCAAGCCTAAGCCTGATGGCAGGTCACTCGCTCAGATACAGGCTGACGTGGCCGCAGCTAGAGCAGCGGTCGATGCTCGACGGGCCGCAGCGATGGCTGATCAGCTGGAGACCAATCCCCTGGAAAGTGAATACGTGGATTCACCAGCCCCGGATGCGACAGCGCCCGACAAGCTTGATCCGTCCGTGAGCAAGTTGAACGCGGAGCCTGATTGGAAGCACGTGCTGATTGAACTGATTGCGGTCCTGGAACAGTTTGGCGACCGGCTTCCGCTTGCCGTTCTGAGCAAGAAGTGCACCATCGAGAAGCTCCTCGAGGGCAAAGACCTACCCCTGGCTGCCCGTAAGGTTTCCCAACACTCTGGCAAGCGGTATCAGAAACCCAAGAAAGTGGATTCCGAAGGCAATGGCTACAGGGTTGTGAAGGCTAAGGGCGAAAAGGAAGCATTGGAAACCGTTGATGTCGAATCGATCGACGATAAAGCGGTTGCGCATTTGAATTCGCCGGCTGTCTCGCTCTCAGATATTGGCGCCGCGGCCAGGATGCTCCCCGCAAGCGTAACGCTTGTTGGCGCCGAATCCTTGGACCTGCATCAAGGTGTGGCCTGATCGGCCGCATGGTGACGGACTGACCGCGCGCACCAGGTCTCCGGTTGCAGACGTTCTTCGATCCACGATTATTACAGCCGGCGACCTGGTGAAGCAGCACGCAGTATTAGGGTCTAGCAGTTCCCCTCAGATCGGTGCCGGGACCAGCCAACCTGATTGGGATTAGAGATTGTAGTCCGCCGAAACTATAGGAGCAATATGAGTGAAGAACAGCAACAACCCTGTAAGGCAATCGATTACATCGACGGGATAGAAGCAAGTGTGGGCACCAACCGCGACACGAAGGGTCTAGGCACAATGAAAGTAGGCCGTTGCATTGTCGGGGGCGTCGGCCCGATTAACGGCGAGGACGGTAAGGAAGTGCCAGACTTCGTGCCTACCCTCCATGAGCTGAAGCAGTTGGCCTCTTACTGGATGCATGAACGAATCGACCACGATTTCGAATGGTTTGCCTATCAGCAAACCGGTAGCAGCGAATGGCGCTGGAGCGTCTTCATCTTTCGCCGCCTGAATCGGCTGGCCGAAATCTTAGGTGAAAAGGCGATGCAGGAGGTTCGCAAAGACGCGGTCGAATCCTATCGGAAATGCTACCCAAGGATCAACGACGAGGATTGGCGTGTCTTCACCACCGGCACCGAACAGGAGCAGGAGGCGTGGCGCACGAAGTTGTGGAAGGAGATGTTCCCCGGAACGCAACAAGAAGGCCGATGACGCAGCCTGCCATCCACAGAGGCGGGCTCCAGCTGCGCGCAGGAGTATACAACTCAGCCGAAATCACAGAAGCAAGAGGAAGCTATATGAGTATCGACAACTTTATCTGGGCACCGGTAGGTGTTCGCAACAGCAGAAGTATCCCGTATAGGAAGTACAAGTCGTGGAAAGAAATGATCGCAGTCGAGGGTCCAACTGCGACGCCGCACCAGGTATTTGTGGCGCACGGCGGGAACATCCTGATCGATGAGCAGTATTTCTTCGAGTCCGCGGATGACGCATGGTGGTTCTGGCACCAGGGTTACGAGGGACGCCTATACGTGAATGACGAGGGTGCATCCGTGCCCTTTGACCGGATGGCGCTTTGGATTGACGACAAGGAAGTCGATTCCCGCGGCTATCCCGCCGTGAGCCACAGATAAGAAGTGACTGAATGCAGTATTAGCGAAAAGCAGTTCCCCTCAGGCCGGCGCGACGGACCAGCCGGACAGAACGGGATAGACATTGTGGTCCGCCATAACTTGATGAAGAACATTCTGTGCGAGAAATGCAAGGAGTAATAAGAGTATGAAGAACATTCCGGAACTTCCTGGCTGTGGACATATGGGAGCGGATCTTCTCCGGATCTACACGTCTCACGGTCATTCAATGAAGACGAAGAATTGCCAGCCGTGCCACCTGGAACTTTCGGCGAAACTTGACGTGATCGAGCGCATGCCGGGCGAGTATGCCGCTTACGCTCTTGCGGTCAGCAGTGCATGCGACTCGATCCAACTCGGCGCAAGGACGACACTCAAGGCACTCAATGCGCTGGCAGACATCTCGAATAGCGGAGATTTTGAGGCAGGTTGGCCTGTCTATTGTGAGAACAACTTTCAGCAGATTGCTGTTGCGGCAGCGTTGACTCTCCCTAGGGACGAGGAACTTGTGAAGCACGCAAAGGAGGCCTACAGGCCGACGCTTCACATTCCCACCGCGCCCAGGATCTCAGTTGAGGCGAAGCAATTGATCGAGGAGACCCTGGATGATGCTCGCTGGACGATCACACAAGGAAAGAGATGGGCACCGTTGGTGCAGTTAATTCATCCCGCTGGCGTTCAAAGTATGCGGATCAGATACTTCAGTGGCACGGAAGAAGAGAAGAGGCTTATTGCCCAACACATTGAAGAGGAGAGGCTGAGGCTCAATGCTTCCCTGGTGGTCATGGTCAGTGACGTGTGGGTTGGGGCATCAGGAGATAGGGTACGGCCCTCAAAGTCACCGAACCGGACAGAAGCACTGACGGTCGCGGCCTGGGGCGCGGACAAGGTTAGTAGTTTGGCATCGCTCGCGTATACGCGGAGTCTGGATGGCACCGTGCTTTTCGATGAGTTTGAGTGGAGTACATCGGAATCGGATCGGAACAGATTTGCCGAGTAAAGTCGAGTTCGAGTTGTCCGACTCGAGAAAGGGAAATCAGCCAATGAACCAGAAGGAGGGGCTGATCGTCGGGTGCGTACTGGGTGTCAGCTCCCAACCCCATAGCGACTGGCATTGGTGGCAGTTGCCGCTTTTGCTTATCTACTGTTCAGCAACGGAGCCGCGCGCCGATCGATTTGTTCGGACTGAAGACATGGTGCGTCTCGAGGCAGCCGGCTTCGTGCCACTCGGACTTGTTGCGACCAACCTGGACGGCCAGGCGGGTCTCGGACTAGTGATCGGAGACGAGACGCCGGCGACAATTCGGCAGTATCTGCTCCAGCAGGAGCAGCAGATTCTCAGCGAGGCTCTTGAGCACGAAAACCAGAGAGGTGCTGCATGAGTAATTGGGTCGATTTGCATCTGGATGTTCTCGCATCATGCCCGGCAGAAATCAGCCAGATCGAGCGCGCCTTGCAGAATCCGTGTGACGAATTAATCGCATGGCGCGCTCAGCAGTGTGGCGAGGCCCCGAAGGAAATTGCGGGCAACGTCAAGGAGATCGTGTCGTTCAAGCCCGTTCGCAATCTTGGCTATGTCGATCCGTCAGTCAACAAGGCGCGCCGTTTTGAAAACGAGTGGAAGGACCGGTTTTGGGGCCTGGTTTGGAGCCATGTGTTTTTCGTCTCCCGGGACTATCCGAGTGCGATCTTCTTGGCTCAGCACTGGGATGACCAGATGAGCTACGGCGGGAAGAGGGTCTTCCACGCAGGCGATGAAATTCGCAGCAGCTACGATGGCGATCACCGCGCCCAGGGTCGGGAGTGGGTGTCGCCGAACATCTTTGCGCCGTTTAAGGCCGAACATGAACTCGGTCTTGAGTGCGGGAGCCTTTGGGATGAATGGGTGGAGGGCATGCGCCGGCAGATCGCTGTGTTGACGGAGCGGCATCCAGGTGCGAGCGGCCTGGAGTTGAAACAGGCCGTCCAATCTGGAGAGAAAAAGTAGAACAAGGAGAAAAAAACAATGAGTGACGCTTTTGATGGAAATGATGACGAAACGCTCGACGTGGAGTGGGGCGATCCGAAGCTGATGGGATTCTGTTCCGTCTGCAACACCATGCCGTGCAAAGCGGAGCATGAGCACTGGGGTGTCTGCCCCATCTGTCACCGCAATGACGGATACGTCAACCTCGTGAACGATGGGGGAACGGGTGCAAGCCACTATATGGTCTGTGAGACCCATAAGACCTGCTGGGCTTTCGGCGCGAACCTGCTGTCCTCGTGGATGGATGAAACGCCCGAAGAGCGTGAAGCGAGCCGTAAGAAGCTGGAACAGTATAGGCGAGTGACGCCCTACCACGGATTCATCGATTTTGCAGCGGACGATCGCATTCAACAGGAAATTGATGCTGCAACCGCAGAAGCCGTTGAGCTGGATACCTCTGACGATTGCGGGTGGGGTGACCGCCGCATCATCGGGAAGGTGTGGATTCCAGGCGAGTATTACGACCTTGAAGACGGCATGGGCGTTGAGGCGCGCACTATCTATTGCCACTGTCCACTTTGTGGAGGAAACGGCTCAATTTATGACGGTAACCTCTGGGGCACCAGCGTATGCTGCTGGGACTTCGACCGTGAGATTGAGCGGGGATTCCAGCGCGTAATAGCGGAGCGCATCAAGGCTGGTCAGCGCGTTGATGAGGTCTACGAGCACATCTGTGAGTTACTCGGTCGGGAGTCGCGTCGGGTCAAGGTCGGGACGGTCGGCGAGTTTGTTGAGTGGATTCGTGACTTGGTTATCCCCGGCCGCTGGCCAGAACGTGTGTACCCACGCTACCAGAAGTACCTTGATGACGGAATGACGGGAACATGGGCAGAGTTCTTCAAGCCGCAGGATGAACAGAAAGACGCTGAAGGATCACCAGCCGGCTCAAAAGATGGGCTGAATTGAATAAGAAGGAAAGAATATGGCGTTTGATGGTGTAAAGAAGTGCGCGGTTTCGTCGTGCAAGGAATCCTGTTACGAGCCCTGCAATTTGTGCCGCGAGCATGCAGTACCAGGAGTAGTAGTCTGCGTTGGTGATGGCACCGGCATCGTGGCGTCATGGTATGCCGAACGTGATGGTGAGCGGGGCTTGATTGTTGTTGACGATCTCGAGATTGGAGAGCTGTTCGGCGGCGTAGAAGGATTCACGGCCAAGCTAAAGAGCCAGGGGTTCGAAAGGGTTCGGATTCTGCGGACACCGGAAGAAGTCGCGTCGGCTCGGATTGAAATTCTCAAAGTCTTTGCTTATTGGAGTGGTCCTTGGCGCCCTCAGTACCCATGGGAAACTGGAAGGCCGGCCGAGTACGAACTGAATTGAGGAGTAGGAGAGCGAAGGAGACATTGAAAAAACGGGCTCGCAAATCTTGGCTGTCGGGGTGTGGATCTTCTCCGGCTTGAGCTAGGCAGCCTACCGATCTGAGAGCAAGTTACCGACTTAACGAACGAGGAAGGATATGAACTCAGAGACTAAATCAAAGTGTGCCGTCCGTGCCTGCGCTGAAACCGCTGCGTCGATCGGCAACCTGTGCGATCAGCACCAGGTGCCTGGAGTCGTATTTGAGAGTTCGAACCACACATTTGTGATAACGAACTGGTACGCGGAGCACGAGGGCACCTGCGGGATCGTTATGCTCAATGATTTCGCCTTGGGCTACCTCTTCGGCGGCCAGGAGCCGTTTCGAGCGGAGCTGATGCGCCAGGGATTCACTGCCATCCATCTCCTTGTCACCCTTGAAGAATTCGCGGATGCGAAGGAGAAGGTGCAGGCGGCGCCTGGTCGTTGGAGCGGTCCCTGGAGCGAGCAGTACCCATGGGAAACCGGGCGGCCGGCCCAGTACGAAGTGAATTGAGACGGAGAATGTCGGGTTCACTGCGGTCCGGATTCTGAAAACTTCAGAAGAAGCCGCGGTTGCGGGGACTAAGTTTCGGGAAGCTTCTGGCGATTTTAGCGGGCCATGGGGAACTAACTATTCGTCGGATCCGGATCTCAGTCGAGCGAGCTGAATACAGAAAAGCAGGAACCAGGAGTAACCAGGATGAATGACGACATAAAGGTTGTAAATGACGGTCATGTGTTGGATGCCGAGGGTGGAGAACGGAAGGTTGATATGACCAATGACATTGAGGAATTGATTGAGCTATCGCTGAGCGGAGCGCGCTCAGCCATCGAAGAAGACGGAAGTTGGGAACCTTTGGTGCATATTCTCCACCCTAAAGGTGTGGAGTCGGTCGTCATTAGGGGAATGGGAGCAGATCCACGTCAGAAGGACCAGGTTGCGAGTCGGATAAATTCGCGGTTGAAAGAGCTCAACGGCCTCCTGGTGATCATGGTCACAGATTGCTGGGTCACCAAAAGAATTCCGGGGAAATCAATGATCCCTTCGCCGCAGACCCCATTTCTTCGTCTGGCTGAGGCGCTGATGGTCTCAGTGTGGGGGCCCGACGGGATCGCGACGTGCGGCGTGCAAATGTACCGGCGTTGCGCCGACGGGAAGATTGAGTTCGACGAACTGAAATGGGGGGAGCCGTCAACCGAGTTCCGATTTGCCCGCGGCAACATGGGGCAAACGAACAATGTGTTGGGCGTGCCCGCGGCCTCAAAGAAGGGGTGCATCAATTGATCGCCGTTTGCCGGCTTTCGTCACGCCGACGGAATCAACTGGGTGATCGCTACCAGCGTGAGCGCAAGTCTTACAGGTCAGTTACGGAAGCGATTGACCTAAACGAACTCAACAGCTAACCGGGCCAGCGTTAACTGAGGTTGGCAGAAGGACATTGTATGGCATCTTATCGTTTTGACTTGAACTATGCTATCGCCCTCGGCTGCGCTCTCTCGCAACCCGGCTCATCCGATAGCGACAAGCAGTTAGCAATCACCCTCGGCTTCACTCTTGCGGCACCCTCATCCGATAGCGACAAGCAGTTAGCAGACCGCGTTTTCGAATGTGCAAAGAACTATCGACTTCGTGATGGGAAGCCAAAGGTTGATGTTGACCTCACTGAGCAAGAGGCCGTTACCGTTCGGGCGCTGCTCCCCAAACTTACTAACCTGGCACAGAGTATTTCGGACGAACTCAAGGCTTCTGGCTGCAAATGGCCAGCGGATGCTGCTGAGCGTCAGGACGAAGAAGCCTACTAAGCCAACAGGCAAGGATCAGGCCTGAGGATTCGGTGGAGTCTGCAGCAAATCTGTCATAAACAGGCGAGGACCCGTTTGGAGGATCGGACATGTATAGGAGCTAAGTTTTTCCGTCTGTCGAACGTTGACTGATTTTGACAGATTTTCTGTCTATATCAAGCAAAAGGAGAAATCATTCATTGATGTATGTGTATATATATGTGTAGTTTACACAATAACGATGTTGTTCGCCTGTCACTACTAAGACAGTTGACAGATTTTCCTGCCTGTTCGAATCTCAGGCCAACTCCAACTGTCAGCTTTTTGCCAGAATCTGTCACCCCATTGACAGAGAATCTGTCACTTCGCGGTCGTGTCCCTGAGTGCTTGGACACCCCCTGCGTGATCGTCAACCAGCCGAGGGAGGCGTAGCCAAATGTCCTTCCTCTCGATCGCCACTCCCTTCATCCGGCTGGGTATTCCGGTCTTTCCACTGTGGCCTGGTACAAAGGTGCCGCCTGCCAACTTTCACTTCCTCGAGGAGGCTACGACCGACCCAAAGAAGATCGCCGCCTGGAATGCTCAGAACCCGGATTGCAATGTTGCCCTGCTGGCGAATGAAGAGTTCTGTTTCCTCGAGTTCGACATTCCCCGAGGCTTGACGAAGGCCGCGATGGAGATGGGACAGATCGCGCCGATTACCCGCACCCAAAAGTCTGGCCGCGGGTTTGGGCACTACATTTTCCGCCACACGGAACGCAGCCGTGCGCTTGGCAACCGGTCTGCAAATCTGCCGGATGGCAGCGAGTGGTTCTCCTTTCGGGCTGACCGTAGGTACCTGGTCGGTGCCGGGAGCCGCCATCCGAATGGCGCCCTCTACCAAACTGTCAGGGACATCGAGCCGATCCCGATCCCTGATTGGCTTTGCGACTTCATCGAGAAGCATTCCGCGCCCTCGAACCCGCCGATGTGCGATGAGGCAGTCGAGGTGTCCGACGACTTCGATTTCGATGACCTGATGGATTTCTATGGCATCTCTGGGGCGTGGGATGACGACTGGTACATCGTCGACGAATGCTCGGTGGCGGGGTACCGGCACTCGCATTCCATCCGCACCGGTTTTTTCTACGACGGCAACTCGCTTGGCTGGCATTGCTTCGCACAGGAGTGCCCGGGTTCAGCAATGACGATAGGACAGGTGATTCGATACCTGAACGAGAAGAAGGGGACTCCGTACCTGGGGATCATCTGGGAGCACGAGAACGACTTGACCGATTCGAAATGGGAGGTCGAATCCCTGGATGATGTCGATCGGCAGCCGCCTGCTCCTGAGCCGGCTCCAACATCCACTCCAATGGCGAATGCCAAGGGGCGCAAGGACGATTACACCGATGGCTTGGAAGAACTGCTGAAAGGACAGAAGCTGAATGGCGAACTCAATTGGGAGCCGGAAGACTTCCAGCCGGCGCCGGCATCAGTTGCGGTGACAGATCCGGAGAATCACGACGGGCTCGAGTTCCCCGGCCGTTGCGCAATGTATGGCCGTCTGGGCACCATCGCAGAGCGCCATGAACACCTTCAACTCGGATGGCTTTACCCATCTCTACTGATCGTGGCGTCCGGCCTCGAAATTGAGGACGCCGACCATCATGTACGCACCAACGATTATGGCTCTCTGCTCGGGCCTGTTCACTGCGGGAAAAACGTACATATGGATGTGGCTCTGGCGTCAATTCAGATCCCGAATAAGGAAGAAGTCGTCCTGGAGGATGCCCCGGGCAGTCACAGCGGATTGATAAACCAGCTAAGCGAGGAGGAACCAGTCCGTCGCCTGCTTTTCCTGGATGAGCTGATCAATCTGTTCAACGCGTGTGCCATTCAAGGGAGCAGACTTCCGGGGATGCTCTGTAGCCTCTGGAACAAGGACAAGACAGGGGGGAGCGTCAAGAAGGGGCGCGATGTCGTCTACGGCAAGCTCAGCATTCTCGGAGGCCTGGCTATCAACGACCATTCCGACTTCTCCCGGGTTTTCGGAGCTCATAGCGTCAAAGGGCTATATGACCGCTTCATCTTTGGCTACGCCACTTCACATGTACGGTACCGCCCCCTGCGCGTTGTTGCAGAGAAATTCGAAGTCAAGCCAGTTCATTTTCCTGATTGGGTTTGGGATGCCAAAGACCAGTGGATCGGCGACGATCTCTCTCGCGGGCGCCTTTCCGAACATGCTCTTCGTATTGCTCTTATCACGGCTGCGTGCAACGGGGATACGGAGCTCACGGTGCCGTGCTTAGAGGCCGCGTTCCGCTTTTGCGAGTGGCAGCAGCGTCTGCGGCAGGTGTTCAAGCCAGGCCTAGCAGAAACCAAGGACGCCGAAGCATTTGAAGCTGTGTGGACGGCACTGAAGGAGCAGTTTAAGAAGCAAAAGAAGTCCGGCCAGGTTCACCCGAAGGCAGAGCTCCTGACTCTGGAGATGAACCATGAAGAACGCTGGAAGCTGATCCATTTCACTGATGTGATGAATTCGAAATCCTACTACCGTGCGTATGCGAACATGATCGGCCGAGTACGCAAGACCCTGGTGGAGGAGGGGTTCATCCGTGAAGTTCGGGAGAACGAAGACGACGGCAAGGGAGGAGTGAGGAAATCAAAAACGAAGACACCGTTCGTGATCCTGCTGAAAGAGGTGAAGTGAGATGCCGTTTACAGGAGGAGCTGGATGCGGATATCGTTTTCCCGCACGTTCATGCGGCCGATACGTTGCATCTCGCCGGCTTTGATGTACGGCCCCGCCGTGTCCGCCCAAGCCGGTGGCGGATCGATTGCGGCCGGTATGGAGGTCAAGAATTGGGGTTTAGAACGTTTAGAACCCCAAATCCTGGCTCTGCCGAGAGGGGAACCCTGGGGCGGGCAAATTTGTGTTTACCGACTCCAGCGCGGGTCCAGCGCCAAAGCGAAGTGAGACGCTTAATAAAACTGTAAGCTTCAGAGGCCTACCCGAAGGTAGGCCCTCTTTCACGCTCAGGATCTATCATCCTCTAAAAGTCGCCTCACGTCGGCCGTCATCCAAGAGACGATCCTGCCGCGGCCACTGCTAGACCTGGACCAGCGACAGAAGAAAATCTACACAAAACTATGCCGCCAGTTGTCTCAAACCCGTAGACACGTCCCGCTCCGGCATAAGTGCAAGCACCCTGATGGCGAAGACGCACACGAGCCGGTGCTCTTCCAGGTCGCTCTTGGTGCGCTCCATCTCGACATTCTTGAAGGCCGCAAGCCTCTTGCTGACCTGATAGCAAGCTGAGGAACGAGCCTCGGTGTACTCGCTGAGCGCAGCCTGATAAGCGCGTTCCCGGTCCCTGCAGATCGGGCATCCCATACCTACGCCTCTCCGGCGTTCTGCCGGACCAACCGTAGCTTAGATGCGGTCGTGGTTCAAAAACTGCCTGAAATCTCGATCGAAGTGAGGTGCAAGCCGGGGAGAGAATGTTCCCGAGAGTAGTCTTCGACAAAAGTCAGTCTGCTCGCCCGTTGTCCGTCCGGCTTGATCTCTGAAGGATTGGCTCTATCGGCTTGTCCTACCGGCCCGAACGAATGTCGTCTCTCGTTACGACTCGCAGATAGACGATTCTTTGCATCGCATTTCTTGAGGAGGCTCATCGCAGCTCCAGTCGTTCGGTTGCGCTCTTGCACGTCGCTCGTCTGGAACAAAGCCTTGAATGCGGAAGGCGAGATTGCTTACTAATTAGACCATACACCCACCCCAGCCAACGTACCGATGATGGGAGGAGGCGATAAGCCTCCTCCCATTTCTCTCGTTGACCATTCGCCACTGACGACCGGGCGCTGGTTTCTACGCGACCTTGCTGAGAACCTTGGCTTCGAGGACCTTGTCGGTGCCAACAGTCACCTTGATCTGCTTGGGCTTGGCTTCGGCCTTCTTGGCAAGGTTAATCTTCAGCACGCCCTTGTCGTAGTGGGCGCTCACCTGACCGAGATCCACGGTACTGGGCAGCGTGAACGACCGGGTGAACTCTCCGTACTGCCGCTCGACGCGACGGAAGTTCTCCTCTTTCTCTTCCTTCTCGATCTTGCGCTCACCATGGACGGTGAGGGTGGTGTTCTCGATACGGACATCAATGTCCTTTTCGTCGATGCCCGGAACTTCAAGCTTCAACGTAATGTTGTGCTCGTCTTCGTAGATGTCCACCGGCGGTGCGTAGCTGGTGGTAGTTAATGCCTCTTCCGGGACTCCGGGGCTATACGTCTCACGGAAAAGACGGTTCATGCGATTGAGGCGGTCTTGCATGGCGGAAAACTCACGCAAAGGCTCCCAACGGGTCAATAGGGTCATAACGCAACTCCTCTTTTGAGAAATCTAAGGGGGGGAAAGCTTCAGATGGGCTGACTTAGTTCAGGGAACCTGAACGAGTAAGAAGAGGTCGCTTGCTCAATTACGACGCTAGGCTTATGCGCTGCTGTTGTCAACCTGTGGTTTGCCGAAATGGCGATCTGCTGTCGAATCAGGTGGATGAATTGATCTATCCAGTTTGATCTGTCCGCGTGTAGAACTGGTCTCATGGCGCGCCTGCTGATGCTTCTCCTCCTCGACTTAGCATTCAAACAATATACTTCCACTTACACGGATCGGGCTTCTCAAGAAGATTGCTGCGGCACCCAGCCGGAAGTGATTCACGGGTGAGCCGCGGTCAGGACTATTTGACTTGGTGCTTGGCGTACTCTTCGGGTGTGAATTTGCCGGCGTTGACGTAACTTTCGTTCAGTTCCGTATACTGCTTCCACTTCTCGGGCAGGTCATCCAGGGCAAAAATCGCCGAGACGGGGCAGACGGGAACGCAGGCGCCGCAATCGATGCATTCCGTGGGATCAATGTAGAGCTGGGGAACGTCGTCGAATGTGGTCCGGCCGTCGTCATAGGTCGTGTTCTTGTTGGGGTGGATGCAATCCACGGGACAGGCATCGACGCAGGCGGTGTCCTTCGTCCCGATGCAGGGTTCGGCAATGACATATGCCATGGGTCACCTCCGCTGTCTTTCACCGTATGCCTGCCGCAAAGAAGATTCAAGTGTAGCCGAGGTAAACTCCATCGATCACTTCCTGCGCAGCACTCACAATCAAATCTACTTTTTCTTTCGGAAGCTGACCCAGTTCGCCGTTGGCAAGAGCAACGCATTTTTTCAGGATGCCGAGAGCGCGGATCACGGGACGGCCCCACCGGAAACGCTCGACCCCGATCGGGAAGCTGATGCAGGAGCGCTGGGTCTGTGCGCCCCGACGGCATTGGTCGATTCGCTGGTTGCTATCTCAAGACTTCCGCCCTTTGCGCCAGGCCACACGTATTCCGATTTGGACCTTCGATTGCGGTTGTACTTGTTGCATAACCGTTTCTCCGTTTCACTGTCTGATGGTGCGATCATTAACAGCGGTTTGTCCGATGCGCGGCTATCCACCTCCAACGCGGCAATGAACGCCGCGGCGAGGGATCTAATTCGAATGTCGGCGTGCTCATCCTGCTTCCTCCAAGTTGTACGCAGGCAATGTGGTAAGGCGTCTGTCCTCGACTGGGCCACCCACCGTGAAATGGTAGAAGCTCTGCCAATCGCGCGAAGAGATGCCGAACACCTCGTGAACCGCATCATCGAAGTAGCAGCCGATCCCGGTCGCACGAATGCCCGCCTCTTCCGCCTCGAGGTACAGCACTTGGCCCACGAGGCCGGCCTCCCAGAAGAGATTTCGGTAGAAGCCGGCGCCATAGACAACCAAACTGTCCATGTACTCGGCGATCATCCCAAGGCTGAAGGCCCCGTCCCCTGCAATGTCTTGACCGCAGGAGACGCTCGCGGCCAGAGTACAGCAGTTCCCCTCTTTCAGCAGGTATAGCGGAAGGCCATGCGGACACGACGGAGGGCGTAGCCACAGGAAATCAGACCGCATCGATTGCCGGAGTGTCTCGACCTTTTCCGGATCCCGGGCGAGCACGTAGAGACCAGGAGGCAGGTCGTTCACGCGGTGCACGAAGAGGCCCAGGTGGATGCGCGGGCGCCAAGATAGGGCGTCCCACGGCATAGATCGCCCGTCTCGGGTGGGTACGAGACGAGCCAACATCTGGAAGAAGGTCGACGCAGGAATCGCTGTGGACCCGTCCATACTCAGCGCACTTCTGCGCCCCAGGATAACTTTTTCCGCAGTGAAGGCTCCGGACCGAACTGGCGCCCCGAAGAGCTCTTCCTCTGAAGGGAACCTCGAGAACTCTTCGTCGGCCGCAATCCTCGGATTCGTAGTGGCGGCAGCCACCTGGTCGATCACTGGCCAATCGACGCCGTGCTCGGGACTCAGCACGTTAGCCGTGCCGTACCATCGAGAAGTGGCCACCTGGGATACCAACTCTTTGGACAGGCAGAGGCCCCGGTCGCCGGCCCATTTTTCCCTGACCACAAGCGCCACGAGTTCAGGATGCTCGCGCTCCGCGCCGGGGTAGTCGGCCTCGCGGTCGAGTCCGAGAAGTTGTGCCACGGCGGCGTTACCCACACCGTCGAGGAGGCGGAATTTCCACCCGAGGGCAGCCGCCGCGAATCGCATCGTCCCCAGCACATGGCCGACATCGTGTTGGCAGTACCGGAACGCACGCTCGCCATACTTCCAGGCCTCCCGCCAAAGAATGGACGACAGCCCCACGAGGAATGAGCCCTCCGGAAACGCTGCCGTCAAGACCGCCCATACCGAGGGATCAAAGTCCGCTCGAAGCTCGAGACCGTGCGCCTTTGATGCATAGTGGTATACGCCGGGACGGTTGTGGATAGCGTCCAACGTCGGCAAGATCACGTATCCCTCCGTCGGGTGGAGGTTCCCGCTCGACGGATTGGCACGCAGAGGCCATGTGGTTGCCTCGAACTGTTTCCAGGTTGTGAGCGAGAGTGCGTATCGCAAGAAGAGTGAGATGGAGTCCACCGAAAGCGGAGCCGGCGCCACGTTGTCCGCGACATAGAGCTGCCAGAACGGAAGCGCCCGCCCCTCCTCGGGGAGAGGAAGGCGAACCAGCGGCGCTCCGTCGTAACGCCGGAACGGATCTGGCTGCTTAGCCCAATCCATGTATCCAAGCGTGGCGGCATAGCGGTGGTAGTGGTGCTTCGTTCTCTCGTGGTAAGCTACCACGACTTGCTCGGCAGGAAGGTCGAGGTCGCCCCTGTCTGTCCTCAGCGCAAATTCAGGAGGAGTATCTGCTTCCATGACCATCGTTGCCTTCCCGTCACATGTGGGTAAATGCCTCGTATAGATGAAGGTCGACATCGAAAGCCCAGGAGCTCATGGCGGAGATCTACCGGGCGCTTTGGGAGTACAACCTTACTAGGATCCAATCCGCCCTCAACAATAGGTCTCTCTCAGTATTTGCCGAACAGATTGCAGCGTAACAAAAAACGGCGAAACAATCGCCGAACTACTGTCTAAAGAAACCTATCCTTTATACGGAGACCGGGCTCGGGAAAGCAATTGAGAGGTTTCTGGATGTGTGTTCGGTAATCCGGACATTGAGGGATGCCAGGTATCTCAGTTGATGCAAAATTGCCAGTGCACTCATCTAGCACCCGGAGGCGCAATCTGGGGTTCCGCCTCGGAAGTTGCCTTCGTCGCCCAGCCGGTCAAATGCAGGACCTGGCAGCCTGGGCATCGAATAATCCTGTTTTTGTTTTTCCTTATCAGGAAGGGTTATATGCGAAGGGACCAAACGAGCAGGGTCGGCTCGTTCTAAAACATCGAGGCGCATAAAATATGAGCGGCTCTCACTCACAATTAACGAGAAATCGCTTGACAACGGCGAGTGCCCAACCCTATCGTTAGCAATTGGAAGACTAGAGTGCCAACACTCTACCGGTGGAACTGCTTGACCGGGTCCGCTCCTCCAATCTGTCGGAGCCGCAGTCCGCAAAATCAGAAGCCTTTCTCTCAAAAACCACCCAATAACCGCGGCCGGGGCTCAACCCTGCCCGCGCGTGAATGAAAGGCAACAAAATGGCAACAACATCTGCAACGACCACTTTCACCCCGCTGCACGATCGTATCCTCGTCCGCCGCGTCGAAGAGGGGGAAACTGTTCGCGGTGGCATCATTATCCCGGATAGCGCCAAGGAAAAGCCGCAGGAAGGCGCGGTCATCGCTGTTGGCAAGGGCAAGTCGAACGACGAAGGGAAGGTCTTCCCGCTCGACGTGAAAGCGGGCGACCGCGTTCTGTTCGGCAAGTACTCGGGCACTGAGATCAAGATCGACGGTGAGGAGTTGCTGATCATGCGTGAGGAAGAAGTCCTCGGCATCATCAAGAAGTAAATAGCCGGGCAACTGAGCATCCGAAAGATCAGCAGAATTGGGGCTGATTAGCCGCATCGACACGGGAAAGCCCGACCACTGAGCGTTGAAAACTGATACCCGAAATGGAGAGTTAGAAGTATGGCAAAACAGATTCTGCAAGGTGAGGATTCCCGTCAGGCGATCCTGCGCGGCGTGAACACGCTGGCGGACGCCGTCAAGGCGACGCTCGGACCCAAGGGCCGGAACGTTGTGATTGAGAAGAAGTTCGGTTCGCCCACCATCACCAAGGACGGCGTGACGGTGGCCAAGGAAATCGAGCTGAAGGACCCGATGGAGAACGTCGGCGCTCAGCTGGTTAAGGAAGTCGCTTCCAAGACCTCAGACGTGGCCGGAGATGGCACTACAACCGCGACGGTTCTGGCCCAGTCCATCTTCCGCGAAGGCGTGAAGACGGTGGCGGCCGGCGCCAACCCGATGGCACTGAGGCGCGGCATCGAGAAGGCCGTGATCGTGATCAACGGCACGCGCGACAAGGATGGCAAGTGGGTCGAAGGCGGCGCACTGGGCAAGCTGTCCAGGCCGGTGGACGAGGGTTCCGTGGCCCAGGTTGGCGCCATCTCGGCCAACGGCGACCAAGAGATTGGCCAAATCATTGCCCAGGCGATGAAGACAGTCGGCAAGGACGGCGTCATCACCGTCGAGGATTCGAAGACAGGCCATACGTTTCTGGAGACTGTTGAGGGTATGCAGTTTGATCGCGGCTACCTGAGCCCCTACTTCGTCACCGACCCCGGACGCATGGAAGTAGTGCTGGACGAGCCCTCCATCCTGATCTTCGAGAAGAAGATTAGCAATATGAAGGATCTGCTGCCCTTGTTGGAGCAGGTTGCCCGCGGCGGCAAACCTCTCCTGATCATCGCTGAGGACGTTGAGGGCGAAGCCCTGGCTACCCTGGTGGTGAACAAGCTGCGCGGCACCCTGAACGTGGCTGCCGTAAAGGCTCCCGGATTCGGCGATCGCCGCAAGGCGATCCTCGGCGACATCGCCATCCTGACCGGCGGCGAGGCCATCACTGAAGACCTGGGCATCAAGCTGGAAGGCGTGAAGCTCGAGCTTCTGGGCAAGGCCAAGCGCATCACCATTGACAAGGACAACACCACCATCATCGACGGCGCCGGCGAGGCCAGCAAGATCAAAGGCCGCGTGAGCGAGATCCGTTCACAGATCGAGAAGACCACCTCGGACTACGACAAGGAGAAGCTCCAGGAGAGGCTGGCCAAGCTGGTGGGCGGCGTTGCCATCATCCAGGTGGGCGCTGCAACCGAGACCGAACTGAAGGAAAAGAAGGCTCGCGTTGAGGACGCTCTGCACGCAACCCGCGCGGCAGTCGAGGAAGGCATCGTCCCCGGCGGCGGCGTGGCCCTGGTTCGCGCCATTCCGGCGGTCGACGCCCTCATCAAGACGCTCGAAGGCGACGAGAAGATTGGCGCGCAGATTGTGCGCCGCTCTCTCGAAGAGCCGCTGCGGCAGATCGTCGCCAATGCCGGCGAAGAAGGCGCTGTCGTCGCAGCCAAGGTCCTCGCATCCAAGGAGCAGAACTACGGATACAACGCCCTTACCGGTGTCTTCGAGGACCTGGTGAAGGCCGGCGTCATCGATCCGACTAAGGTGACTCGCACGGCACTCGAGAACGCAGCCTCGATTGCTGGTCTCCTTCTCACCACTGAAGCCCTGGTTGTCGAGCTTCCCGAGCCCAAGGCTGCGGCCCCGGCCGGCGGCTACGGCGGCATGGACGGCGGGTACTAGGACAGCCAAACACAGGCTCCTAAGCCAGTGTTTGCGGTACAAAACAAGAAGGGCCTCCAGCTTCTGCTGGGGGCCCTTTTCGGTAATGTGTCAGTTTGAATCCTAAGGCCATCTGGATCGCCGTCTGGAGCACCAAAGCACCTATGCGGGCACGGCCTATGTAGATCTCACTCGAAGCACCACAAATGTGAGCACGAGTAAGCAGATTGAAATCCAAAAGACCCTCCTAGCCATGCCGCTGCACCGATGAACCCTGATTCATAGGGAGCCTTTCTAAAGAGAATAATCTGGGTAAGTATTGTGGGCGAATCGGCTGCTCACTGCAGAGAAATCGCCGTTCTGCCGCCGGCAAACGAAAATGGAGCATCTCCCAAATTGGGAGACTAAACCCGGCTGGCAAAAATACGCCGCTCAAGAAGGTGGTTGGATCGGTAGCTCAGGTTGGCAACCAGGACGATCGATAACGTTCTGGGACTGTGCGTTTTCCTGACGAGATGCAGCATCCGCTGAAGAATCTGCGCATACGAGTAAAACCAACTGTTGAACCGGCTTACTTCCTCCACTAGTTCCGCCCAAGTGAGGTGCGTGTAGCTGGCCACGGGATAAGTCAGAGTGTAGTACTTCCAATCCTGTGGGTAATCGTTCGACCGGATCCTGCCTTCGCGCTCCATTTGAGCGTAGAGCTTGGTTCCGGGAAGCGGAGTAAGGATCAGAACATTGGCGGCGTCGATGCCGTATTCCTTGGCCGCGCGAGCGATTGTCTCGCCAATCCCTCGCTGGTCCGTGTCGATCCCTAATATGAAAGAGCCCACAACGCATATGCCGTGCCGTTGAATCCGGCGGACGGATTCGCGGAAGTCTCTCCCCTTCTGGAGGTTGAACTTCTTGCCTAAGGCCATCAACCCTTCCACGGTGGGGGATTCGAACCCGATGAACACGCCTTGGCATCCCGAACGCGCGGCGAGCTCCAGCAGTTCGTCATCGTCGGCGAAGTTCATGGTCGCCTGGCAGATCCAAGGC
>JBKQOX010000011.1:0-6147 GCA_052145255.1 Occallatibacter sp.
ATCACGCTCAGCGGCAATGTGCTGCCGGTGGGCGGCATCAAGGAGAAGTTCCTGGCTGCGCGCCGGGCTGGAGTGACAACCATCATTCTGCCCGCCGACAACCGCCAGGACGTGGAAGAGGACCTGACGCCGGAGGCGATGGAGGGCGTCACGGTGCACTACGCCAGCCGCATTGAAGACGTGCTGGCCGTGGCGCTGCCGTTGCTGAAGGCCCGGCCGGACAACAAACAGGCTGAGCCCGAGCTCGTGGTCAGCAACGCGGCGTAAGCCAGGGATTCGTAGTCAACTCGGTCGCTGCGGCGACCGCGAAGGCCGGCATATTTGCCGGCCTTTTCGTTTGCCGTGCTACACCGCTTTTTTTACTGAACGAGTGGAATCATCGACCCAAGAATAACTGAACAGAAATATTATTCGCATCGCAGCAATGGTTGAAACGACTTTTGCTTTCGGCGCACTATTTGGCGATCGCAAAGCCATGGCAAAGGTTGTTGACCGGTGCTAGCATGTGCGACATCCGGCTGGAAGGCCCCGACGTCCCGGCCCGGATTAAGATCTGGAGGTTTCCGATGCCGTACTACGCTTCTATCAGCCTCAAAGTGGGCAGCTCGAGTTCCAAGGGCGGCCCGGTCCATAAGATCAGTTATGGGGGGATGGCCATCACTCCCAGCAACCTGGGCTCGACATTATCTCAGGTGAGGTCCCAATACGATGCAGGCAGTGGGGCATTGACCGGAAGACGCCAGCATCCGCCCATAACCATCGTCAGGGAAACGGACAGCAGTTCGCCTTTGCTTTGGCAAGCACTGTGCACGAACGAGACGCTGCAAACGGTGGACATCAATATCGTCCAGCGGCCGTCTTCGGGGAAGGGAGAGGTAGTCGTTTCCAGGATTACCCTCACCAACGCCCAGATCTCGAAGGTCAACCGATACACGCCTCTTCAACCACAGAAGCCGGGAAGTCACGTGCAGCAAGTCAACACCAGCGAGTTGGAGAGGTTCGATTTCAAATTCCAGAAGATCACCTACACGAATGTCGCAGGATCGACAAGCGCCACTGACGACTGGTTGCAGAATCCCTGACATGCGCTTTCTGCCGTCCGGACAGGTTCAGGTGCGCGCAAATTCCCGCAACGCGCAATGTACCGTTTGCGAGCAGTCGTCAGCCGTCCGCCTGCCAAAGCCGCACGATGTGATCACCGATTGTGCCGATAAGGGTCACAGAATCCAGTGCGCTCATGCGCACAAGAAGCGGTGACCATGGCGACCTCACAAGTGATTTCACACCAGATAGTCCCTCTCCATCTGCCCGGCAATACCACCGAGCAACAGAACCGCATGCTGCAGGAGTTTCTCGGCGACGCCGTTCAGGAAGCGTATCGATCCGCGATCGAGCAACTCGACCGGCATAGCGCGCAAATTCGTCCTCGACATGCGGGCCTTGGCCCCTGGGGGAATGCCGGGTGCCCCGCGTCTCGCTTCTAAGATTTGGGACTCCTCCAATCCCGCGCATCTGACCAATAACCACCGACCGATTGCAGTCTGCCGCGTCTAACCTGCAGGCGGTATCCTTCTAATCGTGATGCACGTGCGAGTTCTTTGCTTTGGGGTGTTGAAAGAGTGGCTTGGCGCGCCAGAAACTACGGTGGACCTGCCGGAGGGTGCAACCGTTGCGGCCCTGCTGGAACATTTGGCCGCTCGCGAGCCGTCGCCCGTGCTGCGCGGCATCGCCGTCAGCGTTAACGCCGAGTACGCCGCCGGAGCCCAGGTGCTGCGCGAAGGCGATGAGGTCGGCCTGCTGCCGCCTGTCTCCGGCGGCTCTGCATCCGATGCGGAAGAAGTCGATAACGAAACAATCAAGCTGACCCGCGAGCCGATCGACGCGGAGCCGCTCGTAGCCGCCGCCAAACACGGCGAGGACGGTGCTGTGGTCGTCTTCGACGGCATTGTGCGCAACAACACGCGTGGCCGGCAGACGCTCTACCTCGACTACGAAGCCTACGAAGAGATGGCCGAAAAACAGATGCGGGAACTGGCTGCCGAGGCGCGCTCACGCTTCGGCGTGAGACAAGTCACTATGATTCATCGCCTCGGCCGTTTGCGGGTCGGTGAGACCAGCGTGCTCATTGTGGCGGCATCCGCACATCGCGCGCAGGCCTTTGACGCCTGCCGATGGCTGATCGATACCCTCAAGAAGACCGTGCCCATCTGGAAGAAAGAGACCTTCGCGGATGGAACTGTGTGGGCCGCGGGCGAACCGTTTCCCGCTGGAATGGCGGTTGAACCGGAGGCTGAGAATGGCCGATAGCGCCGCGCCATCTCCGTCTTTGAAAGGGCATGGCTTCAGCCGTGCCGATGAGGCAGCTGATACGGCTCTGGCTTTAGCCGCTGAGGGAACGTCCTGCGCCGGGAGCCGGGCTCCGCAGGGGCTAAAGCCCCTTTCTGTCTTTTGGCGTTGGATGGCACGGGACCCTGAGGGTTCCCTGCCGTGCCCTTTCAAAGCCTCGCAAGCACAGCACGTTCATTCAATGCCCTCATCCGTCGGTCTCTGCAATGCCTTCGCGCTGATTGTCTCCGCAGCCCTTCTGGTTTCTGCTCCCTTAATTCTCCCCGCGCAGGAAACTACCCTCCGCGTGGATGTGAAGCTGGTCAACATTTTCGTCAACGTGACAGACCGCAACGGCGCCATCGTCGGCGGCCTCGCGCGCGAAGATTTCAAGGTCACTGAAGACGGCCGGCCGCAGCAGATCGCGATCTTCGAGCGCCAGTCGGAGCTGCCGCTGAACCTGACCTTGGCCATCGACACCAGCGGAAGCGTCAAGAAGGATATGGCCGAGGAAGCAGAGGCGGCGCACCGCTTTGTGCACGCCATTCTGCGCCCCCAGGACCAGATGAGCCTGCTGCAGTTTGCCACCGAAGTGAAGGAGTTGTCGCCCTTCACCAACAAGGTCTCGCAGATCGATCGCGGGTTGAACCAGCTTCACGCCGATTTTGCGACCGCGCTCTACGACGCGATCCTGCTCGGCTCTGAAGCCCTGGGCGCCAAGGACGGCCGCCGCGTGCTGGTGCTTGTCTCCGATGGCGGCGATACTGCCAAGAGCACCACGTATCAGCAGGCGCTCGAGTCGGCCTTGCGCCACGAGGTCATGATCTACTCCATCATCGATGTCCCCATTGAAGCCAGCGCCGGCCGCGATCTGGGCGGCGAGCACGCGTTGATCACCCTGGCCGAGCAGACCGGCGGCAAGTACTTCTATGTGAGCGAGGGCGGCCTCGACAAGGCCTTTTCCCAGGTGAGCGACGACCTGCGCACGCAGTATTTGATCGGCTACTACCCGCACAACCAGGAGCCGGGACGGATCTTTCACCGCATCGACGTGACCGTGCCGAGAGCCTCCGCGGACGACTTTAATGTCCGCCACAAAACCGGCTACTACGGCGATGCGCCGGCGACCAGGAATTGAGCTGCAGACGCTAGCAGCTCTCAAATCGTCATCGTCATGCGTTACGCGAACGGCTCCTGGCCCTGAAGCGGGCTGACGTTGCCAATCAACCCCATCGGCGGTACTCTTCCGGAATGCGACCCCTTCGGTATTCCATCAACGTCACCTTGGACGGGTGCTGCGATCATCGTGCAGTCGCACCGGACGAAGACATGTTTCGTAACGCGGTCGAGAACCTCAACCAGGCCGATGCCCTCCTTTTTGGCCGGGTGACTTACGAAATGATGGAGGCAGGGTGGCGCTCGCCGTCGCTGACAGGAGCGAGGCCCGATTGGATGGAACCCTTTGCCCGGACGATCGACGCGGCAAAGAAGTTCGTCGTGTCGAGCACCCTGGACCGGGTCGATTGGAACGCGGAGCTAGTGCGCGGGGATCTAGGGACGGCCGTTCAGCAGCTCAAGCGGGAGTCGGGTAAGGGACTGTTCGTGGGAGGCGTAAAGCTCCCGCTCGCGTTGGCGGAGCTGGGATTGATCGATGAGTACGAGTTCGTGGTGCACCCCAGGCTAGCGGGCCACGGGCCGACGTTGTTCGCGGGGCTATCGAAGCGTATCGACTTGAGGCTCGTGAGCCGGCTGGAGTTCGGCTCGGGGGCGGTGGCGATGCGGTATGAGCCGAGAAGGTAGCCATTGCGCTTGTTAGCCCGAGTCGGCCGCAAGGTTGTTGTAACATCCCGTGGGTGTTGAAAAAGGAACCAAAGCAGTAATTTCGGTGAATTTCAGCGTCTACGACGAACGAACATTCAATAACTTGCGAACGAATTTCGCTGGTGAAATTCCCCGAAAGGAGTTTTTCAACAGCCACTCCCGATTACACTCACTGACGGTACCCTGCAAAACTGATCCTATCCGACGAGGGGGTTAACCTCTGCCATCTAACCTCTAACCTCTGACCTCCAGCAACCCTGTTTATAATCACTCCAATGACATTCCAACAACTCCTGCAGGGCGCCGAGGTCCTTTCTCAGAGCGGGAACCCGGGCGTCGCCGGGGTGGAATACGATTCCCGGCGGGTGCGCCCCGGAACGGTTTTTGTCGCCGTGAAGGGTGAGACCAGCGACGGCAATCGGTTTATCGATCAAGCCATCGCCGCCGGAGCGGTTGCCATCGTCACCGATTCTCCGGCCGAGACGCCACGCCCCGAGGTTGCCTGGGCGCTAGTCCTGCACGGACGCCGCGCACTCGCTCGCCTGAGCGCGAATTTCTACAAGCGTCCTGCCGAGCGAATTGCGAACACGGGAATCACCGGCACCAACGGAAAGAGCACGACCGCCTTCCTGATCGAATCCATATTCCAAGCGGCCGGACGCAAGACGGCGCTGGTCGGAACCATCGAATATCACGTTGCCGGGAAGATTCTTCCAGCTCCGCACACCACGCCGGAAGCGCTGGAACTGAACCGCCTTTTGTCGGAGGGCCTGGGCCAGGGAGTCACCGAAGCGGTGATGGAAGTGTCATCGCACGCGCTCGAACAACAGCGCGTTTTCGGAATTCCTTTTGATGTGGCTGTATTCACGAATCTCACTCGCGACCACCTCGATTACCACGTCACCATGGAAGCGTACTTCCGCGCCAAGCAGATACTTTTCGAAGGTTGCGGAACGGACCCGCCGCGCGCCGCCATTCTGAACATCGACGACGAATATGGCCGCCAGTTATTCAAGCTCTGCAAGAATGAGAGCGCGCTGGTGCTCTCTTATGGTCTCGCGTCCGGCGACTTCCATGCCGAGTCCGTCGAAATCACGCCGCGGGGAACTCGTTTTCAAATGGCGACGCCCTTGGGAACGATCGCTATGTGGACTCCGCTGATCGGCAACGTGAATGTGTATAACGTGCTCGCAGCCTCCGCCGCCGGGTATGCTCGCAATTGTTCGGCGGAGGCGATCGCAGGGGGAATCTTCAGTCTCGCCAGCGTTCCCGGCCGCTTTGAGCGCGTCGATTGCGGCCAGCCTTTCACCGTAGTCGTAGATTATGCGCATACGGATGACGCGCTGCGTAACCTCACCGTGCTGGCTCGCGACTTTGTCGTTCGCGCCGGGCTCAAGGGCAAGGTGATCACGCTTTTCGGCTGCGGCGGCGATCGCGATCGCGCCAAGCGTCCGTTGATGGGCGAGGCCGCGGGCAAGGGCAGCGACTTCGTCGTGCTCACTTCCGACAATCCGCGCTCCGAAGATCCGCTGGCCATCATGAACGATGCGCTGGTGGGATTGCAGAAGTCTGGTGCAAAGTATTCCATCGAGCCCGACCGTCGCAAAGCCATTACGTTCGCTCTGCAACAGGCAGCCCCCGGCGACATCGTGTTGCTCGCGGGCAAGGGACACGAAAAGGTACAGATCGCAAAAGAGGGAACGATTCCCTTCGACGATGTGGACGTTGCGCGCGAAAGTCTGTTGGCCCTGGGCTACGATTGTAAGAGTGCCGCGAAAGCGGGCTCTGCGGGGAAGACAGCATGAAGCTTCTTCTGTCTCGCATCGCCGAATTCATTGGAGCGACCGACCAAGCAACGTCTGGCCAAACGACACCCGGCCAATACGACGGCCATGCCATAGCCCAGGGATATTCCATCGATTCCCGCACCGTGCAGCCCGGCGAACTGTTCTTCGCGGTCAAAGGCGAACGCCTCGACGGTCACGACTTCGTCGAGCAGGC